>JBEKPD010000035.1:0-54721 GCA_049521075.1 Occallatibacter sp.
ATCTCGATGAGATTCTCGCCTGTATGAAGCAGCGGATCGATGCGCGCGGCGAATGGCTGCCGCCAAAGCGTGTCGACTTCGCGGCCATTCACCACGACCGTTGCAATTTCGCGCACCTGGCCGAGTTCGAGCCAGAGTTCACGGTCAGGCGTGACGAGGCCGGCGGGAATCTGGACAGTCGTGCGATAGACCGCCGTTCCCGAGAAATAGCGAATTCCTAGATCCGTTGATTGCGTCCATGATTCAAAGCGTTCGATGGGAACCGACGCAGGCGCTCCCCATCCAGCTGGGAATGAGAGAGTCCATGAGGTTTGGACGGGCGCTTGAAGTGCGGCTGCGCTCACCGCGAAGGTGTGATTCGCTCCCAGAGAATCGGTGGTGTTGTAGGTCCCGGGGGCAGTCGCGACAAATCCCCGCTCGCCGCTCGAGAAAATACCCGTGCCCTGTTCAATCGATGGAAAAACTGTGCTCCCATCCTTCTTGATTTCGACCAGATGGCGTTCCGCAGGGTACTCAAAGATCACGAAGACCGACCCTTTGGCCGGGAATGTGAGCGGGATTTTTGTCCGGCCATCTTTGGTTTCGGCATAGGCCAGCGCAGGAAGCATCGCCCCGTCGTCGGCGTTCCATAGCTCCGGAGCGCGGCCGCGAACCCGAAACGAGAGTGTCGCCTGTAACTCACTGGACTGCGTGTTGCGGACAAAGTAGATATCCGCGCTTGCCGTTCGGCGATGAACGTAGTCAAAGGCGGGTTGGTTTTCTGAGCCTGCGCTTGCGTTGTTCACGCTTGCATTGTTCAATTGATACGAAAAGTCCGGTGTTACGCCCATGGCGACAAGTGCATTCCGCGCGCCGGCCGCGCAGTAGATCGTCCCTTTGCCATATTGCACTGACGCTGCACTTCTGTCGCAGCCTTCCCACATCGCGTCTGCAATGCGGTCGTACTCGGCTTCTTCACCGGGAGGAATCAATCCGAGCGGCCCGGTGGGTTTGGACCCGATGACCACTCCACCTTGTTTCACAAAGCGCTCGATCCAGTGGAGCGCCGCATAGGAAAGATGCCGCGAAACGGGAAGCGCAAGAGCGCGATAATGCAGGCTTTCCGGCGTGTGAAGATCCGATCCGTTCGCTTGCATGCGATGCAAAAGCGCATCTTCGTTGACTACGTCGTAGTCGTATCCGGGTAACACATGTGCCGGATCGTCGCTGCGAATGCGCACAAATTCCGGCACCTGGTCTCCATAAAAATACAGGAGGTCGGCTACGGAACGACCCTGCTGCATAAGAAACTGGGCGCGGTCGAAGGCGCGCAGAAAAGGCGTGGCCTGATTCCACCAGGTGACATTGGGATTGAGGTGCGTGCCGGCGAAGTACTCCTGGCCGGGCAATCCGTACTCTGCCGGCGACGAAGTAAATTCGTGCCAGAACAGGCAGTTCAATCCTTCCGTGAGAGCCTGGTCAAACGTGGGCTGCAGATCGCCGCTCAGAGATTCGGACCACGCATCGGGATCCATGCTGGTCGGTCCCTCGGCAGCGACGAACGGTTTGCCATAAATGTGGGCGGCGCTCGACGCCTCTTTGACGAAGAATCGCTGGTCGTCGCTCACGCGATGGGTTCCTGAAACCACCCAGAACTCGGTTTGCGGGAAATCGGGGCTGCGGAAATTCAAGAGCGCGTCAATGGGCGCGCCGTGCGGGCCGCCAGCCTCGGGATGCGTGCCCAAGCCTTGTTTGCGCGCATGATCTTCAAAGCGGTCGTAGTAGTTCTGCGCGATCAGGTCAGCGACAGTACGGCGCAAATCGAAGAGAAAGCGATTGCTGGTTTCGCGGCTCGTCAGGATGCGCCCCGACAGGATGGGCAGATACAGAAGCGGATCGTACCCACGCCGGCGCTTGAATTCTTCGCGAAAGTCCTCCGTCCAATTCGCTCCGCCCGCTTCCCAACTATCGGTGACGAGGTAGCGCAGGCTGGTGCCGATGTAAGGTTTCGCAGCGTTGAGCAAGGGCGCGACGGCATCGCGCCAGTAGTGATCGAAGGCTGCGGGGCTCAGAGCATCGACCGGCAATCCGAGCGGCCTTCCCGCGGCGTCCATCAGGTGTTCCGTCCTGGGCGTGTCGGTGTAGCCGATGCGCAGAACCTCCCAGGTTCCAGGCGGAAAATTCCATTCCAAATTGCCGCTCCCGTCGGTGCGCAAGCTCAGGTCGACAACATCGCCAACTCCCGCGTCCTCCTCGCCGGCAACCGCGGGTTCATCCCGCATCACGCGATCGGACGGCGTCATGGAGAATCCCGTTTCCATCGAAGCAGTTTTGAATTCCAGATTCACAATGGCGTCGCGGCCGCTCTCAGGCGATCCAGGCAGCGAGGCACCGTGGCGCAGCGGATAGGCAAGAACGGCGATGGGGCGATAGAAGCCATTCTGCGCGGGTGGCAATGCGAGTTGGACTTTTCGTGTGCCGCCGCCCTCCACAATGACGCGCGACCAGGTCGCCTGTTTCATGGCGTCTTCGGGAGCCACCGTCGGGCCGCCGATGATGCCTACGTCCAAGCGGCTGGTCACGTTCAGGCTGATTTCGAGACCGAGCTTTTGTGCCACCGCCAACGCATGAATAAATAATGCCATCCACTTTGGGCTGCCGATGGCCGGACCGATGTGGGTTTCGAGGTTGCCTTGCTGGCCCGATCCGTCGGCATCGACCAGAATGGCCCCGCCGTATCCGTGGGATTTCATGCCCTCGAGATCGCGTGTGATGGTGTCTTCCGTGGTGTTGCCGTTGAGCCACCACCAGTAGCAGCGAAGTTTGGCTGCCGCCGGCGGCTCAAGAAATCCCGCGTGCAATCGATCCTGTTGACTTGGGGTCTGGCCATACACGGTGGCGAACAGGCCGGCCATCAAAAAAATCTGAAGAAAAACTTTCGTCCGCCTCGAAATCATTCCGATTCACACCTTGCGCGAAACCATTTCGCAAATCACCGAGGTAGTTAAAGTGAATACGTCTCAGCCGGGAATATGTAATCTGACAAATCAAGAAAATGTGTGGACTTCCGAATGATTCTAGATTCTCGGAAGTCCACAGCGAGGGAGGCGTAGTTTAGAAATTCAGACGGGCGGTAACCTGGCCCATGCGCGGATCGTTGCCCTGGGTCCAGGAAAGCCTCCCGGCCCCTCCTGCTGGGGGCGTGCCCGAGTCGTAGGTGGTCAGGGTGGTATTTGGCGTGCCGTAGTTAGGCGTGTTGGAGATGTTGAAGAACTCGCCACGCAGCTCGAAGTTGAACTTTTCGTGGATGACAAACTGCTTGAACAACGAGGTGTCGGCAATTGGGAAGACCATCTGCCGGATTCGGGGCATGATGGTGTTGTAGGTAACCGGTGTCAGAGCGTAGCCCGAGGTAGCGGTCGAGGTGGCTGTGCGCAGTTGCCACGCCGGCGAGCCATCACCGTAAGAGCAGGAGCCCTTGGTGTTGGTCGTGCCACCGCTGTTTATCGTGCCCGTCGCATCGATGTAGCAGGTGTTGAACTGGTGCGTCATGCTGCGGTTGCTGCCGCCGCCACGCAGGTTGGCACCGGGGATCATGTCTACTTGGCTGCCGCTGGCCGATGGATAGCCGATCAACGAGCCGTTGTGGGAGCGTACGACCGCGTGCAGCGACCAGCCACCCAGCGTCGTGCGGCTGATGTAGTTGGTGCGGAACGGCGTCGGAATCTCGTAGCTGCCAAGCACATTCCACAGCCGGTTCGGGGCCGAAGATTCGCGGCGGAACAACTGATTCCAGTCGTCAAAGTTATTCAGATAGGTCGTCGCGTTCATCTGCTTCGACCACGTGTAATGGAACTGCCCGCTGAAACCGTCGGCGAAACGCTTGCGTACACTCAACTGCATCGCGTTGTACGAGGTGTAGCCCAGCGGACGGTTGTACAGCGTGATGCCGCCAAACTCCGGATAGGGTGCCAACAGGTACGACTCGCGGATGGTTGAGGCATTCAACGTACCATTGGTCGGGATCAAGCCTGCCATCGGGTTGGGTACCGTCGTGTTCAAATATGTACTACCCAGCGCGAAGTCCGCGGACGGCAGAGCATTGATGGCCTTGCTCACTTGATAATTACGGGTGGCATTGGCCACGTAGTCAACCTCGATCACCGCACTCTTCGGCAACTGGTACTCAACGCCCAGCGACCCGAAGAACAGCCGCGGCTGGTGATGGTTGACGTCCTCAGGCGACAGCCCCTGTCCTAGCGCCGTCTCCAACCCAGCCGACGAGCCGGTCGGCTTCACCAGTCCGTTCGGGTACGGATTGGCGAACGTGTAGGAAGGCTGATAGCCGTTCAGTGAATTTGTGTAGCTTGTGCTCTGGCTGAAGCCGGTCGCGCCGGGCTGATCGAATGTGGGCAAGTAGATCATGCCAAAGCCGCCGCGCAGCACAGCTTTGGGGTTGAGCTGGTAGGCGGCGCCAATGCGAGGCTGCCAATTGTTCAGCTCCTTGTTGTAGCCCATACGGTTCGACGAACTCACAAACTGGAGTCCGCCGTCCAGCGTCACCCCGCTTACTGAAGACTGCAACGGATTAGTGCAAGTGAGGCAGAAGCCGTCGTTCATCTGGTTGTGGCGCTCGGTCATCGGCGCTTCATAATCCCAGCGGATGCCCATATTCAGTGTCAGCTGGTTGTTGACACGCCAGTCGTCATGCAGGAAGAAACCCACATACTTCTGGTCGAAGGCCAACGGCCCGTACCAGTTGACGGTGTCGCTGTTGATGGCGCCCAGCAGGAACGAGGCCATCGGATCGCCCGAGTTGGCGTCACCGCTGGTGTAGTTCTTCTGCGTGAAGTTACGGGCAAAGTTGAACGTGCCGATGTTGGAAGCACTAGCACTCGTCGATATCAGGTCATAGCGCAGATCGTTGCCCTCAAAGCCAACCTTGACTGTGTGCCGGCGGATCACCTTGTTCAGCACCTCGGTCCAGGCCGAAGCGGTAGCCTCGCTATACGTGCCGCCGCCGCCCGTAGCGCTGCTGTAGGAGTTGACGCCGCTGGAGAAAGAGATGCCCGGGAAGGTCTCGCGCGGCACTTCCGAGGCAAACGTGCTCGAAAAACCCAGCTTTGTAAGATCGTCGTTGTCGCCGTAATAGGTGAGCGAGAAAGGGTGATAGACAAAGCCGATACGGCTGTCGAGAACCAGCGACGGCGAGATGGCGTACATCCACTCCACCGAGGCGCCGATGTCGTTGCGGAAGTGCGAGTAGCCAGGACCGCCGACGCCGTTCCCGTTGATGCCGAAGCCTTGCACAGGATAGAGCTGGTTGCGCTTGCTACGGAAGAACAGCCCGGTCAGCGTCTGCTTGTCCGTCAGCTTGTGATCGATACGGGTGATGAATGACCAGTAGTGATCCTTGATCGTGTCGTCCCCCGAAACATAGTTGTAACTCGATCCACCGGTCGTCGTATTCGGCTCGGGGAAATACTTGATGATCGTTGCGGCAACCGGGTCGATGGCGCTCGATATTTTATTATTCGGAAAGAAAGAGGTGCGGTTCCCGCTCGAGTTAATCGGCGATTGGGGATTGTAGAGCTGAATGCCGGTGCTGCTGGTGCAAAAACCGGTCGAGTCATACGAACTGCAAAGAGAAGAAAAGTCACCGGACCGCATTGCGTCGGTCGGCATAAAGCCCGTGTAGGGGTTGGGGGTATTGGTCTGGATACGCTCGTAGGCGACGGTGAAAAAGCTCTTGTCGTGTCCGTTGTAGATCTTCGGAATGTAGATCGGGCCATCGACGACGAAACCCGGCTGCTGCCAACGATCCACCGAGGGCTGCCCGCTGGTGGATTGCGTGGTCGACTGCTTACGCTGGGTGGTGTTGGCGTTCATGTCGGTGTTCTGCAAGATGTAGTATGCGGCACCGTGCAATGCGTTCTGGCCGGTCTTTACGATGGTGTTGATGACTGCGCCGTCCGAGTGGCCGTACTGCGCATCCACCAGCATGGTCTGGGTACTGACTTCCTGCACGGCCTCCGGCGAGGGCACAAAATTCGTATAGGTAACGGCCGACAGGCGCTCCGGCGCGTCGTCAGGCATACCATTCAACTCCAGCCGGTGCTCGTTGCCCAAGCCGCCAATCTGCATCTGCGATGCGGTACCGCTATAGGGCTGGTTGAACTGGCTTTGAGAGCCGGTCACCATGTTGGCCGAATATGTGCCCGGTGCGAGCGTCGCTTCCACAAATGGGTTGCGACCGATGTTGGGCAACTCCACAACCTCCTGCTTGTCGAGAACCTGGCCGAGCGAGGCAGTGCCGGCATCCAGAGTCTGGAGATCAACGGTCACCTGTATAGTTTCGCTCTCTGTGCCGACCTTGAGGCTCAAATCCACGATTGCCTTGTCGGAAGCGTGCAGCACCACGCCCGTCTTCTCTGCCCGACGGAAACCCTTTGCCTCTACACTGACCGAATAGACACCCGGCGCCAGGAATGGAATTGAATAGGCGCCAGCTTGATTAGTAGGCGCCGTAGTCTTGAAGTGAGTGTCGACGCTTTCAGTGGTTACCTGAGCACCAGGCACAACTGCTCCTGTGCTGTCCGTAATTGTTCCAGAAATCTGTGCCAGATACTCCTGGGCAGAGAGACTGAAGGAAAAGAAGTACAGAAAAGCGGCCGGCAAAAGGAGCGAAATACAAAATCTCTTTACAGGTGATCGATTTGTGCGCGTCCTGGAACTGGTTAACGTTTTCATCTCCAATGATTCCTCCTGAAATTGGCTCGATATGGTTGAGCGTTGTATGTTGAGCGCTGGATCTGGCTGGTGCGAACCGCTGCTTTCGAACGGCCCACCTCTTAAGGAGCTGCGTCCACAGAGCCTCACTGTCGGCTCTTTTTGAATCCGGAGAGGGATTCTTCGCGGCGCATGTGACTGACGCAAGTTAATTCACCGGAAGAAGGCGGTGTTCTTACCGCTAAGAGATAACGAAGTCGAAATATTCCAATGGGTTAGCGAGCTGAGAGCTATTGCGGAGGCACTCGGATAGTCAATCGCGCCGAGGCGGATTCAAGAGTAATTGCGCGCGCGTTGCCGGCATTGACATGGCAGCGTAGACTTGGAGCCGTAGTTTGATTGGCGTGAACGGGGACACTAGAACCGGCCTCATAAGTCAGCGGCACCAAATCGCCATAACGCCTGGAACCTGCCTTGTTGTCGGGTTCCATTCTTGCCCAGCTATCGTAGAGAGATTTATGAGACCGGTTGTAGCGGAAAACCCGGCCATCGGTGAGGCGGATGAACTGCCCACCCTCGCAGAGCGGCGGGCGCTCATCGAACGCGTTGCCTCGAGCGAGCAGTTCAGCCGCACGGCGCGCTTGCGCGATTTTCTGCTGTACGTGGGAAAACAGTCGCTCAAAGAGGGGTGCCCGGAGATTCACGAGCATGAGATTGGCGCCAAGGTTTTTGGCAGGCCCGCCTCCTACGATCGCAGCGCGGACAATATTGTCCGGGTAAACGCCACCGAGCTGCGCAAGCGCATTGAATCGTATTTTGAGTCGACTGGGGCCGGCGAGCCTTTCATCTTCGAGATTCCCCGCGGCGGTTACCGGCTGGTTTTTCGACGCAGGCTTGTGGAACCCCAGGAAAATAGGGCGGCCGTACAGGTCTACGCGGCACAGCAGGCCGCGCCAAAAAGCGAACCCGCGGGGCGTGAGAAATCTCGAGGGCCCTGGAGTATCCGGCGATTGGTGTGGCCGGTGGTGAGCGTGTCTCTCGCCGCTGCCTGTGTGACGCTCTATCTCGAAAACCGTACCATGAGCAAAGCGCTCTACCCATGGGAGGGCCAACCGGCTTTGGCCTCGTTCTGGAGCGGTTTTCTCGATTCGCATCGCCAAACCGATCTTGTGTTGCCCGACGACTCGGCCAGCGTGATGGAGGATATTACCGGCAATCCCCTCACGCTTGGGGACTACATGAGCCGTGGATTCATTCAGCAGATTCAATCGTCAAACATGAGCGCGGATCGCAAGGAGGACGTGTACCAGGTTCTGAACCATAACCTGGTGACCTTTGGCGCAGTGCGCGCCGCTCAGGTCCTACTGGGCGAGATCCCGGCCACCTACCCGCACTACCTCACATTGGCGCGCTACTTCACCGCCGATGAAATCAAGCGCGACAGCGTGGTCCTGATCGGCGGCAAGAAAGCAGTCCCCTGGGATTACCTTTTCGACGACCAACTCAACTTTGTCACCGACTATGACTACCATCAGGGGCTACAGATTGTGCGCAACCGCAATCCCAAGCCCGGAGAGCCGGCCGTCTATTCCGTGCAGGTTTCCTCAAACAGCTTGGTCGGCTATTCCGTCATTGCCTATCTGCCGAACCCGAGTCACACGGGAAACATCATCATCCTTGCAGGAACCGACTCCGACGCCACGGGCGCCGCGGCTGCGTTTCTAACCTCTGAAAGCCAAATGGAGAACCTGCGCAACACGCTTCACGTGAATCGATTCCCTTATTTCGAGGTTCTTCTCAAAACCTCGCGCCTCAGCGGGACCTTTTTCGACGCACAACTTGTGGCTTATAGAACTTATCCCAATCTTCACTGAGCGGAGTTCCGATACAGCTGGATCATGGGCCGGTCCCTATTGCGCGATATCCTCGATATCACCACTCAATGATGGTTACCGCACAGTCAGCCGGTTGACGGTCAGGCGATCGCGATGGAACTTTGCGGTGTGCCCGCCAAGACAGGTGATCGAGGGTTTGAGGCCCATAAAATTTTGCAATATGGAATCCGGGTCCGTGCCCCTGCGGCAGTACGTGTAAACGGAGTGGCGCTTGCCGCAGTTCTCGAGGCAGCAAGCGCCGTCGATTTCCCAAAAAGAATTCATGCGGCTCGTTTGGCTAGTCACCAAGTTGGTCGCGAGACGAACGGTCGATCGAGAGATTTCTCCGATCCGTAAATACTGCGGACAGAGAAAACGGATGGGCCATACGGCAGTGGGAAGAAATTGCGACGAGCCAACCCAACCGAGAGGACTTTGACGGGGAAGAACGACGGACTCACCGCAACTTGGACAGGGAAAGCAATAGATAAGACTTGGGCCCGACAATTATGTCTCCAGGCATTGCGGGTGTCCGACGCCAAGCCAAGAGGTCTAGACAACACTCTCGCCACAAGCAAACTCGTGAGGCCCGATAATGCTGAATGAGTTCGATGCAAACACGAGGTTTTAGGCAGCCTCGCACCTTTGCCCATTGGTACTAAAGTAATCGGTAACTCGCCGGATGTTTAGCGGGTCGATCTTTCTAGATGATCCCCGACATCGAGGGGCAACCCGGAGTCATCTGGGATGCATCCCACTTCAGACAGCGTAGAGAAAACCGTGCTTCCCGCCATCCCCCTAACGGTTTGCCTGCGCCTTTTTCCTTCCCCGAGGTCGAGGTAACAAACGCATGGAAACCCTTGCTCAGCAAGCTGCTGTTGGCCAAAGCGAGGAAAGCAATCTCTCCTCGAATGGCTTGCAACCCTCTGCTTCAGATTGCATGGTGGCGATCTTGCAGAGTCTCCATACCATGCGGGATGGCGACTTCAGCGTCAGACTCCCAGTATCGTGGAGCGGACTCCCGGGCAAGATTGCCGACAGCTTTAACGACATTGTCTCCGCCAACGAACAGATGGCGCGCGAGCTAAGCCGCGTGGGGCTGGCCGTCGGCAAGGAAGGCAGGATTCGCGAACGCATTCATTTTGAGCGGCGCAAGGGGGCCTGGGACGACATGGAGGTCTCTGTCAACACCCTGGTCGAGGACCTGCTGCGGCCTACCACAGAAGTCACGCGCGCCATCGCTGCCGTGGCGCAGGGCAATCTGACGCAGACGGTGCGGCTCGATGTGGATGGCCGCCCGCTTGAAGGCGAGTTCCTGCGCTCGGCCAATATCGTGAATACGATGATTCAGCAACTGGGCGTTTTTACCGCCGAGGTAACGCGCGTGGCTCGCGAGGTGGGCACCGACGGCAAGCTTGGCGGCCAGGCAATGGTGCCCGGCGTGGCCGGAACCTGGAAGGACCTGACCGATTCGGTGAACTCCATGGCCTCGAACCTCACGGGCCAGGTGAGAAACATGGCCGAAGTGGCAACGGCCGTGGCCAGCGGCGACCTTTCGCGCAAGATCACCGTGGACGTGCGCGGCGAAATTCTGCAGCTCAAGGAAGCCATCAACACGATGGTCGATCAGCTGCGCTCCTTTGCATCCGAAGTGACGCGCGTGGCCCGCGAAGTAGGCACTGACGGCAAGCTCGGCGGCCAGGCGGTTGTGCCCGGCGTGGCCGGAACCTGGAAGGACCTTACCGACTCCGTAAATGCCATGGCCGGGAACCTAACAGCGCAGGTAAGAAACATCGCCGAGGTAACGACGGCTGTGGCTCGCGGCGACCTTTCGCGCAAGATCACCGTCGACGTGAAGGGCGAAATTCTGGAACTCAAAGACACCATCAACACCATGGTGGACCAGTTGAACGCCTTCGCTGGCGAAGTGACGCGCGTGGCCCGCGAGGTGGGCACGGAAGGCAAGCTCGGCGGTCAGGCCAACGTTCCCGGCGTGGCTGGAACCTGGAAGGATTTGACGGACAACGTCAACTTTATGGCCGGCAACCTCACCGGCCAGGTGCGCAATATCGCAGAAGTGGCAACGGCCATTGCCAACGGCGACCTCTCGCGCAAGATCACCGTCGATGTACGCGGCGAGATGTTGCAGTTGAAAGAAACGCTGAACACGATGGTGGACCAGCTGAACCGATTTGCCGGCGAGGTGACGCGTGTGGCCCGCGAGGTGGGCACGGAAGGCCGCCTGGGCGGGCAGGCCAATGTGCCCGGCGTAGCGGGAACCTGGAAGGACTTGACCGACTCAGTGAACTTTATGGCCGGCAACCTGACTGGCCAGGTGCGCAACATCGCCGAAGTGACGACGGCCGTGGCCCGCGGCGACCTTTCGCGCAAGATCACGGTGGACGTGAAGGGCGAAATTCTGGAGCTCAAGAACACCATCAACACAATGGTGGACCAGTTGAACGCGTTTGCCGGCGAGGTGACGCGCGTGGCGCGCGAGGTGGGCACCGACGGCAAGCTCGGCGGTCAGGCGCAGGTCTCGGGCGTGGCCGGCACATGGAAGGACCTGACTGACAACGTGAACTTCATGGCCTCGAACTTGACAGGCCAGGTGAGAAACATCGCCGAGGTGGCGACGGCCGTGGCTCGCGGCGATCTTTCGCGCAAGATCACGGTGGACGTGAAGGGCGAAATTCTCGAGCTCAAGGACACCCTCAACACGATGGTGGACCAGCTGAACGCGTTTGCCGGCGAAGTGACGCGCGTAGCCCGCGAAGTGGGCACGGACGGCAAGCTCGGAGGCCAGGCCAACGTGCCCGGTGTGGCCGGCACGTGGAAGGATCTTACCGACAACGTGAACTCCATGGCCTCGAACCTGACGGGCCAAGTGAGAAACATCGCGGAAGTCTCGACGGCCATCGCCAACGGTGACCTCTCGAAGAAAATCACGGTGAATGTATCGGGCGAAATCCTGCTGCTCAAGGAAACCATCAACACGATGGTCGATCAGCTGAACCGGTTCGCCGGCGAGGTGACGCGCGTGGCCCGCGAAGTGGGTACCGAAGGCAAGCTTGGCGGGCAGGCCAACGTGCCTGGCGTGGCCGGCACGTGGAAGGATTTGACCGACTCAGTGAATTCGATGGCTGGTAACCTGACGGGCCAAGTGAGAAACATTGCAGAGGTGACGACGGCCGTAGCTCGCGGCGACCTTTCGCGCAAGATCACGGTGGACGTGAAGGGCGAAATTCTGGAGCTCAAGAACACCATCAACACCATGGTGGATCAGTTGAACGCGTTTGCAGGCGAGGTGACACGCGTTGCCCGCGAGGTGGGCACCGATGGCAAGCTCGGCGGTCAGGCGCAGGTACCCGGCGTGGCCGGAACCTGGAAGGACCTTACGGATTCGGTCAACTTTATGGCCGGCAACCTGACGGCGCAGGTGCGCAACATCGCCGAGGTCGCGACCGCCATCGCCAACGGCGACCTTTCGCGCAAGATTACCGTGGACGTGCGCGGCGAGATTCTGCAGCTCAAAGAAACGCTGAACACCATGGTCGAACAGCTGCGCTCGTTTGCTGCTGAAGTAACGCGCGTGGCCCGCGAGGTAGGTTCGGAAGGCCGCCTCGGCGGACAGGCGAACGTGCCCGGTGTGGCCGGCACCTGGAAGGACCTTACCGACTCCGTGAACGCCATGGCAGGCAATCTGACGGCGCAGGTCCGCAATATCGCAGAGGTGACGACGGCGGTGGCTCGCGGCGACCTTTCACGCAAGATCACGGTGGACGTGAAGGGCGAAATTCTGGAGCTGAAGGACACGATCAATACCATGGTCGACCAACTCAACGCCTTCGCTGCCGAGGTGACGCGCGTGGCCCGCGAAGTGGGCACGGAAGGCAAGTTAGGCGGCCAGGCCCTGGTTCCGGGCGTGGCCGGCACCTGGAAAGACCTTACGGACAACGTGAACGTGATGGCGGCCAATTTGACGGAACAAGTCCGCGGCATTGTGAAAGTGGTGACCGCTGTGGCCAACGGCGTGCTCACGCAGAAGCTCACGGTGAACGCCAAGGGTGAAGTGGCTGCGCTGGCCGAGACCATTAATAACATGACCGACACGCTGGCCACTTTTGCCGACCAGGTGACGACCGTAGCCCGCGAGGTGGGCGTGGAAGGCCGGCTTGGCGGCCAGGCCAATGTGCCGGGCGCCGCTGGTACGTGGAAAGATTTGACCGGCAACGTGAACCTGCTGGCCGATAACCTGACCAACCAGGTGCGCGCCATCGCCGAAGTGGCTACGGCCGTGACCAAGGGCGACTTGACGCGGTCGATTCAGGTGGAAGCCCGCGGCGAAGTGGCCGAGCTCAAAGACAACCTGAACACCATGATCGACAACCTGCGGCTCACGACCGACCGGAATACCGAGCAGGACTGGTTGAAGACCAACCTCGCCCGCTTCACCGGAATGCTGCAAGGGCAGCGCGACCTGGGCACCGTGGGTCGCATGCTTCTTTCGGAACTGGCGCCACTGGTGAACGCCCAGCAAGGTGTCATCTACCAGATGGGCAGCGAACCCACGGCAGACGACGCAAAGCTGGCCCTGCTCTCAACGTTTGCCGATACTCCCGAGGGCCAATTCTCCGAAGTGCGAATCGGCGAAGGGCTGATTGGCCAGTGTGCTTCGGAGAAGCGGCGCCTGCTCATCAGCGAGCTTCCGCGCAATACCGCGCCCATCCGTTCTGGCCTGTTCAAAGCCAAACCCAAAAATGTTATTGTGCTGCCGGTGCTCTTCGAAGATCGCGTGAAAGCAGTCATCGAACTCGCCAGCCTGAGCGCATTCACCGCGTCGCACCTCGCCTTCCTGGAACAGCTCACGGCATCGATCGGCATCGTGTTGAACTCGATTGAGGCCACGATGCAGACCGAAGGCCTGCTGAAACAGTCGCAGCAGCTCGCCGCTGAGCTGCAGACGCAGCAGAAGGAGCTGCAACAGACCAACGAGCAGCTCGCGCAAAAAGCCCAGCAGCTTGCCGAACAGAACACCGAGGTGGAGCGGAAGAACCAGGAGATCGAGCAGGCCCGCCGCGCTCTGGAAGAGAAGGCGCGCGAGTTGGCGTTGACCTCGAAATACAAATCGGAATTCCTCGCCAACATGTCGCACGAGCTGCGCACGCCGCTCAACAGTATTCTGGTGCTGGGGCAGCAGTTGGCGGAAAATCCCGACGGCAGCCTCTCTGCGAAGCAGGTGGAATTTGCCCGCACCATTCACGGGGCGGGTACCGACCTGCTCAACCTCATCAGCGATATTCTCGACCTTTCCAAGATCGAGTCGGGCACCGTCTCGGTCGAAGCCGAAGAGGTGCTCTTCGGATCTCTGCTCGACACGGTTTCGCGGCCGTTCCGCCACGAGGCAGAGAACCGCAGGCTGGCATTCGAGGTCAGCAGCGATCCGCGGCTGGGACGCAGCCTCGTCACCGACTCCAAGCGTCTGCAGCAGGTGCTGAAGAACCTGCTGTCGAATGCGTTCAAGTTTACGGAGCAAGGCAGTGTGCGCCTCAGAGTATTGAGTCCGTCCAGCGGATGGAGTGCCGATCATCCAATTCTGAGCGGCGCGCGATCTGTGATTGCCTTCGAAGTTGCCGATACCGGCATCGGCATCCCGCCCGAAAAGCAGCGCATCATCTTCGAGGCCTTCCAGCAGGCGGACGCAGGCACCAGCCGCAAGTTTGGCGGCACCGGGCTGGGGCTCGCCATCAGCCGCGAGCTGGCAAGCCTGCTCGGCGGCGAGATCCAGCTCCGGAGCGTGCCGGGGCAGGGAAGCAGCTTCACCCTGTACCTGCCGCAAACCTACGTCGGACCGGTTACGGCCAACGTCGTCAAGATGGAAAAGAGCGGCGCCATTCCGCTGCCGACTTTCCTTACCACGGTCTCAGTGGTTGAGCAGGAGTCGCGCATCGAAGACGATCGCGGCAACCTGCAGGAGGGCGACGCCATTCTGCTCATCGTTGAAGACGATCCGCATTATGCGCGCGTTCTCTACGACCTGTCTCGCGACCAGGGCTTCAAGGTACTGGTTGCACAGACCGGTACCGAGGCCCTTTCGCTGGCCCACGATTACAACCCGACAGCCATCTCACTCGATGTCTTCCTGCCCGACATGCTGGGCTGGACGGTATTGAATCATCTCAAGCAGGATTCCAGAACGCGCCACATCCCCGTGCAGATGCTCACGCTCGACGAGGACCGCCATCATGGCCTCTCGCGCGGCGCATTTGCATTTGTCACCAAGCCATCGACGACCGAGGACCTGGAGGCCGCGCTCTCGCGTATTCGCCAGTATTCACAGCCGCGGCGCAAGCGGCTGCTCGTCGTCGAAGATAATCCTGCGGAGCAGCTCAGCATCTGCGAGCTGCTCGGTCATAAAGACATCGACATAGAGGTCGCCGACTCGGGCGCATCGGCGCTAAAATCTCTCGAAGAATCGAACTACGACTGCGCAGTTCTGGACTTGCGCCTCCCCGACATGACGGGTTTCGACGTTCTCGATCGGCTGCGCGAGACGCCCAAGCTCAGAGACCTGCCGGTCGTGGTTTTCACAGGCCGTGAACTTTCGCCGGAAGAAGATGCGCAACTGCACATCCTGGCGCGTAGCGTGGTAGTGAAGGATGTGGAATCGCCGGAACGGCTACTCGACGAAACCGCACTGTTCTTGCACCGCGTGATCGCCGATCTTCCGCCCTCCAAACAACAGATGCTCGACCGGCTGCATCAATCCGACGATGCGCTTGCCGGGCGCAAGGTGCTGGTGGTCGACGACGACGTGCGCAACATCTTCGCGCTTTCGAGCGTTCTGGAGCGGCGGGGCATGACCGTGCTCTCGGCGGGCACTGGGCGCGAGGCCATCGCGACCATCGAGTCCACGCCCGACTTGGCCATCGTGCTTATGGACATCATGATGCCGGAGATGGACGGTTACGAGACTATGCAGGTGATCCGGCAGAATCCGTCGCTGCGTCGCTTGCCTATCATTGCACTCACTGCCAAGGCGATGAAAGGAGACCGCGAACGTTGCCTTGAAGCCGGGGCGTCCGAGTACCTGGCCAAACCCGTCAATACCGAGCAATTGCTTTCGGCATTGCGAATGTGGTTGCACCGTTAGACGCGCAGAGGAACCGCGATGGAGAATGACAGATGAGTGCGGACGACGCGACCAACATTCTCATGGTCGACGATGAGCCAGCAAAGTTGCTGAGCTACGAGGCTATCCTCGGCGATCTGGGCGCAAACCTGATCAAGGCCTCCTCTGCCGTGCAGGCCATGAACGTGCTCTTGAAGACGGATATCTCCGTCGTCCTGATGGACGTTTCCATGCCCCAAATGGACGGCTTTGAGCTAGCCGACGTCATCCGCCAGCATCCGCGTTTCCAAAAGACCGCCATCATCTTCATCTCCGGCGTCCATCTCACGGATTCCGATCGCATCCACGGCTATCGAAGCGGCGCGGTGGACTACATCTCGGTGCCGGTGATACCGGAGGTGTTGCGCGCCAAGGTGGGGGTCTTCACCGAGCTGCACCGCAAGACTCGCCAGCTCGAGCGCCTCAACCGCGATCTCGAGCAGCGCGTGGAAGAGCGGACTACAGAGCTGCGGCAGAGCGAAGCGCAATTCCGGACACGCGCCAAGCTGCTGCAATTGGCCTCCGAGGCCATCATGGTGCGCGACGGCGACGATCGTATCCGGTTCTGGAACGCAGGCGCGGAAAACCTGTACGGCTGGCGAAACGATGAGGTGCTGGGACAAAAGATGCATCCGCTTCTGCAGACCGTTTTCCCTGTGCCTCGCGACGAGATAGAGCGCGTACTCGAAAGCCAGGGATGGTGGGAAGGCAACGTGCTGCAAACCACGCGGGATGGAAGAGAGATTGTGGTTGCGTGCCGCAAGACGATCGATCACGATTCCGATGGCGTGCTTGAAGTCGGGCGCGACATCACGGCACAGCTAAGGGCTGAAGAGGTCTTGCGCGAATCGGAGAAGCTCGCGGCGATGGGGCGCGTGGCGGGAATCATCGCGCATGAGATCAATAATCCACTGGCCGCGATCACGAATCTCTTCTTTCTGCTGCGCGCCCATCCCTCTTTGGATGAGGATGCCCGCCGCCTGGCCAACATGGCGGAACTGGAATTGCTTCGTGTCTCCCACATCACTCGTCAGACGCTCAGTTTTTATCGCGAATCCAAACGGCCCATCCCCATTTCGATTCCTGAACTGCTCGACAATGTGCTCGAATTACAGGAACGCGAGATCAACAGCAATCACATCGTCCTGCGCAAGAAGTACGTGGCCACGCATCCCATCCACGGCTTCCCCGTCGAACTTCGCCAGGTATTCATGAACCTGATTGCCAACGCCATTCAGGCGATGCAGGAGGGCGGCCAGCTCCGGCTGCATGTGCGCGAAGTTACCGATTGGACTACGCAGACGCGCGGCATCGGAATCTCCATCACGGACACCGGTGTCGGCATCCGTCCCGAAGACGCCAAGCATCTCTTTGAGCCTTTTTACAGCACCAAATCCACCAAGGGCACCGGACTGGGCCTTTGGATCAGCAAAGGAATACTGCAGAAGTATGATGGCCGCATCTCGTATCGGAGCTTTCACTATCGCGGCCGATGCATCACCTGCTTCCACGTTTTCATCCCTGTAAGTGGGGCCGCAAGCCGGGTCGCCCATGCCGGCGGTGAGGGCGCGAAGCTGGAGACTGTGGGCGCGCCACGGGGCGATTGAGCATTTCTCCTCGAGATGTGCGCCAAAGTTGATGGCAGTCTCTATGGCATGCCTTCCGTCTTCCCCTCGAAATGCGCCTCCATCTCTTCGAGCGTCTTACCCTTCGTCTCCGGCAAAAAGAATGCCGCGGCGATGAGATAAACCACCGTGAAGCCGGCGAAGAGAAAAAACATCGACGAGTAACCGTGCTTGCTCACGAAAGGCAGAAAGATTGCGGCTAGCGTGGTCGACACCATCTGGTTAAGCACTAGCGCAATGCTCATACCGACGGAGCGGATGCGCGTCGGCATGAGCTCGCTCAGCGCCAGCCACACCACCACACCCGGCCCCATGGCAAAGAACGCGACGAACAGGTAGAGTCCCAGCGCCACCAGCCAGCCGTGGCGCGCTTCAGGTACGCGCCCCACGAGCGCCTTATCGATCTTGAGCGGAGCGGTCTCGGCGGCCTTGAAGTTGGCGAAGGGATTTTTGAAGAGCGCCTCGATTCTGTTTGCGGGCACGCAGCTGGCGCGTGTGATTTCGATGGGTGCGGCCACCGCATCGTCGGAGCGCACAGAACTGGTGGCGGCAGTGAAACCGCCGTAGGAGTAAATGATCTCCAGCGAAGCGCGGCTGGCGTCGATCCCGCGGCTGTTGGCGGGTCCCGCATCGCCCGCCGCATGCAGCAGCTTCGCCGCCTCCGCCGCATCGAAGCGCAAGGTCAACTCTTGGCTGGGTCCCACGAGCGCCTGCGCCTGGTCGCGGCAATCCACGCCAATCTTTTCTGTCGTTCTGAAGAGCAAGCCCACGCTCGCCATGGCCAGGATCACGCCGCTGGTGCCGATCACCAGCAGGAATTTGCGGCCCTTGCGATCGACCAGCACCATGCCGATGGTGGTTGCGAGAAAATTCACGACAGTGAAAATGACGTAGCCCCAATGTGCCACGAGATCGCTCAATCCGCTCTCGATCAGAATGCCAGTGTTGTAGCCGATCACGGAGTTGATGCCCGTGGCCTGGTTACAGGCGAGGATCACGCATGCGAGAAGGAAGGGAATCACGTATTTGCGCCGCAACAGCGAATCGTGAACACGCTCTCCGGTCGAGCCCGACGCAGCGTGCGCCGTTGCCGCCATCTCGTCAAGCTCCAGGGCCGCCTGCTCGGCATTGCGCGAACGAAGCAGAGCCGCGTGGGCGCGCCCGTTCTGGCCGCGCCGGAATAGCCATCGCGGCGACTCGGTCACAAAAAAACCGCCGAGCACAAACAACAATCCTGGCGGCAGCGAAACCCAGAAGATGCTGCGCCAGGCATGATTCTCGAAGTCGGAGAGAGCCTTTGCGTCATTCAGTCGCGTAACGGCTGCGACGCGATAGCTGAAGTACATTCCGATCAACGCCGCGGCTACAATGCCCAGCGTCAGCAGCCACTGAAAAACCGCCGTGCCTTTGCCGCGATTGGACGCGACCAGGCACTCGGCGAGATACAGTGGAACCACCACGCCGATCAATCCCGCGCTCATGCCCTGCAGCAGACGGCCGAAGAACAACACGGCGAAGCCCTGCGAGAGGGCGATGACGGGAATGCTGAGCGCAAATGTGCATCCGCTCAGGATCATCAGCGGTCTGCGTCCCATCCAGTCGGCCAGCACTCCGGCGAACAACGTGGAGAGCACGCTGCCCAGCAGGACCGCGGCCACAATCTCTGAAAGCTGCGCAGGCGTCAGTTTCGATGTTGCGGCGAGATACGGGTACGCGCCGCCGATGATGCCGACGTCGACGCCGTAGAGCAGACCGCCCAGGCCTGCCACCAGCAGCAGAAATGCGTTGTAGCGGCGGATCGCGGCAGAATCATCCAGAGCCGTGAATGTAGCCGCGTGCGGAGAGCCGGTGGCGCTCATCGATCCCCCTTTCACTCATCGCTGCGCAGTTCGGTAGCACAACTTGCCGAAGAGCAAAACCAGACGATTCCTCAGTCTACAATGGTCGCATCAGGTGCTCGAATACTCGCACGATCATCCGGAAAGCAGGCCCGCATTGCCGCGACTCACGCTACGCTTCCTCTCGTGTCTCCTAGTTCCCGTTGCCTGTTGCCTGGTCCCGGTTTTCTGCTCTGCGCAAACGCAGGTCAAGCTGCTGCCCGCGCCGCGTGAAGCGCATTTTGGCCAAACCGCGGACCTCCCGGCCAGAATGTTGGTTGACGTTCCCGGCCACGATGCAGAAGATGAGTTTGCCGCGCGTGATCTGGAGGACGCGATCAAGCGCATCGCGCCGCCTGCCGACGAATCCCATGCCTCCGCGCAACTGCCCTATCGCGTCACCCTCCTGCGCAGGGAATCCACGGAAGCAAAGACTGCCATGGCTCGCGTCAATCTCGTCTTCGATCCCGCGATGGAATCGGAAGGCTATGTGCTCATCGTCGAGCCGCGCCAAGCCACCATCATCGGCGCTACCGGTGCGGGTGTTTTTTATGGAGTCCAGACCTTCAAGCAGTTGCTGCCGCTGCCCGGCGCGCCGCGCGTGCTGCCCACGGGCACGGTTCGCGACTGGCCGGCGATGAAATATAGAGGCATCCAAGACGATCTCTCGCGCGGCCCGTTTCCCACGCTTGAGTTCCAGAAGCACCAGATTCGGGTCTTTGCCGCATTCAAAATCAACATCTACTCGCCCTACTTTGAGCACACACTGCTCTATCCCGACCAGCCCCTGGCCGCGCCGCCCGGCTCCGCGTTCACGCCGGCCCAGGCCGCGGAGTTGGTGGCTTATGCACGCCAGTACCACATCACGATTGTTCCCGAGCAGGAGGCCTTCGGCCATCTGCATCACGTGCTCAAATACGAACTCTACCAGGATATGGCGGAGACACCGCACGGCTACGTGCTTGCGCCCGGCCAGGACGGCACGCTGCCGCTCATCAAAGATTGGTTTACCCAAATCGCGCAGGAATTTCCCTCGCCCTTCATCCACATAGGCGCCGACGAAACCTTCGATCTCGGTGTTGGCCGCACGCACGACGCGGTGGTGCAAAAAGGCTACGGCCCGGTGTACGTCGACTTCCTCAAGCAGATTCACGACGAACTCGCGCCGCTCAATCGCCGCCTGCTCTTCTGGGGCGACATCGGCGACGCCAATCCCGACGCGGTTTCTGCGCTGCCCAAGGACATGATTGCCGTGCCCTGGAATTACTGGAGGACGACCGGCTTCGACAAGATGATCGCGCCCTTCGCCAAAAACGGCATTGAAACCTGGGTCGCGCCCGGCGACGCGAATTGGAACGAAGTCTATCCCGTGGCCAAAACCGCACTCTGGAATATTCAGGGGTTCATTCGCGACGGGCAGCGCCTGGGATCGACAGGCGCGCTCACCACTGTCTGGAACGACGACGGCGAAGGCCTTTTCAACATGGATTGGTACGGTGTACTCTTTGGCGCGGTGGCTGCATGGCAGCCCGGTGAAAGCCCCATTGCCGATTATCAGGATGCCTACGGCGCCAACTTCCACCTCGACCCCAGCGGCAAGATCGACGATGCGGAAAAAGAGCTGATGGCCGCCGAGGAAGCCCTCAGTGCCGCCAAGCCTGGCATGAACAGCGACGAACTTTTCTGGCTCGCTCCCTGGAGCGCGCAGGGGCAGGACGTTTCTTTGCGGCTCTTGCCGCAGGCGCACGATCTGCGCCTTCATGCCGAGCACGCCATCGTCTTGCTCGAACAGGCGCGCGCCGCCAATCCCAATCTCGTCGAGCTCGACGCGCTTACCGCCATGGACCTGGGTGCGCGCCGCCTCGATCTCATCGGCCTCAAATTTCAACTTGCCCAGGAGATCGCCTCAGCTTATGCGCAGGCCACGGCACAGCAGCACGACAAGGCCCAGCGCACTGCCACCGGCCACTTGCTCGAAGAGATCAGCAGCTACAACGGCCGCTGCCAGGATCTGCGCGACGCCTACTCCGCTCTCAAAGCCGAATACAGTCAGGTCTGGCTCGCGGAGAACCGCCCCTACTGGCTCAACAACGTCACCGTCCGCTACGATCTTGAGATCGAACGGTGGCAGCGCGGCGGCAATCAGTTTGAAACGGCGACCCACGCCTGGGGAAATGGCCAGGACCTGCCGGCGGCCTCGTCGCTCGGCTTGCCCGAGACGACGCCGTCCACATTGCCCGTGCCATCTGAAAGCACGCACTAAGGCCCGCGCACAGGAATCAATTGGATTACCACGCGCAAGATTTTTTGCCCTTCGGCAGAGTACGCGATGCACACTAGATATATGTTTGTGCGCACTTCCCAGAATGCGCTGCCTATAGTTCTGCTCATTGACGATGACTTGGTGAGCCGCGAAGTCACAGCTACGGTCCTTACCATGAATGGGTACACCGTTCACACCGCGGAAGCTGGCGCCGCAGCTTTGGCTTTGTTTACCACCGCCGAGGGCCAGCCTGCGCCGCTTCAGCTCGATGCGATCCTGATGGATATGCAGATGCCTGGTCTCAGCGGGACGCGGTTGATCGACGAGCTCCGCATGCGTACCCAGGCACGCATCTACGTTGTGAGCGGCAGCTACCCGCCCCCTGAAGTGACAGCAGCAGCCGACGGCTTTCTCCTCAAGCCTTTCAGCGCCGAAGCTCTCGGCAAACTCCTCGAAGACAGCAAGCCGGACGCCGCGCCGTCGCTGCTCGATTCGAACGATCCCGTGGTTAGTAAGGAGGTTCTTGCGCAATTCCGCCAGCTGATGCCCGAGCCCGCGGTGCGTAAGGTCTACGAGGCCGTTGTCGCCGATCTCGACCGGCGCATCGACGCGATCTCCAGCGCCATGGACAAAGGCGACGTTGCCGAGGTGCGGCGCATCGGACACGCTATCAAGGGCGGCTGCGGCATGGCCGGGGCACTGGAGGCCGCGCGGCTCGGTGCGCTGCTCGAGTCAGGGGATAACCAGTTGGGTAACAGAGCAGCTTTACTAAACGATTTGCGCACTGCTGCCCAGCGGTTAAAGAATATGCTGGATGCTGAGATGCCTGCCTGACCTAGCCTGTGACTCAAGGCACGGCCGGGCTTTCGCGGGAGGCATAACCCCAAGATGGACAGACCGATTCGAATCGTTCTCGCGGATGACCACCCCGTCGTCCGTGTGGGCGTTCGCAACATGCTTACGGAAGCTGACGGCTTTGAGGTGGTTGGCGAAGCTACCGATGGCGACGAGGCCATCACCGAGACCCTGGAAAAGCAGCCCGATATTATTCTTCTCGACGTGTCGATGCCGCGGCTGCCTGGCCTTGAGGCCATGCGCGCTATCATGAACGGTCCTTCCACGGCCAAGATCCTGCTGCTCACCTCCACCATTACGACACAGCAGATTATCGAGGCCCTGCACATTGGCGCCCGCGGCATCGTGCACAAAGACGCGCTCGCCAACCACCTGCAAACCGCCATACGCACCGTCCACACCGGCGACTATTGGATCGGCGGCAAGCGCGTGGTCAATCTTGTCTCCGCTTTGCACGACCTGATGCAGCAGGCTGCCGTGCCGCAGCGCAAAACCTACGGCCTCACGCCCCGCGAGCTCGAGGTCGTCGGCTGCATCGTCGAGGGCTGCTCCAATCGCGACATCGCCAAGCAATTTACTTTGAGCGAAGAGACCGTCAAGCGCCACCTCTCGAACATCTTCGATAAGACCGGCGTCTCCACTCGCCTCGAGCTGGCCTTGTTCGCTATCGCGCACCACCTGGTCACTCCGCAGACGTGAGCTGCAATAGCACCATTGTCTCCGTCGCGCCATTCTGTTGCTTCGATTTAGGATGGGTTGTATTGCTGACGGTGGGAGGGCGCAGGACCAGCTCCGCTAACACCGCCAACTCCGCTCGTTTCCCATCAGGCAGGTGCGCGCATGGGTGAATTAAGCAGAATCGGCATTGCCCTCGATTCCGATCTCCTGAAGCGGTTCGACCGCTCCATTGAGAAGAGCGGCTACACGAACCGATCGGAGGCATTCAGGGATCTGATCCGTGATCGGCTGGTGCGCGAGCGAACTGCCGAGCGCGATGCAACGGTGGTCGGCACCGTGACCCTCATCTTCAACCATCACGCCTCTGGAATCACCGAGAGGCTGACCGAAGTGCAGCACGAGCACCACGACCTCGTGGTCTCGACGAGTCACGCGCATCTCGATTACGAGTCCTGCCTCGAGGTACTGATCGTTCACGGCAAGGCCGCTCGCGTACAGCACTTCGCCGACATTCTCATCGGCCTCAAAGGTGTGCAGCACGGGCGCCTCGTGATGACCGTGCCCTCGCTCGACGCCGGGCACACCCACGAACACGCACACTCGCACGACCATCAGCACAAGCACAATCATTGAGCTATTTTTTGGTGTCAAAGAAGCTATAGGTCGCCGAATAGGGTATGCGCGCCTCGGCTCCCGAGTGTGCGGCATCGCATCCGGTGGACGGGGCTAAACCGCCACGTGTTTCTGTGCGCCGCACAACATCCACCTGACTCAGGCGGCCCTCACTGCCAGTTGACCGCGCAGATAGAATCAGCCATGGAATGGTGCCGGGCTGCTGCCGAGTCTCCAACAGTTTGCCCTGTACTTCACTTCCATCATTGAGCCGCCAGGTTGGTCCCGCGAAGTGCTTCCCAATCGCCTTACCGTCTTGATCCAACAAAGTCGCATCCGGCGCCTTCAACTTCCAGGCCCAATCGGCATCTTTCGCGCACGTGTAGATCTGGACGCCTTCCCCGCGGACCGGCAGGACCAGAGTTGCGGTCGAAGAGCCGTCGAGATGCACGGATTTCGGTTGTTCTTCAGATGCCTGGGCCGCGGACGCACAGTGCGCGCCCACGATGAATGCCAACGCAAGCATTCCCAAAAGGAAAATGACTTGTAGCGTCCTTGTTTTCATCTGGAGTAGAGGATATCACCAGGGCGTTTTTAAAGCGCTTGCACGCTACCGGTCCGCCCTGACCCCGAAGTGATACGTCAGGTTCACGCTTGCGTAGGAAGGAATGCGCACGCCTACCACTTCGCTCACGGGATTCGCGGGAACTAACCCGTTGCTGCCCAGGCCGGCAGTGCCCGGAGCGAACGCTCCGGCCGCTGCGAAGTTCTCCGTGGTCTGGCCGGTCCAGCCGCTGGCGATCATCGTGTTCACGCCCATGTTGACGCGTCCACTCATGAAGGGCCGCGATGCGGCAAAGCGGAACTCTTTGTTGGGCACACCCGTGCAGTACTCATTGAACGCATTCGCATCGCCGCTCAGATAACTAGTCTCACTGCATCCGTTGCCCACCACCTTGCGGCCCACATACTCGAACTCACCCTTGGTCTCGATGTGAAACGGCAACTTCTGATAGGTTCCGGTGAGATAGCCGATGATCCGCGGCGCTTCGGGCACGATGGAAAACGATGGAATCACGAGACGCGCGTCTGCTTGCTCAAATGTCGCCTGCAGCGATCCGTGCGCGAGTGCCTGCCGCACCGTCGCCGCCAGAAAGCGAATGCGTCCCGGACCGAGATCGAACTGCAATCCCTGGTCGGGATCGATCTTGCCGTACTCGGCGGTTTGCGTTTCGTGGCCCAACGTCAGCTTTATATCCGTTTCGTGGATGGTCTTGCTTGCCACCAGTTGAAACGAACGCGCGGTTTCAACGGGATCGACCGCGCCGGGGCCGTTCAACGCCGTGCCTTCGCGCGGGTCTTCGGTAAAGAATGATTTGCCGAAACTGACCGAGACCAAGGGTGCCTGCCATGACGCATTGGGCACAAAGGCCAGCGTTGCTTTAGGTGAATTGAGCGCCACCAGCTTGTTCCACGAGTTTGCGGACGTCATCAAGTCCTGGTTGTCGATGAAGATCTCGTCGCGCCGCCAGCCCGCGTAGTAGTTGAAGTGGCTACCCAACTCGCCCTGTGCGGCTACGTACGGCGTCAGCGGGGAAATCGTCACATTGTTGCCGTCGATCTTCACGAATGAACCGTATGAATTCGGCGCTGCAGGGTTGAAAAAATTGTAGTGGTCCAGATCGTCGCGCCGCGGGGCTTCGCGCTCGTAGTCCGTGCCGGCCATCAGCGTCAATTGCTTCGAAATCGTGTCTACATAGACGCCGCTCGCTCCGCCCACGGTGCGGAATTCGCTTTGCCGGATCAGTCCTAGCCCGAAATCCGAAAACAGCGAGAGATTGTAGGTGCGGAAGAAACCCGACAGCTGGAGCTGCCGCTCGGCAGACCACTTCCAGATGTCGTTTAATGCAAAAAGCGCGGTGTGCGTCTGCTCCTTCTGCCGCGGGTCGATCGTATCGGGGTACGCGGCCCAACCAGTCGACGTGTCTACCACATTGAATCCGAAGATGGGCCGCAGCCCGGCCACATACCCGTAGCCGAAATAGGCGATGCCGAACAGGGTCAGCGTATGATCGCCTGCGTGCATCGTTTGTCCACCGTTGAACTTGAACTGCTTGCGGTGTTCGAGCCGATCGAGGAAGCCGTTGCCGTAGGAGCCCTCCATCGCTACCCAGGAATTCTGCGACGGGCTCATGCCTGCAGTCTCCGTCAGGTCGCGCGTGTCACCGGTGAGCGTGAAAAACGGCGCGAGATGCGTGCGCAGGCCGTAGATGGCTGCCAAGTTCAACGCATGATTGCCCTCGCGCACGTTGAAGGCTCCGCCATCCACCTCGACGCTTTCAATGGCGCTCGCAATGTAAATGTTTGGGTCCGCGTATCCGTTGCCGTGCGCGTTCGCCGACAAGTTGTTCGGCACCAGATACATTCCCACCTGCACGTATTGCGCGATGGGTTCGCCATGATCGCCCGCCACACCCGGCGCAAAGTATTGCGGCGCCTTGATGCCGCTCGACGCCGTCTCGATGGGATAGCCGGGAATGGAGATGGGTGCGCCCGGTCTTCCGGGGTTGGCATCGAGCAAATCTTCAGCGGCAAATACCTTCACCGCCGGATCGGGAGACATCACATCGCCGCCGGTTACGTCGGCTGTCACCATCACGGTTTCACACAGTTCCGGTTCCAGTTGGATGGCAAGATCGCTGCTTCCGTTCGCAACCTGCACGCTCTTCTGCAGTTTTTGAAAATGCGCCGCAGTCACGCTCAGTGCATACGTTCCCGGTTTGAGGCTCGCCAGCGCAAAATGCCCATGTGCGTCGCTCACGGCTCGTAGCGCAGCACCGCCCTCGGCGCTCAATTCGACCACCGCGCCAGCGATGGCCTGGCCTTGTTTGCCGGTCACGGCTCCCGACATCGCTACGCCCGCTGCAGCGTCCGCATGCGCCAGCAGTCCCGCACAAAGCGCAAACAGGCACAGGGCTGCGATTTGCGTTTTTTTGCGAGGCATGAAAGCACCCTAAATGCCGTCTTGCGCTGCTGCCAGTGCGCTTCGTCACACGTTTATTATAATCGTGCTACTGAATTGGACGATAAGTGTATATCGCCACAGAATCGCGCCCATTGTGCTGGTTTTCGCGGAGTTATTTTGCGCTCGACGCCGGCCGCGACGCGCCTCTCGCGCCGGCTTTGCCGAGCGCCGGCAATGTGCCTCGCGGGAAGTTCGTCGACCGTCGCACCACCAACCGCGTAGCGATCGGCCACTCCCGCTGTGTGGCCTTGGGATGATGCGCTTCAATCCCCGCGCGCAACGCCTCCACGGCCGCCGAAGCTAAATCCCTGCACGACATCTGTACTGTTGTCAGCGGCGGCAGCATGAACTGCGCAAGATGGATGTCGTCGAATCCCACCACGGAAATATCCTTGGGAACCTTGTGCGTGGTTTCGTCCAGGGCGTGCAGCACCCCGATGGCCGTCATGTCGTTCGAGCAGACGACCGCCGTGGGCAATTCTGTTTTTATCAACTGTTCCATTGCCGCCTTGCCGCTCTCCATGGTGTGCTTGCCTTCAACCATCGAGGCGGCCGGAGCGGTGAGCCCCAGCTCGGCCATGGCGCCGCGAAACGCCTCGCGCCGCGTCACCGCGGTGCGCAGCTGCAATGGGCCCGAGATGAACGCAATCCGCCGGTGCCCGAGCGCAGCCAGATGCTGCACGGCTTCGCGAATTCCCCCGCTGTAATTCACCTTCAGCAGGCGGACATTGGGCAGCATCGGCCCAGCGTCCACAAACACCAGTGGAAAGCCTTGCTCCACGAGCTTCTGCACCAGCTCTTCCTCAATGCCGAAGGTCATCACCGCCACGCCATCCACGTTGCGCTGCAGCATGCGCCGGATAAGCGACTCCGTCCGCACCGGATCGTAGTTCGTTGACCCGATCATCACTTCGTAACCCTGCGCGACGGCCAGGTTTTCGAACTCCTGCACCAGTTCGGGGAAGAACGGATTGGTGATCTCAGAAACGATGAGGCCCAAGATGCGGCTGCGTCCGGATACCAGCGCCCGCGCCTGCGTATTGGGCACATAACCCACCTCGTCCACGGCCTTCCACACGCGTTTGGCCAGCTCGGGATCGACGCTGGAAATGCGATTGACGACGCGCGACACAGTGGCGATGGACACCCGGGCGCGCCGGGCTACGTCGTGAATATTCACGGCCGCGCGGCGTCCCTGCAATGGATGTTTCAACCGGCTCATCAAGAGAGAATTGTACGCTTTTCCCGGTGTTTCTCGTCCCGGCATCCGTGGCCGCACCGCGGGAACCCATCAAATCCCAAGGTTTTGTGGAATCCGTGCGTTTCGTCAGCCGCATCGGGCCTGCATGGATTCCAAAAATCGGAAAGCGTTTCCCGAAAAATCGGACCTCATTCGCGGCTCCCAACTCCAGGGAACTCCCGGCCTACCCCCTTGCTCTCTTGCCCTGTTTTTACGGATGGCTTTGCCCGCCCGCCGCAACCTCAATCGCGTGCCGCAGCAGCAGCAGAATCGCTTGCAGACTCTCTCCGGCGCCGCGCTTGCTGCCTGGCAGATTCACGATAAGCGTGGCGCCGCGCAGTCCCGCCACGCCGCGTGAGAGCCACGCAAACGCATTGCGTTCTGCACCCTTGTGGCGCATTGCTTCCGCCAGTCCAGGCGCTTCGCGTTCGATAACGCGCCGCGTCGCTTCGGGCGTGCGGTCGCGCGGTCCCAGGCCGGTACCGCCTACGGTCAACACAAGCGCGGCGCCCCTGCGGCCGAGCTCTTCGAGAGCCGCGGTAATCGCGTCTTCATCATCGGGGAGCAGCGCCGTATGGATTTCGGCCCGCGGCCACTCGCTGCCGAGCAGCTCCACTATCGCCGGACCCGCCGTGTCGGTCATCTGTCCAGCCGAGCAACGATCCGAGATGGTGAGCACTGCAAGCAGCATGTGGCGATTTTAAGCTCCAAGCCGCTGTCCGTAGAAATTCGCGGGGATTCGTAGCCTCCCACATCTCAAAATCGAGATGTGGGGCACCGTGGTTCGTGCGGAGTCAAGCTGTCGAAAATCTATTGCGCCGGTAGCGCCTTGACGGTGTGTAGCCACGCTTCCACCAGCTTGGGCCAGCCCATGATCGGAAAATCCCTGGGCCGCAACCCGTAGCCGTGACCGCCCTCGGCAAACACATGTAATTCAGCCGGCACTTTCGCGCTCTTCAGCGCCAGAAAATACACCACCGCGTTCTCCACGTGCACCGGGTCGTCCTCGGCCTGCAGCAGTAAAGTTGGCGGCGTGTTTGCCGTCGGCTGGATATCGGGATTGGGCACGAAGTTCTGGTTCGCCATCGCCAGGTAACCGGGATAGAGCACCACTGCGAAGTCCGGCCGGCAACTCAACTGGTCGGCCGCGTCGATAGGATCGTAAAGCCGCTTGTCGTAATGGTTGCTGAGGGCTGCCGCGAGATGCGCGCCCGCGGAAAATCCCAACACACCCACGCGGTGCGGATCGATGCCCCACTCTGCCGCGTGAAGCCGCACCAGTCCCACGGCGCGTTGTGCGTCCTCAATGGCTGCCGGGGACTTGGGATACGGGCCGCTATCTGGCACGCGGTATTTGAGCAGGACGCAGCTGACGCCGATCTGGTTTAGCCAATCGCAAACCTCCGTGCCCTCCAGATCCATCGACAGAATCTGGTATCCGCCGCCGGGAAACACCACAATCGCTGCGCCCGTGTTCTGGCCCTTCGGCGGGAAGACCGTAATCGTCGGTGTGGACACGTTGCTCAGGCGGATATACGGCCGTCCCGCCATCATTTTGGTTCCCGCCGCGTTTACGTTCACCTCAGGCGGCAGGCCCGCTTTAGCATCCGGCGGCGTTCCCGGCCAGATCGGCATGGTGACGAGGCCCGCGGGCGGCGTCCATCCAGGTGCGGAAGCTGGAGCAGCAGTTGGAACGGAAGTGGGAGCGGAGTTTGGGGTTTGCGCGTGTGCACCCGCAGTAGCCAATGCAGCGGCGGCGACAAGCAGAAATTCTTTGTTCATATTGGGGATCTCCCGGATCGAATGCTCTCAGAGCCAAGCTGCTCTGGCTCAAATCTGCGCTGCGATCATCGCAGCCGGGCCCATGTCCGCGCAACCCTCCATCAGCGCGGCGCCTTGTTGGTTTCTAGGATTTTATTTCGGTGCGGACAGATCGTTCTTACGCCCCCTGCAGGCTACTGTCTTATGCCCGCTAGGCGGGCACTCTACTTATCCACCCATGATTACCGAAATGAGTGATGCGCCGCTGCATGCAGGGTTACTCCACGGTTTCCTCTTCCCGAACTCGCACCAGCAGGCCTCCGATCGTGTGACGGAAGGCCACGGTGAGCGTGTTTTCCCCATGCAGCAGCGCGCACAGCTGCTCAGTTGCAATAGCCGACTCGGGAACGGACATGGAGGACGGCGGCAGCGACGACTTTAGGATGCCTGCGATCATGTTGACCACTTCCCGTGTTGCGTCGAGCGTGTCCGCCTCGCCCACCGTCTCCACCGGCTGCATCAGCATGGCCGCGGTTGTCGCCTGGGCAAGTTCCTTTTCCAACCGCACCTCGATGCACCCATTCCACTCGCCTGAGAGGTTTACGCTCACCAGCACATGCCCGGCGCCCACACAAAACTCCTCAGCAGAAGGAACTGTTTCCATCTGCATGCCCAGCATCTGTTCCCAGAACTGCGAGTTGGCGCGAACCAGCGACTCCTCGTCGAGGTGAGACTGCATCAAAGAATCCTCACGTTTACGACTGGCCCTTTCTTAGGGCTCTTTCATCTCTATCGGGCTGTTTTGGGTCTGCGTTCAGTGTCCCGCCACACCATGGTCATTGGAAAAGTGCCCCACGCCAGACACACCGCGACGATGTGACCAAGGTCACCATTCGTGGTGCTCTCAGGCACATCCCGGCATTTTTGCCGGTGCCACGCTTTTGGAATATGAGGTGTTTACCATGCGGGATTCCGATGCCTACCGCTGGACGCATCCTGAAACCATCCTCGTCGCCACGGATCTGAGCGATCTGGACCATCTCATGCCGTTTGCCCTCGAACAGGCGAGTGATACCGGAGCCCGCATTCTCCTCCTGCATGTTCTCTCCAACACTTCGGCATTCACCGCCGACGCGAGCGGCATGCCCTACTACGACGTCGCAGGAGCTCTGGACATCGCGGAGCAAACGATGCATTCCTGGTGCGAAGTTGCTGCGCGCCTCGGTGCCCGCTGCGAAACCCAGGTTCGCGAAGGTCATCCCGCCCAGCAGATTGTCGCCGCCGTCCGCCAGTTTCATGCGGACCGCGTATTGGTTGGAACTCGGAGCCGGAGCAAGCTCGGCAAATTGCTCATCGGCTCAGTAGCAGAACAAGTGCTACGCTCGGTCTACCTCCCGGTCATCACCGTGGGCCCCGAGGCTCATCTCCCGGTGGATAAGGGCGAGGAACGTGTCGTCCTCTATGCCGCTACACTTCGAGAGGCCTCTCGCCCGAGCGCGGCGCTTGCCTGTCAAGCGGCCGTCTGCCAAAAGGCAAGGCTGGTTCTGCTGCATGTTCTGCCGCCCATCTCAGAGATGGAACGCAAAGGTCTGCCAACGGGAATGCACTCCTCGGCTATGCTCGAACTGCGCATCCTGGCCGCGCAAATTGGCGCCGACTGCTGCTCGACGGTCGAGCCGGTCGTGGTCCACGGCAATCCTTCCATCGAGATTCTCGCCCTGGCTGCCGAGCGCCGCGCCAGCTTGATCGTGCTCGGCGCCACGCAGCGCTCGGCCTTTGAGAGCCTTACACGCGATCGCACTGTCTGCCGCGTGCTGGCTCACGCGCGCTGCCCCGTACTCACGTTGCGCGAAACGCAATCCATGCTGCAAGAAGCGCACGCTGCAGCCGTCAGCGCTCATCGTTGATATAAAACGGCGGAGTGAGCGGGGTTGGCGGAATTAGACTGGCTCCGGACGCGCGAATTTCTCGGAGATAATTTGTCGGCGAGCTCACGAGCTGCGGGAGCCAGCCTGTTTAGCCGTCCAGAATTGCGGCCCCTTCCCGAAGGGCGACGTTGCTGGAAGCCCTATGAGGAGAGACGCGCGTAAACGGCTGCAGCCTTTTCAGGCAGCGATCGTGCAAATAGCGGAGCTGGCGCAAAAGCCCCAGTCCGTCCTGCTTACGGCCCGCGGCATGCGCCGCATAGATCTCCGCCGCCAGCGCGTGGAACTGCTGGTGAAGGGTTTCGATTGCCTGGAGGGACGGAGACATGTCTCCCGTAGCAAGCCTTTGCGCATCGAGCCAGGCCCCCATGCCGCATTGTTGGGCGTCGAGGGACGGTGGAATCGGTCGCACGCCCTGCAGGTATGCCAGAAAATGTCCGTACCAGGCGCGGTGTTCCGCAACGGCAAACAATGCCGCCCGATTCGTGGCTTGAACTATGGGCACTTCCGCCCAGCGCGGATCGGCACGCCAAGCGGTCGCCCACGCCCGCAAGTCCCGTGCCGGCATGGGCCTTGCGATCCCGTATCCCTGGGCGCAATCGCATCCCAATTGCAGCAACATCAGGCCGTGGTCTACTGTCTCCATTCCCTCCGCAATCACCTGCCGCCGAAACGCCTCGGCCAATCCCAGGACGCCTTTCAGGATGGTCAGGTTCTCCGAATCGTCGAGCATATCCCGCACAAAACTCTGGTCGATCTTCAGAACATTGGCGGGCAAGCGTTTCAAATAGACGAGGGATGAATAGCCGGTGCCGAAGTCGTCCACGCTGATCTGGACCCCGGCTTCGCGGCAGGCTGCGAGCACCTGGGCACTGAGCGTCACATTCTGCAAGGCGCTGGTTTCCACCACTTCCAGTTCCAGGTGCGACGGCTTGACGCACGGATGCGCCGCCAGCCGCGCGCGTAGCCGGTCGACGAAGTCCGGCTGCTGCAATTCGAAGGCGCTCACATTCACGCTCACCGGAAGCTCGAATCCGCTCTCCTGCCAGGCTTCCATTTGGCTGAGCGCGCTCTCGATCGCCCACTCGCCCACCTCCACGGTCAGCGGATGATCTTCAATTACCGGCAGAAATAATCCAGGAGGCAACAGTCCGCGCTCGGGGTGCTGCCAGCGCAGCAGGGCTTCGGCGCCGATCACCTTACCCGTGCGCATGTTCACCTTGGGTTGGTAGTAAAGCACGAGCTCATGTGCCGCGAGCGCCCGCCGGACGTGCTCGATATTCTCATGACGGCTGCGCGTCATCAGGTCCTGGCCCGGATCGTAGATGCTATAGCGGTTTTTGCCTGCCAGTTTGGCCTCGTAAAGCGCCTGGCCGGCCTGGCGTAACAGCGTATCCGCGTCCACTTCCTCTGCCTGCGGATAGAACGCCACTCCGGCGCTTGCCGTTACCCGCATTGGCACGTCGCCGATGCGTACTTCCTCGGCGGCGGCCGCGAGCATGTGCGTCAATGTTGCCAGGCAGGCATCGCTGTCGGGCAAATCCAGAATCACGGCGGCGAACTCGTCGCCGCCCAGCCGCGCCAGCGTATCTCCCTCGTGCAATACCCGCTTCATCCTCAGGGCCACGGCAGTTAGCAGCGCATCGCCGCTGGCGTGGCCGTATTTGTCGTTGATGGCCTTAAAGCCGTCGAGATCGAAATATGCCGCGCCAAGCAGGTGCCCGCGGCGGTGTGCATGCGCCATGGCTTGGCGCAGCCGGTCGGCAAGCAACGCGCGGTTAGGAAGCCCGGTCAGCGCATCGTAGTGTGCAGCCAGTTCCAGTTGCTGCTCGTGTTGCTTGACCTCAGTAATGTCGGTAGACAGACCGACGTACTGCTTCACCTGCCCGGCGGCGTCGCGGATGGCGTAAATGTTCAACATCTCCGGGTAGATATCCCCGCCCTTTGTCCGATTCCAGACCTCGCCCGACCAAAGGCCATCCCGGATAAGACAGTCCCACATGTTCTTGTAAAAATCCCTGCTCTGCAGGCCCGACTGCAGCATGCGCGGATTGCGCCCCTGCACCTCTTCCCGCATGTAGCCGGTGATCCGTGTAAAGGCGTCGTTTACTTCCAGAATTTTGCCTCGGGGATCGGTGATGAGAATGCCTTCGCGGGCGCCCGTAAAGACCGTGGCGGCCAAGCGCAGCCGTTCTTCTGCCTGCCTGCGCTCCGTAGTGTCCTCGGTTAGGATCACAATGCCGCCCACAGAGCCATCGCCGTCCCGCCAGGGAAGAATCTCGCGCCGCACCCAGCGCACGCTTCCATCCGCCATCGTCAGTTCGCGCTCGCAAACCTCTATCTTCTCGCCCGCCAGGCAGCGCCGGTGCTCTTCCCGCCAGCTGTCTGGAATTCTGGAGAAGAACTCGTAGTGCGAATGCCCCACGATCTCGGCATTTCCGAGGGCGTGCATTTCCAACCATCGCCGGCTCGCGGCCACGTACCGCATCTCGCGATCGAGCATGGCCAGCGCCGCCGGTGCATTTTGGATGAACAGCTGCAGCAGTTCCTTGCTCGCAGCGAATTCCATCTCCGCCCGCTTCCAGTTCGTAACGTCTTCGGCGAAGAGGATGATGCCTCCCACCCCGCCTTCTGCGGTTCGCCAGGGAATCACTGCCCACCGGTTCCACGTCACGGTGCCGCCGACGCGCTCGACTCGGTCTTCGTCATTGCGCAGCGTCTCTCCGGCCAGTCCGCGGCGGTGCGCCTCCTTCCAGCACTCGGGAATGCCGGAAACGACCTCGTAGTGGGAGCGTCCAATAATCTCCTGTCCGGCAGGAGCATTCTCCTCGAGCCAGCGCTGGCTAGCCGCCACATAGCGCATCTCGCGGTCGAACATGGCCATGGCTACGGGCGCGTGTTTGATGAACAGTTGCAGCAGTTCCTTGCTCTCGCCGAGCGCCGCTTCAGCCTTTTTGCGTTCTGTAATATCCTCATAGAACATCACAATGCCGCCCACCGAGCCATCGGCTCCGCGCCAGGGCGTAATCTGCCATCGGATCCATTCCATGACGCCGCCGGACGGACGGTACTGGTCTTCTTCTACACATTGCGACTCACCTGCCAGCCCGCGCCGGTGCGTCTCTTTCCATCGCTCAGGGATGTCCGGGTTTACCTCATAGTGCGAGCGTCCGATAATCTCATGCGAGTCAACGCAATGATCTTCTGCCCATCGCCGGCTCGCAGCCAGATAGCGCATCTCGCGGTCGAACATGGCCAATGCCACCGGCGCGTGCTCGATAAACAATTGCAGCAGCTTCTCGTTTTCGCGCAGTTTTGCTTCAGCTTCAAGGTACTCGGTAATGTCCGGCGCGATGCCGAGGATGCCGATGATCTCGCCGCCTGGGCCGTTGATGGGGTATTTGCGATTGTCGATCCAGCGCTTCGCCCCACCGCGGCGCTCGAGTTGCTGGATCTCATTCACGCGCTGCCCCTCGGCAAACACCTGGCTCTCCAGCCGGTAAGAGGCGTCGGCCACAGCTTCCGGACGGAGGTCGTAGTCGGTCTTGCCCACCAGTTCGGCGGCTTCGATCGCCGCTTCCGTAAACTCCGGCAGGCTCCGGCTCGCGGCCAGAATCACATGGTTGCGGTTCTTCAGGAAAATGTAGTCGTCGGTGCGCTCGGTCAGGCTTTTGAAGCTGGCGATCAGCGCCGCATCGCCGGGCTCGATCACCTTCCGCGCGTCTTCAAGAAACAATTTGAGCTGTGCCGGACGCTTCCGCGCTCGCTCCTTCACATACCGTACCTTGAAGCAGCGGATGCGCCCGTCGGCATGACGGATGCGCAGATTCACCGAACCCGAGGCGTTTGGGCTATTTGGTGAAAACAGGGATTTTGCGAGGTTGGCATCCTCCGGATGGATGCGATCCTGCAATTGCACCTTTGCGGCGAGAAAATCCTCTCGGGCGTAGCCGAGCAGAGCTTCCACGCCTTCGCCGGTTGCGACGATCTCCGGCGGACTTCTCAAAGCGAAGCAGAAAGTTGCACCGGTCATTGGTCCCGCACCTTCTGCGTCGGCCTGTGCTCGTTCGCGGCAAGTTAACATAGCAAATCTTTAATAATCCATGAAAATCGCCGGGGTTAACCGCTTGCGACTTATCTCCCGCACGGCAAACCTCAGCACAACTTTCCGGCAGAACGCTCTCCCCATCGTTGCAGCCGCCGGCGTGCGAACGTTTCCCGGATTCTTCCGCCCACAGCCCAGTTACGGCCAACCGCCCTATCTGGCACGCAGCACACCTTCTTGCTGCTGCGGCCTATCTGGAGCTTCGGCAACATTGCTGCCAACTTCAGTTGGACTGCATGCGAATTTCCGCGACCGAGCCGATTTGAACCTGGGGTCGGTCCAAGTTATCCACGGATTTTTTGTTGTCTCTGAGGGTTCCACCCCATTTATCCACGCACAAACCGGGCTCCGACTTGGCATAATCGCTGCAAGAGCGCTTCCTGCGTGACTGTTCGTGAACGTCGCGGCGGGATGGGGAGCGCGTAGCTGCATTCTTTGATTCTCGGTGGAATGCAAATCGCATCCCCGGAACTGCCGTGCATTACCCTTGGGAGCACACGAGTGAGCACCTATCGGCGTCAGGACGTTTTGCGCATCTTCGATATCGGGCCCCGACAATTGCAAGCCTGGGAACGAGCCGGATTGATTCCTCAACGGGAAATTTACAGCTTTCAGGATCTGGGGCAGTTGCGCATCCTATGCGCGCTGCGCGCTGAAGCCGTGCCCGCGGCCTCCATCCGCGAGTCGATTCTGGCCATGAAGGCCGTTTCCGGCATGGCCAACCCGCTCCTTGAAACGCGCGTAATGCGCACCGGAACGCGCCTCGCCTTCCGCCATCATGGCGCCATGGTCGATCCCGTCCGCGGCCAGTTGGTCTTCGACTTCGAGCGCGGCGGCCAGCAAGCGATCTCCACGGCCGCCCCGGAACCCGCGCCGCTACGCCTGCCCGCGCCGGCGGGACCGCGCGTCATTCAGGAGCGTTTTCTGGCTGCTGTGCGTGCCGAGGAGAGCGGCGACAAACCAAGCGCCATCGCCATCTATGAGGAGATTCTTAACCTCGATTCCGACTACGCGGCGGCCTCGATCAACCTCGGCACAATTTACTTTCATCTGCGCCAGTACGATCGCGCTGAAGAGCTCTACCGCCGCGCCACCGTGGCTGATCCCGGCTACGTGCTGGCCTACTTCGACCTGGGCAACGTGCTGGACGAGCTCGAGCGCCTGGACGAATCCATCGCCGCCTATCTCAAAGCCGTTACGCTCTCGCCCACTTACGCCGACGCCCACTACAATTTGGCGCTAGCCTACGAGCGCAGCGCCCAGGAACGTCCTGCGCTTCGCCACTGGCATGCTTACGTCAAGCTCGACAATCACGGTCCCTGGGCAGAACACGCCCGCGGCCAGATCCGCAAGCTGCTCAGCCGCGAAAAAATTGCCATCGTCTTCCGCGCAGAACGCTTTATCGCTCCGCGCAAAGGCAAGGCTGCACTGCGGCTGGCGTAACGCCTCTCGCGAAAGTTCGCATCAAAAATGCGCTGTCATTTTGAGCGAGTTCGCCATAGGCGAACGAGTCGAAGGATCTGCGGTTGTTTTAGCGGAATTCGGATTCGCGACACCATGCGAGTTCGGAAGCCTCTCAGTCGGCTCCCAATTGCTTGGCTGCCTGCGCCACCTCAGCAATATGCTCTGGCCGCGTGCGACAGCAACCGCCCACGATCTGCGCTCCCGCGTGGAACCACTCCGCCGCACGCGCTCCAAACTCCGCCGCATCGGTCGTTCCAATCCAGCAGCGCTGCTCTGCATTCCATCCCTCGCCGGAGTTGGGGTACACCAGCACGGGCTTGTCAGAACCCTTGCGCAATTCGTCAATCAGCGACGGAATCCATTTGGGCGGAACACAGTTCACGCCAACCGCTACGGTCTGTGGAAACGAAGCGACAAGCGCGGCGCAATCGGCCACACGCTCGCCGTGCGACACATGCTTCTCATCCCGGCATGAGAAGCTGAACCACGCTTGCAACTCCGGCCAATTGGCCAAAGCCTCGCCCACGGCGCACACCTCCTCAAGCGAAGGGAAGGTTTCAAAAGCGAGAAGATCCGGCCGTTGCGGACCCGTTGCGCCCGCGAACACCTCAATCCGCTCGCGGTGAAAACGCACCAGGTCGTCAAAAGAACAGTCGTAGTCGCCCTGATACTCGCCGCCATTGTGCAGGGCCGCGCCGTAGGGGCCAAGCGAACCCGCCGCGACAACGCGCCGCTCGGGAAACTCCGCAATTGCCGATCGCGCCAACTCCACCGAGCGCAGCAGCGCCGCATCCGCCCGCTCCGCTGTCAGGCCCACCTGCGCGTAGCCCATGCGCGACACCTGATAGCTGCATGTGGCAAGGCACTCCGCGCCAGCCGCAATGTACGCGCGATGCACGGCGACGAGCTTGTCAGGCTCGTCTTCAAGGACATGCGCAGACCACAAAGGCCCTTCGACGCGCGCACCCTGATATTCGAGTTCGGTCGCAAGACCGCCGTCGATCACGTGAACGTCGCGCAGAATAGCGTCTCGGCCGTCACCCTTATCTGCCATGAAATGATGGTAACGCGCGGCAAGAGGAATTCGAACTGCCTCGCCTGGGCGGCTGTCCTTGTTAGCTGGGGTCTTTCTGGCGGGTGGCCTTGACGGCCGATAGAAGCCCCATGCCGATCATCACGATCGCGCCCACAAGAATCCAGTGCGAGGGCACACGCATCAGGTGCGCGGCGTACACCAGCCCGGCAATTACGATTGCGTAGCCAGCGGCATAAAGCCCAAACGACATGTGATCTCCTTAGCCAGGTGCCGCGCAGTTAAGCGGGATCTCGCACACAATTCCATTGTGCGCACCGCGAGACGACTGGGTCTGAGCAGTTCAGACCAGCCTATGCGTTTCTGATGCAAGCGGGTCGCTTCTGGTGGCCCGACCCGACGATTGCCACACTCACTGGCTTTCGGGGGCTCGTTTTTAGCGGGGGATAGCCCATGAACAAGCTAAAAGCTGATAGCTACAAGCTAATAACTATCTTTATACTTTCTGCGTCCTCTGCACCTGGCGCACGCCGATCACGCGTTTCAGCCCCAGCACCATGCGGTTCAAGTGGCGCACGTCTTCGGCTTCGACGATAAACTCGACAATTGCCTCGCCCTCTTCGTTACGCTTCAGGTCTACGCCGCGAATATCGGCATTTTCGTCGGAGATCACGGCGGTGAGCTCCTTCAACATGCCAGTGCGATCATCGCAATAAACCGTGATCTTGACCGGGTAGCGTTGCGCTTTGCCTGCGGCATCGGGCGTACGCGACCACTCTACATTGATGCGCCGGTCGCTCTCGTAGAGCAGGTTCTGCACGTTGGGGCAGCTGCGCGCATGCACCGCTACGCCCTTGCCGCGCGTCACGTAACCGATAATCTCCTCGCCGCGAATGGGGTTGCAACATCGCGCGCGATAAACCAGCAGATCGTTCTGACCCTCGACCTGGAGCGAGTCGGAGCTGGTGAGCTGCAGCCGTCGCACTGCGTCGGTGGTGGTCGTTTCGCCAGGCTTCGGCTCCGCGCTAGGCGCTGTTTCCGGCGGGTTGGCAAATCCCGGCGCTACTTTGCTCAGCACCTGGTGCGCCGTGTTCTGGCCGAGGCCGAGCGTCGCCAGCAAATCGGAGGCCGTGGCTACGCCGAACTCCTCTGCCACGCGACCCAGGTCCCGGTCGTCGATCTGCGTCATTGGCACCTTGAACTTGCGCGCCTCGCGGTCCAGCAGCTTTCTGCCGATCTCCACAGCCCGCTGCCGCTGGTCCTCGTTCAGCCAGTGCTTGATCTTGTTGCGCGCCCGCGGACTCTTCACAAACGTGAGCCAGTCGCGGCTCGGCTTGTGATCCTTCTGCGTTACGATCTCGACAATGTCGCCGGTGCGTAATTTCGTTCGCAGCGGCGCCATGCGCCCATTGATCTTGGCGCCTACGCAGGTATGGCCCACTTCGGTATGAATGGTGTACGCAAAATCCACCGGCGTGGCGCCCGCCGGAACCACCACCACCTTCCCCTTGGGCGTGAAGGTGTATACCTCATCGGGATAGAGGTCCATCTTCAGGCTGGAAAGGAATTCGTTGGGATCCGTCATCTCCTTCTGCCACTCCACGAGCTGGCGGATCCAGTTCAATCGTTCTTCATCGCGGGCCGTCACGGCGGCGCCGCCGCCCGCCTTGTACTTCCAATGCGCTGCAATGCCTTCCTCGGCGATGCGGTGCATCTCCTCGGTGCGGATCTGCACTTCGAATTGATGTCCGCTGGCGCCCATGACGGTGGTGTGCAGCGATTGATAGCGGTTGGCGCGCGGAATGGCGATAAAATCCTTGATGCGCCCCGGCACCGGCCGCCACAACGTGTGAATCATCCCGAAGACCGCGTAGCACGAGGCCACGTCCTGCGTGATCACGCGGATCGCCAGCAGGTCATACACCTGGTCGAAGGACACCTTGGTGCGTTCAATTTTTTGAAAGATGGAGAAGAGGCGCTTGATGCGCCACTCGACGCGCGCCTGGATGCTGTTCTCGCGCAGTTGTTCCACCAATGTGTCTTCGACGCCGCGCAGGAACTGCTCGCCCTCTATGCGTCGCGCCTCCACGGCCTCGGCCACGCGTTCGTAGCTCACGGGATCGGTGTAGCGGAAGGCCAGGTCTTCAAGCTCGCCGCGTACCTTGCCCATGCCCAGGCGGTGCGCCAGCGGCGCATAGATATCCAGCGTCTCGCGCGCAATTGCCTCCTGCCGTTCAGGTTTCAGGTGCTCCAGAGTGCGCATGTTGTGCAGCCGGTCAGCCAGCTTGATGAGCACCACGCGTACATCGCTCACCATGGCGAGCAGCATCTTGCGCACGTTCTCCGCCTGCCGGTCCTCGCGGTTGGCGAACTGGATCTTGTCGATCTTGGTTACACCCTCGACAATGTGCGCGACCTGGTCGCCGAAGCGCTCGCCAATCTCCTCGCTCGTGGCCGGAGTGTCTTCAACGGCGTCGTGCAGCAGGGCGGCGGCAATGGCCGTCGCGTCCAGTTTCATTTCCGTCAGCACTTCGGCCACCTCGAGCGGGTGCACAATGTAGGGCTCGCCGGAGGCGCGCGTCTGCCCTTCGTGGTGGCTCACGCAGAACTCCCACGCCTTTCGAATCAATGAGATGTCTTCATTGGGCCGGTTGGCCTGCACGCGGCGGAGGAAGACCTCAAAGCGCTCGCCAATGGGCCGCGGATCAAGTCGGCGTGCCGGCGTGCCCGGGCTCACGGTCTTCACCGCTTCCGTTTCTGGCACGGTTGCGTTCGGATCATCGATTGGGGCGGTGTGGCGGGCAGTCGCCATGCTTCATTATAGGCCGCTTGCGTTCTCGCGGTACGAAAGTGCACGCCCCACTGCGGTACCTTGGTATTTCTGGCTCGCCTTTTGCCCGTAATCGGCTTCCATTTGACCCCGGGAAAGCCCTCCCTCGACATTCCAAAGGTCATGAGAGCCCCCTGCCGCTGTGCCGTTCGTCACATATCTTCATGTGGGAAAAGGCGCTTAATTATTTCCCTCCAGAGGTGAAAAGGGAGGAAATTATGCTGAAAACCCTCTTTTTGGTCAGTTTGGCCGCGGCAGTCGTGGTGGGCGCCGGATACGCCAACCAGTCGACGGCAAAGAAGACAATCGTCATCCCGGTAAGTAAGGCACCGGTGAACAACGGCAAGCAGATGTACACGAGCTATTGCGCCCCCTGCCACGGCATGGACGGCAAGGGTAACGGCCCGGTGGCCTCCGCCCTGAAGAAGCAGCCCGCCGATCTGGCCACCCTGAGCAGGAACCACGGCGGGAGGTTCCCCTCGACGCATATCGTTTCGGTGCTTGAGTTTGGCGCCGCGAATCCATCGCACGGTACCGCGGAGATGCCGGTTTGGGGTCCCATGCTTGGGTCAGCGGACACGGCCACGAACGAATCGAACGTGAGAGCCCTGAGAATCAGCAATTTGGATCGTTATCTGCAGTCGTTGCAGGAGAAGTAGCACTCCGGTGCTTTGGCTCCCCGCCCCAGGCGGTTAACCTTGGGAGGGGAGCCTATGGCAAAGCCACGCAAACCGGAGACATCCGCGCCGCCACGCAAGCGTCGCACGAAAGCATCGGCACCGGTCGCCGCTGAGGGTGGCCAGGCCGCCGCATTCCCTCGCAGTGTGTCTCGTAGTGCGCCTGGGCGCGGCGAATCCGCCCACGCCGCCTCGCGCCCGGTTTCCGCGGCGCCGGCCTCTGCGCCCGCCGGCGCCATCGTCAGCCGTCGCGCTGCCGACCGTCTACGCAGCGGTTATCTGTGGGTCTACGCGTCGGACGTTCTATCCATCGTTGCTCCAAAATCAGAAGAAAACCTGATTCCAGTTGCCGACCAACGCGGCATCTTTCTCGGCACCGCGCTTTCGAGTCCGCAATCGCAGATCGCGTTGCGTATGGTCTCGCGCGAAGCCCTCGACCACGACGCTTGGCTCAAGCTGCTCGCGTCGCGCTTGCGTGCGGCCATCGCACGCCGCAAGCCCATGCTCGATGCGGCCAATGACGCCTGCCGTCTTTGCTTCAGTGAGGCCGATGAGTTGCCCGGCCTCGTCGTCGACAAGTACGGCGACATCGTCGTTGTGCAGCGCCTCACCAAAGGTCTGCTTGCCGAGGGCGTGAGTGAAACCTGCGCGTGCGTCTTGCGCGAAGAACTCTCGCCCGCGGCCATTTTCGAGCGTCCCGATCCGCGCATTCGCGAGTTGGAGGGTTTGCCTGCGCCCAGTCCGGACCCGTTGTGGCTTGCCGATCCCGACCTTCCAGCTGCTTCAACCGAATTTCATTTGAACGGCCTTGCCTTTCACTACGATGCCAACGCGGGCCAGAAGACCGGCGCGTTCCTCGATCAGCGCGCGAACTACGCAGCCGCGCAAGAGTGGGTGCGGCGCCTTGGGGCAAACGGCCGCGCTCTCGACGTCTGCTGCTACCAGGGCGGGTTCGCCCTGCATCTTGCACGGGTGTGCCGCCAGGTCACGGGCATCGACGCGTCGCGCGCCTCGCTTGAAGTGGCGGAGCGTAATCTCCAAGCCAATCGCGCCAGCCTGGCTGCCGAAGTTGACTGGATTGAGGCCGACGCCTTCGACATTCTGCGCGACTGGTCGCAAGCGAGCGAGTCATTTGATGTCATCGTTCTAGATCCGCCAGCCTTCGCTAAATCGAAACGTGCTGTCGAAGGCGCATTGCGCGGCTACAAGGAATTGAATCTACGCGCCCTCAAAATGCTGCGCCCTGGCGGACTGCTCGTCACCTGCTCCTGCTCGCATCACGTAAGTTGGGCAGATCTCGAAGCCGCCGTGGCCGCGGCCGCCGCCGATGCACAGCGCCGCGTGCGCCTCATCGAGCGCCGCGGCGCCGCGCCCGATCATCCGGTCGTTCTCAACCTGCCGGAAACCGAGTACCTCAAGTGCCTGGTGCTCGAAGTGGATTGATGCAGGAGCGAGGGAGCAAAGTAGCAAGCGGTGAGCTGCGAAACCGTTCACGCCCTTCGCCCAATGCGTGATACGACACACGGTTCCGCGGAACGCGCCCTTATGTTTATCACAGGGTTTCTATATGTTTTCCTTAGAGGGGTGAGTTCAGGCTGGAATTATCACGCGGAGGCGCTTCTAGCGATGATCTGGCTCCGGTATACGCTACTCCTATTGATCTTTCCCTGCTACTTCATTGCCCTCTCACGCCGCAGGTGGGCGACGATGCCATTGTGGCTGTTGTCGGCGTCCGTTGTGCTGACGCAATTCCTGATGGCAACGCGGCAAGGTGCCGCATTCGCAAGTGTGACTGCGGACGATGCCTTCGTCTATGTGGGAGAGATGACCAAGATCATGCTCATTCCCATCGCCGTCCAGTTCGCGGTCGTGCTGCGAGGCATGGCGATTGGCGCCGGCCATCGTGCAAACAGTGGATCGCGAAAATTGGTTGAAGCTTTCGATACCGGTGAGCGTTGAGTAGTTGAGCTTCACGGAGGACAGTGATCACCGGCCGCGTCTTGTGAGCCACGTAACCCAGCCAAAGAACTTGCGCCACCACGTTCCCTTGCTCCCTTGCTCCCCGCCGGGGCTGCTCAGCGGGGGAACAGCTTTGCTGCTGGGGTAGCTCGATCCCTTGCTCCCTGCTGTTCCCTTGCTCCCTGCCTTCAGTTCTGCAAGCGCCTGCTTCACCTGTGCACGTAGCGTTTCGGCTTCGAGCGCGCAGGAGCGCAGATATGCCGACACCGTCAATCCTGCTTCTGCGGCGCGCCGATGCAGGCGCGCACACTCTGCTTTACTCATGCGAATCGTCACGCTCGCGGAGCGTAGATCGCGGTCCGTCGCAATGCCTTTTGACAACGCCGGCGCGGCGCCCGCTTCAGCGGCGGCACCTGCAGCATCGGCTTCGACGCTCGAATCTAAGCCAGCGTCCATTTTCAGGCCGGTGGGTCCCAGGCCCGCTGGCGGGATCGGAGACCGATCGCCGCGGTCTCGACTGTGATCAACACCGTGATCCAGGGGTCGGTAGCGCGCATGGGCGCGCAGGGCGCGCTCGTAGCTGAGAGTTGCCACATCTTCGCCCAGGTAGCTCGAGTTCCACAGCGGCTCTTCCTCTGCCGCTTCATGCGGGGGCGAGGCAAGCGTGGCCAGCAGTCCCGCAAAACTGGAAAGAGTGGGGGAGGGCTGCGTTGGAGGGGCTTGCTGCATGGGTTGGAGAATAGCGCGGCTTGCGGCCCAATGAGTGAGGATTTTCCAATCGAAAGCGCCGCGTCATCCCGAATCGGGCAAAGCCGCACACGATTCCCAAATCGAAATCGGGGTAATTTCGACGCCGTGGCTCACGTCCTAAGTTATTACGGCGAGAGGACCTGCGGGGTCCTGTAGGACCCGCCCTGGCAGCTGCAGCATGGCGCTAATCGCACTCGCCGGCACGGCCCGAGAGAAAAGAAATCCCTGTCCGAAGCGGCAGCCCAGTTTCCGCAGCAGCATGTACTGCTCGTCGGTCTCGATGCCTTCCGCCACCACGTCCATACCCATCACCCGTGCCAGCTCCACGATAGTGCGTACGATTTGCAGTGGCTGCTCGCCCTCGGTCATACGCATGACAAACGAGCGGTCGATTTTCAGCACATCGAAAGGCAGCGTGTGCAGGTTGTTCAACGAGCTGTATCCCGTGCCGAAGTCGTCCATCAGCAGCGAAATGCCCAGGCGTCGTAAACTGCTCAGTACTTCCAATGCCGTGCCGGGATCGGTAATCAGGCTGGACTCTGTCATCTCCAGGCCAAGCAGCTGGCTGGGGACGCCCGAACGGCGCAACAGCGCTTCCACATGATCGGCAAGGCCCTGGCGCGCGAACTGCCGGGCTGAAAGATTCACGCACACGCGCGGCGCCGGCCGATCGGGATCTTCTGCACTCCACTGCCGGATTTGCTGACAGGCCTCCCACAATCCCCAGTCGCCGATGGGCAGGATGAGTCCTGTCTCCTCGGCAAGGGGAATAAAATCCATGGGCGGAATCAGGCCGCGATCCGGGTGTTTCCAGCGAATCAGCGCCTCCAGGCCGACGATGCGCCGCGTGGACAGTTCCACCTCTGGCTGGTAGTACAGCACAAACTGTTGTTTCTCGAGCGCCTGCCGCAGGTCTGACTTGCGCGGCCAGATTCCCGTCACCGCCTCATCCCGGTGCTCGTTCCGCACCCGGTGTCCATTAAACGCCTTGCGCAGTCTGCGCAACTCCAGTTGGCCAGCTATGATATCGGCCAGACTCTCCAGAGTGCGCAACTCGGTGAGCGCCATGGCGCGGCGCGGGTGGCACGAATAGACCGTCAGTGCGCCCAGGATCTTGCCGTCCGAAGAACGCACGGGAGTGCTGGCAAACGATTGTGCTTCGAGCCGGCGCAAGGGCAGGCGCTGCTCCCGGAATTCGGGATCGTCGTTGATGTTCGAAACCACCACTGAACCGTCCTCGGCCAGCACCCGATCGAAGATCGATTGCTTGCGCGGCAGCTCCTGTACGGGCTCGCCCCAATACGACTTGATCCACACCCGGCTCTCGTCGGCAAAACCCAGCAAAACCGTGTCGGCTTTGAAATATTCCGCCGCTAGGCGAGTGATGGCGTCAAAGCTTGCCTCTGGCGCGGTGTCGAGAATCCCGCTCGAGACTAAAGCCTCAAGCCTCGCGTCTTCTTCCTGCCGCTCAAGTTTGCTGCTCACGAGTTCTACTTGTGCCATCATCATCTCCGAGGCCCACGAAATCCGAGCGGCTCCCTATAGGCTCAAAGCGCACCCCCCAATTTCTTTTGGTGAGATGCAGTTGTGCCGCATGCAAAACCTGTGTGGTTCTCCTCATAAAAAGCGCGGGAAAACCGGGCTGGCGGCCGCTTCGCGGCATTGCCGTTGATTTCGTATCTCTTTTATCGGAGAAGATTCTTGTTCCATGAGGTTACGCACGGACACACGCCCTTGGGTACGTGCGGTGGCGTAAAAGGCGAATGACGATTACTTCTGTTTGTTGGCCTGTCCCGTTTCAGTCCAAAGGAATGTGAGCTGGTCGGTTCCATCCTGGATCTCCTGCTGGACGCTCACACCGGCCGAGTGTCCGCCGGCGACGCTATAGTGCAGCAAAACCGGCCGTCCGCTCGACGAATCCGCCTGCAGCAGGGCCGTCATCTTGCGTGCGTGCAGCGGATCCACGCGCGTGTCGCTGGCTCCGGTAAAGAAAAACACAGCCGGATAGGCCGTGCCCTTCTTCGCGTTCTGGTACGGCGAATACTTGAGCAGGTACGCGAACTGCTTCTCGTTGTCCGCCGATCCGTACTCCGTTGTCCAGAGCCGTCCCTCCTCGAACTTCTGATAGCGCAGCATGTCGAGCAGAGGATAGCCGCACTCCACCGCTGCAAACAGGTCCGGCCGCTGGGTGATCGATGCGCCCATCAGCAGTCCTCCATTCGACCGGCCCATGATGGCGAAGTGCGCCGCCGATGTGTACTTATTCGCGATCAGGTACTCGGCCGCCGCGAACCAGTCGTCGAAGACATTCTGCTTTTTCTCAAACATGGCCTGCTGGTGCCAGCTCTCGCCGTACTCGTTGCCGCCACGCAGGTTGGGCAACGCAAACCAGCCGCCTTGTTCCATCCACTCGGCATAGACCGGCTTCCACTCCGGCAACTCGCTGACTTCAAATCCGCCGTAACCGGTCATCAGCAGCCGCTCCGTTCCGTCCTGCTTCAAGCCTTTCTTTCCCGCAATGAACATGGGTACGCGTGTGCCATCCTTCGACGTGTAGAAGACCTGCTTGAGCTCGTACTGGCTGGTGTCGAACGGAACCCTGGGCTGGGCGAAGACGTCGGTTTTGCCGGTGAGCGTGTCTAGGCGGTAAATGGTAGGCGGCGCAATGAAGGATTCGAAACTGTAAAACCCGTAGCGGTCCGTACTGCGGCCCTGGACGACCGTCGCCGAACCGATGCCATCGTAGTTCACCGTGCCGGCCGTCTTGCCATCCAAGGTGTAGACCGTGGTTTCCGCCTTCACATCGTCGAGCCGCTTCACATAAATCTTGTCGCCCACGATGTTGAAGTCGTCGATGGCGTCCTTGGCCTCAGGCACGATGCTGGTCCATGCGTCGGGCATGATGCCGGGATCGGCTTTAAGAATTCTTCCGTTGGGCGCTTTGTAGTCGGTCTTCACGTACCACGCGCCCTTGACATAGGTCGCAGAAAACCGCGACTCCAGCCCCCAAATCAGCACATCGAAGTAGGAATTCGGCTTGGTCAGGTCGCGAAACACAATGTCCACGCGCTTGGCCGGCACGCCACGGTCGACCTCGACCACCAGGTAGTGCGCATCGTCGGTCACATAGGCCAAAAGCAGGTCGCTCGGGCCCAGCACTTCGCCGCGAAACTCCTTGCCGAAGAGAAGCGGATCGTGGGAGACGCGCTCACCGAACGTATGTTCATAGAGAAGCGATCCCTTCGCATCCATGCGCGCGTAGAAGAGCCCGTGCCCGTCGGGGGTGAAGCACACCGAGAGGTAATTGGCGCTCGGCAGCACATCCTCCATGGCTTTTCCGGTCTTCACGTTGAAGACGTGCACCGTAGTCTCATCGGAGCCCCCTTCGCGCACCTCATACGCCACCAGAGTTCCGTCGCGCGACACGTCGTCCAGATTCACCGACGTATTGGGATCGCGGCTGAACTGCGCCGGATCGACGAGCCGCTTGTCCTTCTCTGTCCAGCCGTGGCGCACGTAAATCGAGGCCTGGTCCTCGCCAGCCAGCAGCTTCTGGAAGAACAGATCGTTGCCGCGCGCGACGGGCACGGTCCAGCTCGTCACGTGCTCCAGTTGGTCAAGATCGTCGGCAATCTGCGGGCGAATGCGCGCCTGCTCCATGTAACGCGCCGTGTAGGCGTTTTCGGCATCAATGAACGCCTTGGTGTCCGGGCTGCCGGCGTTTTCCAGCCAACGGTAGTTATCCACCACCTTGGTACCGAAGTAATCGTCTGTCACGGGAACGACCTGCGCATCCGGAGGAGCAGGCAAGGTGATGCCGCTCTGCCCATGAATCGTTTGGCCCGCGGCCATCGTCGCTATGCACAGAGCTAGTCCAAAACCAAGAAAAAACCTCATGGCAACAGCATACGCGGCGGCGCGAAATGATTCCTACGCCCCGCCGCCACCCTTATAGAATCGACTGCAGTGGCAAGCTCACCCCCAAATCCGGGCCCCCAGCGACTGGTGGCTCGAAGAGCCGGGGTCGATGGGGTGGAAACTCAGCCCTCGACACCGCCATTGTCCCGCGCACGCCAGCGGTGGGCGCGCTTTCTGGACGCGCTCCATCCCGCCCACGCGCACAGCGTCTTTTCGGCCACCGTGGTCCTTATGGTGTCCACGTTTCTCTCGCGCGTCATCGGGCTGGTGCGCGTCAAATACATCGTCTGGCTCTTCGGCCGCGGCGCTGCCGCCGACGCCTTCAACGCCGCCTTCGTTCTGCCCGACATGATCGCCTACTTCCTCGTGGGTGGCGTGGCCTCAACTGTCTTTGTCACGATGCTTACTCGCTATCGTGAGGAAGGCCGCGAGGCCGAAGGCGACCGCTCGCTCTCCGTCATCCTCTCCACCATGTACCTGGTGCTGGGCGCGGCCATTGTGCTGGCCGAGATCTTCGCTCCCTGGTATGTGCACTGGTGGTTCAACGGCTTCGATCCCGCCAAGGCTGCGCAATGCATCATGCTCACGCGCATTCTGCTGCCCGCGCAGTTATGTTTTTTTGCCGGCGGTGTCTTTGGCGCGGTCCTGATGGTGCGCAAGCAATTCAGCGTGCAAGCCGTGACGTCGCTTCTTTACGGCCTGGGCCCTATTGTTGGCGGCTTGCTGCTGGTCAAGCGCATCGGTGTCTCTTCGCTGGCCCTGGGCACAGTGGCCGGAGCCATTCTGGGGCCGTTTCTGCTCAACTGGTTCTTCGCGCACCGCGCCGGCACGCGCTACCGCTTCATTCTTGACTGGCACGACGAGGGCTTGCACGAGTGGGTGCTGCTGTCTCTTCCACTGATGGCCGGCGTCTCGCTGGTTACCGCCGACAACTGGATCATCGCCCACTTCGCCTCTGCCATCGGTGGCGGGGTCTCGCTGATGAGCTATGCCAAGCAGCTCTTCTCGGCGCCCATGGCCATACTGGCCCAGGCTGCAGGCGCAGCCTCTATGCCATTTTTTGCCAGCCTGTGGATGCGCGAACGCCGTTACGAGTTCGCCACCGGCGTTGCCGACTCCGTCTCGCGCGTGACCTCGCTCGGCTTGCTCGTCGCCTCCGGCATGGTGGCGCTGGGTGGGCCGGCCATAGACTTCGCCTTTACCGGCGGCCGCTTCTCGGCCGCAGACGCACGCGAGTGCAGCCTCTACTTCGCCATCTTCTCCGTCTCCATGTTTCTGTGGTCGGCGCAGGCCATTTACGCGCGCGCTTTCTATGCCGCGGGAAATACCTTGGCGCCCATGGTCGCGAGCACGATTGTTACGGCGGTCTCGCTGCCCATCTACAACGCACTCTACCATTGGCGCGGCGCAACGGGCCTGGCCCTCGCCTCCGATGTGGGCATCGCCCTGCAAACCCTCACTATCGCCGTGCTTCTGCATCGGCGGCGCATGGTTTCGCTCGCCAGTCTGGATTATCGCGAGGTGGGCCGCTGCCTGCTGGCCGCTTTGGCGAGTGGCTTGGCCACTGGCCTCCTAGCCCGGGGAGTTACTTTTCTCTCCCGGCATCTTCAGCCCGTGGCCGCGCTTCACCACGCCCGTTCTTGGACCGACGCCTTCATCCTCGTCGCCGGCGTCGCCGTCTGGACCCTCGTCGCCGGGTGGGCTCTCGAAATATCCGGCTCCGCGTTGCCGCGCGTCGTCCTGCGCCGTCTGGGTATGGTCTGAAGATCGCTCGCAGGTCATCGCCGGCGCGACTTCTGCTCTATGCATTTTGCGTAAGAAAGCACAAAAGCGCCCTGTCTATGCAAAGGCGCTCTCGCGAGAAAGCAGAACTGCGACCTGCTACTAGCCTACTTTGGCCGTTTCGGGCGTGGCCAAGTTTGAGCCCTGCGCCGCAGCCTGCGCGGCTGGAGCCTGCGCGCTGCTCGACTGCCCCGGTTTCGCGTCGGGCTTGCGGATATCGATTCCGCCCTTGAAGAACGCGCCATCCTCAATGCTGATGCGCGCCGCCGAGACGTCGCCGCTCAAGGCGCCTTCGGCGCGGATGTCCACGCGGTCCGTAGCCGACACATTGCCGCGCACCTTACCCATCACCACCACTTCGCGGGCGGTGACGTTGGCGCCCACCTGGCCGTTCTTGCCGATGGTCACGCGGTTGCCAGGCAAACTGATGGACCCTTCGACCTTGCCGTCAATGTACAGCGACTCCGTGCCCGAGATCTCTCCCTTTACGAACAGACCTTTACCGATCACGGCCTGGTCGCCGGCAGGCGCTCCCGCGCGATTCGAGGACTCAACGCTGCTCGGCGCCGCATGCACAGGGGCTTGCGGTTCCGAATTCGTTGTTGCACGTATTGGTTCGTTCTGACTTGGTTTCCACATAGCGCTCAAGATAAATTCCTTTTCTGTCCTATCCGGACTGGGAGGATGCCGAGGCAACGCCAAAGGCTTGAGTCCAAAATACAAAAACTTCGCTCGCTGCGCCATGGCTTGCGCACAGCTACCGACCTGCGGCCGAAAGCCTGATATTCCAGCCTGTCGCTTCCGCCAGAATCGTCCGTCTCCCACATTCTACGGCAAAGGGCAGATGCCTGCGCAATCACTGCCGTTTGCTGCTTTGCCTGCCCGCGGTCGGAGGCTTTGGTGTGGTCGGGGAAGGGCAGCCAGGCAAATTGTCCATCTCTTCTGGGGTACACACAGGCTTTTCAAAGGTAGTAATCATCTTTCCGCCGATCAATCGGCTGCACGTAAACGTAAACCCGCACTGTTTCGTGGGATCATCTCCCCAACCGCCGAGCATACTGGTATCTTCAATCGCCTCGAGCTTGCCGCCATTCCAACGATACGTGGTCTCTTCCCAAGCGCCGCCCATCCAGTCATCACGCTTAGTTAGTGTTTTGTTTTCTGGATGCGGTTCAAGATTCACAGCAATGTCGGTGAGCTCTTTTGAGTAGACGAATCGCTCGGTCTTGGGATCCCAAAGAAATACGCAGTATAGCTTCTTATCGAGATGAGGAATGTAGTTTTGCATCAACTCCAGGTCCTGATAGCGATCGAAGTTCAGGTCCGCATGAGCAATCAACTTCGAAAGATTGCCCCAGCCCCAATTTTCGCTGACTTCATCCGGAAAGTCGCTGCACGAGGGCAACGTTTGCAACGGCCGCGCCTCTCCCTCCCTATTGACAGACACGCCGGCGATTGCGCCGGTTTTGTCGAGTTTCACTTTGAAGTGAAAGGGCGTGCCGCCTGGCAGTATGGCAAAGGAAAAGGTCAGCCGAGGATCATTCGGATCGATCGGTTTTGGTTGATCCTGGGCGGGTTGATCTTGGGCGCAAGCGCCCGAAGGTGCGCACAAGAGCACGATGCTCAACGACGCGAGGAGAAAGATCGCTTTTCGTTGCATGGTTGGGCCGATTATAGCGCTCCATTGGGGGCATGAAGATGATTTGTTCTTCATAGGAACGCATCAATGAAGGCACTCCTGTTTCGGTCAATCTGACCCGGATGGCCTACGCTTGATTTATGACCGATCGCGAATTGGTGGCGCACATTGCCGCCTCGGCGGGACGCAAGGCCGGATACAAGCAGTTGGTCCGCGAACTAGGGTTGGGCGGCGGGCGCGAGCGGCGGCTTCTCCTTGAGCAGTTGGCCCGCATCACTCTTCGCGGCCAGCTTGTGCAGCTCGATCGCGAGCACTGGAGCCTTCCCAGCGCAGTGTCCCGGCCGGGCGCCAACAGCAATCTCCTAGCCGGACGCCTCGATCTGCACCGCGACGGCTTCGGCTTCGTGCGGCCCAATCGAAAATCCGGCGCGCCGGGTTCGGCGGAAACCGAAGATATTTTCATCCCCCCCAGTGAGATCTGCGGCGCCATGCAGGGCGACCAGGTCCTGGTCGACGTCGACCCTCCCAAAGCCGATGGCCGCATGTCGGGCCGCATCGTAAGGGTTTTGGAACGCCGTAATCCCACTGTCGTCGGAACGTTTCACTACGCGGACCCCGCTCGGGGCCACAGACAAAACGTCGTCATTCCCTTCGACGAGCGCATGACGCAACCCATCGTTATCCCACCCGGTGCGGAGATCCCCGCCGCACACGCGTCCTCCACGCCGCATCGCGTCCTGGGCCCCGAAGCATTATCTAATCCAAAGCCTAAGAGCCTGGAAGGCGGCCTGGTTGTTGACGTCGAGATCATCAGTTGGCCCACCCCCACGCGTCCGCCCATCGGCCGCGTCGTTGAAATCCTCGGCGCCCACGATGATTTCGGCGTCGATGTGGAGATGATGATCCGCAAGCACCAGTTGCCGCGCATCTTTCCCGAGCACGTTCTCGTCGAAGCTCGATCAGTCGCCAAGCTCGACCAAGAGGCTGTGGCCCGCAGGGCTGCGGACTTCCGGGGCCTGCCCGTCGTCACCATTGATGGAGAAACCGCACGCGACTTCGACGACGCCATTCTCGTCACCGATCGCGCCGATGGTGGATTCGAATTGCAAGTCCACATCGCCGACGTGGCCGAATACGTTCAACCAAACTCGGCGCTCGATCTCGAAGCTCGCCTGCGTGGCACCAGCGTTTACTTTCCCGATCGCGCCATTCCCATGCTGCCGCAGGAGCTTTCGACAGACATCTGTAGCCTGCGCCCGCACGAAGACCGCCTGGTCCTGAGTTGCATCATGCAACTCGATTCCACCGGGCGCATTGAGAGTTTCGAGATCGTCGAAGGCGTCATCCGCTCCGCCGCGCGCATCACCTACACTGCGGTCACCGCGATTCTCGACCAAAACCCAGAAGCGCACGAGCGCCTTGACCAATCCGATACAGAGGTCCAAAACCTGGAGGCGCGGAAGCGCTTCGAAAGGATGAAGAAACTCGCGGTGCTGATGAACCAGCGCCGCGAGGAGCGCGGGTCCATTGATTTCGATTTGCCCGAGCCCGTCATCGAGTTCGACGCGCACGGCCAGATGCGCGGCGTTACCCGCGCCGAGCGCACCTGGGCGAACCGCCTCATCGAAGAGTTCATGCTCGCCGCCAACGAGTGCGTAGCCGTATGGCTTGAAGATCTCGGCGTTCCTTCGCTCTATCGCATCCACGAGAAGCCCGAACCTCGTCGCGTAGTCCAGTTCGAAGAACTTGCCGCCAGCTTCGGTTTTTCTCTTGGCCTTGGGCCATTGCCAGTGAAACGCGTGGTGACCCGCGGCGAGCGCCGTGATTCCCGCGGTCGTGGCCGCAATCCGCGGGAGCATGAAGTTCCAGAAGACATCGCCGTCACGCCGCGCATGTATCAAAAACTCGCCACGCGCATTGCGGGCAAGCCCGAGGAGCGCATTCTGAGCTATCTCATGCTGCGCTCGCTCAAGCAGGCGCGCTACTCCGAAACGAACGAGGGCCACTTTGCGCTGGCCGCACCCACCTACACCCATTTCACCTCGCCCATTCGCCGCTATCCCGACCTCATCGTGCACCGCATCGCCAAGGCTCTGCTCCGCGCCGGCGTCTCCGGGCGCAGAACCGTCACCCAGGCGCGCCTCGCCTCGCCCTGGTCGCATCCCAACGAAGGCTTAAAAAACGCGGGGGTGCCCCATCCTCGGCGCGTTTCTATTTTGGCGCCAAAGGTGGGGGCTGACCTTCCTCACGGAACGAACTCCCGCGGCGATTCTCCCATCTCCGAGCCTCCCATCCCCGAACCCGAACTCGCCCAGATCGCCGACGAATCCAGTCAGGCCGAGCGCCGCGCCGCTGAGGCCGAGCGCGAACTCGTCGAATGGAAGAAAGTTCGTTTCATGCAGGACCGCGTGGGCGACGAGTTTGCCGCTCTCGTGCTCAATCCCGCCAAATACGGCCTCTTTGTCGAGCTCACCGATCTCTTCGTCGAGGGCCTCGTTCCCATCGACACGCTGCGCGGCGACCGTTACACCTGGCGCGAAAACACTCACGAGATCGTAGGCGAGCGCACCGGCCGCCGTTTCCGCGCCGGCGACCGCGTTCAGGTCATCCTCGACCGCATCCTCGCCCAGGAACGCAAGCTGCAGTTCGCACTGGTCGAAGAAGAGCTTCCTCTCACCGGCCGCAAGCCCGCGACGCCCTCATCCAAAGCAAAGAAGCGCGCCCAAAAGCAGGTCCGGCGCAGCTTCAAACCGCCGAAGCGTCGCGGTCGCCGCTAGAGACTCAGAGCGCCGGATTCCCGCAACCAAGTCCGTCTCCCCGCATCCCATACAATAAAAACAGGAGCATTTCTTCGCATGGCGCACACTGTCTTTTGCGTTCGCTACAAAAAGGAGATGGAGGGACTCGACGAGCCGCCCTTCGACTCCGAGTTTGGCCAGAAAATCTACAA
>JBEKPD010000036.1:0-53854 GCA_049521075.1 Occallatibacter sp.
CGATCTCAAACAATGGCGCGGAATTGCCACTCGTTACGCCAAGCGCGCAGACTCCTTCCTCGCCGCCGTGCACATTCGATGCCTCATGTTGTGGATTAGAGTCTCGTGACGACACTGCCTAGAGATACAAGGATGACAACGGTGTTCTATTGCTCAGGATCACGGCCGATTTTGATCGCAATTGCGCTCCTTCATGTCGAAATGCGAGAATCCGAAACTCAGAGCGGTCATTGGTTCATTCATCCAGTTAGGCCAATCCAAGATGAAAATTCAATGTCTGTGATCGGGAGGGCTGGATGATGGAGGCCGCGGCGTCGCTCCATCGTCGGAAGGTGAGGCCAGTGTGGGCCAAGCGGTGACGGTTACGCCTGCAGATCGCATTCCGTTTAAGGAAAAGCTCGGATACTCGCTGGGAGATTCAGCTGCGAATCTCTATTGGAAGACCTTCGAGTTTTTCCTCGCCATTTTTTACACGGATATATTCGGTATCCCGGCTGCTGCGGTCGGTTTCATGCTGCTTGTTACGCGCCTCGGCGATGCTGCCGCGGATCTTTTGATGGGTTCAATTGCCGACCGCACGCGAACCCGATGGGGACACTTTCCGCCGTATCTTCTGTGGAGTGCTCTGCCATTGGCCGTGGCCGGCGTGCTGACCTTCACTACACCGCGACTTGGTAGCGGACCTAAGCTTCTCTACGCATACATTACTTATGGCTCACTTATGCTTATTTACACCGCTGTAAACACTCCTTACAGCGCGCTAATGGGCGTAATGACACCGAGTTCCGTAGAACGCACTTCGATCTCCTCGATCCGCTTTGTTGGCGCGTTTACTACCGGGCTATTTGTGCAGTACTTCACACTTCGCTTTGTTAATTACCTCGGCCGGGGAAGCGACAAACGCGGCTGGCAGTTGACGATGATGCTGTACGGCGCCCTTGCAATCGTCCTTCTGCTGCTCTGCTTCATCAGCACCCATGAGCGGATTATTCCGCCCCCACACTTGCACAGGATTGCGAGCAGCAAATCGGGGCTCGCCAAGCTGCTCCGCAGTTGGCCATGGTTGATCCTGGTGGGAACTCAGGTCCTTACCGTTTCGGCCTTTGCCATAGAAGGATCAGCTTCGACATATTATTTCAAGTACTTCTTGAAGCGCCAGGATCTGCTGGGATTGTTTCTGGCGGCCAACGGTGTGGCGTATCTGGCTGCCGTCCTGATTACTTCGTATCTAGCGAAGCAGGTAGGCAAGAAGTTCTTGTTTATCGTGTCGCTGTTGCTAGGTGGTCCGGTGGTGGGGTTCTTCTCGTTAGCGCGTCCGTCGGATATCGGGTTAGTGTTCGCGTTGCAGATCGTTTCCAGCTTCATGTTTGGCTTCAAGTCTCCGCTGGTTTTCGCGATGTTTGCCGATGAGGCCGATCACGCAGAATGGCAAAGCGGCCAACGCATTACGGGGCTGGTTTTCGGCTCGGCCATATTCTCAACCAAGATAGGGATGGCTATTGGGGGGTGGATGGTTGGGCTCATTCTGGCACATTTTGGGTATGCGGCGAACGTAAGCCAGACTGGCCGGTCGCTCCACGGAATCGTTCTTGCTATGAGTTGGATTCCGTGTGCGATGGTTTTGTCAGCCGCCGCCGCGATGACATTCTATCCGCTCGATGATGCCTTGATGGCAAAGATCGAAAAAGAACTTGCGCTGCGAAAGGATGAGATCCGGGGATGAACGAAACAATATCGTCAACCAGGCCGGAGTCGATTATTCACTTGCAGATTGATGATTCCAGTCGAGAAACTTGAACTTTCCTTTCCGCCGATACACGTACTCAATACACATTCTTAATCGACCATTGCGATCAACCAGGACGACTACCGATCATTTTGAACCGCGCGATGAGAGGGCGCAAATCTGCTTTGCCGGAAGACCGTGCTAAGATGCTTCGTGACCCAAAGGCGCTGCCTGACCTATGATGTCTTGCCGAGGCAAATGCGGATTCCTTAGCGCGGATGCTTGGTTTAGGCTGGTGCTAGAGATTGGTGTGGAAGCGCAAGTGTAAGCACAATGATCAAGACACGGAATAAAAGAGCAACGGTCAGGGACGTGGCCCAATTGGCTCGGGTAGGTGCATCGTCGGTGTCGCGTTTTTTGCGTGGCGTTCCTGTACGGCCGAAGGTCGCAGAGCGTGTGGCGCGTGCGGTAAAGGAACTTGGATACGAGCCGGACGAGTCAGCACGCGCGCTGCGTAGCGGAAGATCACGCACAATCGGCGTGATTCTGCCCAAGGTTTCAAATCTTTTTTTCAGCCAGGCGGTGCAATTGATAGAGGAGGAGGCTCGACAGCGCGGATGTACGATGCTCCTGCTGACACATGAAGACCGGCTAGGGGAGCAGTTGGCGCACCTGGCGAAATTGCGGCGTTATCGAGCGGATGGCGTTATTCTCACGGGCACTCACGGGACAACGGTGAGAGGCATTCGAACTGCATTTCCCGATGTGCCAGTGGTGGCATTCGATCACTACATCTCTTCATCGCTCGATTCGGTGCTGCTCTGCAATCGCGAGGCCGCGCGCAGGGCGACGGAGCACCTCCTCGGGCATGGCTATGCAAATGTGGCTTGTGTGACCGGAAAGCCTGAGATTTACAGCTTTGAGGAACGTACGGCGGGATACTCGGAAGCTATGTCGGCGCAGGGGCGAAGCCCCTGGCTGATCGCGGCTGCGAATTATGAGCAGCTGCGTTTTGTCCTGAGAGACGCAATTGAGAGCGAGAACCCGCCCGCTGCATTGCTGTCATTGAGCGATTTTGCCACGCGCAGCGTTTTGACGCTCTATAGAGAGCTTGGCCGTAAGGCCGCTGATTGCCTTCCACTCCTGGGTTTCGACGATCCGGATTTCGCGGCGCTGGTCGATCCCCCACTTACTGTCATTCGACAGCCGATTGCGGAGATGGTGCGCAACGCGATGAGTCTTCTGTTCAGCCGTATTGATGGCGCCGCGCCAAAGAAGGCAAGGACCGTCTCGCTGCCAGGCGAGTTGGTCATCCGCCGCTCCTGCGGATGCTGTTAGAACCGGTCTCATCAATCGGCGGCGTCAACTCGCCGAATGCCTGGGCCCCGCCTTGTTGTTGGGTCCCAATGCTTGCCCAAGAAGCCGTAGAGGCATTTATCAGACCGCTCGTTGTGGTTCACGCTCCGCGAATTCAAACTCCACGAATCTAGAATACGCCGAGAGGCAAATCGCTTCGCCGGTTTGCCCGCTTATGGGGCTAGAAAAAACGCCCCGACTGAGGCGCAACTCCTCTGTAATTACCTCCTGTAGTCTCTGCCCGTTGCCGAGATTTGGCAGCGTTGCCGGACTATTGTGGCATCGTTGCCTGTATTGCGGTATCGTTGCCATCTTTCTCTTGACAACGCTTATTTGGAAGCAATAAAAATGTGTGTCCTTTTCGAAAGAGTCGAGCCGGTAGCGAACCTGCCGTTGTTGCGTAGGAATTCGGATTCTTTGGAGATTCGTCCTGAGTATTCGAAGTACCTCACTCAAGACGCGATTCGGCCTGGTTGAATACGCTCTCCGAAATTCAAGGATAGAAACTCGTGCATTGTGCAGATGCTGTGGCTTGCCACAGCAAAGATCTTGATTAAAACGAAACATTTAACTTTGGAGGCAATGATGATGGAAAGTCTTTTAGCAAGAGGAAAGGTCAAGAGGAGCGCGGCAACAATCGAGCCGCAACATAGGCTCCTGAGCAATGTCATGCTTGGCTGGCTGGCAATTTTGGCCATAGCCATCATGTTGATACCGCTGAGCGCCAACGCGCAGATTTCCGGCACGGGCGCCATCTCCGGTACCGTGACCGATTCGACCGGCGCAGTAATTCCGAATGCAACCGTGAGCGCAACCTCGGTGGACACCAACCTGAGGACAGTACGCAGCACCACAAGCGCGGGCGATTACAACATCACGCCGCTCACGCCTGGCGTATACATCGTCACGGTGACGGCCAAAGGCTTCGAAAAGTACGTGCAAGAGAATGTTACTGTAAACGCGCTACAAATCGTCACGATCAATATGCAGCTTACCGTAGGAGCGACTGCGGCTACGATCACTGTAACCTCAGCGCCCCCTATTTTGGAGACTTCCGACGCGCAGCTCGGCGCCGTGATGGACAACGAGATGTACTCCAGCCTGCCGCTCCTGATGGGCGCGGGCAACAATGCCGATCAGCGCCGCGCCACTGACTTTGCAGCCCTTATGCCTGGCGTGCAGAACACCTACTCTGCATCGGCAGCCTCCGGCGGCGCGAACGCGACCGACGCTTCTGGCGGCGTTAACGGCTCCAATCCCGGCGGCGGCACAATGGACGTGTACATCGACGGCATCGATCTGCCCAGTCCATTCGGCGTCGGCGATCCGCGCCCGACCTGGACGGCCTTCGGCATGGATTCGATTGACCAGTTCCAAGTGCAGACGCTCGGTTATTCGGCCCAATTTGCCGGCCAGGGCGTGCAGAACTACTCCATTAAGCAGGGCAGCAATCAGATTCACGGCTCGCTTTACGAATACATGCGCAACAAGGTTCTGGACGCATGGCCAACGAACAACAAGCTTCCCACCGTAGTCGGACTTCCTCCTGCCGGCGCCTCGTGCAGTTCCGCGGCCCTGACCGCTTCGACGAGTTGGTGCGCGCTGGGCGGAGTCAAGCCGCAAGAGATCATGAACGAGTTCGGGGTTGTCCTCAGCGGACCGATCATCAAGAATAAGCTGTTCCTGTTCTATAACTACGGCCAGTACCGCTATCAGCATGGACCTAGTCCGTCCGTTCAGACGCTGCCCACTTATAACATGATGGGCTATGATAGCAGCGGCAACCCCGCGACTTACGCCGACTACACGGGCTTCCAGGCATCCCAGGTGGCTGCCCCCAACGCCCCACAAGGCATCTACGACCCGGCGTCAGAGAAGGATGCTGGGACATCGGCGCCACTTTGCACTACTAACTGCACCCGCACTATCTTTGCCAACAATCAGATTCCGACCAACCGCTTCTCACAGGCGGCCGCTTACATCGACAAGTTCGTGCTACCCCTGGAGGCTTCAGTCAACCAAGCACAATATGTTAACAACGTCGCCTATGGCACCAAGGGTGGCCTCTCGAACTGGTACCAGACCGGTCGTCTGGACTACAACCTCAACTCCGCGAATCAGCTCAGTCTGATTGTCGCCTTCGGACGCCAAGCGTCGACCGGCGGCAACTCGGGCGGAACTCTTCCGCCGCCGTTCAACACCTCGCAGAGCTATCACCCCATCACCAACGTCGACATCATAAAGGAAACCTGGACCATCAATCCCCACATGGTCAACCAGTTCGCCGTTGGCGTGCAGCGTTATAAGAGCCTCTCCGTAACTCCGGATGACACATCAATCTACTCTACGGCGAACACCGGCATCCTGGACATGCCAGCCGGACAGGCCAGCTACTTCCCGAGGATTCAATGGTCGGGCACCAACGTTCCCGGCACCTGGGCCGGTTATAGCTGGAACTCGAAGTCGGGCGCCAGCTACACCGTGGTGGATAACCTGCAATGGGATCTAGGTAAGCACAGCATCACGCTGGGCGGCCAGTTTGTGGATACCGAATACAACATCGTAGCCCCGCTCACCTACTCCTCTCCGATGTCGTTCACCTTCTCAGGCGCGCAAACCTCCGGCTACAGCGGCGGTAAGGGAATCGGCAACTCAGGCGCTGCTTACGCCAGCTACCTGCTGGGTGCAGTCAATACGAGCGGACCCTCATCCGGCCTCGGGAATCCCGAGTTGAGTCCGCGCTGGTACGATCCCTCGTTCTGGGGCCAGGACAACTATAAGGTCACATCGAAGCTAACCCTCAATCTTGGTCTGCGCTGGGATCTCTGGACCCCGATCGTTGAGAAGAACAATAACTTCACATGGCTGAACCCGACGGGAGTGAATCCTATCACGGGGAATCTCGGCACCTTTGCTGCGGCCGGCGGCAGTACCTCCGATGGTTGGCACACCGGTCTTCGCAGTCCTTCCAGCCTCTGGTGGAAGAACATTGCACCGCGCCTCGGTCTGGCCTATTCGGTGGACAATAAGACCGTGGTGCGAGCTAGCTACGGAGTTACATACGCCCGCGGCAACTGGGTCTCGGACAGCGGTCAGTCAGGTTCACCCTCGACCACTGGCTTGGTCCCGTCCACGACTCTTTTGCCAGTGAATGCTGCTAACGAGCCCGTGTTTTACTGGGACCAAACCGCTTGCGGCAAGGGCACTGTTTCCGGCGACGGCCTGACCGTCTGCGGCTGGACCGGCTCCCTGGCCGCGCCTTCCACGACGCTGCCCACCGGCGTTTCGATGGCCGGCTATGGTGCTTACGAAACCGCAGCTCTAGGCGCCAAGAATGCAGCTAGCCTGACCTACTGGGACCCCTACTACGGCGCCCGCTCGCCCCAATACGAGAACTGGTCGTTCGGCGTGGAACGTCAAATCACCAGCGATATGTCGATTTCCGTCAGCTACGTCGGCAGCGAAGGGCACTTCATCAAGCCTAGCGGGTCGATCGGTACCTACTGGAACAACAAGCTGCAAGAATCGTATGCGGCAATGGCAGGCTACTCGCTTGCCAGCGCCACCGGAACCACCTACTCGGCCTGCGGCGGCGCAACCTGCCAATACCCGCTGATCGGACAAAAGGCCAATGTCAACGGCACCAACGGCATCACCGCGGCTGAGGGCTTCGGGTTTATGCCGCAAAATGGGTACAGCGCCAGCCAGAGCTACTACCTTAGCAATAGTGTGGGCGGCTACTACTCGCCGTTCCCGCAGTACAGCGGCGTGAGCACGACTACGGGCTTTAACGGCAACGAAAACTATAACGCTGTGCAGGTTTTCTTGAAACAGCGTCCAGCTCATGGACTCAACTGGATGGTGGCCTACACTTACTCGAAGAGCATAGATGATTTGGGCACCTTCCGCACCTATGACAACGCGCGTCTGGACCGCTCGCTTTCTGCTGCGGATCAGCCGCAAAGCCTGACGGTCACGGCGGTATGGCAGCCGCCTGTCGGCAGAGGACACATGTTTGGCGACAATCTGATCTATCGCGCGATCGCCAGTGACTGGTCGCTTTCCGGCATCGGCACTCTCCGCTCCGGCTTGCCGATCATCGTCACTGGCAGCGGTTGCGCAGGATCGAGCATTCTGAACACCTGCATGCCGAGTACCGTAGCTGGACAGCCCGGCCGCCAGTACAACTGGGCAAGGCGGCCGGTGGCGGGGCTGTCAGTTGGGATAGCAACACTGCCAACTACATCGGCAAAGTCAATTACGTTAACCCCAACGCGTTTACAGTGAATCAGGCGGGTAATCCGGTCGGTTCGGCCACCGATGCGTATGGCACCACGGACGGCCAGGCAATCAATGTCGGCGGCGGTCCGGCTGACTATATTCCTGGCAATACGGCCCGTATCGCTCCGCTCGGCATGTTCGCCCAGAAAAGCACGGACGTGGACATGGCTTTGAAGCGCACGTTCCCCATTCATCGCGAATGGAAGCTGGCGCTTGAGGCTGATATGACAAACGTCGCTAACCACGCACTGTATGGCACTCCAAGTTGCACAGTAAAGAGTGGATCAAGCTCAGCCTTCTGTACCGTTTCCAGCATGGCCTCCGGCTGGCTCCCCCGCGATTTACAGGTGGCAGGGCGCATTAGTTGGTAAAGAGCCCGTTCGTCTGATGAATAGTGCAGCCGGTTCGCACCGGCTGCACTTTTCAATTGACGAGGAGGACTCGCCAGGCAAGTGTTCGGCATCAACTCTCCAGGACCCGAGTATGTGCTGTCTCAATTCGAGAAACGATTTGTGGACGGGAGAGCAACGTAGACGCGCGTATTCGATCGCGCATAAATTCATACGGAGTGGCAAGGCCGTAGTCTTAGGGCTACGAGCCAGGTCGGTTGAGATAATGGCTAAGCCTCTAATTGGGGAGATAGTAAAGATAAGCGGTATCGCCGAACCTTGGAATGGTAGCTACGGTGCAAACTGCGAAGCAAACGATTCACTCGGATAGTAGGATCTCTAAACTGCAATACATCCGCCCTCGAATATCTTCGTCTGTTCGTGACAAGAATTCGATTTGGGAGGCACCTACGCGAGCGTCATTCTCGCTTTTGTCGTAGAGAACGAACGGATATCCGCATCTTGCATCGACCCACAACGAGGTTGGCATCAACGGCAGCTCACTGCACCTCCGCAATCGAGTCGTCGATTGCTTTGTCGATTTCAGCGCCTAACAGCAACATGAGCCCACTGATATAGAACCATGTGAGCAGAATGATAACCGCGCCGAGCGAGCCATAAGTCATCGTGTAGTTGTTAAAAAAGTGGAGATAGACGCGAAGCCCGAATGAGGCCAAAAGCCATCCGGCGATGCCGATCATGGTCCCCGGGGTCAGCCAGCGCCAGTGTCGCTCTTTCCAATCCGGCGCCCAGTAATAGACGACTGCAAATGACAAGGCGATAATGCACCCCGACGCAGTCCATGCAGTGATTCTTATCGCGATTGCCAGCGCGGTGGCAAAAAGGGAATCACCCAAGGCATGGTCGGCGAGCGCCGCGAGGAAATCGCCGGCGAACATTGCGCTGAGCCCGGCCCCCACGAGAATAGTAAGCACGATTGTGATGAGAATCGCTTTGACGCGTGCGACCACATAGGATCTGCGATCGTTGAGTTTGAAGACAACATTTAGAGTGTCTTGAATTGCGGAGATGCCGATGGACGCCGACCAGATGGCTGCAATCGACCCAAATGTCAACTTCCCCGATGAGGCAGCGGCCGTGGTTTCATTGAATGTGTTGAGGACGGTGCCAAGAGCTGCAGTCGGGAGGACAAGGGCGAGGTATTCCAGGAGCTTATCGGAGATCTGATGTGCCGAGCGGGCCGCCAGACCCAGAATCGAGCCTGCGCAGAACAGCGTCGGGAATAGTGAGAACAGGAAATAAAAGCCAAGTTCCGCGGCATGCCCAAACACCCGATCGGCAACCATAGAATCCCATGTCTGGCGGGCCAAGTCCAGACCAGAGATCCCGGTAACAGAGATCCCGTTCCTTTGCCGGTCACGCATGGCGAAGGAGCGAAAGGATAATGGTTCGGGTCGCCGAGGAGTCTCACCCATGAGAGTTATGGATGCGGGGGTGCTCATGGACGGTAGTCTGCTCAGGGCCTCGCTTCCGCCGCGCAAGAAATGAACCTACGTGAGCGTCAAACCCTCCGATCACATTGAGCATCCCCACAAGTGTGCGACTTGAATCGGCTCGAGGTGGCGAAGCCATTGCAAAAGTCCCTGCAGCGGATGGAGCCTTCGTCTGCCCACGATGGGTGTGTCTCACTTGGTTGGTCTGCGTGATTCTCGCATCCCTGTTTTGCCGGCGGAGCCTGGCCCAGGAGAAGACGGCATCGTTCGCCCGCCAGGTGCCTGCGGGGGCGCAGCAAGACCTCGAGTCTTCTTACGAGGGGCAGAACGTGACTTCGATCGAGACCGCAGGATGTCCGGGTTTCGACATATCGCGCTGCGCTTCCTGCCTCGTGCAGCAAATAGGGCAACCCTTTTCACGTGTCAAGGTGGATGCCACTGCAGCCGCGCTCAAGACCGCGGGAAACTTCGATCGCGTCGAAACTCAGGTGGAACCGGAGGCCGACGGAGTTCGCGTCGTCTTTATTCTGGAGCCTGCCGTGTATTTTGGCATTTTTGATTTTCCCGGCGCCCAGCGGTTTCCCTATTCCCAGTTGATTCAGGCGGCGAATTATTCCATGCAGGAGGCTTTCAACCCGTCGGAACTCGATACCGACCGCAAAAACCTCACCACATTTTTCCAGCGCGAAGGCTACTTTGGCGCGAGCGTGGATCCGAAGATTGCTGTCGATTCCCCCAACGCAATTGCCAATGTGGAGTTCAATTCACAGCTGGGAAAGAAGGCCAAATTCGGTTCCATCCATATTGATGGCGCTCCCGCAACTCAAGCCCCGCAACTCGAGCGCAAGCTCACCACGCTCAGTGCGCGTTTCCATGGGGCGGCCATCCGGCCCGGCAAGACCTATCATCATTCGACCCTGGACAAAGCCACGAAATACCTGCAGGGTTCACTCGAAAAAGAGGACTATCTGGACGCTCAGGTGAAACTCTCCGGCGCCGAATACGTGGCGGCTACGAACCGGGCAGATATTCATTTCAATATCGATTCGGGACCCGTGACTCACGTCGATATCGAGGGAGTCCATCTTTGGCCGTGGACCCGTAAATCCTTGCTCCCAGCTTACCAGGGCGTCGGAGTCGACGACGAAACCGTCACGGAGGGCCGGCAGGCGCTGATCTCCTATTTCCAGGCAAAAGGCTTCTTTGATGTCACGGTCGAGTCACAACTGAACAAGCAGCCGGCGGCCGAAACGGTCGTGTACAAGGTGACGAAGACTAAGAAGCACAAAGTAACTGCCATCGCTATTTCTGGTAATACAACCCTGCCGTCGTCGAGGCTCACGCCACAAATCGCGGTTCAGAAAAAGCATTTCTTTTCGCCGGGCAAGTTCAGCGAACAGCTCGCGCAATCGAGCACCAGCAATCTCCAAAGGGTTTACCAATCTGAAGGGTTCAGCGACGTCAAAGTTACCTCCGCTATCACAAGGGCCAACCAGAACGTCCAAGTTACGTTTCGTGTCGTCGAAGGACCACGGGATATTGTCAATTCCCTCTCGATTGAAGGAGCAGACACGTTTCACCAATCTCAATTTGCTCCAAAGGGGTTGAAATTGGCGGCCGGACAGCCCTACTCACAGGCGCATGTCCAGGCTGATCGTGCGGAAATCCTCTCTAACTACCTCAAAGCCGGGTATCTGATCGCGAGCCTTCGTGAAACCGCAGATAAGCAATCGAAAACCGAACCGCATCGCATCAACGTTGTGTATCACATCCATGAGGGTCCGCGGGTTATCACGGGCAACGTGCTCACACTAGGAAGGGAACACACGCAACAGCGCCTGATCTACAAGGACGTTAACGGCATAAGGAAAGGACAACCCCTCACTGAGTCCGAACTGCTGGCCGCCGGCAGCAGACTTTATGACCATACCGGCGTCTTTGACTGGGCAGAGGTCGATCCCAAAGAACCGGTGACCACCGATACCACCGACGATGTGCTAGTGAAGGTGCACGAAGCTAAGCGCAACGACTTCACCTATGGCTTTGGATTCGAAGTGATCCAACGGGGCGGAAATATTCCCACCGGCACAGTCGTACTGCCCAACCTGCCTCCGATCGGATTACCGTCGAACTTCACAACCAGCGAAGCAACGTTTTACGGCCCGCGCGGCACCTTTCAATACACGCGTAACAACCTTCGCGGCAAAGGTGAATCACTTTCCTTTACCGGGTTCGCAGGCCGGCTGGACCAGCGTGGCGCGGTCTACTACATCGTTCCCAGCTTCCATTGGTCTTCGTGGAAAGCGACGTCCTCTGGCTCGTTCGAGAAGAACGAGGAAAACCCGATTTTCTCTTCCGAGCAGGCGCAGGGCACGCTGCAATTGCAACGCCCTCTGGATGGGTCCAAGAAAACCATTTTCTTTGTGCAATACGGTTTCAGCCAGGTAGACCTGACCCGCATCCTCATCCCCAGCCTGGTGCCGACCCAGGATCAACACGTCAGACTATCGACGCTTTCAGGAAACCTCACCCGAGACACTCGCGATAATCCGCTTGACGAGCACAAGGGCATACTGGACACGCTCCAACTGGACTTCAATACCACGAAATTGGGCTCGACTGTCGATTTCGCAAAACTGACTGCGCAGGCCGCATGGTATCGCGAAAAATTCCACCACATCGTGTGGGCTGAAAGCGTTCGTATCGGCCTGGCACAGCCCTTTGCCAATAGCTTCGTCCCCCTCAGCGAGCAGTTCTTCACCGGCGGCGGCAACTCGCTGCGCGGATTTCCTCTCGATGGAGCGGGCCCGCAGCGAACCGTGCAGGCTTGCAGCAGCGGCTCCAGCACCGACTGTGTACCCATCCAGGTCCCGACCGGCGGCAACGAACTGCTGATCTTCAACTCTGAAGCCCGCATCCCACTCTCCATCAAGAAGAATCTCTCACTCGCGGTTTTCTACGATGGTGGCAACGTATTTCCTTCAGTTGGTTTCCGCGACTTCAGGACATCGAATCAGAACACGACGGGCCTGGGGTATGCGAACAATGTGGGCCTTGGGTTGCGCTATTCCACCCCCGTCGGACCCATCCGGATTGATATCGGCCGCAACCTGAATCCAGTGAAGGGCGTCGACGCCACGCCATACTTTATCGGTATTGGACAGGCGTTTTGAGGAGTGACATGGCGGATTCGCATCGCGACATTGAGAATGAGAACGATCTGAACGCATCGCGGCCAAAAGCATCCCACCGCGTTCTTAGGTTCCTAGCTTGGACCGCAGGATGTCTACTGGCTATTCTCCTCGTCTGCTCTGCCGCCCTCACTTATCTGGTGAATACCGGTGCAGCCCATCGTTACTTGCTCGATTTGGCTCAGCGCAAGGCCACCGCGGCGTTGGGCGTGGCAGTGCGACTTGAGAACTTCACGCTGCACCCCACAACGCTCAGCCTCGATCTCTACGGAATTCGCGTGGCCGGTGCGGCTCCGCACCCCAATCCCCCCGTGTTTGCGGCGGATCACATTGAGGTCGGTTTGCGTATTGTCTCAATTTTGCAAGCCAATTGGTACTTCGATAATATTCGGATTGATCATCCCGTGGCTTGGGTGATTATCGATAAGAATGGGCAATCGAATCTTCCGGTTTTTAAAAGCAGTGGATCGAGTCAGGGCGATATCTTCGACTTAGGCATCCGCCATTTTCAGATAGCGCGCGGGGAGGTGTATTACAATTCAGGCGCACAGGCGATAGCGGCCGATCTCGACGATCTTCAATTCCAATCCACATTCAATGGTCTCCTTACGAAATACAGCGGGGCTCTTTCTTATACAAAAGGCAAGTTGGCATTCGGAACCTATCGTCCCCTCGAGCACAATCTCGAATTGGATTTCGAAGCAACTCGCCATGTTTTCACACTCAGGTGCGCAACCATTTCGGCGGGAGCTTCACAGGCGGTCATCAGTGCGACGGTAACGGACTATAACAACCCGGACATACGGGCGCAATACCAAATTGTTCTCGACGGCAAGCAGGCTGCACAGATCCTCAACGAATCAACGCTGCCGGCCGGTCTTGTGAAGGCCTCAGGCACGCTCGCGTACCAGCAATCCCCAAATCGCAGCCCAATCCAGTCGCTCACCATCCGTGGCGATCTCTCGAGTGCCAAGCTCTTCGTCAACACTGTGTCTGCCCGTTTAGGCATTTCGAACCTAGCAGCACATTATTCACTCGTCAACAGCAATGCCACGCTGCACGATCTTAGGGCTGATGTTCTCGGCGGCACAGTCGCAGCCGACGGAACCATGCAGCAGATCGGCGGCGATACCCGCTCCAGTTTTCAAGTTGCGCTGCAAAAGGTATCGCTAGCTGAGGCCCGGCAAGCCTTCGCCCGCTCGATTTCGACCAACGGAATCTCTCTCAACGGCATGGCAAGCGCTACGGCCACGGCCGCATGGGGAAAAACCATCGACAACTTGATCGCCCATGCAGACCTGACCATCGACGGCAAAGCTGTCCGGCCTCAACCTCAACCGCAAGCGGGCTCACAACGAGTCGCCTCCGCGGGCGGAACACAAAGCAGTACGATCATCCCCATTCAAGGCGCAGTGCATGCAACCTACACGAGAGCCAATGGTAATCTGACCCTCAACGACAGCCAGTTGCAGAGTTCGCAAACTAAGATCACCTTGAACGGAACCGTCAGCCACAGTTCAAGTCTCTCCGTAAATATTCAGACAGACGATCTTAGCGAAGTTGCCACATTCGCCGATCTCTTCTGCGCGCCAACTCCAGGAGCGCCGAATCCCGAGGCGCAGAGTATAGATCTGACCGGCCGCGCGTCTTTCCTGGGTGCAGTGCGTGGATCCATGGATGCGCCCGAATTCATCGGACAATTGACTGCGGAGAATCTCGAATACAACGGCACCGAGTGGAAACTGCTGCGCACAGGCATCGCATTGAGCCCCGCTCACGCCAAGCTCGAGAATCTTCGTCTCCAGGGAGCGCAGCGGGGACAGGTTACGGCGACTGCCGACATCGGGCTTCAGCGTTGGTCACCAAGCGGCCAAAGCCAGCTCGCGCTGGATATGGACGTCTCGCAAGTCCCCATGGAAACGATCGCTGCGATCACTCGGCAGCAGCTCCCCGTGTCGGGTACTTTGAGCGTGACCGCTCATCTTCGCGGAGAAGTTGAAAACCCGACCGGACATGCCAACGCGACCCTCACTGGAGCGGCTATTTCTGGTGAGCCGGTGTCCCGGGCGAGTGTCGATCTAACCGGCTCCGGCAATCAGGTTCAAGTCTCCGCATCGGTCGTGCTTCCTGCCGGAACCGTTCAATCGCGCGCCACGGCTGATCCTCGCGCCAGGACGTTCACGGCTCAGCTGCAATCGGGCGGCATCGACCTCGCGAAGCTTCAGACCGTGAAGGCTCGCGGCATCGATGCGCAGGGAACTGTCCAAATACACGCACAAGGCCAGGGGAGTTTCGATAATCCGGAAATCGACGCGAACCTACTGATCCCCAATCTAACCATTGCGGGCCAAACCATTTCGCAAACCAACCTCCAACTCAATGCGGCAAACCATGTCGCGAATATCGAGTTCGCCGCGTCGGTGGCAGGCGCTCCGCTTCACGGTAAAGGGCAGGCGAACCTGACCGGCGACTATATGACGGACGCCTCGCTCGACACCGAGAACTTCGCTTTGAAGCCGATTCTAGCGGCATTTGCACCCGATGAGATGCCAGCTCTGAGCGGACAAACTGAGATTCATGCCACCATCCACGGCCCGCTTAAGGATTGGCGCCACCTGGAAGCTCACCTGAAACTTCCCGTCCTCAAAGTCGCGTACAACGATTCGATCCAGCTGACGGCGTCGCCGATCCAGGCCGACTATCAAAACTCGACGGTGATACTGCAGCCGGTCACCATCAAGGGCACCGGCACGGAATTGAATGTTCAGGGAAGCTTTCCGGTCGGTACTCAGGTGGCTGCATCGTTGAAGGCTCAAGGCGCGGTGAATTTGCAACTCATGCAGATCTTCGATCCCGATCTGCGCGCTTCCGGCCAACTCAAACTCAATATCGATTCCCATGGTGCACTTGGCCGCAACCTGTTCGGCGGGGAAATCGAAATTGCGGGCGCCAACCTTTCCACAAACACATCTCCTGTCGGGCTCGTAAACGCCAACGGGGTATTGAAGCTGACGAGCGATCGCCTGGAAATAACGAAGCTCAGCGGCACCGTTGGAGGAGGCGAGATCGACGCGCAGGGCGCGATTATTCTTCGGCCGAAGATCCAATTCGACCTTGGAGCAACAGCTAAAGGGGCAAAGCTTCTTTATCCGCAGGGCGTGCGGGAGAATGTCAATGCCAATCTGCGGCTGACAGGCTCAATCGATCAGGCGTTACTGAGCGGCTCAGTCAATCTTGCAGACGTATCGTTCACACCGGCCTTCGACATATCCGCAGCAGTGAACCAGTTGTCAGGTGGAGTGGAAGCGCCGCCCACACGGGGATTCGCGCAGAACCTCAATCTGAATATCGCGGTGAATTCGTCCAGCAACGCCAACCTCGTCAGCCGGACTCTCAGCGTTGCCGGCTCGGCGAATCTCCAGGTGCGAGGCACGGCCGCCGAACCTGTGATTCTGGGGCGCGTAAGTCTCTCGAGCGGGGACGTGATTCTGAACGGAAACAGATTTGTGTTGACGGGCGGCACCATCCAGTTCATCAATCCTGCCATAACACAACCGGTGCTGAATGTTTCGTTGACCACAACGATTCAGCAATACAAGATCGATCTGCGGTTTCAGGGGCCCTCCGATCAGATGCGCACCCAGTACACCTCCGATCCGTCGCTGCCGCCCGCCGACATCATTAACCTCCTGGCATTCGGCCAGACAACCGAAGCCAGCGCCGCGAATTCGACGCCGATGAATCAGCAGGCAGAAGGGCTGGTTGCGTCCCAGGTCTCGAGCCAGGTCACGAGCCGCGTCTCCAAAGCCGCGGGTATCTCGCAGCTATCCATTAGTCCGGTGCTGGCGGGCGGCACCGCCTCTGGGCCGCCGGGAGCCAATATCACCATTCAGCAGAGAGTCACGGGGAATTTGTTTGTCACCTTCTCAACCAACGTAGCCAGTACGCAAGGGCAAACCATCCAGGGCCAATACCAGGTTTCGCCACGCGTGGCTATCAGTGCCACACGAGACCCCAATGGAGGATTCGCGGTCGACACCATGATCAAGAAGAGTTGGTAGTGCTTCGACTGCGGGTGAGCTGGAGGCGTATGCTCTCCGGAGCTAGCGATCCTACAGCGTGTCGAGCGGACCAACTGTGAAACTTTGGGGTCCTACGCTCCGCGGCGGTCTTTACTCCACAGTCAGTCCAGGTGTAAGTGAGTGCGAAAGCGATCCTGAAGCCGCGGTAATTGTGAACGAGAAGCTCTGCGGCGAGGTTGTGGCGCCGCAGCCCGTGAATCCCACAGCCAGCGCCGCGCCGATTACGAACAGCACAGCCAGCCTGGCCAAACGCGCGCGTCCCGCGCGCAGCCTGCTTGCAAACGGCAGCAAGACGAGGCCCAAAGCTACCGGCCAGACCCTATTGCCGAACGGGCTGCGCGGCCGCTCGTTGGATCCTTTGCTGCCCGGCAGTGTGATGGTCATTGCAACAGTCGTGGCCGTGGAACCGGATGCCACCGTTGCCGGACTAAAGCTGGCCGTCATGCCGAGCGGTAGATTACTCACGCTTAAGGTCACAGCAGCGGGTAGCAGTGTTCCATTCGTCGGAGTTATCACGAGCGAATACACGGCCTGTCCTCCGGGCCGCGCGGCCATGGCCCCGTTGCCGCCGGCAAAGGTCAGCGTAAAGTCCTGCACCGTTTCAGTGATCGCACTGCTGGTCGCGGGCCCGTAGTTAGCATCGCCGGAATAGGAGGCCGTAATTGACTGCGAACCCCCCGCAAGTGACGTGGTGGTGAAGGTGGCCGAGCCGCCTGACACGGTCGCTGTGCCCAGCACCGTGCTCCCCGAGTAAAACGTCATGGTGCCGGTTTCGGAAGACGCATAGGAGGGAAGGCTGGCGGTGAACGAGACCGCGGCAGCCATGAAGGCGGGATTTGCCGAGGAGGTTAATGTAATCGTCGGCGTTCCCGGAACCACTCTCAGTGTCACGCTCGCGGTTTGCGTGGTGTAATGCACCGAATCGGTGGGCGTGAAGGTCACATTCAGCATCTGCTGCCCCACCGGCAAGATGGTTCCCGCCGCGGGCGAGTAGGCAAATGTGCCAGGCAGGGTCGAAGAGGCATCGAGCTGCGCGCCGCTCAATGGTGTGCCATAGACGATGTTCGCCGGTGTAGCCCATGTTATGGCGGGCTGCTGCTGGAAGATCACGGTGTCTGTGAACGAAGGGTTGGTGGAGAAGATGGCGCTCGAAACCGTCGCTGTAATCGTGCCTGTGTAGCTCGGGAGCGTGGTGTACGAGGCCACGCTGATGGTCAGTATCACGGAATCGGTGACGCTCGCCGCCAGAGTGGAATTTCGCGAACACGACAAGGTGCTCACCGTGCAGATCCATCCGTTGGTCGGGTCACTCATCGCGGTGACGGTCAGCTGCGAAGGCAATGTGAAACTGAGAACCGCCGAGCTGTCCGTTGGAGTTGTGCTGCTGGTGTTGGTCACATTCACCGTGAGTTGATCGGTTGTATCGCCCGACTTCACCGTCAATGGACTGGGACTAAACATGATGTTGAGCGTGGGAACCACAACCGGCTGCACGAATGCCGAGAGGTCGAAGAGCGCGTACTCCAGCATCTCCTCTTGCGCGCTCATCTTATAGGACGAGTTGTTATAGCTGGGGCACTCCGTCGGATAGACGGTGCTGGCTACCGGAGTAATCACGTGATAGTCGTTGTACATCACGCGTCCGCATTGTTGTGAGGCCGGCGCGCTGAATGGCACGTTGAAGGTCATCTGCATCACCGGGTTCCCGGCAATCGTGACGCCGGAATAGTTGCCATTGTCAAGCGTTACCCAGGACTGCGCGGGCGCATTCACGCTGCCCACATTCGTCCTCACGTTGCTGATGTCGATCTCGTTGGTTGTGCCCGGGACGGTTGAGCCCGCGTTGTCCAGCCAATCAGCCAGGATGATTCCGTCGCTGAAATTCTCTTGGACAGTTGCCACGCCCGTGCCGAGTTGGTCCTCCAAAATCCAGTTGGCCACATTTCCGAACAGCGCGCCGTAGGCGGGCTCCAGCCAGGCATAGCTGTAATGGGTAGCAAAAATGCGTCCACCTGCTTCTGCAAAGTTCAGCAGATTGGTCGCGCCGGTAGGCGTCGCCTGACCGGAGGCACCTCCTTGGCACGGAAACATCACCATGTCGTAGGCGTTCAGCGGCGTGGTCGATGTACCGGCCATGAGGGTCGTCTCAGAGGGGGTCGACGCATTGATTTCCGCCCCATGCGACGCACTGCCCGCGTAGAGATGGACATAGCCGCCGGGATTTACCGTCCCGTTGTCGTCGGTAAACTCCGAGTCGGAGATGCCCATGTCACGCAAAACGCACTCTGCGCCGTCAATCGAGCCGGTCGCGACCGCAATCATGGGCATGTTGCCCTGGGTGTGGTTCGCAGGCATGTTCAGCGACAGCCCCGTCAGCGCTGTTGTCCCCACCGTCTCGCTGAATTGGCGCTGCCATTTGCCCGCCTGAATTACGACGATATAGTTCGCATTTTCAGGAATGTTCTGCAGAGTAAACGAGCCGTCGGCGGCAGTGTAGGTGTAACTGATGACGTTGGCGCCGGAGGGCGTTTGGTTGGCGAAAGTCATGCACTGCACGCCCGAAGGCGGTGCGCTGACCGGAGTGAGCGACGCGTAGACGAGCACGTTGGGCAGAGGAAGCGCGTTCGTGGTCCGGGGATCGTACACAATCCCGCTGATGGAAGTGTTCTGGGCGGCGGCTAGGCCGCACGCGGCTGCCATCAGGCACACCAGAACCGCCATTGTGCGGTTGCGTTGCGCTGACCAGTTGTGGCAGGTCACGGGACGAGAAAAACCAAAACAGCTGAATATGCTCATGTCGGCGAACCCCTCTGCACGGGCCGGCCTTGACCTTATTGGGTCACACAAGTGACCGCCGCATCGAACTTGTTTTCCGGAATAGCCTCCGAAAACCGGCCGGAATCTATAGAGACCCATGATACACACTTCGCGGGTAATCGAAGTGAATCCCGCTCACACGGTTGTGGCGATCTGTAGGGGGAATTACGAGGGCTTTTGTGAAGCAAGCTTTTCCGGGGTCGCTGTCTGTGCCGCATTATGAGACAAAATGATCCCTTGTTCAGTCGGTGTAGACTTCTGCTTTTCCGTCACTTGGTTCAATTTACCGTCTCCGGTGATGCCTAGTCGATTTTGGGGGAGCAGAAGTGCGCGCACGGCGCGCTACTTCGAGGCAACTCCCGGGCTCTCAGGCGAATCTTCCTTAGAACGGATAGTTGCGGGAAAACTGCAGCGTCGGACAGAGCCTGAGATGCGATCTCTGGCCGATCCAGATTTTGCCCGATTCAAAACCCCGGAGGTGTTTCATGCGATCTTTAAAGCGCGATTTTGTGCCCCTGTTCGCCATCACCGCGCTGGCGCTCATCTGCGCGCTGGCGTGGGGAGGCCCTTTTTTGAGCACGCAGCCGTCCGGCAGGCAGGGTCATGCACAGCAGCAATCCGGCCAGAATCAAAGCAAGACCGGCACATTCACGGGAAGGATCGCCAAGAATGGCGATACGTATGTTCTGCACGATTCCTCGGGGGCGACGTTCGGGCTTGACGACCCGGACCGCGCGAAGGCATTCGAGGGCAAGGTGGTGAAGGTGACGGGTCAGCTTGATGAGCAATCCAGGGTGATTCACGTGGAGAACATTGAATCCGCATAGGATAGAGCACGCGCGGACATCGAACGAGCAAAATACGAAGGGCGGCTGCGCAGGCAGCCGCCCTTCGTATTTGGTAGATTGCGTTACTTTGCGGCGACGGCCACGCCGGCCTGTTCGGCGAGCTTCGCAGCCTTGTCGGTTGACTCCCAGGTGAACTCTGGCTCGGTGCGGCCAAAGTGGCCGTACGCGGCGGTCTTCTGGTAGATAGGCCGGCGCAGGTTCAGGCTCTCGATGATGCCTTTGGGCGTAAGCGAAAAGTTCTTGCGCACGAGTTCGGTGAGTTTGGTCTCGCTCAGCTTGCCGGTGCCGAAGGTTTCCACGAGAACCGAGACGGGCTCGGCCACGCCGATGGCGTAGGCTAGCTGGACCTCGGCCTTCTCGGCGAGTCCCGCGGCCACAATGTTCTTGGCGATGTGGCGCGCCATGTAAGCGGCCGAGCGGTCGACCTTGGTCGGATCCTTGCCCGAAAAAGCCCCGCCGCCGTGCCGGCCCATGCCGCCGTAGGTATCCACAATGATCTTGCGGCCGGTGAGTCCGGTGTCGCCCATGGGCCCGCCGATCACAAACCTTCCCGTCGGATTGATGTGGTACTTCGTGTGCTCGTCCAGCCACTGGGAGGGTAGCACGGCCTGGATGACATGCTTCAGCACGTCGGCGTGCAGGTCTTCGTTGCTCACGGACTCCGAGTGTTGGCTGGAAATCACGACAGCATCAATGCGCGCGGGCTTGCCGTTCTCGCCGTACTCGATCGTGACCTGGCTTTTGCCGTCGGGGCGCAGGTACGGCAATTTGCCGTTCTTGCGCACAGCGGTCAACTGGCGGCAGAGCTTGTGCGCGAGCGAGATGGGCGCGGGCATCAGCTCCGGCGTGTCGTTGGAAGCGTAGCCGAACATCATGCCTTGGTCACCTGCGCCGCCGGTGTCAACGCCTTGGGCGATGTCGCCCGATTGCTTGTTGATGCTCGAGATCACGGCGCATGTGTTGGAGTCGAAGCCGTAGAGCGCGTTGTCGTAGCCGATGGAGGCTACCACGCCGCGCACCAGCGATTGGAAGTCGACGTAGGCCTTGGTGGTGATTTCGCCCGCGATGACTACGAGGCCGGTAGCCGTGAGGGTCTCCGCGGCCACGCGGCTGTAAGGGTCCTGCTCCAGGCAGGCGTCGAGAATGGCGTCGGAGACCTGGTCGGCAATTTTGTCCGGGTGGCCTTCGGTCACGGATTCAGAGGTAAACAAAAAACGGTCGCTCAACTTAGTGAGACTCCTTCCGACTTGGATGCACCCCTATCCCCCGGCAGATGGCGGGATCAGGCACAGCCGTGCATCTTTTCTATGGTAATTGCGGCGGGGCGGCGGGAGCAAAGGTGCTGGAGTGAATGGTAATCAATGGCGGGTCAATAGTGGATTTTCAGGGGTGGGTTTTAGTGGCGCAGCCAGGCGAGAAGGTGCGCGAAGAGGCTCCAGACCCAGCGCCACACGGAGTGGAGTGTGGCGGAAACTACCTGCGCGGGCAGCAGAGTGGTCCACCAGCCCAGGCGTAAGCCGTAATAGCGCACTGCGAGGAAGCCTGCCGCAACGACAGCCAGAAATAGCAGAATGGCCCCGATCCAGCGCAGGCGTATCTCGATGGCCTCGCGGTGCAGGATACGCGCCTTGCCCACGTTCGAGGCAAAGGCCGTCCAGTCGCGCTCGTCATCGGTCAACTGGCCTGAAGCGCTGCAGGCGTGAAGAAAGCGCTCCGTCCAGTCGTGGGGATCGAGGCCGAGGGCGCTGGCGTAGCCGCGCACAATGCCTTTGCTCAAGATGCCGCCGGGAAGCAGACGAAACCTCTCCTGCTCCAGCGCGATGAGGTGCCGCTGGCTGATTTTGGTGACCGCCGAAATGTCTTCCAGCGCAACGCCGCGTGTTAAGCGCTCTTTGCGCAGGTCTTCTCCAAAGCTTCCCATCGGCGACCGAAGGCCTGTCAAAGGCAGAAATGAAATTACCTTCACAATAAACCCGGTTGGGGTTCAGGTCAAAGGATGAAAGCAGGGAAGATGTGACGAGGAACCAAGGGTCTAAGCAGGCCGGGACTTCGGGATTGCAGTGCTCGGGATTGCGGGGGAGGGTTGGGCTGTTACCCTGAAACCGGAATCTGCGGCGTTTTCCCGCCCAGAGGCCGGGTCGAATATGAATAAGCTCATCATTGCCAATCTGGTGCATCGTCCTTTGCGCTCCATCATCAGCGTCTTCGCCGTCGCCATCGAGGTGGTGATGATCCTCTCCATCGTGGCCGTGTTCATGGGCATGTTGCATAGCGGAAACCAGCGCACGAATGGCATCGGCGCCGACATCATGCTTCTGCCCTCGAACGCCAGCCTGTTTAACGGGGTCGGCGGCGCATCGATGCCGGTCAACGACGCCATTGCGCTGCGCAGTTTGCCGCATGTCGCGGTCGTGGCTCCGGTCATTCAAAAGCTCTCCACCAGTCACAACATCGAAGTGGCTTATGGAATTGACTATGACACCTTCAATGCTTTGAAGCCCTTTACCTTTCTCTTCGGCGGCAAGTTCCAGGGACCAAACGATGCCATTGTGGACAATATCCAGGCCGCGAGTCGCAATCCCGCCACGGGGAGGCCCTACGTGGTTGGCGACACGGTGCAAGTCCTCGATCAGCCGTTTCGGATCTCCGGCATTGTGGAAGAAGGCAAAGGAGGCCGCAAACTCATCCCCCTTGATACGATGGCAGGGCTGATGGGAGCCGAGGGCAAGGCGTCGATTTTCTATATCAAATGCGACAACCCTGCGAACGACGACTTGGTGATGGATGAGATTCGCTCCACGCGCGGCTTTGCCAACAATACGGTGATCACGGTCGATAGCTGGCTGCATCAGATGACGCCGGACAAGCTGCCGGGATTTAACATTGCGCTTCTGGTGGTCACCACCATTGCGGTGGTCATCGGCTTTCTCGTGATCCTGCAATCCATGTACACAGCCGTGCTCGAGCGCACGCGCGAAATCGGCATTCTGAAAGCGATGGGCGCATCAAAACCGGCTATTGTCGGCATGGTGCTGCGCGAGACGGGATTACTTGCTGCGGCGGGAGTGGTCGTCGGCATCGCAGGCACTTTCGGTGTGCAGGAGCTTTTGGCGGTTAAATTCCCCACGTTTGCCTTCGAAATCACGGGCCTGTGGATCGGATATGGTGTGCTGATTGCTCTCGCAGGATCGATCTGCGGCGCGCTCTATCCGGCGTGGATGGCCGCTCGCAAAGACCCGATTGACGCGCTGGCGTACGAGTAAGGCGCAAATCTCTGTGAGATCAGCAGGTTCTGTCTGTATAAGCTATTTCTTTATATGAAATTGACGGGTTTTCCACATTTCCTGTGTGATACCCTTTAGCCATTGACGGCATCTTCGGAGACTGTTTCTGTTTCTGCGGCCCTGCAGAGTTGACCGTTCGTTCCTTTTGTCTGGGAAGAGAAACTAGATCGTCGGCCTTGCTGTTTCTATGAGTCGCAGCACTTCTTAGCTGCGGCGTAACATTCCTTACTTCCGAAGCCGCGAGAATCAACCCACAAACCCTGTTAAGGAGAGCCTTTGATGAAGCTTTCGAATTTGTGTCCCCAGCGCATTTTCGCCGCGTTCGTAATGACGGCGTTGTTCGTCATTTCAGTGAGAGTGATCGCGCGCGCGCAAACCACTGGCGCGGCCACGATCAACGGCGCTGTAACCGATGCCAACCAGGCCGCGATCGCGGCAGCGACAGTGACTGTGACCGACGTCGACACCGGCGTACAACACGTCTATACGACCGGCTCCGCCGGCCTCTACTCGGCGCCGTTCCTCATTCCCGGCCACTACGAGGTCGACGCCACCGCCGCGAATTTCAACAAGGTCCAGGAAACGGGCATTACGCTCCAGGTCGGAGAGACGCTGACCATCAATCTGACACTCAAGGTGAGCGGCGCCAATACCACGGTAGAGGTTTCCGCCATCAGCGAAATCCTCGATACGGAAAAGACTGAGGTTTCTCAGGTTGTCGACTCACACCTGGTTGCCAACCTGCCGGTGAATGCGCGCAATTGGAGCGACTTCGTGCTTCTGACGCCGAACGTTACGCAGGATGGCAGCACCGGACTGATCAGCTTCCACGGCATCAGCGGTCTCTATAACCAAAACTACGTGGACGGCGCAAACAACAACCAGATGCTGTTCAGCGAGGCGCGCGGCCGCTCCAGCGGCGCCCCCTATGTGTACTCGGTGGACTCGATCAAGGAGTTCCAGGCCGAGACGTCAAACTACTCCGTGGAATTCGGCCAGGCTGCCGGCGGCCAGGTGAACGCCATTACCAAGAGCGGCACGGACAATCTGCACGGTGATCTGTTCTATTTCCTGCGCTATCCCTCGTTGAATGCTTTGGATCCATACACCAAGTTTCAGGCACTGAACCCCAGCGTCAGCGGGCTGACTTCCGCGGCTGCAGCGTTCCTTCTGACGCAGCCGACGCACCAGCAGCAGCAGTTCGGCGGGTCAGTAGGCGGGCCAATCGTCAAGGACAAGCTGTTCTACTTCTTTACCTATGACGGTTTCCGCAAGGTTGGCAAGGCGCTTTACACCGACAACAACTACATTTCTACGACTGCGGCCACCAGTGTTCCCGGCGTTTCCGCCAGTAACCTCATTACGCCGGCGCAATGCCCGAGCACGATTACCGCCAACCAGTGCACAACCGGCATCCAGTTCCTGCTGAACGAATCAACGGCTGCCCCGACGCGCTTTTCGAAGGAAGATGTCTTCTTCCCCCGTTTGGACTATCACATCAACAGCAAGAACGATGCGTTTGTGAACTTCAACTGGGCTGACTTTTACTCCGCCTACGGATATAGCCCGGCAGTGACCTTCACCAACAGCTCGCCGTCGACTAACGCTCCGACCTACTACCACGAGAGGTTTTTTGTGGGCGGCTGGACAACTCAGATCGGCAGCTCCAGCGTGAATGAAGTTCACGGACAGTACGGCCGCGACCTGGAGACGGCAGGGGCGAATGCCTCCGGTCCGTCGATCGGCATGGGCGCGGATACATACGGGATGCCGAACGCTCTGCCGCGCAAGGCGGAGCCGGACGAGCACCGCACCCAGATCAGCGATGTGTTTTCGACCACACATGGCCGTCAGACGTTCAAGTTCGGCGGCGACGCCAATATCGTCCACGAAGTCATGATCAACCTCTTCCAGGGTGGCGGCATCTACAGCTACGGCGATGCGACCAACGTGCTCAAATTCCAGTCCTGGATTCAAGACGCTTTTGAAGGCCAGGCAGGCAATATCGATAACTATGCCGGCTACCACTACTCAACATTGATTCAGACAGTCGACCAGGTAAACACGGCGCCGGGAACACAGGGCAAAGACGACTTCTGGATGCAGATGTACGACGGCTTTGCCGAGGATACCTGGAAGCTGTCGCGCAATATCACGGTAACCGCAGGCGTACGCTACGACGTCCAGCTCACCCCCAATCCCGGGCTCGTCAACCATCTATTCGACCCCGTCTCCTCCGAGTACACCGGCACGATCAAGAATGTACTTGATCGCGTACAGCCGCGCGTGGGCTTCTCTTGGTCGCCGTTGGCGGGCACCGTGGTTCGCGGCGGATACGGGTTGTTCTCCGCACTCAACCAAGGGAGTACGTACTATGCGATGCGGGTGGAAAATGGCGTGGTTCAGTTGAATTACACGTATACCGGATGCTTCTCGTCTTCAGGAAATGCGCAACCGACGAACTCGGCCGGAAACACTCCTTGCCCAAATACGGCGGCAGCCGCATCGAAGCTGAGGTTTCCCAATCTACCGGTGACGCCTTCGGGGCCGCCGCTTTCCGGCGCACAGTACCCAACCGGCGGCACAGCGCCCGGTGTAACGGCGGTTTCCGTAGGACCCAGCTTCAGTTTCCATGGGCTGGATCCAAATTTCGTGCCGCCATTGGCGCACGAGATGAACCTTAGCCTCGAGCAGTCGCTGCCCGGCAAGCTCTCGCTGCAGTTGGGTTATGTTGGGACTCGCGGGATGCGGCTGCCGGTCTTTCTGGATGCAGAACTGGTTGGCCAGACTCCAAGTGGGCTGGGTACCTACCTGGTTCAGGATGCGAACAACAACATCACAAAGACTATTACGGTCCCGGTATACCGTCCAGCCGATCGGCGACCGGCCCTCAATAGCGCCGGTCAGCAGCTATCGAGCTTCAACACCGGCTACAGTATCGCCAATACTTGGTATAACGCCCTTGCCGTCACGGCGCGGCGTCCGTTTGCCAATGGGCTCGAAATTCTAGGTAACTTCACCTGGGCCCACGCAAGTGACGACGGCCAGGTGCAAGGAGCCAATGGCACCTTCTACGGCGGCGATACTCCATCCGATCCGAACAACATCCGGTTCGATAATGGACCATCGGACATTGATATCCGCAATCGCGGGTCGATCTCGTTTGTTTATCAACCGATCTTCAAGGTAAGCAATATGCTGACCAGCCAACTTATCAATGGCTGGCAGGTCTCTGGTGCGGAGATTGCATCCGGCGGCGAACCTATCTTCCTGGGCGAGAGCGGCACAATCTATTCAGGCAATACTGTGGCATCGAGTTACGCGGATGAGAGCGGCATCTTCGGGGGCGCCATGAGCTCCAGCTCAGGCGGCGCCACAGGCGGCCGTCCTCCCCAAATCGGACGCAACAGCATTCCTGCACCTGGGTTCAACGATCTTGACATGCGCTTCACGCGCAATGTGAAGATCCACGAGAACCTCTCGCTCCAGTTGAACGCTGAAGCCTTCAACCTGCTGAACCACCAAATTATCACGGGTGTGAACAGCACATACACCACATTCCTGGCGCCGGGCAAGAGCGCTACAGGCTCGAATACCTTTGTTTGCCCCGCAACATACTCGGTACCAACTGGTGCGAACTACACTGGGTGCTATGTGCCCTATACAGGCGTCGGGATATCGGCCTTCGGCGCGACTTCGAGCACCAGCAGCAGCACACTCTACGGCTCGCGCCAGTTGCAGGTATCGGCCAAGCTGTTCTTCTAAACTCGGCCGACAAGGCCACGACAGGGCGGCGGCTCAAGGCTGCCGCCTTTTTATTTTGCGGAGCGGATGGCAGTGAGATTCATGGCTACGGCGGATGGGCGATACTGTTAGCAGAGATGGAAGCGAAAACAGTGACAACCGAAGCTCAAGTTTTGATTGATCTTAAGACCATTCGCGCGGCGGCGGCGCGCATTGCGTCTATCGCCATGAAAACGCCGCTGGTGCGAGCCGCGTTTCCGGGCATCTCCGGCCATGGAACGGGCAAGGAGATCTGGCTGAAAGCGGAGAGCTTGCAACCCATCGGCGCCTTCAAAATTCGTGGCGCATCGAACAAAATTCTGCAACTCGCCACTGACGAGATCAAGCGTGGCGTCATCACCTATTCGAGTGGCAACCATGCCCAGGGCGTGGCCTACGCGGCGCGCGAGGTGGGTGCGAAGGCCGTGATCGTGATGCCTTCGAACGCGCCGGCTATCAAGCGGGCTGCGACGCTGGCGTTGGGTGCAGAGATTGTGGACGTCGGCGTAGCTTCGAGCGAGCGGCTGGCCAAGGCAGAAGAGCTCGTGCGCCAGCACGGCTACGTCGTCATTCCGCCGTACGACGACGAACAGATCATCGCCGGGCAGGCAACGTGCGGTCTCGAGATTGTGGAGGAGCTACCTAACGTGGACTTGGTGGTTTCGCCGGTTTCGGGCGGAGGCCTGCTGAGCGGCGTGGCCGCTGCGGTGAAGCAGTTGAGCCCGAAGACCAAAGTGTTTGGCATTGAGCCGAAACTGGCTGCCGATACAGCGGAGAGTTTTCGTACCGGCAAGATCGTAACCTGGCCGGCCGAGCTGACCAGCCGCACCATTGCCGATGGCCTGCGCACGCAAAGCGTAGGCGTGCGCAACTTCGCGCACCTCCAGGCGTTTGTCGATGGCATTGTGACTGTGACCGAGGCCGAGATTCGCGCCGCCATGCGCGCCATTGTGGCCGCCACGCACCTCGTGCCCGAGCCCAGCGGCGCGGTGTCAACGGCGGCATTGCTTTTCCACGCAGACGAGTTGCCGGTGTATCGCAAGGCGGTAGCCGTGGTGAGCGGCGGCAACGTCGATCCGGCGATGCTGGCTGAGGTGCTCACGGAAAGCGCGTCGTAGCGTCGTTGGAATATGATTTTGCATGTGATGAAGCGCCGCATGTTCACCGTTCGCATTCTCGCCCTCTGCCTGGCGCTGGCTTGCGCCGCAGGTCCGGCGAGCGCCGACAAAAAGCCGCAGCAGCAGGTAAAACCCATGGCCGGACCGCGCGCCACGGCCCTGCGAGTTACCTGGCTCTATATCACACCCTCGACCGGCGCGCAAAAAGTGGACAAAGTGCAGATGGGCCGCGAATTGGTGGTTGCGGAAAAAAGCGGCTTGTGGATGCGCGTCTACGCCAACACAGATATCGAGGAACAGCACAGCGACAAGGACGAGCCATGGGTTGGCGGAGACGAAGCTACGCCGCCCATCTCCGGTTGGATGGAGGCCAAGGGCGTGGTGGAGGAAACCACCCCCAACGGCGACGCGATTCTGATGGGCGCGGCGGCCAACCAGGAAGCGGACGCGTCGGATCCGCGCGGCGCGGCCAATGCCGCTAAGAATGCGCGGCTGCTCTATCGCCGGATTGTGGAGATGTTCCCCAATTCGCCGCTAGTGCCCGATGCCATGTGGCGTTCGGCCGACATCGAGTGGCAAGTCCAGCGTGCCGATGCCGCCACTCTGCCCTCGGCGCACGAGAAGGACCCTGTTTACCGCCAGCAGATGGATGAAGATGCTCTGCATAAAGTGATCAAGTATTATCCGAAGAGCAAGTGGGCGGCGCTCGCGGCCTACGACCTCATCGACAACAAGCTTTGCGGCGACTGGCAGGACGCGGAACAATGTCCGGCGAAGGAGTCCGAGCTTTACATCAAATATGCGGACGAGTATCCGGACGGTCCGCGCACGCCGCGGGCTCTTTATGAGGCTGTGTACCGGCTGGCCGTGCTCACCGACATGTTTGCCGCCGACCGTGACGACCGCAAGAGCAGCGACGCCCACAACCAGGCGCGCGCCGTGGCCGCGCAGTTAAAGGCGCATTTTCCAGATTCCGACTACACCTACCGTGCTGGTGCTCTGGTGTACAAATTGGATGAGGGTGTTCCTGTCTACGGCATCGACCGGGACTGAGCCGTAGCGGCTTCCGGAGTGCGCGGCAGATGCGCCGTCCGATACGTATCGCCAGCAAACTGGAGTTCGCGTGAGCCCGTATATTTTGTCCATTCTTTTGGGAATTGTGGAAGGTTTGACCGAATTTTTGCCGGTCAGCTCAACCGCGCACCTGCGCATTACTGAAGCACTGATGAAAATCCCCCTGAGCGACAGCGTCTGTCCGCTCGGGAGCGCGTCGTGTTTCCAGGACGTTGCCTACTGGAACATGTACACGATTGTCATCCAAGTGGGGGCAATTCTCGCTCTTTGCCTACTGTTCACGGAGCGAATCGTGAACTTCATCCGCACCTTTCCCCAGGGCGAAAACCGCGACCGCAACTGGTTCACGCACCCCATTTCGCTCACGCTGGTCGCCTTTGCCTGCACGTCGGTGCTCGCCCTGTTGCTGCGCAAGTGGAGCGAGAAGAATCTGGGCAGCCTGACCGCCATGGCGATCGCGCTGCTCGTGGGTGGCATTGTGATGTGGGTCGTAGATTCATGGAGCAACCGCGTAGAGCCCAACACCACTCACGTGGAAGAGATGACACTTGCTCAGGCCATCTGGATCGGTGTCTGCCAAACCCTTTCGGCTGTCTTTCCAGGCACTTCGCGTTCCATGTCGACGATTGCAGCTGGCCAGCTCGCCGGCCTCGACCGTCCTTCAGCGCTGGAGTTCAGCTTTCTGCTCTCCATTCCCACCATGATCGCCGCTACCGGTTGGGATTTGTTGAAGGAGGTCCACTCCAGCAAGGCCGACGGAGCGGCCGGCATGGCGACCGCGCATGTTGTCATGAACTCGGAACGTTGGATTGTTCTCCTTATCGGTATCGTGGTTTCGTTCATCGTGGCGTTCGGCGTGGTGGAGTGGTTCCTGGCGTGGGTGCGCAAGCATGGATTCACCCTCTTTGCCATCTACCGCATCCTTCTCGGCACTGTGCTTTTGATCTGGGGAGCAAGGTACATCGGGGCGTAAGTCGAGCTACTTGTTTGGTCTCCAAACTTAGTGCGAAATTGGCGTCCCCGGTTCCGATCCCGGGAGCATGGATAGCACAACCTCAAGCCCAACTCATTCATTATTAGTGGGTTGCATCAATGAGTGAATCAGGGGACCTGCGTCTGCTCTTTGCCCGTTGTGCAAATCTGCCAGTAATCCCGCTGATTCCCCCAGCCGCTGCTCGGTCCTGATCCGGCCCGGGAACCCCGATAATAAAGACTGCTCTGGGACGTTTTGTCTGTTCTTCCGGCCGCGAAAGCCCGTCAATTGCGGCAGGTAGAACGCAGGACCGCCCTCATAATGAAGCCTATTCGCATTGTTCTCGCGCCTACGCGCAGCCGTCCCGTGAATATATTCCTGGGGATGGTGTTGTTGCTGGTCTCGTCGCTTTTTTTCCTCGCGCTGGCAACGTATGACGCCTCTGATCCCTCGCTGAACACGGCCGCCGGCACGGTTACGCCCCGCAACTTCATCGGTCTCTTCGGCGCATACCTGAGCGATCTGCTCCTGCAGTTCTTGGGGATCGCGGCGTTCCTCATTCCCCTTTGGATGGGCCGCGCGGGTTGGACGTGGATGCGCTCGCGGCCCAGCGGTTCGCCTATTCTGCGCGGCGTGGGCACGCTCATGGCGCTCACATTTCTGCCTGCGATCCTAGGTCTGTTGCCCTGGCATTGGCGCTGGATGCATGTGGTTCCGATTGAAGGCGCGGTAGGGCGGCTCATGGCGGGCCTGCTGGTGGTTTACCTCAATCCGCAGGGCGCCTGGTTGGTGGCCGCTGTGCTGGCGGTTGGCGGACTTTACTTCGCCTCCGACATCAGCTTCTCGGCGATTCGCGAACGAATTGCCGAGCGATGGACGCGCTACATCGAGTGGCGCGACCGCCGGCGCGATCTGCGTGAGGAGGCGGAAGCCGTCGAGGCCCGCGGCAACGCCGAAGGCAACGCGCCTATCCCGTTCGCGCCGTTCGACGCCGCAGCCAATCCGGAAATCGAAGCGGAGACGCCGCCCAAGAAGCCGAACCGCTTCCTCGCTTTCTTCATGCGCCGGCGCGCGCCCAAACAGGATCCTATTGACGATATTCCGGCATATCAACGCGCCGACCTGCGATCGGGAGCGGAAGAGCCGGCACAAGTAGAGCGCGGGGATGCCGCAGTTCCAGTAGTAGCTCCGCGTACCAAGAGCATCTGGGAACGCAGCGAGAGCGAAGCCACAATCACCGTTACGGAAGCGGCAGCCGCTGCTGCTCCCGCAACGCCAGCGCCACTTGAGCCTGTCAAGATGCGCCCCGAGCCCAAGGTCCCTGTCGATCCATGGGTGAACGACCGAGGGGCCAACGATCGTCCCGCTTCCGCGCCCGCAGCGCCGCAGCATTCCGGGGAAATCGCGATTCACAGCCGCGCCGATGCTGAGGTGCAACCTGTGACCGTGACGCCCAAACACGTGAGCGGTTACAAGCTGCCACCGAGCACACTGCTGAGCGCGGGCGAGGGTCCGCAATCGGTGCGCGAGGACGAGTTGCGCGAAGAAGCCATAGTGCTGGTGGAAAAATGCGCGGAGTTCGACGTCCGCGGACAGGTGGTGCAGATCAACCCCGGCCCCATGGTGACGACCTTCGAGTTCAAGCCCGAAGCCGGAGTAAAATACTCGCGCGTCACGGGTCTGGCCGACGACCTTTGCCTGGCCATGCGCGCCGAAAGCATCCTCATCGAGCGCATGGCCGGCAAGAGCACGGTCGGCATCCAGGTGCCCAACCACGAGAAAGAAACCATTCACCTGCGCGACGTGATCGAGAGTGAGACCTTTGCCCACGCCCGCTCGCGACTCACGCTCGCGATGGGCAAAGACATCAACGGCCGCATCGTGACCGCCGATCTGGCCTCGATGCCCCACGTGCTTATTGCCGGCTCCACGGGCTCGGGCAAATCGGTGGCCATCAACGCCATGATTATGAGCTTGCTCTATCGCACTACGCCGCAGCAGGTGCGTCTCATCCTGGTCGACCCCAAGCGCGTGGAGCTGGGCATGTACGAGGGCGTCCCGCATCTTTTCACGCCCATCATCACCGAACCCAAGCTGGCCGCGAACGCCTTGCGCAACGCCGTTCGGGAAATGGAGCGGCGCCTGAAGCTGCTGGCCAGCCGTAGAGTGCGCAATATCGATCAATACAACAAGCTCTTCGAGAGCTCCGCTCTTCCACTCTTTGGAGAAGAGTCCGGGCAGGAGGAAGAGGAGCCGCTGCCGTACATTGTCATCATCATCGACGAGCTGGCCGACCTGATGATGCTGGACCGCGCCAACGTGGAAGAGTCTGTGACGCGCCTGGCGCAGATGGCGCGCGCCGTGGGCATTCATCTCATTCTGGCTACGCAGCGCCCGAGCGTGGACGTGATCACCGGCCTCATCAAGGCCAATATTCCCACGCGCATCAGCTTCAGGCTGGCCACCAAAGTCGATTCGCGCACGATTCTCGATACCAACGGGGCAGAGGCTCTTTTGGGTCGCGGCGACTTGCTCTTTTTGCCGCCGGGCACCAGCCGTCTGATGCGCCTCCATGCTCCGTATGTGAGCGAGAAGGAGACGTCGGCCGTCGTCGAGTTCTGGAAGAACCAGGGCAGCGCCGAATATGTCGAGGGCTTCCTCGAATCGCCAAAGGACGAGCGCACTGCCATGGAAGGCGAGAGTGCGGAGAGCGAAGAGGAAGATGCCATGTTCGACGACGCCGTGCGCCTGGTTTTCGAGTTCGGCAAGGCGTCCACGTCGCTCCTGCAGCGGCGACTGAGGATCGGCTATGGCCGCGCCGCGCATCTGATCGATCTAATGGAACGCGACGGCCTGGTGGGCGCCCCCGACGGCCCGCGTCCCCGCGAACTGCTGAAGCCTCCCGGCTGGCTGCACGAAGTGGCCGCCAACGAGTAGGCTAGGCAGCCCTTGAAGGAAACGCATATGACCGATAGCACGACGGGAGATCGATCTCCAGGACGCATTATCTATGAAATTGCCATCAGTCTCATCGTAGTCGGTGTTATAGTCTGGGACCATCGGCGCGGCCTCGGCGTGGCAGGAATCTGGGTCTTTGCATCGGGGTTGCTGCTTTGGTTTCCTGCGCGTTATTCCGCAGGCAGCGAGAAGACTCGAAGCGGTCTTTTCGGCGCCAGTGTCGCGCTCCTCGTAGTGGGCCTTATTCTTTTTATTTTTAACCGTTAGCTCCGTGCCTCGTCGTTGCGATTTCTTTCTACTGCAAGGTAAGGAAACGGCGAATGCCTTGAGCGAAGCCCGCGCGCGGTGCGTCCAACAAACTGAAGGAGCCTCGCGCAATGAGGAGAGTCCTGTCTTTTTGCTTGCTCGCTTGTCTTCCCCTTGTGGCGCAGCAGGCCCCCATCCCCACGGCGACGGCGGTCTCCGGCGAACCGTTCTTCATCAAGAAAACCTGGCCCATCGGTGGAAACGGCAATTGGGACTACCTCACCATAGATCCCGCGGCCGAGCGCCTTTACATCGCTCACGGGCGCGGCGTGCAGGTGGTCGATCTCGAATCCGGGTCCGTTGCCGGTGAAATCGGAGGCTTTCGCGAGGCGCACGCCATCGCTCTCGACGATATCGGTCAATACGGATACATCAGTGACGGGCCCGCCAACGCGATCGCCGTCTTTAACCGTCGCACGCTCAAGATTGGGGCCACTATCTCCATCGGTTGCGCCCCTCGTTCCATCGCTTTCGAGCCGCAGAGCAAACTGGTGTTTGCTGTGTGCGGATCAAATGTGGTCAGTTCCTCAACTCCGCCGCCCGATCGCCGCGCGCCGAACTCTTCTCGCGCACCGCGTGCGCCGGGCAGCGCGGATCAGGAAATATTCACCGGCGTCTCGCATGTCATTGTCATCGATACCCAGGCCAACGCGGCAATCGCCGACGTAGCAGTGGCCGGTGACTTTCGCTTTGCGCAGGCGGATGGCGCAGGTGCGGTATACGTGACGGTCGCGCAGTCGGAGCGGCCCGAGAACCTTAAATATGGAATTAGCCATCGCATCGTCGCTCAGCAGCGTATTGCAAAGTTCGATGGTTCGGCAATCGCCACTGAGGCTAAGCGATTGCGGCACGCAGCCGCTGCCACCGCTCCGGGATCTCCGGTTTTTATGGACTGGAGCGAAAGCGACAATCCCGCCCGCCCCGGCTTCACTTCAACTCCGCTCCCATCCGCGTGCAAACAACCGCAGGGCTTTGCTGTCGACAGCAGGCATCAACGCATTTTTGTAGCTTGCGACAATCAGCAATTCGTGGTGCTGGACTCCGGCGGCGGGAACGTCGTCACGACCCTCACCACCGGCCCCGGCGACGACGTGATTGGCTACGATGCCGATCGCGGCCTCCTCTATTCCGCCAACGGCGGCGGGTACGGCAGCCTCACCATCATTCAGCAGGACGCGAACACCGACTCCTACTCCGTGATCCAGAATCTTCCCACCATGGAGCGGGCGCGGACTCTTGCCGTCGACCCCTCCACGGGCCAAGTCTACCTCGTGACTGATCTTCACGGGGTCGACCTTACCAAGATGGGAGGCATTGGCACGCTCCGCTCCAATCCCATCCCGGGTAGCTTTCAGGTAATTGTCATCGGGCACTAAAGGCGCCCCATCTGCGCTATGCTTTTCTTTCCGGAGAATTTATCCGCGGAGGGCGCTATGTTGCCGCGCAGCACGTCAACGAATCCTGTGGTCCTCTCGTACTACACCATGCGCCGGATGGTGGGTCTCATAGCAATCATTATGCCTTTCGCTCTTGCGGCCGGTTCCATTTTCGCCAGTCTTCTTGGGCCCAGCCATCACCTGCCGCATCCCATCTTGCAGCGCACCATCAGCGATTACTACTACACTTCGATGCGCGACTACTACGTGGGCAGTCTCTGTGCCATTGCGGGGTTCCTCGCCTGTTCGCGCGGATACGATCTGCACGACGAGATTGCCGGCTACCTGGCCGGAACCTGCGCCTTGGGCGTGGCCCTTTGTCCCTCGTTCAATCCAACCGGCAGTTACTATACGCAGCAGGATTACGCATTCGGTTTCAGTCACACCGCATTCGCCGCGCTCATGTACTTAGTCCTCTCCTACATTTGCATTTTTCTGTTCCGCAAATCCTCGCCAGAAAAGCACTTCACCCCGCGCAAACAGGACAGAAATCGAATCTACGCGTCGAGCGGCATCATCATGGTCGGTTGCATGGTCGTCATGGTCGGTCTCACCATTCGCTCCCTCCTCGCGCGACGCCATCCCAGCCATTTGCTCTTCTGGTGCGAATCGCTGGCCCTCTGTGCTTTCGGTATTGCATGGCTTACCAAGGGCGAAGGGCTCATGCGTGACAAGTCGCACAACCATAATCATGCCGTTGCCCACGCAGCCGTCGGATTATCCTGAAGCGCTCGCGGCAACACTCGAAAATCGAGGAACGATGGCAGGCCGGGGAGTCCCGCGCACCTGTTGGGGGTGTGGTACACTTCGCTAAGTAAACGCTTTCTCGAACTTGTCAGCTGTGTTTTGCCGCCTTTGCAACTCTGGCTGAGAGCCTGTGGGAAGCAGGGGATTTTCCCTCCACGCAGGTCACTATGTACTATTGACAGGGATTTGAGTAAAGCAATTTACTAAGCGCGAACGTCTGAAGCCTCCACGGACGCTTTTCGCCCTTCAAGGTGACGCTCATGTTCGGATTGCTCGCAAGTTTTCTCGCCGCAGGTTCGCGGGGTCTTCTGCCTGCCATGCTCGTCTTCAGCACTGAGCCGCTGGCGCATCTGCACACGCTCGATGTGGCCGTGATCTGCCTCTATTTCGCTATGGTCCTTTGGATCGGCTTCTACCTAAAGGGCCGCTCCAACACCAGCGAAGAATTCTTCATGGCCGGCCGCGAGATGACGGCATGGATCGCCGGCCTGAGTTTTGTGAGCGCCAACCTCGGGTCACTTGAGCTGATGGGCTGGGCCGGGTCGGCGTATCAATACGGCATTCTGGCCACGCACTGGTATTGGATCGGCGCCATCCCCGCCATGCTCTTCCTGGGCCTGATGATGATGCCCTTCTACTACGTGTCGAAGACGCATTCCGTACCCGGCTATCTGAACCTGCGCTACGGCGAGCACGCGCGCACCGTGGCCGCCATCGCCTTCGCCCTGGAAATGATCCTGATGAGCGGCGTGAACATGTTCGCCATGGCCGTGGTGATGAAGGTGGTGCTGGGTTGGGATCTGAACTTCTCCATCATCGTCTCGTCGGTGGCCGTCGCCGCGTACGTAGGATTGGGCGGTTTGCGCTCTGCGATTTTTAACGAGGTCCTGCAGTTCGTGCTCATCTGGGGTGGAGCGCTGCTGGTGCCGATCCTGGGACTGGTGCAAGCCGGCGGAGTTAACGGCTTGAAGACCAAGATCATGGCCAACATGCAGACCATGAGTTCCACTGTCGCGCCCGATAGTTACTTCCATCTGTGGCGCGACACGGGCAGCTTTGCCGCGAACCCCATGGGCGTGCACTGGACGGGCATTGTCTTCGGCCTCGGCTTCGTGATCAGTTTCGGCTACTGGACCACGGACTTTCTAGTGGTGCAGCGCGTACTGGCCGCGCACAATCTGCGCGCCGCGCGCATGGCGCCCATCATCGGATCGTTCTTCAAGATGGCAGTGCCGTTCATCGTGATTCTGCCGGGATTGCTCGGACTGGTACTTTTGCAGAATCCCGACGGTAGCCGTCGCCAGTTGGTTGGTGCGGACGTGGTTGCAGCTTGCTCGCGGGCGAGCGCGGGCGGAATTGAAAATCCCGCTGCGTGCTCGGTGGCCATGGCTAAGACGAATCTCTCTGCCGACTATCGGCAGAAGGTTCTGAGCGGCGCACCCGATGCCGAGCTACACGACTACAATCAAGCCCTGCCGCTGATGATGGTGCGCTATATGGGGCCCGGGTTGCTCGGACTCGGCATCACCGCGCTGATTGCCGGCTTTATGAGCGGCATGGCCGGCAACGTGAGCGCCTTCTCCACCGTGTGGACCCACGATATTTATAAGCCGCTGATCCACAAGACCGGCACCGATAGTCACTATGTGATGGTGGGCCGGATCTCGATTATTGTTGGTGTGGGTGTCTCCATCGGCGCGGCATACTTGGTGCAGCAGTTCCACGGCATCATGGATTATGTGCAGGCGCTGTTCTCAATCTTTGTCGCGCCTCTGCTGGCGGCGATTCTCTTCGGCATGTTCTGGAAGCGCGCCACGCGGCTAGCCGGCTTCCTGGGCCTGCTGTCGGGCATCGTCTTCTCGGCCGGTTTGTTTATGTGGGTCAAGTTCAATCCCGCAGCGCTGGCCACCGTGGCCCTTTCGCCCGACGCCAAGCCGATGGCCGAAAATGTCTTCCGCGCCTTGTGGGCGTTTCTGTTCTCCGCCATCGTCATCATAGTCGTGAGCCTGTTGACTAAGCCGCGGCCGGTTGCAGAGCTGGAGGGACTCGTTTACGGCGCTACCAAGCTCCCGACCGAGGAGCCGGCGCCGTGGTACAAGCGGGAGTGGACCTGGGCGATCGTCGCGGTAATCATTTTTGCAGTGCTCAACATTTTGTTCTGGTAAACAGATCGATTTCGTCTAGCGCGGAAGACATGCGCGAACGTGAAGCAGGAAGGGATCAACGACTATGCATGGTTCGGGAATTCCGATCTGGTTTTTCATTGGCGTGCTGCTCACCATTTACGGCGCCATGATTCTGGGGTACGGCATCGTGGAGTGGACCACGGGAGTCTATGCGGACGTGCAACTGGTCCAGTTGCATACGCCGGTATGGTGGGGCGCCTTGCTTGCCGCTCTGGGCGTGTTGTACGTCGTCAAGTTTCGTCCCGGCCGCAGCAAGTAGGACGGGCACTTAAGAATTGGCAATGCGCTGATTCAAGATCTAGTGAAAGAGCATGGTTTCAGCCGTGCCGCAAGAACTCACAAAGAAAACGATGGGGCTTAGTCCCTGAGGAAAACGAACCGTAAAGGCAGAAAAGTTACAAAAGGAGCAGGAACATGGCAGCGCAGCGCAAAATGACGTTCGGAATCATTGTGGGAAATCGCGGCTTCTTCCCGCATCACCTGGCCAAGACCGGCCGTGAAGAAATCATCGCAGTTCTTGAGGCCGCAGGTGCGCGGTCCATCGTGCTCAGCCCGGAGGAGTCGCACTACGGCGCAGTGGAGTCCTACACCGAGGCGCAGAAGTGTGCCGAACTTTTCAAGAAACATGCCGACGAGATTGATGGCATCATCGTGACGCTGCCCAACTTCGGCGAAGAGCGCGGCATCGTAGATGCTATCCGCCTCTCCGGACTCAAAGTTCCAGTGCTGGTGCAGGCCACCCCCGACCGTGCCGATACCATGACCATCGCCAACCGTCGCGATAGCTTCTGCGGAAAGATGAGCTGCTGCAACAACATGATGCAGTACGGCATTCCCTATTCGCTCACCACGCTGCACACGGAAACGCTGGCGTCGCCCGAATTCAAAGCCGATCTCGAGTGGTTTTCGCAGGTTTGCCGCATCGTGAAGGGCCTGAAGAATCTCCGCATCGGCGCCATCGGCGCGCGGCCCACGGCTTTCAACACCGTCCGCTACTCCGAGCGCATATTCGAGACCTCGGGTATCACCATCGAGACCATCGACCTCTCGGAAATCTTCGGCCGCATTAACCGCATGAAGGACACTGACGATGCCGCGCAGGCCAAGCTTGCGGCGATCAATAAGTATGTGACCACTTCGGGCATCCCCGATGCCGCGCTGCTTAAGATGGCCAAGTTGGGAGCGGTGATCGATGGCTGGATGAAACAATCGCACATCAACATCAGCGCCGTGCAGTGCTGGACCTCGATGGAAGAGTTCTTCGGTGTGGTGCCTTGCACCATCATGAGCATGATGTCGAACGAGCTGATTCCCTCGGCCTGCGAGGTTGATGTGCCCGGCGTGCTCAGCATGTATATGATGGCGCTGGCCTCGCAAACGCCTTCCGCCCTGCTCGATTGGAACAACAATTACGGCGCCGATCCCAACAAGTGCGTCTGCTTTCACTGCTCCAACCTGCCCAAGCACTTCTTCAAGGATGTGCGCATGGATTACCAGGAGATCATTGCCGGCACGGTGGGCAAGGAGAACACCTTCGGCACTTGCGTGGGCCGCGTGAAATCGGGCGCCATGAGCTTCGCGCGCTACTCCACCGACGACCGCCGCGGCGTGGTGCGCGGTTACACGGGTCCCGGTCGTTTCACCGACGATCCGCTCGAAACCTTTGGTGGCGCGGGCGTAGCGGAGATCCCTGAATTGCAGAAATTGCTCAAGTACATCTGCCGCGAGGGATTCGAGCACCACGTGGCCGCGAACTTCAGCGATGTGTCAAAGGCGGTGCACGAAGCGGCGCGCTACCTGGGATGGGAAAGCCACTACCATCCGGCTCTGGACGAGTAAACGCTGTGCTAAGCCGCTCTCAACAGAATAGGCCCCGCAACGGGGCCTTTTCTGTTTGCCTGACCCACTAACTCGCCTCCACAGGCTCGATTGTCAGCCGCGCAGCTAACACGACGATTGCCGACCAGAGGATGTCGGCGCCGAGCAGGTGCGCGATCTGGAGCCAGAGGGGCGCGAGAAACGCCACGTCGAGAATGCCCAGCACATATTGCAACGCAAGCAGGATGAGCACCAGCGCGGAGAGTGCGCGGTTGTCCCAGTGCGAGCCCCGATGCGAACATTGTCGCGCGGCGCGCACCAGCAGCCAGATGAGAAAGACGCTGGCCAGGAAGGCGACGGTGGGATGCGTCCAGCGCCAGCGCACCAGCCATTCGCTCGCCGAAGAAAAATCCTGCGCGAGCGCGGCGCCGAGCGAACTCGGCGGGAACAGGGTGTCGCCGAGCGCGGCCAACGATCCTGTGACGCCGACCACAAGTACTAAGACTACCGATGCAATTCCCACAAACGGCGCGGCAATGCGAACCTTGCCGCGCAAAAATCCGGCATGGCGGCCAAGAAAGTGCGCGGTGAGTGTGAGCGCAGCCAGCAGCAGCAGCGTATTCGAGAAATGAAGCGCTTCTACCGGAGCGCGCAGCGGCGACCGGCTCTGCGCCGTCAGGCCCATCTTAACTAGCACAGCGCCGAGTGCCCCTTCCGTGACGGTCAAGAAGATCGCAGTGACGATCGCCCATCTCGCCAGATGCCCCGCGCCGGTTCTGCGCCACGTCCACACCGCCAGCGCCAGCACCAGAATCGAATCGATTGCGCCTGCTGAGACTCGATGTGAAAACTCAATCATCGTGTGCAGTGTCGGCGACTGCTGCATCACCGTGCCATTGCAGAGCGGCCAATTGTCGCCGCAGCCGGCACCGGAGCCAGTTGCGCGAACGACGGCGCCCCAGAGAATTGTGGCAATGAAAAACGCCAGCACGCTCCACGCAAAGCGCTGCAACGCGGGCGAAGGATGACGATGAGTGTGCACGGAAACGGCAGTCGCAGACATGAAAGATGACCCCGCAATGAACACACCAGTGTAAAACAACGCGGCGCTTCAGGAGATCGAAGCGCCGCCAGCGCGTATTGGAAAGGCGCGAAAGCTGCCGATTCGACCGCGCTACCCGCCCAGCAGCCGCACCACATGGTTCACGATGATCAGGTCCTCGAGCGGCGGAAGCACGCGCACTGTTACCGGCGAGTTTTCTGTGGAGATGATCGCCGCGCCGCGCACGTTGTTCCGCTCAGGATCGATTACGATGCCCAGCGCGCCCAATCCCGCGCAGATTTCGGCGCGCGAGACGATGTCGTTCTCGCCGATGCCGCCGGTGAACACCAGCATGTCGAGGCCGTTCAGCTCCGCCACATAGCTGCCGATCCAGCGCGCGATAGTCCAGCAGAACTTGTCGACGGCGAGACGCGCCTTGGCGTTGCCGGCAGCGATGGCGTCGCGCAAATCACGCATATCGTTCGAGAGTTCGCTCACACCCAGCAGGCCCGACTTCTTGCTGACAACGGTCTCCAGTTTCTCGGCGGCTTCAGCCGTGTTCGGAGTGGTTTCCGCCAGCTTCTTCAAAATAAAGATCAACACACCGGGATCGATATCGCCGGTGCGCGAGCCGCTGATGATGCCGCCGGTCGGCGTCAGGCCCATCGATGTGTCCAGACACTGGCTCTGCAGAATTGCCGAGATCGATGCGCCATTGCCGAGGTGCGCCACAATGAGCTTATCCGGCACGTGGGGCCGCAATTGGTAGATGATCGATTCGTAGGAGATGCCGTGATAGCCGTAGCGTCGCACGCCCAAGGCGGCGTATTCCGTGGGGATGGGCATGCGCGTGGCAACTTCGGGCATGGTGCGATGAAAATACGTGTCGAGGATGGCGAAGTTCGGAATGCCGGGAAACAGGCGTAGTGCCTCGCGCATGATGTAGACGGCGATAGGTGTGTGCAGCGGCGCAAGCGCCGCGTAGCTCTCGATTTCGTCGATTAGTTTCGGCGTAATGAGCTGGTTCTCGCGGACGGTGGGCCCTCCGCACACGGTGCGGTGGCCGATAGCCGCGGGGGCAGGGAAGTCGCCGGAGTGCAGAGCGTCTGCTACGAGCTTGAAAGCCACCGAGCGCGTGGGCACGGGCGGCGTTTGATCCACCAGCTTTTTGCCGCCGGCGTCCTTGATCCAGAATTTGCCGAGGTCGGTGCCGATGCCGTCGACCGCCCCCTCAAAAAGCTTAGTGCGTTCGCCGTTGTCGGCTTCGTACATTGAAAATTTGATGGAAGAAGAACCGCTGTTAAGAACCAAAACCGGCAATGAAGACATGAATAAACTGACCCTTTCGTAATAATTATGTTGGGCGGAGCTTGCGTAGTTATTGGAATAAGAGAGCCTCCGAAGCTCGGACTAACTCCGCAAGCAACGCTAACTACGCTATCTCTCCGGCCAACGCCAATCTTTGATTTCGGGCAGATCGTCGCCGTTTTCGGAAACGTATAGCTTGTGTCGCTGAATCTGCTCGGAGTACCACTGTTGCGCGGCGCCCATCTGCGGCGCAAGCCGCGGCACACGGTGGATTGCGTCGACTGCGAGTTGGAAGCGATCGATGTTGTTGAGCACGCACATGTCGAAAGGAGTCGTGGTGGTGCCTTCCTCTTTGTATCCGCGCACATGCAGGTTGTCGTGATTATGTCGCCGGTAGGTGAGCCGGTGGACAAGCCACGGATACCCGTGGAAAGCAAAAATTGTGGGCGCACTCGGTGGAAAGATCCGGTCGTAGTCCTCGTCCGGCAGTCCGTGCGGATGCTCCGACTGCGGCTGCAGCGCCATCAGATCCACGGCATTTACCACGCGGATGCGCAGGTCGGGAATGCGCTGGCGCAGGATCGTTACCGCAGCGAGGGCCTCCATGGTCGGCACATCGCCGCAGCAGGCCATCACTACTTCGGGGTTGCCTTCGTCGTTCGACGCCCACGGCCAAATGCCCAGGCCCGTCGTGCAATGCGCAATGGCCTCGTCCGTCGTGAGCCATTGCGGCGCGGGCTGCTTGCCGGCCACAATTAAATTGATGTAATTGCGGCTGCGCAGGCAGTGATCGGCGACCGAGAGCAGCGTATTGGCGTCGGGCGGCAGGTAGATGCGCACAACGTCTGCCTTCTTGTTCAAAAGGTGATCGATGAAGCCCGGGTCCTGATGCGAGAAGCCGTTGTGATCCTGCCGCCACACCAGCGAACTCAGCAGGTAGTTGAGTGAAGCGATGGGCTTACGCCAGGGAATCTCGCGCGTGGTTTTGAGCCACTTGGCGTGCTGGTTCACCATCGAATCGATGATGTGAATGAAGGCCTCGTAACAGGAGAAGAACCCATGCCGGCCAGTGAGCAGGTAGCCTTCGAGCCATCCTTGGCACAGGTGCTCGCTCAGCACTTCCATCACGCGGCCGGTGGCCGACAGCTCTTCGTCGACAGGCAGTGTCGCCGCCATCCATCTCTTGCCAGTTCCCGTGATGACGTCGCCGATGCGGTTCGACGCGGTTTCGTCGGGACCGAAGACGCGGAAGTTCTTCTGGTCCATGTTGGCCTGCATCACTGCGTGCAACAGATGGCCGAGAATGCGCGTCGACTCCACATCCTGCCGCCCGCGCCCTTCGATCTTCACCGCGAAATCACGGAAGTTGGGCACCACCAGCGGCTGCAGCAGCAATCCGCCGTTGGCATGCGCGTTCATGCCCATGCGCAGCCGGCCCTTGGGCGCAATCTCCGCGAGGTCGTCGCGCAATCGTCCCTTGGCGTCGAACAGTTCTTCGGGCTTGTAGCTGCGCATCCACTCTTCGAGTTGGTGTAGATGCTCGGGCTTCTCGCGCAACTCGCTTAGCGGTACCTGATGCGCGCGCCACGTGTTCTCCACCGGCTTGCCGTCGACAAACTTTGGCCCCGTCCAGCCCTTGGGCGTGCGCAGAATGACCATAGGCCACGCGGGCCTCCCCGTGGCTCCGTCCTGGCGCGCGGCTTTCTGGATGGCCGCGATGCGATCGAAGATGGTGTCGAAAATCGCCGCGGCCTGCTGATGCATCACCGCCGGATCGTCGCCCTCGAGCGTGAACGGTTCATAGCCATAGCCGCGCATCAGGTCTTCCAGCTCCGCGTGCGGAATGCGCGCCAGAACTGTGGGATTGGCGATCTTGTAGCCGTTCAGATGCAGGATGGGCAGCACCGCGCCGTCGGTGGCAGGATTCAGAAATTTGTTCGAGTGCCAGCTTGTCGCTAGCGGCCCCGTCTCGGCTTCACCGTCGCCCACCACACAGGCCACAATCAAATTGGGATTGTCGAACGCCGCTCCGTACGCGTGCACCAGCGAGTAGCCCAACTCGCCGCCCTCGTGGATGGAGCCCGGCGTCTCGGGCGCAACATGGCTGGGTATGCCGTAGGGCCAGCTGAATTGCCGGAAGAGCCGCTTGATGCCGTCCTTGTCCTGACCGATGTAGGGATAGATTTCCGAGTATGAGCCTTCGAGATAGGTGTTCGCGACAATTCCCGGACCGCCGTGCCCCGGGCCGATGACGTACATCATGTCCAACCCGCGTTCGCGGATCACCCGGTTCCAGTGGACATAAAGAAAGTTGAGGCCGGGCGTGGTGCCCCAGTGGCCCAGCAGTCGCGGCTTCACGTCATCGAGTACGAGCGGCCGCTCCAGCAGCGCATTGTCTTTCAGATAAATCTGGCCAACAGAAAGATAGTTTGCCGCTCGCCAGTAGGCGTCCATTTTCGCAAGCAACTCGGAGCTCAACGGGCTCTGAATCGCAGTCTCGCAGTTCGCAGTGTCGCCCATGGCACACCTCGCAAAAAGGGATTCGCGTGCTGTCTCAAGCCTAGCAGTGTGGTGCGAACCGCCGGGTGATTAATGTCACATACGGTTGAAAGAATGGTTGTTATTTCATAAAACATGGACGCAGGCAAGTCAACAACCATAGAACCCCGGCTGCCAATGTGCCTCTGCGATCTTGACAGCTGAGTTCCACACGGGTTTCAATCGGTTGCCGCAATGCTTAATCCATCCACTGGTATCACGCGTGAAGATGAGGAGATCAAGGAGGCCAGGAGAAATGAACACGTTGATTTGGATTGGACAGATCTCGCTTGCCGCCGTCTTTTTCGTCACCGGCGTGACCAAGCTGCTCGCCTATAAAACGCTGGTCAAGACACTGGAACAGCGCCACGCTACTGCGCCCATTAAGATGACCGAAACTCAGGGTTGCGCGATAGCCCTGCTGGAGATCGCCGGAGCGGTTGGCGTCATCCTGCCGCCGGCCTGGACGCCGGATGCATTGTCTCCCGACTACCTGCTCGCTCGCTTAGCGGCAGGATGCCTTGCGCTACTCATGGTTGGTGCGAGCATCTATCACGTCCGTCGCAACGAATCGGCATCGCCAGCCATTGCCACCTTCCTATTGGCGCTTTTTGTCATAGTAGGGCGATGGCCGCATTAGGGGTTAATTTCAATCATTTATGCGCCTTGGAGGAGCATTCGATTTGGCTTCTTCGACCCAAATTCGCCACTAAATCAGAAGTCCGGCCTTCTGTGTTTGCTTCTCGGATGCGGATCATTGGTTGGTTTGCACCTGGCAGATGACGAATTCATGATTTCTTTATATAATGCTGATCAATCCAGGGCTACTCTGGCAGCGTCATGGGGGCGTAGCCGGACCTTGGCGCGGGAGCTTCTCGCGAAGCGTTGGCTGGACGCTATTTTCGTCCGTCCTCTTTTGTGCAACTAATACAGTTGTACAGTTCGCGCGGAGGACACAAAGCGAGTTGGGGGCGAGGGAAAATGAACGGTTTAATCTGGATCGGACAGGTGGCTCTGGCAGGGGTCTTCCTCACTTTAGGAACCGCCAAGCTCTTTGCGTATGCGCCACTGGTGCATGCGCTTGAAAGCCGAGCGGACATTCACATTACTATGACGCCGTTCAGCGCCAGGATCGTCGGCTTTCTAGAGGTGCTACTGGCGTTCGGTGTGCTCATACCTGATATTTACGCGTCCGACGGCATGGTTCCCGAGTACATGATCGTCAGAACGTGCGCCACGGGCATGGCGGTCCTCATGATCGGAGCTGCAATCTATCACATGCGGCGCAAAGAGCAGGCGGTGCTTGATTTCGCACTCTTCCTCATGGCGCTTTTCGTGATCGTCGGCCGCTGGCCCATCTGATTACTTCGGTTGCGGCGCAGGCAGAGGCATCGCAACGGGAGACAACTTAGCTACTGCGGCAACCGGGAATTCCACTGCACCCACGTGATCTGTGGCGTCGTCTCGGATGCCAAGGCGCAGGTAGTAGTCGCCTTTCGCGGGAACACTGATCTGCTGAACGTATCGCAAATGACCGTTCTGCATCGAGGCAAATTTTGCATCCGGAACCGCTGCATTAATGCCGTTGAACTGGCCATTGATCAGGGTTCCGTCGTTATCGTACACATAAGTTCTGAACTCCAACACACAGTGGTGCACTCCGTCAGGGGTTACTGTCCAATTCATTTCTTTCGGATTGGCGATAAACGTGACCGCGTAACGGCGATAGGGTCCCGAGGTCTTTTTTGAGGCCTGGTTGCCGGGCACAAGCGCCGGCTCCGTATCCCCTGATGTGGGCCGAACACTGGTCGCGAAGATCAACTCTGTGGGGTCCGGGCCCCCGTGGAGCATAGCGGCGCGGAGCGCGGAGTACTGATTGGCATCGGGCTTGGCGTTTTGCGCCCCCCCTTGCTTCAGCGTACTGCGATCATTGGCAAAATAGCCGCGGCGGTAGGCCAGCGTCACTCCTGGATGGTCAAGCTTCACCTGAATCTTGCGGTAGTCCCCGTTCCACTTGCGATCGGTGGGCGTATACGCGATCGTGTAGTAATTTGAACCCGCGTCGATGGCCTTTTCGACGGCTTCCTTCAGGCCGTTGGTGTTCACAAACGCCTTTCCGCCTGTGGCGTCGGCCATCTGCTGCATGGTGCCATGTTCTTCAGCGGTTTGCTGGAACCACTTTGTGCTTGCGTTGGCAAAACCATTCGGGTTTCTGTTCATCGTAGAGCCGCTCTGCGTCGCGCTCAACATCGGAGCGACCATCAGGCCGCGCGCATCGATGGGATACACGGCCACCTGGCTGCGTGCCAACAAGTCCACGGTCTCCCGGAACTCATCTTCCGACGACGCCACAACGGCAAAGGGATTCTGTAGGTCTCCATCGGGCAAAATGCTGATGGGGAACGAGCCGGAGAACCAGATCAGGTTTTTGCGGCCGGGCAGCGCGCTCATGTAGCGCGCCAGCAGATTAAATGCATCGAGCGTATAACGGGCACGGAGCTGCAACTGAAACGACTGCTGCTGGGCCTCGAACTGTTGGAAATTCGCCAAGATCGTCGCCGCGTCAGGATCGTTGCCCAGCCCGTCGGCCAGGGTGTCGTAGGCCATGTCGTCGGCGCCCGGTTGATCGCCTTCCATCACGTTATTCAGTAGCGGTGAGGCGCCCTGGTTGCCTTTCTTGCCCTCAACGAGCGCACGTAGAATCTCGGAATTCGAAGTAAATCCTTGAAGCAGCCTCAACTCCGTGGTCAGCGAGAAAATGGCGATACGTGTGCCAGGCGGCATCTGTTTCAGATACTGCAGCACTTGGTCGCGCACCACGCTCTGCGCATCCATGGGCGTATTCAGCTTGTCTAGGAGCAGAATGTTGAGGGCTCCGTTCTCCGGCGCAACCGAATAGTTGGTGAAAACGCCGGGATCGAGTTTGGGCAGCGCCGGCAAGGGCGCGGAGGGCTGTGTCTGATGCTCTTCGAAGACCTTCACGGTTTGCGGCTTACCGTTTTCAAGCACCGTAAAGTCCGCAGCGGTGAGATGATGCACAGGATTCTGCTGGGAATCGCTCGCCACCACGTCCACCACGACAAGATCGGATATAGCGCGGATGGTGGTCGCTGGCTCCCCGGAAGCTGACGCAGTTTGTCCGCTTCCGCTTCCACACGAAGGAAGACAAAACAAGGCAAGGAAGAACGAAGACACACCAATACGAGACATCACCACATCTCCTTTTTGTGAACAGTAGAGAATATCGCACCTGCCGCGCTGGCGCCATTTCCGGAAAGCGCGCCGGTATCAAAAATACTTCTTCAGCTTGAGAATCTGCGATTCAAAGCCGTACCAAAGCACCGCGGCCAAAAGTGTGCTCACGGCCAAACGCATGGCAACCACCGCCAGGTTACCTGCAATGCCGTAACGGTCCATCGCCGCGTCGAACGAGCCGATGAAGACGAACACCGAGATGTGCATCATGTAAAGGCCGTAGCTGATGCGGCCATAGAAGGCCAACGGTCCGGAGCGTAGCACCCTATTGATGAAGCCTCGCGCGCTCGTGGATGCGATCAGCGCCAGCACCATTCCCGCAAAACCCACGGCCAGCGCCGAGTCAAGATACGCCGTGCCGCCGGCGATGGTGCCGGCCGCGAGGAACCCCAGCACCGATCCGCCCAGTCCCATCCAGAGCCAGGTGCGCCGGCTGAAAGGTAGCGTGTGCATTCCGATCGCCAGCAGACTGCCCCACGCAATTCCGTCCAGGTGAATGAGCGTATTCGTGGGCGTCATCCAGTGCAGATGGATGTGGCGTAGCGCGGGCGAAGCGATCAGTGCGCCGACCAGAGCGGCGGCAAGCATCCACGGCCGGCGCAGCACGCGCACCAGCGGCGCCCACACAAAGTAGTACTGCTCCTCGATGGCCAGCGCCCAAGTGGGTTGGATGGCCGGCGGTAGTGCCAGATGAAACAGGTTCTGCACGCAAAACAAGTAAGCCAGCCACGGCGCGGTTTTGATCGCCTCACCCACGCTCGGGCCGATGAACCATGGTGCATTCAGATAGACCACAACCAGCAGCAGAAGATACACGGGCCAGATGCGCAGCGCGCGGCGCGCATGAAAATTGTGAAAGTAGCGCGGCTTGTCGCGCGTGGTGAGCAGGATGGACGTGATGAGAAATCCGCTGAGAATGAAGAAAAGAATGACGCCGGCCCAGCCCCACAACGACGCACCGTAGATCCACGTACCCTGCAGGCGAGGGTGACAGTGATAGAGAACGACGGCGAGAATCGCTAGGCCGCGCAGTCCGTCAAGTTCGGGTAAATAGTTGGGAAGCCAGGTTGGGCGTTGCATGAGCTAAGAGTGCGAAGCGCCGTTTCACTTGGCGTCTTTGGCAAACCCCTCCACCACCCAGCCGGCGGCCCACAGAATCGCGCCGGGACACGCGCACACGATCATGATGGCAAGGATCCTGAGGGAGAAGTGGTACTCGAGGCCGCTGAAACCGGAGTGCGTGAATGTCGGCTGTATCTCGTACAGGTTGTACAGCACCCACGCGAGAATGGGAGCGATAAACATCGCCTGCCCCAGGCGCCGCATCCTTTTTGTTCCTTCACGAATGTTCAAGACCTCTCCTTTTGAGGGAATTTTGCATCTATCCGGCGGCCAACTGCCTTGCCCGCTCCGTGGCCCGCATCACGGCCTTGATGAGCGTTACGCGCAAGCCCCCTTCTTCGAGCTCCAGAATGCCGTCGATAGTGCATCCCGCAGGCGTGGTCACCGCGTCCTTGAGCAGCGCGGGATGGTAGCCGGTTTCGAGCACCATCTTGGCTGCGCCGTAGGCGGTTTGCGCGGCCAACTGCGTCGCGATATCGCGCGGCAGACCCACCTTCACCCCGGCCTCGGCCAGCGCCTCGATGATGATATAGATATACGCCGGTCCCGAGCCGGAAAGTCCCGTCACCGCGTCCATGTGCTTCTCATCCACGAGCACGGTGCGGCCCACGGTCTCGAAGATGCGTTGCGCGAGCGCCATCTGTTCTTCCTTGACGAAACGTCCACGGCACAAGGCTGCCGCTCCCGCGCCCAGTGCCGAGGGCGTGTTGGGCATGGCGCGCACTACGGCGATGTCCATCCCCGCAGCCTCTTCAATGGCGCGCGTCTTCACCGATGCGGCAAACGATACCAGCAACTTGGCCGGTGTGAGCGCGGGCTTGATCTCCGCGATCAGATCCGGAACCTGGAAGGGCTTCACGCCGATCAGGATCAGGTCGGCTTGGCGCACGGCTTCGAGGTTGTTTGTGCTAACGTCCACGCCCCACTGCGTGCTCAGAGCGATCGCCCGCTCGGGGTGGGCGACGGTCGCGTGAATGCGATCTGCGGTGAACAGATTCTCTTTCAAGAACGCCTGCAGCAGAATGCCGCCCATCTTGCCCGCGCCCAGCACGGCCACCCGCACCTTAGGCAATTGCGCCGGAACTTCCGGCGCCTCAACGGCGATCTCAGCCATTTTTTATCTTCCTTCACATGAAGTCGTAGTTCAAATTCAAGAATACGCGCACGCCGTCCCATTCGCGCAGACTTCTTGGTGCGTGCCGCAAGCAAAAGGCGCCGGCCGTTCACTCGGCCAGCGCCATTCTGCAAGACGTCAGTACAAAAGGCCTATTGGCCAAGCATCGCCTCGTTGTTCAGGTAATCCTTCAGCGCTGCTCCCATCTTGTCATTGCGCTCATCGGCAGGCCAGGCGACATTCCAGAACAGGTACGCGCCGGGCAGGGTCATATATTTCTGGCCGCCCACAATGGCTGCGATCGACGTGATCACCCAGGAGTCGTTCTCCTGAATGTAGAGCGGGGCGTCCTCGTTGCCAGGTTTCGGGCCACGCAGATCCACGACATGCTTGCCCACGTGGAACAGCGCCACCGCCAACGAGCCCCCTTGCAGACGATCTCGATTGAGAGTGCAGGTGTAGAGTACGCCGTCGGGCGAGTCCTTCGCCGCCGGTTCCTCCGGCGGAACTTCGTTGCTCACTCCATACACAAGGCTCACGCCATTCTGCTCGCGCGACTTGGGAAATACTGCGAGAGCCTTCTTGGCCTCATCGGCTCCCGGGCCGGCAGAGATGTGCGACGCCACCTGCTGCGCAAGGGCAAGCGGATCGTCGAACCCGGACCCACTCCCGGGCGGTGGAGTCGACGAATCGCCCTTCGTAATCGCGTCGGTCTTCGAGTAATCGATCTCCTTCGGAGTCACGTTCGACACCGACTCGAGCACCAGCCGCGCCGGATAAGCGTTCATATTGCCGAATCCGCCAAAGCCCACGACCTTGCCGGAAGTATCGCGCTTCAGCATCGCGTTGGCCACGCCGTCCAACCGGCCCACCAGCGTTGCTGTCACCTCGTAGCGCGCGCATCCCAGGCACATGTCGGCGCCCTTCTGGTGCGACTGCGTAAGCAGCGAGTCAAACTGCTTGAAGTCCTTGCTCTTGTCGAGCGTCACCGGCGTCCGCGCGGGCGCCTTCCAACTCCCGGCAAAGTTGTGCGCCGGCTGCACGGTCACCATCGCCACCGCACCCGACTTGGCCTTCGAACCCTGCGGATAGGAGAGCCAGATTCCGTTCTCCTGGAATCCACAATTGGGATCGGTCGAATCCTTGATGATGAATTCGTCGAAGCCGGCCACCACCGTGCCCTTGATGCGCACCATCTTGCCGTCGAACGATGCCGGGCTCTTCACCACGTCGCACACGTTCACATCCACAGGACCCGCAGCAGGCGCCGCGGCCTGTGCATGCAAGCCGCATTCGCACGCCAAAATCAGACCAATCAATACAATGAAACGCTTCATAGAAACCCTCTCCAGCCGCTGCTTGAGCCGCATCGGCAGCAATAGATTAGCGGCATCAGCCGCCCTGAATGGGAACTCGAAAGAATATCATGCGGAGGCGCGTTTTCTCTCTGCTGGCGCTCACTGCGCCGCAGCCTTTTGAGCCGCAATCCACGCGTCGATTCTCTGCTCCAGTACGTCGAGCGGCAACGCGCCCGAGTCGATCACCTGGTCGTGGAAGGCGCGGATGTCGAACTTGGGTCCCAGCGCCTTTTGCGCGTGGGCACGCAACTCCAGAATCTTCAACTGCCCGATCTTGTAGGCCAGCGCCTGACTCGGCCATGCGATGTAACGATCGACCTCTGCCTGGACGCTGGTTTCATCCACATTCGAGTGCTCGTGGAAATATTGAACCATCTGGTCGCGGGTCCAGCCTTCGCTGTGCACTCCGGTGTCGACCACCAGGCGGATGGCTCGCCAGATGTCGGCCTCCAGACGGCCGTAGTCGGAATAGGGATCCTGGTAGAAGCCAACGTCCTTGCCCAGCCGCTCGGCGTAGAGTCCCCAACCCTCGATGTAGGCCGTGTAGTGGACGTATTTGCGAAACTCCGGTACTCCCGTCAGTTCCTGCGCGATGGAAAGCTGCAGATGATGGCCGGGAATGCCCTCGTGATAGGCGATGGATTCCACGCCATAGAGATTGCGTCCAGTGGCGTTATAGGTGTCGATGAAGAGGCGTCCCGGACGGCTGCCGTCGGGCGTGCCGGTCTGGTAGTACGCAGGCGCCGAGGTCTTCTCAGCATACTCAGGCACCGGAACCACTTCGAACGGCGCCTTGGGCAGCGTGCCAAAAAGCTCCGGCAATTTAGCCTGCATGGGCTTCAGGTAGCCGCAATAGGCGTCTAGCAACGCAGCGGCTGAAGCCGGATGCAGCTTGGGATTGCTCTTTAAACTCTCGCGGAAGCTCTTCAAATCCTGGAAGCCGAGCTTCTGCGCGATGGCCAGCATCTCGGCTTCGTCCTTCTTTACTTCGTCGATACCGATCTGGTGAATCTGGTCGGCGGTAAGGTTCGTGGTGGTTGTTTGCTTAATCAGAAACTGGTAGTACTTTTTGCCGTCGGGCAGGGAATCGATGCCGGGTTTCTGGCGGCCCGCGGGAACGTAGCTCACCTCAAGGAAACGCGCGAAGCGCAAGTAAGCGGGCAGGTCTTCTTTCGCGATGACATCGAGCATGTCGGTTTTGATCCGCTGCTGGTCGGTTGCGGAAATGGCCGCGGGAAAGTTTTTGAGCGGTAGAGCGAGCGGCGAGTCCTCGGGCTTCTGGTTGGCCAGCTCCTTCACTTGGTCGAGGGTTTTTTCGAGCAGATATTTGGGCGGCACACGCCCATCCTCCATGCCGATGGACATGTTTGCGGTGACTTGCGTGAAGGCTGTAGGCAAAGCGTGCAGGCGCGCGATCCAGTCGTCGTAGTCCTTCACCGTGGCGAAGCTCAACTCGGCCGCCAGCTGCGGGTAGTCGCTGTAGATGCCGCCCATCTGGTTTACCGGCATCTCCCAATCCTTGAACTCCGCGCTCTCCTGGTCGAGTTCGAATCTGCGGATGAGCAGATCCTGGCTGATCTTTTCCTGGTCCGTAAATCCAGTCGCGTCGATGGCTGCGAGTTTCAACAGGAACTTTTGCTCGCGTGCCAGTTCGTCATTGACCGCCTGCACGGAGTAGTCGCTGGTCTGGTCGTTGTAGCGCTTGTCGCCAATGATGGAGGCGAATTCGGGCTCGTGCTTAAGCCGGTCTTCCCAGTACTCGTGAAAGAGATCGTTGAGGGCTTTGCGGCGGTCTTCAAGCGAGACAGGCGCTTGGGATTGCGTCTGCGGCGTGAGTTGAAGCTTCTGCGCGTGGAGAGCTGGAAGCAAAAGAAGCAGAGCGGAAGCTGCGGCGAGGGCGAAGAGGATGATTTTTTTCAAGGGAATAGTTTCCTTCGCGGGAAATAGTCGACAAGTCGAGTCTATTTCACCTGGAAGGAGAACGGGAAAGAGCGGGAGCGAGGCGGCGAGCCGGCGAGTTGGCGATGGTGTGCGAGGTTTAGGTTGTGGCTCAAACCCTGAGCGTCTCACAGTTTCACAGTTTCTGTGTGACCGGGCGGTTTTGACTGTAAGCGGCTGATTCCTTGCCGGTTCCTGGCTTCACAGTTTCACAGCTTGTTTTTTGCGATTTCTATAGGGGCTGCGTCAGGTTTCAGGTTGCAGGTTTCAGGACTCCCGGAACATAGGGGGTGGGTAGGGCGAGTAGTAGGGGGAGGGGGGGTACGGTGGTACGGACCGGTCACATGCCTGA
>JBEKPD010000037.1:0-57551 GCA_049521075.1 Occallatibacter sp.
AGCACAGTCCCTGTTCACGCCACTAGCGGCCACCTTGACTCAGCAAAAAATGTGCGATGAGCAAGCCGCAAAGAAATTCCGCGAGCAAACAGGGGGGAGCGCACCCTATAGCATCTACACAAGCCGCTACGACCCGTCGGTGAATGTGTGTTACGTCCGTGTTTATTACGTAATGGGTGGGAAGCCCGCGACGGTTGTAGACACTGTTTACGATGCCTTTGGCGGGCGGGTATATGCGGCCTATGGCTGGATTGAATCCCATGGGGAGACGCCAACGATGTGCAAAATCTTCATCCCCGGCAAGCCAGTTCAACTTTGTAAGTCAACTGCAGAATATAACGAATTAGTCGAGAGATACTTTGGCGTTGCGCAGTAGGCGTATTAAGCAACGAACTGAATGCAGCAATGCCCTGAACGGAGATCAAAGAATGGCGACAAAATGCGAAAAAAGAGGATGCGAAAAGGAAGCGCTTAATACACTGAGATTCACTGATATGGTTCACAGAAATGTGGATACGGACTACCCGGTTGTTGTGTGTGAGGAACACACAAAGGAAGCACAAAAATTCAAGGAAACGGATGTAGACGGGCTAAAGAGCTGGCTAAACAGCTGACCCATAGAAATGAGCTAAGCACCCTCGTCATGCCTGCTCCTCCATGCGCTGTCATCCTGAGAAGCGTAGCGACGAAGGATCCGCGGTTGCTTCTTAGGAATTCATGTGGTCCAGTGCGCGGCGGTAATCTGCAGGTTCTACGTCGTACCAGTCACGGCTCAGGTCGACCCAGGTTGGGTTGACAGATTCAATGAGTGCGATCTTCTTTGCGCGCCGCCAGCCTTTGAGTTCCTTCTCTCGCGCGATCGCCGTCTGCACATGCTGGTGACGCTCGACCCAGACCAGACGGTCGCAGTTGTAGCGCGCGGTGAACCCACCATGCTCCTTCCATTTGTGCTGGAAAACACGCTTCAGGAGATCGCCCGTCACTCCGATGTAAAGCGTGTGGCTGCGGCTGGCCATGATGGAGGTGCAGTAGGCGCCTTCGTGCATGAGCACATGGTACTCCGGAAGAAGTGACTGGTAGCAGAGAAAAGCAACCGCAGATCCTTCGGCTACGCCTCAGGATGACAGCCGTGATGAAGTTGTGAGTGTGTCGCCGCCAATTTGGAATTATCCTCCCTCATCTCCCACCCCTTTCTGGCGTTTGCTCCTCGGATAAGCGAAAATAAAGTGGCGCTATGCCCAACTCCTCCCGCACCCCCGAGCCGCCCTTCACCGACGTCCCCGGCGCGCTCGACGAAATCCGCGCCCGCCGCATGGTGGTCGTGGTCGACGACGAGGACCGCGAGAACGAGGGCGACCTGACGCTGGCCGCCGAGCACGTCACTCCCGAGGCCATCAACTTTATGGCCCGCTACGGCCGCGGCCTCATCTGCCTCACCCTCACTGAGGAGCGTGCCGACTACCTGCGCCTGCCGCCCATGACGCAGCAGAACTCCTCGCGCTTCGGCACCGCGTTTACTGAGACCATCGAGGCCCGCGAGGGCGTCACCACGGGCATCTCGGCCGCCGATCGCTCCCACACCATCCGTACCGCCATTGGCGCCCACACCACCGCTGCCGATCTCGCGCGTCCCGGCCACGTCTTCCCGCTACGCGCGCGCCGCGGCGGCGTTCTGGTCCGCGCCGGCCAAACCGAGGCCTCGGTCGATCTCGCCCGCATGGCCGGTCTCAACCCGTCAGGGGTGATTTGCGAGATCATGCGCGACGACGGCGAGATGGCCCGCGTCCCCGATCTCATCCCCTTCTGCCGCGAGCACGGCCTCAGGATCCTCACCGTCGCCGAGCTGATCCGCTACCGCCTGCGCCACGAGCGCTACATCGTTCGCGCCGGCGAGTCGCTTATCCAAACCCGCCACGGCGAGTTCCGCATGATCGCCTACGAGAGCGAAGTGAACGGCGGCGAAAGCCACATCGCGCTCATCCGCGGCGACCTCTGCCCCGGCTGCCCCGCCTTTCACGCGGGCCCGTTTCCAGAACCGCTCTCTAATCCGAGTCTTGCCCCCGTCGCCAACGGCGCCACTGCCGAGGTGCACGCGCCCTGCCCGCATCCTGTGCTCGTCCGCGTGCACACGCGATGCACCGCCGGCGACGTCTTCTCGGCCGATTGCCGATGCCGCGAGGTTTTGGATCAATCTATGCGGATGATTGCCGAAGCCGGCTGTGGCGTCATCCTCTATCTGCATAACACCTCGCGCGGCTTCGAAATCGATCGCACTCCCGCGCCGGCCTTCAATCCCGAGGGCTCCGCGGTGCCTGCCGAAGTGCGCGAAGAGCAATCTGGCCGCCTCATCCTCCACGAGGAGCTGCGCGCCCGCGAAGGCGCCCAGGCCCGCACTGGCCGCATCCTGCGCGCGATCGGTCTAGGCGGCCAGATTTTGTCCGACTTGGGAATCCAGCGCATCCGCCTGCTCTCGAACACGCCCATGCACATCCCCGCGCTTGAAGGGTTTGGCCTGGAAATTGTCGAGCAGGTGCCGATTCCGGCCGAGGAGTGCTCGCGCGTCGGCTGAGGGCCGACCGCAGTCAATCCCTCACCTTTCCATGAAAACTCGGCTCTTCTTACGAGGGCGGTCAATATTGATCACCTTCTCCCGCTGAATACCTGTAGGATTGGTGAAACAGTCCAGGGGGGAAAAGTTCTCGGGAAAGAGTCTTCGCAGCCAGTAAGAATGGCAAGGATATTTCTGGTCAATTCCCCTTGAAACGCGCACCATTGAATTCGGATTCAATTCGCCGTAGCGCAGCTTTAGCGCGGCATCTTCCTCATTAGGGCGCCGCTTCCGATCGTCCACTCGCATTACGGCATCCCTGCAATTGCTGTGAAGCCAACCGCACCAGTACGGCGAAAGGTTGGTCCACGTGCGCGTTCATCTGGTCAATCCCAGCGACAATTCCTTTGGCACCGCGGTCATCACGCCGCGCTGGCTCTTCGTGCTCGCCGCTGCCACACCCACTTTCGTTGGAGATCCCATTCTCGTTGATGAATCTCTCGAGCGAATTGTGCCTGAGTCCATACAGCCGGGAGATATTGTCGGCATCAGCGTGCACACCGGCAATGCTTTGCGCGGCTACGCTGTCGGTCGCATGGCGCGCGCCCGCGGCGCCTGGGTGGTCTATGGCGGAATTCACGCCACGCTATTTCCTGACGAAGCGCTGGAGCGCGGCGAGGCGCACGCGGTCGTCAAAGGCGATGGCGATCTCGCCTGGGCAAAAGCAGTCACCGATTGCCTCGCAGGCACGCCCGAGAAGGTCTACGAAGGCGGGCGGATCGAGGGCGGCGACTTTCTCTCTGCGCGTTGGGACCTCATGGATCCCGCGAAATATATGTGGGCCTCAGTGCAAACCATTCGCGGCTGCCCCAAGCACTGCTCCTTCTGCAGCGTGTGGCGCACCGATGGACAGAAGCCGCGGCAGCGGAAGTTCCAAAATGTTGTGGACGAAATCATTGCGCTGCGGCGGCTCGGTTTTCGCTTCATTGCCCTGGCCGATGACAACTTTTATCCCGTCACGTTTACCGATCTGCGTCTCGCGCGGGAGCAGGGCAACACGGCAAAGCTCGACGAGCTCACCGCCATTCGCAACGAGCGCATGTCGTTGATGGAAGAGCTGGCCAAGCTGCCCAAAGACATGGTGTTCTTCACGCAAATGACCATGGAGGCCGGCGAAGACGCGAACTATCTTGACGCCATGCGCAAGGCCAATATCAAGGGCGCGCTGGTGGGCGTCGAGGCCGTCACGCCCGAGGGACTCAAGGCGGTCTATAAGGACTGGAACTACTCCGGCGAGGCTCTGGCCAAGCAACTGCAAACCTTCAAGCAGCACGGTGTTCACGTTCTCGGTTCGTTCATCTTCGGCCTGCCCACCGATCGACCCGCCACCTTCACCGCGACGGTCGAAATGGCGATCAAGGCCGGTGTCACCTTTGCACAATTTGTCATGATGACTCCGTTTCCCGGCACCGTCGATTTCGGGCGTTGGGAAAAAGAGCAGGCTGCGGACCCCATGATGGTGGGCGGCGTGCCCATTACGCGCTATTGGATGATTCCCACTGAAGTGCGGCCGAAGATGTTTACGCCGCATCCCACCATGAGTCCCGACGAAATCCGCATGCGCACGCAAAAAGTGTGGGACCGGTTCTACTCATGGCCCGCCATCTGGGAACGGTCTTCCTGCACTCCCACTTTGCGCGCCCGGCTCGGATTCATCTTCCTCTCCAAACTCTACCGGCAGATGTACGCAGGCACGGGGATCTCCACCGACAGCGCGCGGCGGAAGAAGTCGAAGCGCTGGGCCCGTTGGACGGCCCACCAATGCAAGAAGCTCTTCCAGGCGCGGCCCATGCCGGAACTCGAAGGGCCGAAGTGGGAGATTGCAATGCCCGGATTGGGCCAGGCTGCGTTTGAAGGCGCCGGCGGACCCGGGAGAAGCGGCACGTTCACGGTGCTGCCTGACAACTAAACTCCGGCGCTACCGCCCGTACACATACGTCCCGCATAGCGTGGTCGTATTCTGCATCGTGTCGAAGGTGAACACCGGCATGTCGTCGCCGGAGAAGAACGCCACCTTGAGCGTGTGTCCCGTAGCGTAGGTCGCCATCCACTGCGTCTCCTCGCCGCCGCACAGCGTATTCTTCTTCACGATGTACTGGCCCGGCGGCACGCGCAGCCGGTAAAGTGTGCCTTCGATCCCCGCGTTCACGTCCGCATCGAAGACCGCGCTCACCTCCACCGGCTTCAGCCGGCGAATTACGGCAAGCGGAAACGTGGCAAAGTTAATAGTTACCTTGGCCTCGCCGATTGAAATGTCGCCCGTAATCGCGTGCGCATTCTTGCTCGCCGCGCTCCACAAGCCGCGGTCCTCCTGCGCACTCGCGTGCGCTGCCATGCACAATCCCACCAGCACCAGCATCACGGTAATCCGAGCCCGAATCGTCACTCTTCGACCCTTTCTCTTCTTCACTGGCCCACGACCCACGAATCACGATTCACGACCCTTCACTGTGAACCACGACCTGTGAACTACGAGCTGTTCCGCTACCAGCCCAGCACATATGCAAACACCAGCGGCACCACAATGCTCGCATCGCTCTCGATAATAAACTTCGGTGTCTTCTCTCCCAGCTTGCCCCAGGTAATCTTCTCGTTCGGTACCGCGCCCGAGTACGACCCGTAGCTCGTCGTCGAATCGGAGATCTGGCAGAAGTACGCCCACAGCGGCACGCCATCCCGCTGCAGATCCTGGTGCAACATGGGCACCACGCAAATCGGAAAATCGCCCGCGATGCCGCCGCCAATCTGGAAGAAACCCAGCGGCGTTTTGGCGGTTGTGTTGGTGTACCACTCCGCCAGCACCATCATGTACTCGATGCCGGTGCGAACGGTGTGCACCTTCTCCACGTCGCCCGTGATGCAATGGCCCGCGTACATGTTGCCCAGCGTCGCGTCTTCCCAGCCCGGCACAAACATGGGCAGGTTCTTTTGCGCCGCGGCCAACAGCCAGCTATTCTTGGGATCGATCTGGTAGCTCTTTTCGAGCACGCCCGAAAGCAGAATCTTGTACATAAACTGGTGCGGAAAAAACCGTTCGCCGGCCTGGTCCGCCTTCACCCACTCCGCCAGCACCTCATTTTCGATTCGCCGCATCGCTTCCATCTCGGGAATGCACGTATCCGTCACGCGGTTCATGTGCCGCTTGAGCAGCGCTGCCTCGTCGGCAGGCGTCAGGTCGCGGTAGTGCGGGACGCGCTCATAAAAATCGTGCGCCACGAGATTGAAAACGTCCTCTTCCAGGTTGGCGCCCGTGCAGCAGATGCCGTGAATCTTGTCCTGGCGGATCATCTCTGCGAGCGACAAACCCAGCTCGGCCGTGCTCATGGCGCCGGCGATGGTGACAAACATCTTGCCGCCCTCGGCGAGCAGCTTGTTGTAGGCCTCGGCAGCATCCACAAGGGCCGCGGCGTTGAAGTGACGGTAATGGTGCTTGATGAATTCAGTGATGGGTTTCATGGGGTTTCGACGGCTCCAATCCTCCATCCTAAATCAGCCCGTTGTAAGCCCTGTGAATCCCCGGCACATTACGGAGAAGCCGACAGCCAGTAGCTAAGGGCGAGACGCCACAAGTCTCAAGCTACGAGCTAGCTCTTTGCTTGTAGAAGAGCGTTCAACTTCGTCATCACCTGAAAGGCGTCGGCGATGTAGACGACGTCGGCTTTGCCGCGCGTCCAACCGCAGTTGGGATCGAGCGAGATGGCGCGGCGCTCGCCAATAAAACGCCAGCCGACAACGTGCGGCTCTTCGCCATGGCAGCAAGTCGAGAAACCTTTCGCGTGTCGCGGCGTGGAGCCGGTTTGCCCCACTTGATTGAGATGCGTAAGGAAGGGAAGAACGGACGCGCCTTCGCCGCCCTGATCGACGAGTGACTTGCTGCTGCCGAGCGACGCGCCGGAGCAACGCAGGAAATCGAGGATGAGCTTCGCGGCTTGGTCGGTGTGGACTGCGCCGTCAGGCTGTTTCTTGGTCCAGCCTGCGCCGGCGACGAAGAGGAGCTTGGCGTCAGGGCGAATAGTTTGCTCGTCCTGTTTGGGGGCGCGAATGCCGGTGACTTCGGTACGCAGCGCGGGCAGGGTGACTGGGACAGTTTCGATTTGTGTGTTCGCGGACTCGCCGGCAAAGACCGCGTGGGTTCCGGAATCCAAAAGCAAAAACCACGGACGCGCGGTGCGCGTGACTACGGCCTCAATGCGCTGGCGATAGAACCAGCGCGTGGCCTCGACGGATTCTGCGCCGGCCAGAGCAGTGATGTGCGTGTCAATCATTCCGCCCAGCCGATGCGCAACCGCGGCCATGACACGAGCGAAGCGCGAGCTTTCGGGCGCGAGGACGATGCTGGCTTTGGCAGTGCGGCAAAGAGCTTCGCAGGCCGCGGCGTCGGAGGCGAAGCGCGGCTGGGCGAAAGCCGGATCTTCCGCGACGAGTGCTACGCACGGCAGACCTTGGGACAAGGGTTGTGCATCGGCCGCGATAATGCCGACCTTCAGCGGAGCGCCCAAACGCGCGGCCAGTTCCTTGCCCGCGGTAACGGTTTCGAGCGAAGCCTTGGTGAGAGCGGCGCCGGATTCGTCGGCATGGGTGAGTACGAGGATCGATTCCATATTTTTTCCTTGAGCTTTTCTTCTGGAGCTTTCAATTTCCGGCGTGCGGCCTCTGGCCGATAGCTGCTAGCTTCTAGCTGTCTTTCCCCATCCAGGCGGCGATTTCGTCGGCGATTTCGTCGGGAGTCATATTCTTCTCGACGCGGGTGGTGCGCTGCTGCTTGGGCAGGCTTACCGAAACATAGCTGAGCGAATTCGCGTCGAGTTTGGCGGCAGCGGTTTTCTGCAGGGCGGGCATAATGGTGCGCATATTCGCCATGCCGATCTGCGGATTGTTGCGCGGCTCTGCCAGATTGCCCGTGGCCCAGCCGAGCACGGCAGGTGCGCCGGCACAGACCGAGACCTGGTGGCGACCACCTTCAATGCGCTCCAGGACTTCAAACGATCCGTCGTCGCGCAGGCTGATCTGGTCGACGCCAAAGAACTGGTCGGCAATGCCGAGGTGCTCGCCTATGAGTTGCAGGGTGACGCCTGCTCCGCGCGAGGCCGATTCCCAACCACCAAATACGAACAGATTCGCTATTTCAAGTTTTGGAATAGATTCTATGGCGGACGAAAGGGCCGCGGCGGTTGCGTGCGCGTCGGGGAATCCGCCGATGGGACCGTCGACGGCGACGAACTCAAAGGCGACCTTTTGCGCGACCGTCATCATCACCTGTTGCAGCTTGGCCTTGGGACCGAGTGCTACGAGCCAAAGCTTGCTGCCGGGGTTCTTAGCAGAAAGAGCTGCGGCTTCATAGAGCGCGCTCGCGGCCCATGGATCGAGGACTGCGGGAAGAACCAATTCGTTTTTGATTCCCGGACCGTTCGCACCAGTTGTTGGTTCCAGAGTTTGCAGAGGGTCCGGAACGATGCCGGCGCAAACGACGATATTTAGTGCGGTTGCCATTTTTTCTGAATTCCTCAGGGTTGAAAGTCTGAATTCATTTTCCGGTTTGTTGCAGCACGAACAAAAAATCGTGTTCTGTTATAAGACGAGCTTGGGAGGTGCGGCCGAAGTTCGCCGAAAAGCAACCGCAGATCCTTCGACTCCGATCGCTACGCGATCTCCGCTCAGGATGACAGCGCTGAGGGTAGGGCGACCGCCTGAAAGCTGAGAGCTGATGACTGATAGCTGCACTCAGTTTTCTCCGGAATGCAGTCCGCCTGCGCCGGCCTGGAACTCGATGTTGGAGCGCTCACCGTCGGGCGAGTGGGGGCAGTTCCACAGGCATGCGCCGCAGTGGACGCACTTTTCGCGCTCGAAGGCGGGCGCGCCGTCGGGGCCGAGCGTGATGGCTTGGCCGGAGCACATGCAGAGGCAGGTTTTTTCCTGACAGGAGATGCAGCGCTGGCGGTCGAGAAAGAGGACGTGATCGGCGTAGCCGGGCATGGCCTGCACTTTGCCGCCCATCAGCAGGGCGTCCTGGTGCGTGACAAGGAGACGGCCGTCGAAGGCGATCATGGGCCAGCCACGCGCGGACATCAGCGCATCGTGGAGCGGGCGGCCGGAGTTGAGGGCGACGGCGGTAGCTTCGCGCAATTCGAGATCGGCTTCGCTGCCGAAAGGGATGGTCCGAATCTGGCGCGGCGTGGGCGGAATGTGCGCGCGCAGCGAGAGGCGTCCACCCGTGAGACCGGCGAGCGCCATGCCCACGAGGCCGCGTATGAAATCCTTGTGAAAACCGTTGCGGGCGTTTTGCGCCTGGCGCGCACCGCGCTCGACGGCGCTCGCGCGGCGGCGTTTCTCATAAGTTTTGGAGAGATTTTCCTGGGAAAACGGGAGACCGGCGCGGAGGAGCTCGAGGACGGCTTCGGCGAGTTGCACGCCGGTGGTCCAGGCCTCGTCGACGCCGGAGCCGGTGAGCATATTGGTCGAGCCGGAGCCTTCGCCGATGCGCGCAAAGCCGTCGCCGGTAAGGAAGGGCTCGCCGTGTAGTCCGGATTCCTCAAGCGACTTTGCGCCCCAGGAACGCAGCACGCCGCCCTTGAGGTGACGCCACAGCGCGGGATGCTGGAGGTAGTGCTGCAGGTAACGATAAGCGGTGCGCTGCGGATTGCCGAGCCACGAGGGAACAAAGATGCCGACAGAGACGAGCCGGTCGGGGTGCACGTAAAGAAAGCCAAAGATCTCGGGCTCGGGAAATCCGAACGTGTGCCACACAGTGCCGGGTTCGAGCGTTGTGTCTTCAGGCAGCTCGATGACGAACTTCATGCCCAGCGCCCACTCGCGGCGCGCGTGACCTTCGGGCAGGCCGAAGCGCTCGTCGAGCCGCTGGCCGAGTGCGCCTACGGGGCCGTCGCCCACCACGGTGAGTTGCGCGCGCACGTCCATGCCGGGCATGAAGTCCTCGGCAGGTGCGCCGAGCTTGTCGACGCCCTGATCGACAAGGCGTATTCCCGCAAGGCCGCGGTGCTGCGAGTTCGCTACGCCGGCGAAGATGGGAGCGGCGACGGGCGTGCCGGGCCAGATCTGCACAAAGCCGCTCGACATCAGTTGCGACGCGACCCATTGGTTGAACTGGCCGATGGAGAGAACGAAGCCGCCGTGCTTGTGGAGAAACGCAGGCGCCCACGGCAGCTCGAAGGCATGGTCTTTCAGCCAGCGGTCGGGCCCAGAACGAAGAAGACGATCTCCAAAACGCAAGAGCGCGGAACGCCGGCTGGCGCCGATGGGATCGAGCAGGTAGAGAATGTGCTCCTGCTTCACGGCAGCGGCCATGGGAATTTGCGCGGGATCGAATGCGGGAAAGCTCGCGCGAATGCCTGCACCGCGCGTGACCACGCCGCTTACGCCCGCGGCCAGGTCGTCGGCTCGCTCGTAACAGACAACCTGCAGCGGCATGCCCGATGTCACGCGGCTTTCAAATACAGGATCGCTCGGGTTCTCAGTCCAGGCCCGGGTGAGCGTGGTCAGAAAGCCCCCAGTCGCCGGCCCGAAACCGACGCAGGCGATGTCGACATCAATCGTCTGGCGGTCGATCTCGATGGGCTGTATGGCATGACTCATGCAAGGCCTCTTGATCGCTGCGAGATCCCCCCCACCTTAGCGACAAAAACAAAAACGCCGCGAAGGTGGGGCACCCGGTTCTTCAGGGGCACGCAGATTTGTGCAATTGAAAAATTCATGCGGGATAATCCAGCGCTTCGGGGATCATCACTTTGCTGACGGTGTCGCCGGCGCGATCCTTGGCCAGGCGCGAGCCGGTCAGGCACGTGGTCAACTTGCTCTGCAGGCGCAGGAATTCGCTCGAGCCAGCGCATCCCGCGCACGGTCCGGCTTTTTGCGGATGACTGCCGTCGGCCTTAAGGACATCAATGGCCATTGCCATGATGCCGGGCATCGTTTCCTCCAGCTCTTCAAGCTCGCCGGAGAGGAAACAGTTTCGGTGGTCCGCCTCTTCCCACGACGGATGCCGGGTGTAGCCAAAGACCAGCTCAGCGCAGATGCGCGAAACTTCGCCGGCGGCTTGCGCGGCCTGAGTGTGACAGAGGTCGCTCAGGAATTGGACTGTTCCCGATAAGCCTTCGGCGGCCACGGCATCGGCAGCGCCGCGCGATTCGAGCTCGAGCACATCGAGGATCTGGCAACGCGAGGCCATCAACCAACTGAGAGCATCGGCGAGCGCAAAGGTCACGCCCTGGCGCTGCCCGTGATAGAGTTTGCCGCCGGCAGGATCGACTGCGTTTTGCAGATAGTGGAGCGACCACGCCCATAGGTTCATGGCCGAGGCCAGCGTGCACGCGCCAGTGCCGGGACGCGCCGACGCAATCCTGCGCATCTCCGCGGTCCACGCGGCAAACTGCGCCAGGAAGACCTCGCTGGTCATGGTGACGGTCAACTGGCGGCGCTGCACAGCTTCAGGGCCTTCGTAAGTGGCTTCGAGTTGCGCATCCATCCACTTGTTGGCCAGGAAGCCGGGGCAGTCCTCGGTGATGCCGTAGCCACCCATCAGACTCACGGCCTCGCGCAGCATGTTGGCGCCGTGGCCGGTGTTCCAGAGCTTGGTTGCGGGACAGAGCACATTGGCCTCGGCATCTTTGAGAACGTATTGCACGAGCGGATCGGCCTCGAGTACGGCGCGGTGCGGATTGCCTTCCTTCAGCCTGAGTAATTCGATGGCGCGTTGTTCGCTCTCTTTGAGCGCCTTCAATTCAGCGCGCCCGCCTGCGACGCCGCGCTGCCGCATGATGGCAATCTTCTGTTTTTCCAGTGGGTCCAGCTCATCAAACAATCGCGCCGTGGCAAAGCCCAGCGAAGATGCCGCTTCGCCCGTGGCCCAGATGTCGACCAGGCGATGCAACGCGTCTTCGCGCTGCTGCAGGCCCTGCTCGTAGCGCACCGATCCGGGCTTTGCGCCCTCGGCGCCGCGGAAGCGCTGGCGCTGGTAGCGGATCACCGGCTCGACGGCCGAGAGCAGCTTCGCCGCCGTCATCAATCCCACGGGCACGCGCGTGCGCCGGAAGACGGCTTCGATGATTTCGCCGTGATTGAAGTTGGGGACAATCACACCGTCCTTCACCGTGTATCCGCCCACAATGCGGTTGGCCGGAACGCGGAGATTAAAGACAGGATCGCCGGTCGATGAGAGCTGATGCACCAGCTTCTTGGTCGCAGTCCCGCGATCGAAGGTGCCGGGGTCGGTCTCTTCCAGAATCACGACGCAACTGCCCTTGATGCGCGCGTCGTCGGTGTTCACCGCGGCGGTGACGAAGTTGGCAAAGGCGATGCCGGTGATGAAACGGCCGCGCTTGTCTACTTCAAGCAGGGGCTCCTCGCCGTCTTTCCACTCCGCGATGCGGACTTTGCCGTTCAACATGCCGGCGTCCACGCCCACGTAGGGAATCGGTTCGGTCAGTGCGAATGCGCCGCGCCAGGGCTTACGGTCTTCTCCGGGCTGCGGCGGAGCGGAGAGCTTCTTATAGCGAAAGACTTGCTCGGGTGTGCCGCGCTCGTGAATGGGCGAGAGTGCGAGAAATCCCGCGAGGCTCGCGGTTGCCGCGCCGCCATCCACCCATGCAAGTTCGAAGGCCGCGAGACCGAGCGCAAGATTTTTGGGCCCGACGATGAAGCCGCCCTCTTCGGGCTCCATGAAGGCCGCAGTGATGCCGGCGCGATCGAAGGCCTCGAGCATTTCGTCCTTGGCCGGGGTCCACTCGTGTGTATTGCGTTCGCCGGCCGCCACCATGCGGGCCACAGTACCGCGCGCCACGCCGCGCGCCGATGCCACAAGCATCTGCAATTCGAACCGCTCGGCATAGCGCCACAAAATTTGCCGCACCGCATCACCGGGGAGGGTGAGCATCGTTTTCGTTTCAGGCATCACAACTGTGCCCATGGGAAGGTCTCCTGACTAGCGCCTATATTTTCTTCGAGTGGGGGTGCGGCAGCATGTGACCCGTATCACCTGGACAGGAAGGGGAAGGCGAATGGCGCGACGCGGTTGACACCAAGTGGGCATCATGGACAAATGCGAGGGAAGCAGCGCGGGAGACTACCAGAGGGTTGGTGAAGAGTTGGTGACCGCATAGCCAAAACGCAACTCTACGTTACGCCGCGAAACTCAACATACAAGGGTGGGATGCCACGTATCCCAAGACACCGCGGGCCGCGCGACTTGATGAGTCGCGCGGCCCGCAAGAACCGAGAGCCAGTCCTAATTCATGAGGACCGCTTCGCGGTCGTGCAGAGTGGCGCGGATCGCCGTAATCCCTGCTTCGAGGTCCGGCAGCGCTTTAAGGATCGCCAACCCGTCCGCGCCCGTAACCGACTTGCGCATCAATTCGCACTGACCCACCAGCAGCGAATCGAAACGAATCAGATTCGCCAGTGTTGGCGCTTCAAGCCGGTAGCGCTGCGTCATGCGGTCGTTTGCGGGCGCTGGCAATTGATGGATGAATTGTTCGAGCCCACTGATCTCGCCATGTAGCCGCTCCAGCTTCTGCGCCGAGGCAACCGCCGCAGCATCGGGAAACGGTTTGGCGCGCGTCGGGGCGGGCAGAAACTCGCGCCGGTAATCGCTCTCGGCCGCGCTTACTTGAGACGCAGCCTCGCCCAAAAGCCATGAGGCCTTTGAGCGGACCATCTGATCGTCGGCGCGAAGCTGGTTCTCAACCTTGTAAAAGTTGTATCCCCAGCCATAGAACAGGTTGATCGCAATCTGCTCAAGCTCGTCGGCAGCGTAAAAATACTCTCCCGCCACTATTTACCTCCGGTTGGCCCCGGCAGTCCCGCCTCGGCGCCGAGGGAATAGAAGCCGGAAGGTTGTCCGCCGATGAAGAAGGGCACGCCGGCCGCGGCGTTGGGCGCTGAAACCAGTCCCTTGTCGGCCATCTTGAGGGCGAGATAGTAGCGCACCGCCTCGATGGGCGTAAGGCCGATAGCCTGCAGTGAGATCAGCTCGCGCATCCGTTCGTCCTTGGGCATGATGAGCACTTTGAGGTCGTTGAGCGTGATGCCGTAGATCTTCAGGAAATCGGAAAGATGGTTCTTCACCAGCTCGCGCACTTCCTGAATGTGCTCGTTGATGTCTTCCATCTTGGTGACCTGCACGATCTGGTTGATCGACTGTTCGATCGCCGGACCGGCGTAGTCGGCCACTTCTTTCAAGTCGATGAGATGGCCATTGAACGGCAGGTGAGTGATGAGTTCGAGAGCGGCGTCTTTGGTGTCCACATGGATGTAGTAGTCCACCTGGTAGGCCATTTCGGCCATCTCTTCGCTCGTCGCAATTCCCTCGCTGCGCACAAGCAGCTTGGAGCGGTTGATGTAAATCACTTCGTAGACCCACGGCGAGTTGCCGCCGAAGAATCCTTGCGCGATGGAGCCGAGCAGCGGCTTGTCGGGAGTGGTAATTGCATACTGGCCGGTGTCGTAGACATTCAAAACCGCACCGCGCGATTTCAGTACGCAGAAATGATTGCTTTCAACCGTGAGCAACGATCCGGAGACAATGCTTTCATCGGCTATTTTGACGGCCAGAACCTTGGTGCCAAGAATGTCGGTGCCGTCGTTGGTGAGTGAGGTGATAACCTGCCGCGTAAGTGCCACGTGCCTTCCTCCTGCCCTATTTAATTTGCTTGGCAAGCATACATGAGCGGCCATGCCTCGCCAAGGGTGAAAAAGCATAAAAGCTGGAAATATCCAGCGCCCGGTGAGGCAAGTCACGCTGCATGTAAATGGCGAATGAATTGTGAGCGGGAGTCCGATCCCAGGTCCCAGAATCGAGGCCTGGGGCGTACTGGTTGGCGAACGTCGGGGCTCGCTTCGATCATCAGACGACGGGAACCAGGCCGGCCTTTGGGGCAGAGGGATATTTTCGGTCCTGAAGCCGCGCTACTCGAACATCCCTGTGACCGTGCAGCGCCAGACATGGCGGTCGGGCAGGAGAAGCTCGTATTCATCGTAGAAAGGAGTTGTGGCTCCCTGGTGAGCAGTTTTTAGGAGCCGAGCGGTGTAGTCGCCAGGAACGAGGTTGAGAGAGTAGCGGCGAGGATCGTAGAGAATGCCGCAGGTCAGCTCTAGCTTCTCCTGGTCAAGGACCACGTTGGCATGGAGTTCTTCTCCGTATGGACCGGTGCGGAGTTCGTTGCTACTCGGATCGTATTGAAATTGAATCCGAACGGCGGAGACGTGCACCTTGATCGGGTAGTCGACACCGGGCTTGGCCGTTGGAGGTTCCTGTCCGTACCGATACTTCTGAGCGTAGAGGAGCGGTAAGCATACGAGCAAAAACAACGCAATGAAAGACCGTTTCATCGTTCACCTCAGCAGGGATTTTCTATGTTCGCTTAGATGCTGGATGGCAGTGTTCGGGAGGTCTCAACTCCGAGCTCTATCCCACGGTTTCTGTGATCTTCCTCATGATTGCCGAGCCTGGCCGTCCTTTATGTGATTTATATCGTGCCGCTTGTGACACCTGTCACTGCCAGTACCTTCCTAAAAGAACGACCTTGGAAGTGCGATCCCCCGCAAAGTTGTCGCAATGGTGGAATCGGCAGGGAACTGCCGGTGAGCGCGTGTCCCCCGTTCGCTCAAGGGAAGGAAGACGGCGGAATGAATGTAGCCGCACGTAAGAACGCAATTTCAATGGTTCGCAGCCTCGCGCTCATAGCCTGCCTGGCGGTTTTAGCGCTTGCGCCGCGCACACTCCGCGCGCAGGACTGCCTGACCTGCCACGGCGACTCGAGCATGACCGACGCTGCGGGCCACAGCATCTTTGTCGACGGAAAACATTTCGGCGACAGTATTCACGGCAGCCTGCAATGCGCCAACTGTCACGCGGATATCAAGGGCTATCCGCATCCCGACAAAGTTGCGCCGGTGGATTGCAAGACCTGCCATGCCGACGAGGCGACACAGCTCAGCAGCAGCGTGCACGCCGACGGCAAAGATCATCCGTGCACGAGCTGCCACGGGAACGCGCACGAAATCTTTCCCAAGACCGACGCGCGCTCGGCCGTCTATCCGCTCAACGTGCCCAAGACCTGCGGCCAATGCCATAGCAACAACGGCATGGCGGGCAAGCATGGATTGGCGAGCGTCTATCCGAATTACATCGACTCCATTCACGGGTTCGCGTTGAGCAAAGAAGGGCTGCTGGTGGCGGCCAACTGCCAGAGCTGCCACGGCTCGCACAAGATTCTGAGTCACACCGATCCGGCAAGCCCGACTTACAAATCGAATATTCCGCAAACCTGCGGCAACTGCCACGCCAAGATCAATGCCGATTACCAGGCCGGCGTTCACGGGCAGGCCATCGCCAGGGGCGACATGAAAGCGCCGGTCTGCTCGGACTGCCACACCGCGCACGCCATTCTGCAACCGACGGAATCGGCTTTCCGCATGCAGTCGACGCCCATCTGCGGCAACTGCCACAAAGACAAATTTTCCACCTACCGCGATACCTTCCACTCGCAGCTCGGTTCGCTGGGCGGCTACGTGGAGACGGCGCGCTGCTGGGACTGCCATCAAGCGCACGACGTGCGGCCCACGCGCGATCCTGCCTCGCCCATCAATCCGGCTAACCTGATCACTACCTGCGGCCGTTGCCACGCTGGCGCAAATGCGAGTTTCGTTAAGTACCAGCCGCACGCCAACGCGCGCGACCGCAAGCTGAATCCCGGCCTCTATTTTGTGCGGCTGTTCATGAATCTGCTGCTGGCCAGTGTGCTCACGTTCTTTATGTTGCACACCATCCTGTGGCTCATCCGCTCGCGCTACCAGCAGCTGAAAACCAAGAACGACAATGGAGGCAAGCATGACTGAGCCCCTGACTGAGACTAAGACAGCAGACCCGGCGAATCCGGGCGCCCAAGAAAAATACTTCGTGCGCTTTACGCGCGAGCAGCGTTACATGCACGCGGTGCTGTTCACCACGTTTCTGGGCCTTGCAGCCACCGGCCTGCCGATGCGCTTCAGTGAGAGCTTCTGGGCGCGCAGGATTGCCACTGGCGTGGGCGGATTCGGAGCGGTGCTCTTTCTGCACAAATTCTTTGCCGTGCTCTTGACCATCGCCTTCCTGATTCACCTTAAAGACATCTTCCAGCGCGCATTCATCAAACGCGAGAAGGGAATTTTCTGGGGCCCGACTTCGATGGTCGCCAATTGGAAAGACGTCAAGGACATCATCGGCCACATGCGCTGGTTCCTCGGCCTTGGTCCCAAGCCGCATTTCGACCGCTACGCCTACTGGGAGAAGTTCGATTACTGGGCGGTGTTCTGGGGCATGATCGTCATCGGCTTCTCGGGCTATGCCATGTGGTTCGCGCCGTTCTTCGCGCACTTTCTGCCCGGATGGGCGCTCAACGCGGTGCTCGTGATCCACAGTGAAGAGGCTCTGCTCGCGGTGCTCTTCATCTTCTCCATCCACTTTGTCAACACCCACCTGCGCCCCGACAGCTTTCCCATGGACATGGTGATCTTTACAGGCGTCGAGAGCGAGGAAGAGTTCAAACACAAGCGCACGCTCGAATACGAGCGGAATGCTAAACAGGGCAAACTCGAAAAGAGGGTGGGCCTTGCGCCGCCCTTGTGGCTCATCAACTTTTCCAAAGTAGTGGGATTCACGGCCCTTTTCGTCGGACTGACGCTGCTGGTGCTGACGCTGACGGCATATTTCAGCTAAAAGACAGCTTGTAGCTCGCAGCGTTAAACCTGGAGCTACGGGCTACAAGCTCCCCTTCAAAATCGAAACGTCGGCCCTACGGTCACGCGCAAATTGTTGTAAGTCCCGTTGTTCAAATAAATCTCATCGCCCGCTTCAGCTCGTATTCCGACGGGCCCGAGGAAGCCTTCAAATCCGCCGCCGGGATAGAACGCAAGATGCGTTCCCGAACTCCCTATGCCGGACACCGCGTTGGAGAACTGATTCCCGGTGACGGTATTCGGGCTGCTGGTGCTGAAGTCGACGAATCCCAGTTTCCCAGTGGCGAAAACACGGAACTGACCTGACGTGCCGACCTGAAATTTGGGTCCGAAGAGCCCCGTTACCGGGCGCACGCTCGAGGTCACGAAGGTTGTGGTGGTTGTGGTTCCGTTTCCCGTTGTGTAGGTGCTGGTGTAGTTGCGCGCGAAGTCGTAGTTGATTTCGCCTTCAATCGCCAGATTCGGTTGCACGCTGAATGCAGCGCGGCCGCCGACACCGACGTAGTTGGTGCTCGAGTTCGCCGGCGAAAGACGGAAGTAGTCGGCATAGACTCCAACATCCACGTGGTTTAAGGTGTAGCCGCCGGTTTCTCCGGTCGCGGTAGGCTGTGCCGGAATGGTTTGACTTCCATCGCCGACAGCCGACTCTGCCGCCTGAGCTGACAGCGCAGACGGCAGCATGAGAGATACAACAAGCGCGGTGAACGTGATCGCGCACCTCATATCGGATTCTCCTTTAAATATTCCTAATTTAAATAGCCGTTACTTCACGGCGAAGCGGCCGTACGAGCCGTTGCTGCCGGCCGCCGCCCGCTTCGCGCCGCGACCATTCTCCGACTCTTCGCAGTTAGGATGCAGACCCCGATGTGCGGGTTGACCCTGGATGAGCAGGCATGCGCAAGGCCGGCTATGGCTCATCAACAAAGAATTTCGCAGACCCAAAGAGGAACTGGGGCTGAAAACCGAGCTGGCACGTGATTGCTGAGAACTGTGCTTGTGATTCCAGTCACGGCAGGAAATCTCACTTAGGCATCTCCTCAAAGTGTGAAAGCCGCACGTAGGATTTCCGCTGGTATCTTCGTTCTTCTTGTTCTTGCCTGGGCCTCGAACGCACTTTCTGCACAAAAGCTCAAAGACACGGACTGCCTCGCCTGCCACGGCGACGCGACGCTTACCACCGCGGACGCAAATGGCGCGACGGTGAGTCTCTACGTCGATCAGAGCAAGTTCAAGCATTCGGTGCATGGCCGCATGTTTGCGTGCGTGGACTGCCATAAGGATGTGAAGAGCCTGGCGCACGACAAGACGCCGGAAAAGGTGAGCTGCGCTCAGTGCCACCCCGATGCCGAGACGGCCTACGCGCACTCGACTCACGCCAAAGCCGGCAAGACGGGAAAGAGCCCCGCGGCCACCTGCGTGGATTGCCACGGCGATGCGCACCAGATCGAAGGCGGCGGCGATCCCAAGTCGCCCGTGAATCACGCCAACATTCCGGCCACCTGCGGCCGCTGCCACGGGCAAACTTTTTTGATGCAATCGAACGGCGAAAGCACGCAGCCGTTTATCTCCTATCAGTCGAGCGTGCACGGGCGCGCCGTGGCTAACGGATCGAAAGACGCCGCGGTGTGCACCGACTGCCACGGCACGCACCAGATTCTGCCCGCCAACGATCCCAAGTCGCCGATCTCGAAGTTTTCTGTTGCTCAAACCTGCGGCGCCTGCCACGCCGATGTGGCCAACACCTTTAACGTGAGCATTCACGGCCAGGCTCTGGGGCACGGCAATGCGCTTGCCCCCACATGCACCGATTGCCACGGCATCCACTCCATCAAGCGGCACACCGATCCCAATGCGCAGGTGGCGGAGCAAAACGTTTCGCGCGACGTCTGCGCGCGCTGCCATGAAGGCGTGCGGCTGTCGCAGGAGTTCGGCGTTCCGGGCAACCGCGTCACGACTTACTTCGACAGCTATCACGGCTTGGCCGCCGAGGGCGGCTCGATGGTTGCGGCGAACTGCTCCAGTTGCCACGGCGTGCACAACATTTTACCTTCAGGCGATCCGCGATCGACCGTCAATCCTGCAAATCTCGATGCCACGTGCGGCAAGTGCCACCAGGGCGTGACGCAAAAATTTACGCGCACGCCGGTGCATCTGGTGGCGGGCACGCGCGCCAACGACATTGACTCCGTCGCGGTACGCTGGGTGCGCTCGATTTATATCGTCCTCATTCTCGTCGTGATCGGGTTGATGTTCCTGCACAACGCCATCATCTGGCGCGCGAAGGCCGTGGCGCGGCGGCGCATGATGAATCCGTTCATGACGCGCATGACGGTGAATCAGCGCTGGCAGCATCTGATCTTGCTCTCAAGCTTCATCGTTCTCGTCATCACCGGCTTCGCGCTCAAGTTCCCAGACACCTGGTTTGCGCACACCTTGGGCATGGGCGAGCATTTGCGCGGCATCATTCATCGCGTCGCGGGCTGCATCCTCATCGGCGCGGGAATTTATCACGTGTGCTATCTCGCCATGGCGCGCGAGGGCCGGCGGCTTTTGTGGGATATTGCCCCGCGCCCCAAAGATCTCTTCGATGCCTTGGGTACGATGCGCTACTACCTCGGCCTGAGCAAGGAGAAGCCCAAGTTCGGCCGCTTCAACTACGCCGAGAAGGCCGAATACTGGGCGCTGGTCTGGGGCACGGCGCTGATGGGCGTCACCGGCATCATGATCTGGGCCAACGTCTGGGTTGGCGATCTGCTGGCGCGCTGGTGGGTCGATGTGGCCACGGCCGTGCATTTCTACGAGGCGATTCTGGCCACGCTGGCCATTATCGTCTGGCACTTTTACCAGGTCTTCTGCGATCCCGATGTGTATCCCATGAACTGGGCCTGGTGGGACGGCAAGATGCCAGTCGAGCACTACAAACACGAGCACGAACTGGACACGGAATCGCTGCAATCAAAGGACGACGAGGCCTAGCGTGTGTCCCCGAAGTTTGTGGAATAAGCCGAAGCCGGGAAATGCGGATCCTTCGACTCGTCCCGGCACGGCGGAACTCGCTCAGGATGACAGAGTAATTGTGACGCGAACTTCGAAGACAGGACGCCAGTAGTTACTTGCCGGCAACCGCGTCACCAGCGCCGGCAACACGGCTGTCTCGTATCCAAGACCGGATGCAGAATCCGTACATCACGATGCAGAAGATGTTCGCGGGGATGAACCCAATCTGGCGTGTTTCGAGACCAATAAAGCAGATGAGCAGACTGTTTATCCCCGCGAATACAAAACCGGCCCACCGTTTTCTTCCAATCAGAACTGTCGACAGCACAGTGAGCGCGCACGACAGGTAATCCAGCCTGAACATCGGATTGCTAATGACTCCTTGTTTCAATGTCAGGCGCGCGGCGCAAAAACTCAGTGACGCATCTCACCCCGGATTTCGCGACGTGTCTCGATTACAGCGGTTTCAATTCCGCTCATTACAGAAGCCTCAAGACAGAAACCTCGGGGCCAAGTGGCATTTTCCGATCCGGGCCCCCACAGATAGGTCTTCGTCTGTGGGATGGAAGTAAATGCCACTTTGCACGATCTTCAGATGCCAACATGTGAATCGAAACCGCTCTAAGGTACCGTCACGACCGACTGGGCCCATTCCATCGCGTTCCAGTAGGATTTAGCAACAAAATCCTGTTCGATGCCGAGTTGGGAGGACAGGGATTCGATACGGGGCCAGACGCCCGCTTCCATGGCCAGCATGAGATCGAAAGGCGGAGAGAGCGGACCCGTATTCTCAAGAAGAACGGTCTTCGCGTTATCATCGAGCGGCAATCCCTCCAGCACCTCGCGCATCGGAATTTCCAAGATCGCATCCATCAACGAAAGCAGCCCGATCTGAAACAGGTCCGAGTCGCCCGAGTTCACCCGGGTGCCTATCGATTCGGAGAAACGCGCACGTACCAGAGACGCCAGCGCCAGGTCGGAGGGCTTGTTCCTCGACAGTTCAAGCATGCCGCTCAGCCGGCACCAGCGGCGTATTTCATCTTCGCCCAGGATAGTGAGCGCCTGGTTGATGCTTTTGACCTCGCTCCGCAGGCCGAAGAGGGCCGAGTTCAGGTAACGAAGCATGCGGTAGTAAAGCATGGGATCCGATTTGATAATATCTTCGAGCTCTTTCCAGTCAAGGTCTGACTTGGAGATGGCCGACAGGAGCCGCAGATACACGGTGCGATAGGATTGCGCGCCGCGGGCACGCATCATCTCCGGCTTGCGAAAGAAATATCCCTCAAAGAGGCTGAATCCTTCGGTCTTGGCGAACTCGAAATCGTCGCGCGTCTCCACTTTTTCGGCGATCAGGCGCGCGCCGTGAGTGCGATAGCGCCGCGTGAGCGCGGAGACGTCGGCCAGAGACGCCTCCTTGACGTCGATTTTGACAAAATCCGCGAACTCTTCGAGTTTCTCCCGTGGATCGTTGACACGGAAGTTGCTGAGCGCAATCCCGCAGCCGGACTCTTTCAACTTTTTGCAAGCGCTCACAACTTCGGCGTCCAGCTGAACCGAATCCGGAATCTCTGCAATCACCTTATCGGGCGGAAGCAAGGTCAAATATTCCTCGACCAGAATGTCGCGCGTGGTGACGATAAATGCCGGCAGGTTGTTGGAGAGAGTCGTGAGGCCGATCAGGCTCGACATATCGATCACGCCCCGGCTGGCCACATCGCCTTCGACCATCGGGAAGTAATTGCTCAAGCCGGTGCGAAACAACAGCTTATAGCCGAACACTTTCTCGTCCCTGGTGAGAATAGGCTGCCGGGCGGCAAAGCGTGCGGGCTTTTGGTCTTCTGCATTGAATTCAAACAGTGCCATGGGATCCCCTATGGAAGTTAATCGGTTCAAATGGCGACTGTCTTTAGGTGTCCCAGCACGGGACGCAAGTGGCGACGCTAAAGCGGTTCCAGAATTGCTGTACTCAGGAGCAAAGACGCCAAGTGGCGTTTTCCTCAAGAAAACGCTACCTTTCACCGAGCTATGTGTGGCACTAGAATTCTGGAACCGCTCTGAAGCTTACGGCCACCTAACCATGTCCGGTTCCCATATCGTGGAGACTTGGGAACCGGGCTGAATTACGCGATGCTGCCTACTCGCCTAATTAGTGAATGAGACCGACTCGATGTTGACCCAATTGCCGGCCTTGGCAGTGATGTTAAAGCCGACGTAGGCCAAGCCCTCCGTGACCTGGATGTTATCGATGACTACCTCGGTCCAACCGCTGGCCGTGGGCAGGTTGACGGTCATCTCGCTGCCGCCGCTGGGTTCGGCAAACATCTGCGCCGTGGTTTCGCCGCCGCCATTCTCGATATAAGCCGTCATGGTGTAAGTGCCGTTGGGCAGCCCGGTAACGTCCTGCCAGACCGTGCCGCTATAGGCGGACGACGAATAGAAGGACAGCATGGTTCCGTCGCCGCCAGATTGCGTGTAGATGGCTTTAGGCGTGGTTGTGGTCACCTGCCATCCATTGAGTGCCGTGGAGAAAGTGGGGTCGATGATCTGGTTGCCGCTGGTGTTCCCGGTAAAGAGGAACTGGTCGATGGTGGTATTCCACTGCAGCAGCTTGCTCGATACCTCGGTAACACCACCCATGCTGTAATTGCTGGTGGTGGAATCGTCGGGTGCGTCGGGTTCCCAATAAATCACACCGAGTCCCATGTTGCCGGGAACCGACTGTACGGCTTCGATGGCGGTTTTTACGTCCTCGGCCGATCCCATGTAGTCGCTTTCTGTGTGACCCACCTCGCAAATGATGACCGGCTTGTTATACCGCGAGGCCATGGCGTTCAGGTCAGTGGTGATTGTGCTGAGCGTGCCGGGGCCATCGTAGTAAGAGAAGCCCGAGACATCCCACTTGCCGCCGTTGGCCTTCAGCAGGTCGAAAAACCACTCGAGGTCGGAGAGATCGCTCAGATTAGCCAGATGAACAACGACTTGCGTCGATGAACTGACAGCCTTCACTGCGTTGTAGCCGTTGTTGATAAGTCCGGCCATCTGCGAGGGATTGGTGTACTCGCCGATGGGCCAAAGCAGGCCGCTGTTGATTTCGTTGCCCACCTCGACATACTGCGGATAGATACCGTCGGCCGCCAAAGCCGCCATGAAGTCGTAGGTGTAGTTATAGAGCGCAGTCTCCATTTCGCTGTAAGTGTCGCTGGACCAGGCGGCGGGAATTGTCTGATGCCCCGGATCGGCCCAGGTATCGCTATAGTGAAAGTCAATCATGATCTCAAAGCCCATCGCGGCGGCCGCTTTAGCCAGGGCGATGCTCCCGGCCTGATTCATGTCGCCCACGCCCAGGCTGCCGGACGAGATGGTGGGGTTCACAAAAGTGCGGATGCGGATGAGATTGACGCCGTGGTTCTTCAGAATCTGCAGCGCGCTGAGTTTTGTCTGGGTCTGATCTTCCCAGGAGTAGCCGAGGGTTTGTAACTGTGTCGACCAGCTGATATCGGCTCCGCGTACAAAGGTAGCGGCGTAGGCCCGTGTCTGCATCGCTCCGCTGGAAGCGAGAATGGACAGCGTAAGCACAGCCATCAGACTGCGCAAGAATAATCGTTTGCACATAGGTCCCCCTTGGCACTCGGTCTTCGTGACGCACAAGAATGCCCACCGGTTGACGTGACGCAATCGCAACCGAGTGCAAACTTGTTGTTGGAAGCACTCTATGCAATCGGTGACTCGTTTCGAATCAGCCAAAGGTCGGATAGGGTGCGATATTTGCCCGAGTAGTAACCAGGATGTAATGGTGGATTTCAGTAAGGGAAGCAATGGGAGCAGCCAAAGGAACCGCTAACTGTGGACCCAGCCTTCACGGATTCGTTCAAGGTTCGCTTTTCGCCAACGAGGGTCTTTGCGCCTGTCACTTAGTTCCCCGAACGGCTGCGCCAGCCCAGCCGCTAATTCCCTTGCGGTTCCTCCAAAACGGATGTCCAATAATGCACAAGGCCACTAAAGCGAAACCCCCTTTTAGCCGATCTCTCTAGGGACTCTAGGGGAAGACTCCGCGTAATGGCTGAACTCGCGAATTGCCGAGCTTTGTGTCTGGCTGTACTCGCCGTTTCCCTGTTCGCCGGCCCGGCAGATCTCGAAGCGCAAGAGTACAGTTTTCGCTACCTTGGCACCGCAGAAGGCCTTGGCAACATGACAGTCCTGAATATGTACCAGGACCGGACAGGGTTCTTGTGGCTCACGACGGAAAACGGCATTTACCGCTTTGATGGTGAGCGGTTTGAAGGCTACGGGCCGGCGCAGGGCATTCCCATGAATGCCGGCACCGCCTTCGGTGAGGGTCCCGATGGCGCTCTTCTGGCCGGCGGCGACTATGGGCTTTACCGGCTGGTGCGGAATCGGTTTCTTAAGATCCCCACATCGTTTCATTCGGTGAGCTGGCTCCAGGGCATTGCCTCCGACGGAGAAGGCGACACCTATCTGGGAACGGATGAGGGCCTCGTCGAACTGGTTCAAGCTCCTGGCGGCTACAAGGAGCACCTGATTCCGCAGCCTGCGGGCGTGACCGGCAAAGCCGCCTGGGGCGTTCTGGTCAAAGGAGACACCATCTGGTGGGGATGCGGCGAACAGGTTTGCCGCAGAGACAGCAAGGGCGTCACGGTTCTGGGAGTCGAAGTAGGGGTCGTCGCTGCGGAGTGGGAGGCCATCCAGGTAGACCGCTCCGGCACTCTGTGGGTGCGCGGGGGCACCGCTGGCGAATACGTTCGCTTACCGGGCGAGGCAGAGTTTCATCAGTTGGAGAAGGCGTCACAACTGAATGCATTCGTTTACGGAGCGTCTCTTGACTCGGATGAACGCGTGCTATTGCCCTCGTCCGGGGGTCTTTACCTCGAAAACGGCGATCAATGGCAGCACGTGGACCAGTCGGCCGGACTGGAGGGCACTGCGTATGCTGTCCTCGAGGATCGGCAGCATCGGCTTTGGATCGGGATGGCGAGCCGCGGCCTGGCCCAGTGGCAAGGCTATCGTGAATGGGAGAAGTACTCCGCGGCTTCGGGCCTCGCCAACGACGTGATCTTCCAGATCCTGCCCCTCAAAGATGGATCGATCTGGGTGGGAACCGACGGCGGCCTCTTTCACGGCGTCCCCGATCACGGCCAGATGGTGTGGAAATACTTCGACCCTGTCGGGCCCTCTGAAGTCACCAGCTTGCTCCCGCTCGACGATGGGAAGCTGCTCGTCGGGATGGGCATGCATGGAATGGCGCAGGTCGATACCCGCAAGAATCGCATCGAGTGGTTCGGAAAGCTGCAGGGGCTTGGCAACAAGATGGTCCACGCCATCCGCTTCGACCGCAACCGGCGATTGTGGGTGGCCACCAACTCGGGCGTGTATGTGGCAGATTACCGCGATCGGCGATTACGGGTGGCCACAAACTCCGGCGTGCAGGTGGCAGATTCCCTGTACAGCAGTTACAGACTGATTCCCGAGCTAGGTAATGGGCGCTTCTGGTCGCTGATCATCGCCAACGACGGCGTGGTATGGGCAGGCGGTCAAGAGGGGCTGTTCGCGTACACTGATCGCGCTACGCGACACTGGACCCAGGCCGACGGCCTGAGCAATCAAGAGGTAAACGCCATCGCCATTGGACCCGACGGCGCGGTGTGGACCGGCTATCGCTTCGGCGGCGGCATCGATCGCCTGGTGAAGACTGCCACGGGCATGAAGATCGAACGCGGCGTCGAGCGCCCTGGAACGGATGGCCGCATCTACTTTCTCAACTTCGATTCCCACCACCGCTTGTGGGCGGGAACCGAGCGCGGCGTGGACACGTGGAACGGCCAGCGCTGGACGCATTACGGGGTCGAGGACGGTCTGGCCTGGAACGACTGCAACCTGAACGGATTTGCCGAGACTCCCGATGGGGCCATCTGGATCGGAACCGGCGGGGGCCTCTCTCGCTTCAAGCCGCGCGCATTCCAGAAATCTGACGCCCCGGCTACAGTAGTTTTCACGGCATTGCGAGTGGGGCGCGACGATGTTTCTGGAATGGACGATCCGGCATTCGCCGCCAGGAACAACTCGATGAGTGTCCGCTTCGCCGTGCTCGACGCGCCACGGCAAAATCAGATCTTCTTCCGTTATCGCCTCAGCGACAGCGCACCCTGGACCGAAACTGCGCAGCACGAGCTGCAGTTCGCCGGGCTCGCGCCCGGAAAGTACCGCCTCAAAGTCGAGGCACAGGACGAAATGGGCAACTGGAGCCTGCGCGGCGCGGTGTTTCCCTTCACCATTCTGTCGCCGTGGTATCTGAGCTGGTGGGCGATTCTGATTTATCTTGCGATTCCTGTGGCCGCGGTCATCCCTGTCTTGCGCTTGCGCGAAATTGCCGCGCGCAACCGCGAGCGCGAGCTGCGCCAGCTGGTCGCCGAGAGAACCAACGATCTGAAGCTGGCTAATGAGGAGCTGCTGAAGCTCTCGCATACCGACTCGCTCACGGGCCTCGCCAACCGGCGTGTCTTTGACGAGACGCTGGCCAGAGAGTGTGCTCGTCTGCAACGCGCCGGCATGCATCTGTCGCTGGTCATTCTCGACGCGGACCTGTTCAAGGCGCTCAACGATTCGGCTGGTCATCAGTGGGGAGACACCTGCCTCACCATGCTGGCCGGCGAGCTTGCCAAGGTGGCGCGCCGGCCCACCGATCTCGCGGCGCGCATCGGCGGCGAAGAGTTCGCGCTTCTGCTGCCCGACACCGATCTGGAGGGCGCCTTCGAAATCGCCGAGGCCGCCCGGCTGGCCGTCTCCGGCCTCCACTTGGTGCATCCGGACTCTCCCATTGCGCCGTGGCTCACCATCAGCGCGGGAGTTGCTACGGCCACTCTGGACTTCTTGCACTCGGAGAAAGAGCTGGTGGCCGCAGCCGATCACGCCCTCTACGATGCCAAACGCACGGGACGGAATTGCGTGAAGACCAACGACCCCGAAAACTGGCACGGCCTCGAACAGATCCTGCGCAAAACCGTTGCGTAAAAAGCCGAGTGACGGCAATCCAAAGCAAAGTGGGTGCCCCGTGTCCCGAATTTGGGACCCGGGGCAGCACGAACAAACTCACCATTAACTCAGCACAAAAATCCCGTGCCCCATCCTTTTCGCGCTCTTTGCGAAAAGGATGGGAAAGCTATCGCAATTTCACAAATCGTGGAGGGACAAAGTTTCGGGTGCCCCACTCTCGGCGCGTCTTTGTTTTTGCGCCTAGGGTGGGGGGAACCTGACTCCGTTCTCCCTATAGAAATAGTGAAAATGCACTGAACATTGTCTACACCTATTGCCCCTGGAGGCTGAAGTTCTCAATCGTAATGCCGGTTTGTACCGCACGGACCTTGCGGTATTGCGTCACTACCACGGGCGTCCCTGGGCAAAGGCGGATCGGGACGACCTTTGGATCGCTGGTGTAGTTTGGGGCGTTTAAGAACTGGCCTTGTTCCATCGGCGAGATGCCAAAAGATGCTGGCGCGGTCCCAAAGTCTCCGATGCTGCTGGAAATGGGCAGCGCAGGATCACCGGGCTGCGCTGGCGCTAACTCGCATGGGCCTCTGGTTTGGAGAGCTGTAATGGTTGCCCGTGACGGCATCCGCAGCGGAAAACGGCAGAACACCCCGGCAATATGCAGCACTTGTCCCGCCCTGTCGTCGACTGCCGAGCAGGAACCGAGATCTGGAATCATAAAGTCGCCTTTCGGCAGCGAGAAACGCCAGGTTCGCGCGGGCGTTGCCTGCGTGAGGGCGAAGTCAAGATGCAAAGTGAGCGGGGACGACTTGAGTCTCTCGTATTCGGAGCGCGGAATGAGGAAGGCCAGCATTACGTAGTTGAGTGTGTTCGGATCGTCGGGTTTGTCGAAGAGGTTTTGCCCTGGCTGCCAATCCAGCTTCACCGGCGCGCCGTTCGCCGGTGCCAACGTCGGCCGGAATGCGTCAAGCTGCCAGCGGTCGCCTGCGGTCACTCCCGAGGCCCGCAAACTGATCTTGATCAAAGTCCATTTCTTCGTGTCGATGTTATGAAAGTTGTCGTTCCCGGATGAGCCCCATATGTGAGCGGCAGCCCTTCTTTGGCCATCCTGCTCAAATGCAATCATCCGAATGATCGAGGCGTCTGTCTGCGCGGCCGGCGGAAAGGCCCGGTCCACAGACAAGTTGATATTGCAGGCCCAGGAAGTGAGCAGAACGAGAAAGGGTGTACTCCCAAGCAGCAGACGCGCCACCAGAACGCGCCTTTGGGCGTATTGCAGCACCACGACCGCGCCGCAAACACCCAGGACAACCGCGATCGAGGCGAGCCCTCCCAAAGGGACGTTATAGAACTTCACAGGACCGTTATTTCCCTGGAAATGCACGGCCGTGGTCGACGCGACGATAATGAAGGCCACAAAAACGCCCAGAATGGTGAGTACCATGCGCGCGAGATTCGATGTGACCGCGGCCAGACCGATGAGCGGAGAGAAGATCAAAGAGATGAGAAGAAGCCGATAGAGAAGACCGGGAATATAGGGAAGTGGATTGAACCCCGCCTCGAGGAGGATGGCAGCTTCCATCAGCAAAAACGGAAGATAAATAAACAGTGCGACAAAAAGCGCTTTGGCGGCGAGCAGTTTGGGCCACTCGTAAGGACGCGTAATCCAGAATTGCCGGTCGCCGACCAGAACTTCGCCGTGAATCAGGCGGGCGATCAGCAGAAACCAACCGAGCAGAACGAGAAGACAAACCAAACTGGCTATCTCCTGGTACGGGTTCCGCACCATGATGGGGCCGCTTAACCAGCTTTTTGGCGTCACCCAGGCAAACAACGCGGCGGCGGTGACAGCGAGAAGAATCTCGATCCACAACCGGCGTACATCCTTTTGGAAAATGTGCAGAATTTGCTTCATGAGTTCACCGTCCTTGCATTTGTCGGGGTCAAGCGCGAGCGGCTGCGTTCGCTCTTGGCTACGGCCAGAAAGATCGCCCGTAGCGGCATGGGGTCGTAGACGATGCTGAGCGCCGTGGGAAACGCTGCGGCAACTTGCCGCTCGGTTCGCTCGCCATCGTAATTCGTGTGTACGAAATGAATCGTGGGGCCCGCAACCTCCACTCCAATCCACGCGGCAGGATCGTCCCGCCGCACGGCGGCCGACTCAGGCAGTGTGACGGTGACCTCGCGGAATCGCGCGGAGAGCGCGCTCATTTCTTCGGAGAAGAGCAGGTGCCCCTCTTCCAAATAGCCCACGTGGCTTGCCAGGCTTTCGATCTCGGCCAGGTCATGCGAGGAGACGAAGATCGTCGACTCCCCGGCCAATTCCAGAAGGCTCTCAATCAGTTCGTCGCGCACCAAGGGGTCGAGGCCGGAAAACGGCTCGTCCAGAACAATCAGCCGCGGCCGGTAGGCGAGCGCGCTCACAAATGCGGCTTTCATGCGCATGCCGCGCGAGAGCTGCCGCAGCCGGCGCTCGAGCGGCAGATCGAATTGCGCGACCAACTGCTCAGTGAGAGCACGATCCCACGTGGGATAAAACGGCCTGCAAAAATCGAGCAGTGCGCCCACCGTCATCCAGTCGGGCAGTTCCTGATTCTCGGAGACGTAACCGATGCCGCAAAACCCCTTGCCGGCGAGGCGCCTCGCATCCCGGTCCAACACCTGGGCCGAGCCCGCGCTGGGGCGCAGGATGTTCATCAACAGCTTGATCAGCGTGGTTTTTCCAGCGCCATTGCGGCCCACCAGCGCATAGATCGCGCCATCCGGTATGGCGAGGCTTACGCCGTCCAGTGCGGCCGTGCGGCCAAAATGTTTTCCAAGATTCTCGGTACTAATTGCCGGATTCATGATTTGTCACTGTCTCCTTTTCGTGTTGCAGCAGGTTTTGGAGCGCCGCCGAGCTTGTTCCAATGTGCGGTTAACGCCGCCCGCGTCTCGTCGAGCTCAATGCCCAGCCGCTTCGCTTCCACTACCAACTCCTCGATCTGTTGATCCAGGAGTTGGGTGCGCTCCCTGGCTGTCGAGTCGGGAAGCGTCGCCACCACCGTGCCAATCCCGGGGCGCATCTCGAGCAACCCCTCCGCGACCAGATGAGCCACAATCTTCGCCGCCGTATTGGGATTGATTTTGAGTTCCTTGCTGAGCGCGCGGACCGAAGGAAAAGCATCGCCGGGGCGCAACTGGCCCGCCACCATGGCGCGCGTGGCGGCATAGACGATCTGCTCGAAGAGCGAAACGCCCGGCCGCAACTGAACTCGAAACGGGATCATGTGTGTACTATTACAGATAGTACACTTGAGGTCAAGAAATACTTTTCTACGAGGAGCTGAAATCTAATAGCTGAAAGCTAGAAGCTGCCTCTCACACCCGCCAGTTGTCGGGGCGCCAGCTCTTGATGCGTTGCTTGATCTGCTTGCGGTTGAGGTTGTGTTCGAGGGCCTGTTTGGCCAGTTCCACCACCTCGTCGTCGGCGGCAAAGCGCAGCGCCACCAGCTGATCTTCGCTGAGCCGGTAGATCTGCGTGTGCCACGCCGCGGGCGCCAGCGCCTGCAAGCGCATCCGCTCTTCGAGGCGAATCACGCGGTCCTGCACCTTCAACGGATACAGGCGCATCTTGAACAGCGCAACGAATGCCGCTAGGGACAGCACCACCAGCCATGCCGAGTAGAAACAGAAATGGTGCACGGCGTAGACGATCGACACGACGACGTTGGCCAGGAAGACAAACGTCAGGAAGAAATGATACGGCGGATCGAATCGCGCATGATTCTTGAGATTTTGCGGCTCTGACTTACTCATTTGGGATTCCAATTCCTTAGAGGGCTGGATTGGTGCTGCCGGCCGTCTGCGTCGCAGCGGGACTGCCGGGACTGATGCTAGGTAGCGGTGCGCCTGCGTTCAACCCCGCGGGCAGCGGCTTGTCCGCAGGAGTCGGAGAACTCCACCCCACGGAGGAGAACCTGCCGGTGGCGTTTCCGGTGCTTGCCGCATTCTCCCCGGGCAGAGCCGGTGCTGTCAACGCCGATAGATTCTCCGGTCCTAGAATCTCAGGATGTTTGGGGATGAGATGATAGCGGCCGCGCACCAGGTAGTCCACAAAAAGGCCGCCGGCGAGGTACGGATTCAGGATGGCAATGGGAACGGCATAGACGGTGGTGACGAAAGATTCATCGATGCCCTTGACGGAATGACTTCCGTGCCGGTAGCCAGGAACCTGGGGGATCTCGAAGACCGTCAGTTGTGTCTCAGGATGCTTGCGCGCATACCGCGCCAGCTTGTAGGTGATCTGCTTTGGCGTGGTCATGCCGGCATCGGGAAAGATGCTGCGCTTGAAGGTGCGCGGAAAGTAGTGATTGAGAATCACACGCGAGAAGTCGGCGCAGTTGCTGAAGAGCAGGTCGAAGCTGGTGCGGTTGGGGCCAGCGTTCATCAGCTTGATCAGGGCGTCGTCCTGTTCGCGGGTGGTCGCAAAACGGAAGGCGTAGATGCGGCGCTCGTAGGCCGCTCCCACCAGTTGCGTCCAGCCGCCGTGCACAAAGTTGCCCGGCGTCAGATTGTCGCCGAGGCTTTCAAGGTGAGTTTCGCGATAGCGATTGCGCAGCCGGTTCACCGTGTCGCGATCCACATGCGCAGGCACGTTGGCGGGATTTTCGACCGCGTAGAGATATGGAACCAGCGGAATTGCCACCCAGTCGTAGCCGTCGATTCCCTCGTAGCGGGCGATGACGGCGCCCATCTCGCCAGGCTGGCAGCGGCGCAGTTGGATAGGGGTTTCAGCACAGATGCGTTCGAAATAGATGGCATTGTGCCCGGTTGGGTTAAGAGCGCCAAAAATGCCATAGGGTTCCTCCATCAACAAGGCCGCCTGCGCTCGGCCGCGCGAACAAGAAAAGGTTCCTAAGATGATGAAAACAAAAATAAAGATGCGAACCTTACGCATCGAGAGCATCCCTCTCTCCTCCTGGCTAAGATGGCTACTACTCTCCTTTTCAGTATGCACCAGACCTCTGTAAATAAGCGATGAAAAGACGAAAATGCGTCCCATGAGGTGCACTTCCATAGGATGCGCGGTAAGCAACGACGCGTTGGGTGCAAAAATCGCACGCCGAGACTGCTATGTCCATGTGTTCAGACACTTTTGGGGGCGAAAGGTTGCGGAGGATCAGGGAAACACGGGTGCAAGGGAGCAAGGGAACAAGAAAACGGGGCCGCGCCATCGATCTCTGCCCTGCCGGGGTCTGCTTTGCACCAGTGGTGTCAAGCGGTCGCGCCGGAGGCGCAGTGCTTGTTAGCCCCGCGCTTTAGCGTGGGGAAAGCGAATTCGACGGATTCACTCGTGAGTCCCGTAGGGACGGTGCAGGAGCGTTTCTCGAACTGGGTTCAATAACTCCGCTAGCCCCGCTTCTTCCTACAGCAGGTCGGCAAGCGCAGTGCCGCACCAAGTGGCGGCAAGGCCCAGAACCATACTGCCCGCGGCATAGAGCGTTGCCAGCGCGAACGCGCCCGATCGCATCGTGGAAAGCGTTTCCCACTCGTAGGTGGAAAAAGTGCTGTAGGCGCCGATGAAGCCGATGGGCACCAAGAATCGCCAGGCGGGATTGAGATCGGCGCGCTTGCCGAAGCAGGTGAGCGTGAACCCGATGATGACGCAGGCGGTAAGATTGATGACCAGTGTGCCATAGGGGAACCTGGTTCCCATGCGGCCGGAGATCGTGGATCCCACCCAGTAGCGCAGAATTGACCCGGCTGCGCCGCCCACGGCAATGAACAGATACTTCTGCAACGCATGCCCCCTTTAATTCAGGTTATCGTCTTTCCCCGGTCAGATTCGAGAGGCAGGCTATCCCTCTTCTTCCAAGGCAACACGTCCAGGTGCAGTAGCACTTTGCTGAGGATGGTGCACTTTGGGGGGAAGCAGATGTTTTGGCAGGAAAAACGTGTTGGCGATGAGCGTGGGCAGCACCGCACTGGCAATGATCGCGGCACCAGGAACGAGTATTGCGACTGCGTGATGATCTGATGATTCAACCCGAAGAGCGCAGAGATGGTACCGAAGGTGAGGCCAGTGGACATCATGAGTGTGTAATAAGCTCCGGCCGATCCCTGATGCCGGTGGGCGCGCACGGCGGGAAAAACGAAGGCGGTTTTCGTGGCCATTTTGGCCAGGAAGAGTACGACAAGCGTGGCCCGCGCAGCGATGAGCGCCGGCACTGAGACATAGGAGTCGGCGCGAATGAAGTAGAACGGAGTGAGCAAGCCAAACGTGAGAGTGCGCAAACGCCGAACCAGCATGTGGTCTTTGCCCACTGTTCCCGCGAGCACCGAACCAATCATGTATGCCGGAAGCACGGCTTCGCTGCCGGCCCACACGGCCAAGCCGCCCAGCGCGAAGAGAAGAAAAAGAATGTACTTGGTTTCGAGCTCGGAGACGCGCCCGCCGTATTTTGCAAAGAAGCGTTTGGTGAGGAAGGGAAGTACGGCGAACAGCACGCCGCACACGCCAATAAAAATCAGAGTCTTGATCGTGAACGGCGAGAAGATGAGGCCCAGCGCAATTACGGTTCCGAGATCGTTGACGAAGCACGCGGCAAGAATCGCCTTGCCGAACTCCGTCACGTTGAGGCCGAGTTCGAGCATGACAGCGTAAACCACAGCCACCGAAGTGGTGGACAGCGCCACGCCGCAAAGCCAGCTGGAACGGACGGACCAGCCAAGAATGTAGTGGCCGACGAGCGTGCAGCCGAGGAATGGCCCGATGAAGCCGGCCATGCCCACAAGCACTGCTTCGCGCCACTTGGTTTTGAAGATTGTAGGTTCGAGTTCGGCGCCGGCAAGGAAGGTGAGCACGATGGCGCCGGTTCCTGCGAGAAAGGTGATCCATTGCGTGCTGGCTAGCAGACCGCCGGACCCAAAAATCGCCCCGATCACGAGCTGGGCAACGGTACCGACGATGATCTCAGAAAGTGCTGTGGCTACCTTGAACCAGATAGCAAGCAAGGTTGCGACAAGTGCTAACCCCACCCAAAGGGCAGACAAAGCCCATACGTTAGCCATGGACATATGCTCCAAATTGAGTACTCGGGGATCAGGCCGCGACATGACTCCGCAACAGGAACCCCTGTCAGGAGTCATCATCTGTCCGGCCTATCTGATGGACAGCGGTTGACCTGCGCTCTCAGGAAAAGCGCAGCTGGGTGAACTCCTTCACCGCTGCTTCTATTACACCCTGGAACGGGCAACTACGTCAAAGGGCGCCTGCTCGGTGAACAGCCGGGCCACGTGCTGGACCGAAGGGCTCCATGGCACCGACTTCCCGCGCCACTCCACCTACTGCTCTAACATCGCCGAGACACCGCGTAGGTTCTGAATCATCCCGGCCGCGCCGGCTGTCCGGTTCCGCATCCTCGCGTGCCAGAGATCCTTGATCCACCATCCAGAAATAGTGCAGCCAGTAGGCGAGAATTATCATGCCAGCGGCTTGTCCGGCCCGGTAGAGCCAGAAATAAACCGGACCGTTATTCCACTGGAACTGCAGAAGGGCGATGATGAACCACACGAAAGCGAGGAAACCAAGCCCAGTCGCAATGCGCAACTCGCGCTCGGGCCAGCGGAGCTTGCGCAAACTGCTCCACCCGGCAAGGGCTAGGAACGCTGCGAATTGCAATTCGTTGTCGGCACGCATCCCAACGAAGCAAATATTTGCCAGCGGAGAACGGCCGGGCGCAATGGTCCACCTTGCAAGCACGCCGATCAGCACAGCAGCCCCGGCAAAAAGCAGAACCGCCAGATTAAAGTGCGGGCGGGACATCTTATTGGAGCGCAATAGGTTCTTTCCCAATTCGGTGAGAACACAGAGACAAAGCAGGAAATCCCCCCCAGTCTGAAAGAGAAAGGAGAGCCAGTACCAGATGGAAAGACCCGAGTAGTGATAGATCGCCAACGCGGCGGCGCCAGCTCCAAGGTCGAAGCATACATAGGCGAAGAAAAGCGGCGAGGAGCGAAAGACGCGGCCGTAGGCCATGACAGCAACAAGGGCCGAAGCCAAGGTGAGTGAGGCAACACTCAATGCAATTTCCAAGGTCATTGTTCATCTCCCGATCCGGGGGTAAAAGGGAAGGTCTTACAGGCCAAGCGCAAGTGCCGGCGTTTATCGCCGATCGCTTTCAAGCGGCTGGCCAGTTTGAGAGTCAGCGAGCGAAGCGCGGGTTGAATGCGCGGCGCCGGCCACGGCCAACAGGAGTCGCTGCATCTCAGGAGTGAACTTGCGGCGCTCGGCATCTTTCTGAGCGAAGCACACGGCCCAATAGACCAAACTGCAAATATACGCGCCGATTTCGATCCGGAACAGGTGCTTGTACTGGATGTACGAAGTTTGGTGTGCGCGCAGCAGAGCCGTGGCGATGCTGACGAAAGAGAAAAAGCCGAGACCTGTCGCCACCTGCAATTCGCGGTCGCGCCAGCCGATCGACAGGACCTGGCCGCTTGCAATGAGCACAAGGAAGAAGATGACCTGGAGGATCGAAACTGTCTGCTGCAACTGCACAATGTAATGCTCTTGCCCCGACGCGTCTGCCAGCCTGGAAAGAGATGCTAACGGCCAGACAGCAGCGCCGGCGATCAGGATCAAGCCGATCACCGGAACCAAGGCGCGGCGTGACAGCGAAGCGCGAAGCGGGCGAAGTATCGACCACCCCAACTCGACCAGGACGCTAAACAGCAGAATGGAATCGCCAATTGTCGCAGCTAAATACCAGGTTGCATATCCGGAATGATCGTTGCGTAGGACAATCTCGCCCACTACGTCGCCGATCAACGCCCAGGCAACATACAAGAAGAACACCGGGAACTCCCGCCACAGACTGCGGTAAAGGAGCAGCGCAATGACCGCTGCGTCAGCAACGTCGCATGCGAGCCAGAGCGTGGTGTCCAAACTCACAGGCTCAGTCTACCCCAAACCCTAATCCTGTCACGCTCACGGTTTCGTTCTGGATGGAACCACATCAATGAAGCCGGAAACGAACATGGCCCCGGACGTGTCGCGCCATATTCATCCCTGTAGTTCAAAGAAGTAGAACTCCTTAGGCAGATATCAGGCGACTGCAGTGCCCGGCGGTGGCATACCAGGCAATGCAGCAGCGGCCGGCGGCGGCATGCCGGGCAATGCGGCAGCAGCCGGCGGTGGCATACCAGGCAATGCAGCAGCGGCCGGCGGCGGCATGCCGGGCAGCGCAGCAGCGGTCGGCGGCGGCATGCCGGGCAATGCGGCAGCAGCTGGCGGCGGCATACCAGGCAATGCAGCAGTGGCCGGCGGCGGCATGCCGGGCAACGCGGCACTCGCCGTGCAAGCAGAAATCGCAAATAGCGCAACCAGAACGACTTTCAGGAAATTCACCGAGATCGAACGCATGAAAAATATCCTTCTGCGGCCAAAGGGCCGCGTTGAAATTTATGCAGCGCAAGGCTACCCCTCGAAAGGGTAGATAAGCTACCACAAAAGCACTATAACGAGTCATTTTCAACTCGGGTAATCAATTTTGTACACTTCTAGTACCTAAAAAAGAAGTTACCTAACGGATTTCCCCCTAATCTTCGCTTTGACAGTTGGGTGCGCCGGGGGAATACAGGATCCGATATTCAGCGATGCGAAGCCCTGGGGCCGCAAACCGGGGCCAAAACGGCTCTTCGATAGCGGACAGCCCCGAAAATGTTCCGGCTCAATCGCGTTACCCGATGTGGCATTTCGATCCACCGGCGTTAGCGATGACTGAAACGTAAACGCAACAAATCAGTGTGCGTTACAGGTTTTGTCAGCCTATCCGGTTACTAATCTGGAAACTTTAGTGCCCTGTGCCAAATACGAAAAACTCGCTACATTGGCATCACTGCTCTTTTTCAATTGGGGCAATTACTATGGCTCTTCAAAAAGTAGAGACACGATTTCCGTTCGGCGCGCAAGCGACCGCAAATGGACAGCAAGAGGTACGTTGCGCGGTGCGATTTCCTCTTGGTCTGCCGGTGGTACTGGCAACGGACAATGGCGACATTCCGGCTCTCACCCTGAACATCTCCGCCAGTGGAGTGCTTTTCTCGCTGGACCGGACCTTACCTGTCGGCCAAGATCTCCGGTTTTCGATGCGAATGCCGCGCTCCGTCCTAGGCACGCCGCACGACGTTCTAGTCCATTGCACGGGACGTGTGGTACGCTGCTCCTCAAGCCACAAAGAGCATCTCGCCGCAGCCACAATTGACGAATATCGATTTGCGGAGCAGTGAGAGCGGCTGGCATGGCAGCGGCCGAATATGGAATTCCTGGAAGATCGCAATGAGGCTGAGAGCGTAGATACTTCAGTAAAGCCCGGCACTATTCGCATTATTCTCGCCGATTCACAGGCGATTTACCGCGTGGGCATACGCAAGGTGTTCGCTCTTGAAGACGATATCCGCGTGGTGGCGCAGGCCGACTCGCTGGAGAACCTACGTGCGGCAATCGACCGCTATCCCACAGACATTGTATTGCTGGAAGGAAGCATGCTGTCCGGCACGGCCAACGCGATTCCGGACCTGTTGCGCATGGCTCCGGGCGCGAAGCTGATTGTGCAAGCCGTGGCCACCGATGAGAACCACACGGTGGAGCTGTACCGACGCGGGGTGCGGGGTATCGTCTCGCGCTCCATCTCGCCCGATTTGCTGGTGCGTTGCGTGCGCCGCATTGCCGCGGGTGAAACCTGGATCGACAACCAATCGGTGAACTGGGTGATTGATGCCTACCGCGCGCAAGCCGCCGCCCTGGTGAGCCCGCGTAACCAGCCGCGCCTTTCACCCAAAGAGATGAAGATCATCACCTGCATTACCCAGGGCAAGCGCAACAAGGAAATCGCGTTCCAACTGGGCACCACCGAGCAGGTGATCAAGAACTATCTGCGCAAGATTTACGACAAGCTCGGCGTCTCGGACCGGCTGGAACTGGCTCTCTATTGCCTGCACAATAAGATCATTCAAGCGGACGCTGACGAAGAGACCGTGGCGCAAAAAATAGTCAACAGCTAAGGCTGCACCCGTCGTCCCGGCAAATTATTTTCCTGGTCTTCCCCATTCTGCAAAATTCCCGATTCTGCAAATTTATTCACGCGGCTGCGAGGCCGTGCAATGCTGGCGCGCCAGCTCGAGGAGCCGGATCAGCTCTGCCAGCTCGGCGCTGTGCATGTGGCCGAGGAGTTCCTTTGGCGCGCTGAGCACGGCGGGGTCCATGGCGCGCAGCAGATCGAGGCCGGGATCGGTGATCGTCGTCACGACGACGCGGTGATCGTGCCGGTCGCGGTGCTGCCGGATGAATTTGAGCCGCTTGAGGCGAGCCAACAGGCGCGTGATATCGGGCTCGGCGGCGATCATACGTTCGCCGATAGCCGCGCAGGGAAGCCCGTTGGGATGCGCGCCGCGCAGGATGCGCAAAACGTTGTACTGCGTCGCAGTGAGACCCCAGCCGCGGATCTTCTGCTGAAAGGCTCGCTCCAGGCAATCGGAACTGCGAAGCAGATTCAGAACCGCTTCTTCCTCGGTGCTGGAGAAAGCGGGTTCCTGCAGGATTTCGAGCTTCAGATTGGCCATGGGCGACGGCTCCGGAAGCCGGCAGCGGTAGGTTTGATCCAAAAGCTACCGGCAACCGGCGGGTGCCCCATCCTAAACGCGCTGTTTGCGTTTAGGGCGGAAGGACAAGCAGGGAGTAAACCCCGGGCCAGGCTTTTGAGGCGAGCCTGACGGGGAGGGACGAGCGCGGCTTACTGTTTCACGACTTCCAGTTCGATGTCGAGCGAAACATCGTCGCCGAGCATGACTGCGGCAAATTTGGGCCCGACGCCGAAGGCGGTGCGATCGATGGTGGTAGTGGCGGAAAAGCCGCTATGCACTTGGCCTTTAGGATCGTTCATCGATCCGTTGGGGCCTTCGACATCGAGCACTACGGGCTTCGTGACGCCGTGCAGCGTGAGGTTGCCGGTGACGGTAAGGTGATTCCCGTTCTTGGTCACGCTGGTGCTGGTGAATGTGGCCGTGGGCATGGTGGCGGCGTCGAAGAAATCGGGGCTTTTGAGATGGTTATTGCGCTGCTCCACGCCAGTGTCGACGGTGTCTACTCCGATGGTTGCGGTGACGGTGGACTTGGTGGGATCGGCCTGATTGTAGACGATGGTGGCCTTCACATTGCCGAAGCGGCCGTGCACCTTGGACACGCTCATGTGGATGATGCTGAAGTCGACTTCGCTGTGGTTGGGATCGGAAACCCAGGTGGAGGTTTGCGCCAGGGCAAGCGGCGCCGCGAGGGCCACGATGCCTGTGAGAATTGCCAGTCGTTTCATTTGCGATGTGCTCCTTCTTTGAGTGCAGGGACTGTTGTGACGCAGAGAAACGCAGGGCCAGGCAATGCGCCTGTATATTAGCGCCGCAATCCGCATCGGCGCAGAACAAACGTCCTGGATTCCTGCTTAGGAATAGGATGCGCTAGACAAGATAGTCGTTGCAACAATTATTTTGCCGTTGCTCTGGGATAGGGATGGCCTCGTAAACGGTTGGCTACGAGAGCAACGCGGGGCTGCGGACCAGGGCAATCGTATGAATCAAGGAATCTGGCTCCCCCTCTTCACGTCCACGTGGCCTACTGCTCGGAAACTGGCACTCAAACGGAAACCTCGCCGGAACGCATCAAAACTTAGCGAGGTCTTTAGGAGGCCTCCATATTATGAATATCGATATAGCAAGTTCTCCCCGCACCCACGTGAAATGCGCAGGAGCACTCGCCCTGGCGCTTTTCTGCGCCCCGGCCTTTGCTCAGGTCACCGTAACGCAGCCCACGGGCACCCCAAATCTCGAATCGCCCTTTACCCTTGTCGCCAGCGCATCATCCTGTGATGGGCAATCCGTCACAACCATGGGATACTCCTTCGATTCGCAGGGGACCACAACCGTCCTCTACTCCAATTCCATCGACGTGCAGGCGTCGTACTCCAACCTCACTCTCGGCCAGGCACACACACTTTACGTCAAAGCGTGGGGGAGTTCCGGAGCCAGTTGCTACACGCAGGTATCGTTTACAGCGGTGGCAAATCCGGCGGCCACCTTGCCTCAAACGGCAACGGTATCCACGGTCACTGCCATCCAGTCCAGTCCCTTCATTACCTGGAATGAGCAGCAAAACGTAGCCACGGCCAGCGGCTCGACCACTGTAGTCTCGTCGCCATCGCTAAGCGGTAGTGCGCTCGAGTTCTTCACCAGTTATTCCAACTACGGAGGCGAGCTCTACTACGCCGCATTCGGATCGGACGAGACGGCGGAAAACTTCGTCTACGACACGTGGGTCTACATCAGCTCCAACACCACCCCGGGCGGTCTAGCCAATCTGGAGTTTGACATGAACCAGGTGATGAGCAACGGCAACACCGTCATCTACGGGTTCCAGTGCGACGGCTGGAACAATTCGTGGGACTACACGGAGAACGCCGGCTCGTCGCCCACCCAGTACCAAGACAAATGGGTTTATGATACGTCGGAGCCATGCAATCCTGCCAACTGGGCGCAGAATACGTGGCACCACGTGCAGATCACCTACTCACAGGATGGCAATGGCAATGTCACCTACCAGGCGGTGTATCTCGACGGTGCCGAGCAACCCATCAATGCGACGGTGAACTCGGCGTTTGCGCTGGGCTGGGCCCCCTCACTGGTCACCAATTTCCAGACCGACGGAAAGACAGCGAGCGCCGGCCAGATCCAAGCCTATCTCGATGAGCTGACCGTTTCTTACTGGTAAAACCATCTCTGGGGGTGCAGCAGAATCATAGTTTTCGCGCGAGACCTCGCGGCACCGTTTGGTTCTGCTGCACTCCCCGCTCAAAAACTCCATCGAACGGGGCCGCCGGCAAAGACATCCCTCAGCGGCTAAAGCCGAGGCCGTTTTGATCTACCTATCGGCACGGCTGAAGCCTTGCTTTTTCAAAACCCGCTGCTTCGGATGGTTCGCTGCCTTCATGCGATTGTCCTAGCCTGCGGACATCTGCGGAGATAGTCGGCGCATGGGTCTGCTATCCTCGCGCCTATGTCTGTTCTCGGCCGGTTTCAGACGCTCACGCGCTCGCAGCGCCACGCCTTCGCGGCCGCATTTCTGGGCTGGACGCTCGACAGTCTCGACTTTTTTCTGCTGGTTTTTTGCGTCAAGGCGATTGCTGGTGAGTTCCGGACCCAGCCGTCGGCGGTTTTGGGAGCGGTGTTTTTGACGCAAGCCTTCCGGCCGGTCGGCGCGTTGCTCTTCGGCATGCTGGCCGACCGCTACGGCCGCCGGCCGGTGCTGATGGCGAACATTCTCGGATTCTCGGTGATCGAGCTGGCCTGCGCCTTTGCGCCTTCGCTCAACGCGCTTCTGGTACTGCGCGCGCTCTTCGGCGTCGCCATGGGCGGCGAGTGGGGCGTGGGCGCGGCGCTTGTATTTGAAAGTTTGCCCAAGGAAGGGCGCGGCACTTTTTCCGGACTCCTGCAGGAAGGCTACGCGCTCGGCTCGATCCTGGCCTCGGTGGCATTCGGGCTGTTCTTTGCCGGGATTCACTGGCACGGGCTGGCGCTGCCCGGAATCGGCTGGCGAGGCTTGTTCATTATGGGCGCAACGCCTGCGTTGCTGGTGCTTTATGTACAGGCGCGCGTGCCGGAATCGCCGGTGTGGTCGGACAGCCACCAAAAAAGAATCTCTCATGCCGCGTTGCACGCCGCGCCCACGTGGCCGAAGCAACTGGTGCATTTCCTGCCCACGTTTTTGTTCCTTGTGGTTTTGATGACGGCGTTCATGAGCTTCTCGCACGGAACTCAGGACGTGTATCCGACATTTCTTGCCGTGGCGGCAAAGCTCTCGCCCAGGACGATCGGCTTGATCGGCGTGTTGTACGGTTTCGGCTCCATCGCCGGCGGAATCACTTTTGGCGCGCTCTCGGAGACGTGGGGCCGCAAACGCGCGATTATCACCGCAGCCTTGCTGGCGCTGCCAGTCATTCCTCTCTACGCCTATGGCCACACGGCCGTGACGCTGGGTATCGGCGCGGTGCTGATGCAATTCATGGTGCAGGGCGCGTGGGGCGTGGTTCCGGCGTATCTCACCGAGTTGTCGCCGGCTCCGGTGCGGGCCACGGCACCGGGACTGGCCTACCAATTGGGCGCGCTCATCACATCGTGGAACGGCAAAGGACAGGCGCTGGCCGCCGAGCGCTGGGGCAGTTATCCGGCGGTGCTGGCCGTGACCGTTGCCGTGGTGGCGTTGGCGTTGGCGGGACTGACGACGCTGGGGCGCGAGGCCAAGGGCAAGGACATGACGGAGGCGTGAGGGCGCACGAGTACACATTAGGTAATCGAAAAATGGTTACTCATATCCCGCGTAGTGATGTACCCAAGGACGCACTTCCCCGATCGGCAGTTTCCACCTTAGCGGCATTGTTCTTCTTGACGCTTAGCTGTACTTTGTAAAGAATCAGGCCATCCGCATTCATCGATGTCAGGCACTGATTTTTGCGGAGTCAAGAGATTTGACTCCCTTTCGGTGAACTCTGGAGGCCACGCGCAACGTAGAAGTTCTGCGGCGCCGCTGTAGACCTCCAGAGATTTTTTTTATTTCCCCATTCCTGACAAGAATTGAACACATCAAAGATTCACTGAGCCGTAAGGGTAACGCAACTGCACCCATCGCCCACGGCCACCCGTGGACGTGGTGCGAGGCTCGCCGAACTTTCCGTCCGTAAGGACTGCAAGATTTTCCTCAGGAATCCATGCGCCTGGGCCCGCGCTGTCTGCGAGGTTTCATCGGCCCGCGCGAAGGCTGCCAATCGCCGTGTTCGCGACCTGGCGCCAGCAGGCGTATCTGGGCCAATCCAGCGTGACCACGGCCAGTATTATCAGCGCCTAAGGCCGAAATCCAGGACGATCTTCGTGGCGCGCCTGAGTTGCTAGGGAAACCCCGCAAGGGGATCGACCATCTGCATAAGGGGGAGGAGCGGCAGAACGTAGAGTTTCCCATTACGGTGAAACTGACCATTGTGAAACGAAAGCTCCGTTACTTGCACCATATAGTTGCGTAGGCAATCGAAAGGGGCCTCATGATAAGTCCACAGCCGGTGGACCAGTGGTCCTCAAAGACCTATTCGCGCGTTCTCACGTTGAACGACGTACTCAACCCGGCGAAATCGCGGGCAATTGCTCTCAACCCGGCGAAATCGTTCTTGCCCCCAAGACGGGATTTGTGCGCGCCACCTACCTGTTGCAGCGTTTGAATGCGCTGTGCCAGCTCAGAAGCCTTGCTTATCTCGGAGCGGTGCTATGAACCGGACATTCGACATCCACGGGCTCTCGCATTCGTCACCACTGACGGACGGTGCTCCACGGGTGTTCACGGCGCCGCGCCCCGCGAACGCCGGGCAGGCGCGCTTCCGGCTCGACCTCAAGCGCAGCCTGCGCATGCATCGCGGTCTGGCGCTCAGCTTTGCGCTGATTGGACTGGTTCTTGCGGTGATTTATGGGGTGCGGTGTTGGCCCGTTTTGACGGCACAAAGCCTGGTCTATATTCAGCCCACGCCGCCGGCGCACTCGGCCGAGGCTGTAGTTCCTCCGGCGAATCCATCGGACATCGGCGTCATCCGCAACGCGCTCCTGGTGCTATTTGGGTTTATGGGAATGGGCGTTGCGGCCGCAATTGCGCGGCACAAGATGGACCCGCGCGTGTACGTCGCGTCGGACGTCGACGACATATTGGGATTTGCGCCCATGGCGCAGTTGCCCGACTTCAATGAGGTATCGGACGAAGTGGCCCAGGACCATATGCTCCGGCTGGCTTCGGCAATCGAGTACGCCGCGAAGGATGGCCAACTGCGAAACTGCGTCTTCACCGGAGCAGGCCTGGAAGTGGGCGTAACCACGATTGCCGGCCGCATCAAAGAGATGCTGGGAGCACTTGGCAAACCGGATCTGCTGCTCATCGATGCCGCGCCGCTCGCCATTTCAGCGCGAGCCGAACGCATGGCGCGCCAGGCCGATTGCATCATTCTCGTGATCGAGTCGGGCAAAACCACGCGTGCGCAACTGCACGCATCTGCCACCAGCCTCAAACGTCTGAATGCCGCTCGCCTGAATGCCGCTGCCGTCGGTTGCGTGCTGAACCGCATAAACCTGGTCCATGCCGACGAGAGCTTCCGCCATTCCGTGAGCGAGATGGCGCGCCACCTGCGCAGGCAGAGGAGGGTTGCATCATGGACGTTGGCACGAAGTTCACGCCTTGTTTCTAGAGCGGCGCTCCCGAGTCCGGTGTGCGAGACGCTCGCACTTACAGATAATGCCGCTCGGCCAGACACACTCGCCGCTCCGGCTGCACCCGCAGGCTCGGAAATGTCAGGGCGAGACGGCATGGGGATGGCGGCGTTTTCCGGGTCAGCGCCTTTACCTGAGTCCCTTCTGGTGGAGCAAGAACGCGAGGCACGGCCAGCGCCGCGACCTGGGCCAGCGATTCCCGTCGTCCCGCGAAACATCGATCCGATCTCTCTTTTGCTGGCAATGCAGCCGTGCCCGGTCGCGCCCGAGGGAGGTTCCGCTGCGCCTGCGCCCCTTGAAGTTTCCGCGCAACCGGACGAGTCCGCGCAACCGGAGGTTTCGCCAGCCGAACAAGCGCCGGAAGTGGTTCCATGGTGGCCTTCGGAAGCGCCTGCACGCGACGCGGCGGCATTCATCCCACCGCGTTCGTCGCGCGTAGCAGTCGGGCATCTCTTTGCTGCGGATATTGGACAAAAGCCTGCCGCGGAATCGCCGCAGGCTGAAGATGCGGTTGCTTACGAAACGTCCACGCGGCTCAGCGCATTGAGACGGCTCTTTTTTCCTGCGGGGAATAATGAGGCAAGCCCGAGAGACGATTCGGCTCTCAACAATGCGAGTGCCAGCGATCCCGATCGCGCCATGACGATCGAATCAATCGCGCCGCTGCCGATGCAAGAACCGGTCGACGCCAGAGGGGAAACAGCCGTCGCGCGCGACGCGGCGCTGCACTGGTTAGCAGCGGAGCCCAAGTCTCCGCCTCCGCATCCGGAGGCAGCCGCCAAGGAATTGCTTGCAAAGAAGAGTTACGACGAGAGCGCCTTTGACGGCATCCAGACTCTGCCGGCGCGCCCCGGCCAATACCGGTGCTGAACGCGAAGGCTACAGCGGGCGGCGGTTGCAGGGTCGGGAGGCAGTCTTCGGGATAGAGGTACCATGAAGCCGCTCGAGGGCGGGAGTTCGTACGTTGTGAATGACAGAGGGTTTTGCCTGGCGTTGAGTCAGAAACATCAGGCCGAGCAGACCGGAGCCGAGCAGTGCCCACGTACGGGGTTCCGGAGCAGTCGTGATGGTTCCGTAATAATCGATACCTGCAGCATCGCCTGTCCCCCCTGTGCCCGCCTGCAGATCGACGATGGTCAGCGTGTTGATGCCATAGACAAGGTTCATCCCGCCCAGGTTGAACGTGTAGCTGCCGCCGCAGGAGATGCCCGCGCCCCCGGTGGCGCAATGACTGTCGTCGCCGAGCGATTCATAACCTGCGATCAACGTGCCATTCAGCAACACCGCTGCGGTGTCGTCTGCCATGATGGAAAGGCTTCCGCTGGCGATCGTCGTGTCACCGGGGTCGATGAACGTCTCGGTGTAGGTGTAATAACCGTATGGGGCTACATAGTCGGGCTCGGTCGGGCCAGAATTTGCAACATTGGAGATCCACACTGAACCAGTGAGCGCGCTGCTCCAGCCACCAGGGTTCGTCACTGCAATGGCGGCAGCGCCGCTTCCCGATGCCAATTGGGAATTGTCGAAGGTGTTATTGGCCGCGGGCTCGGCGTAGGGGTTGGTTGCAACATATCCGACGTAGTTGGTGGTGCCTGGCGAACTAGCGAGTGTGATGGTAGTAGCGGAGGCTCCAGCCGCCAAGGCAAGAATAGAAACGAGCAGAACGGACAGCTTAACTGTGTTCTTCATCGACCTTCCTTGCTGCATCCTCGCAAAATTCATGTCGGAAGATTGCAGTCTTTCTAATTCACATGTGTAGGGGGGTGCCATTAAGTTAGCAATTTGAGCTCCATCTCGCTTTGTTTGTTTTCAATAGGATAGAGATGTGGCGAGAGACAGAAAAGGCAGACGATTGCACCCCTGCGTTAAATCTAGGTAAATCTTTTCTTCTTTAATGCATGAATTGTCGCAAATTGCCCGGGCGCATGACGACATGTGCGGACTTCCAGAACTCCTAGCCGAGGGATTCGGCGCGCGGGGAGTTGCGACGGGTAGGATCTTCGCCGTGCTCGCGAAGAGCCCGCGCGCCGTAGGCGCAACGTTTTGAGAGTACCGCGCCTCGGCGTGGGGAATGAAGCCGCCGCACGGTTCTCAAGTCCCGGAGGGACGACGGAAATCCGCGTCATCCGAAGATGTATCGCGGATCGTATTCGATTCCGCAATTGCGCAGGAGGGTGGTGAATTCCTCCTCAAAACTGTGCTTGTAGTGGTGCTGCTCCTGGCCCTGGATGTAGGTCTTTACCAAGGGCACCTGCGACGGACTCACGCTGAATGCACCGTAGCCTTCCTGCCATGAGAAGCCCTTTCCCATCCAATGGGAAGAACTGCCTTTGAGCTTCTGCACGGTCGCGGCGAGGGCTTGCGTCGCCGGCAGGATAAATAAAAGGTGAACATGGTCAGCCGTTCCGCCGGCTGCCACGAGAGAGAAGCCTTCGCTGCGCGCGATGCCGCCGATATATGCGTAGAGGTCCGCCTTGCGGTCCGCCGCAATCAACGGCTTACGTTCTTTGGTACTGAAGATACAGTGAATAAAATTGCTCGTGTACGTGTGTGCCATGTCTGCGCCGTCCCTACGGGACTCCAATTGTATTACCGCGCATTCAGCGAATCGAAGGACGAGCGCCGTAGGCGCGCTGGAATTTAGCCCCGCGCTTCAGCGTGGGGAATTGTGCACGAACCCGATCAGAACGGAGTCCCGTAGGGACGATGCACGTTTCTTTCCATCGATAAATGCCACGTGCGGCCGATTCAACCTCGCTTGCGTCGTCCTTACAGGACTCCCGTATCATCATGGGTTCCTGTTCCCCACGCTGAAGCGCGGGGCTAACAAACGCTGCGCCTACGGCGCGGGCCGAGTGGCTGGATAGAATTGCGCTTTCCTATGCCGCAGAAGCGAAACCTGGGGCACTCGACGCACTCTGGAGTAGAATCCGCGCGAGGGGGATTCAATGTCTGCTGAGCGCACGAAGTTAGATGTTTCAAAGGCAAGTGAGGAGCAGAAGAAAGAGATTCTGCGATATGCGGCGGAGGCCAGAAGATTCGAAATCGAAAGATTCTGGCATCGTTCGCTGTTCTTTTGGGGGTTCATCAGTGTTGCGTTCGTAGCGTACGCGCAACTGAGCAACAACAGAAGTAGTGTCGATCTTCCTTTTGTCATTGCGTGTTTCGGCATTGTTTGTAGTGTGGCTTGGACGCTCCAAAACCGAGGAAGCAAGTATTGGCAAGAAGCATGGGAGCAGAAAGTTGAGAGTGTTGAGGATGCGGTCCTTGGAGCATCGCTCTTCCATAATCATGAGCCTTTACAGCCGAAAGGATTTTGGGGGGCCGGGAAGTTTTCGGTTACAAAGCTCGCGATCGCGTTGAGCGATTTCACGGTTCTTGTTTGGATTACGTTAGCAGTAAAGTCCTTTCCGATCTGTTGCCCTTCGTTTGAGCATGTCGAATGCATTGTCGCCGCGGCTGTGACGGCGCTGTTTGTGGGGTTGCTATTCTTTTGCCGGCAATCTGGTTAAATGGGGCCATCTAGTTTGCAATTCCGGGTCCACTCCGATAAAATCATTGAATGTGTCCAGAGGAAATCTCTGGCAGTCAATTGCACCACGGCTTTTGAGCGTGGGCCTCAACGGCTAACGCTCCCGCGAATGCGGGCTGGCAAAAGCGGTGGGAGACGAGGGAACGATGGCAACTGGTAAGAATATCGCGAAGGCGCGCGCCGCTATCACCAGGCCGGCGTATCCGCTGCCTGAAGCAGTCAATCTCCTGAAGCAGGTCAAGTACGCCAAGTTCGACGAGACCGTCGATCTGACGCTGCGTCTGGGTGTGGATACGCGCCACGCCGATCAGATGGTGCGAGGCACCGTTGTGCTGCCGCACGGGCTGGGCAAGACCAAGACCGTGGCCGTGATTGCCACCGGCGACCGCCAGAAGGAAGCGCAGGCGGCCGGCGCAGATTTTGTCGGCGGCGAAGAGATGGTCGAGAAGATCCAGAAAGAAAACTGGACTGCCTTCGACGCGCTGATCGCGACGCCCGACATGATGAAAGTCGTGGGCCGTCTGGGCAAGGTGCTGGGACCAAAGGGCCTGATGCCGAACCCGAAGACCGGAACCGTGACCATGGATGTGGCCGCGGCGGTTAAGGAGATCAAGGCCGGCAAGGTGGAGTTTCGCGCCGACAAGACCAGCTTGGTGCACGTGCCGGTAGGCAAGTTGAGCTTTGATCCACAAAAGTTGATCGACAACGCGACCACTGTGATCTCTTCGATCGTGCGCGCCAAGCCCGCGGCAGCCAAGGGCAAGTACATCAAGAGCACCACGCTGAGCTCGACCATGGGCCCCGGCATACCGCTCGATACGGCAGTAGCCGACGCGGCGGGCAAGCACTGAGAGACAGATTTCAGGGATCAGGCAGTTTATCAATCCATCGGGAATGGTTCCTGGCGCGCAGATTTGAGAGCGCGAAGATTTTGAAATGAGCGCCCTGATGCGGCGCAAGAGGCGACGGCAGCGGCAAGGTTCAAGGCGAGTCCAAGATTCTGAAACCTGACACCTAAAACCTGAAACCTGGCCGAAGTGGAGCGAAGGCAATGGCAATTTCAAAAGGAAAGAAAGCGGAGAAGGTAAAGACGCTGGCAGCGGAGCTCCAGTCCTCGACCACCGCGATTATTGGCACGTTCAACAAACTGACGGTCGCCAAGGACTACGAGCTGCGCAAGGTGGTCCGCGAGGCTGGTGGCAAGTATCGTGTGGTCAAGAACAAGCTGGCCGCGATTTCAGGCACCGGCACGCAGGTTGAGGCGGCGTTAAAGGGTCTCAAGGGCGTGAACTCGGTTGCGTTCACTGCCGGAGATCCAGTGGCTCTGGCCAAGGTCTTTGCCAAGTGGGCTGGCGACAACGCAGCGGAGTTCCAGTTCAAGCTGGGCATTGTGGATGGCAAGCTGCTGACCGCAGACGACGTGAAGGCTCTGGCCACCATGCCGGGCAAGGAAGAGATCTTCTCGAAGCTGCTCTTCCTCATCAACGCTCCGGCGCAGCGCCTGGCCACGGTGATCAATGCCACCGGCCGCGATTTGGCCGTGGTGTTGAACCAAGGCGTGGAGAAAGAAAAGTTTGCCGCGGCCTAGCCGCGGAAGCTCGTAGCCGGGTAGCCCGCAACTGCGTACGACGCGCATTGGGGCTTCAAGCTGCAGGCTGTTTTTTAGGGTTTTGGCTGCACATCCATTGGAAAGGGCGCGGGTCTGGCGCATCGGAAACTTTCCCACTGCATGGGGCAGCCTTTTGAACGAGAAATTGGTGGGTAACACGAATTCAAACGGATTTTGATTGGAGAAAAACATGGCGGATATCGCACAGTTGGAAGAGCAAATTGTAAGCCTGAGCCTGCTCGAAGCGGCGGCCCTGGTGAAGAAGCTGGAAGAGCGGCTTGGCGTTTCGGCGGCAGCTGCGGCTCCCGTGATGGTGGCTGGCGGAGCGGGCGCTGGCGCTGCGGCCCCGGCAGCTGAGGAAAAGACCGAATTTCAGGTCATCCTGAAGGATGCTGGCGCCAATAAGATCAATACCATCAAGGCAGTACGCGAAGTCACCTCGCTCGGCCTGAAGGAAGCCAAGGACTTGGTCGATGGCGCTCCCAAGGCCATCAAGGAAAGCGCGACCAAGGATGAGGCCGAGGCCATCAAAAAGAAGTTTGAGGGTGTGGCGACGGTCGAGATCAAGTAAAACGGCACGAGACTTGCAAGGGGCGCGGGGACGCGCTAAGATGAAAGTTGCGCGTCTCCGTGGCCTCGTCGGGATTCTTGCCGGAGGGGTTGGCAGGGCGGCGGAAAGTGTGGCGTAAGTTCCACGCCAAATGTGCGGCCTTGTAGTCGTTAGGGCTCTCCGGACGTGGCAACTTGATTTCACTAAGTTCTTTTCAATCAACGGTTCATCTTGTGGTCAGGCAGGACGGCCGTTGAATGGTCGTGCAGCGGTCAATTCGCGGCAGAAGCGGATTTTGCGATCGGCGAGGGCAATGGCAGAAAACTCGATTGGGAGCACAGGCATCGAGCTGCGCTCGTGAGGCATTGCGTCCTTACGGGCTTTTCGTGTCTCCCTATTGTCCTGCATGGAGGGTTCTCGTCCTGCAGGGTGAAGCACAACTTCCCGTTACGGTTTGATCCCGATTCAGGAATCTGCCGTGCGCGTGCTTCTTCCATTTGTGCGCAGTCTAGCGCACCTGCCCGCAGCATGCAAGATCAACCGCGAACTTTGACACAGCTTTCATGGGAGCCCGCCTGACCTGGGTTTCTTTCCGGATACGTGCCGGAAACGGAAAAGCGAAACTGGAATCCCAAGTTTCGCTTGTCGGAATTCTTCGAATGATTTCGTTATTTTGCTGGCGCCACCGAGACTCGGGCGTCGGCGCGGCGCGGCCACCAGACGGGGCGGACGCCGAGCATACGAGGCTCAGGAGTGATCATGCCTAACGAGAAGCGCGCGGTTCGCAGCCGGCTCGATTTTTCCAAGATTCCCACGGCAACCCAGATTCCCAACCTGATCGAAGTGCAGCGGCGCTCCTATGAGCGGTTCCTGCAGATGGATAAGCTGCCCAATGAGCGCGACGACTCGGGGCTGCAGTCGGTGTTTGTGTCGGTCTTTCCGATTACAGACTTCCGCGGCATCTCGCAGTTGGACTTCGTGGATTTTTCGATCGGCAACTGGGAGTGCAAGTGCGGCCACCTGAAGGGCCTGCACCACCTGCGCACGGCCTGCGTGCATTGCGGGGCCATGGTCATCACTAATCCCTTCCTGCCCGGCGACGTGCTCTGCCAGAAGTGCGGCACTTACAACAAGAACACGCCTGACTTCTGCAACAAGTGCGGCGACCCGGTGAGCCTGCAGCTCAAATACGACCAGCAGGAGTGCGAGGAGCGCGGCATGACATTCTCCGCGCCGCTCAAGGTCACGGTGCGCCTCACCGTCTACGACAAGGACGCCGAGACCGGCAACAAGACCATCCGCGACATTAAAGAGCAAGAGGTTTTCTTCGGCGACATTCCCCTTATGACGCCCAACGGCACGTTCATCGTGAACGGCACCGAGCGCGTGATCGTGTCGCAGTTGCACCGCTCGCCCGGTGTGTTTTTCGAGACCGCCAACAACCGCACCTACTTTCTGGGCAAGATCATTCCCTATCGCGGCTCGTGGGTGGAGTTCGAGTACGACCAGAAGAACACGCTTTACGTGCGCATCGATCGCAAGCGCAAGTTCCTGGGAACCATCTTCCTCCGCGCCCTCGGCCTGCGTTCCGACGAGGATATTCTTAAGACCTTCTACACCGTCGATCGCGTGCATATCGCCGATGGCAAGCTGCAGTGGGAAGTTCCGCAGGATGTCACCAAGAGCACGCACCTGGTGGGCGTCAAGCCGGCGCACGCCATTCTGCACGGCAAGGAAGAAATTGCGCACTCCGGCCGCAAGATTACGTCCAATTCGCTCAAGGCGCTGCGTGCAGCGGCCATTACAAGAGTGGAGGTGGAGACAGCAGAACTCGACGGCGCACTCACCGCGGCCGACGTGGTCGACACCACCACGGGCGAAGTGATCGTCGAATCCAACGTGGAGCTTACCGCCGACCGCCTGCACAAGGTCATGGCATCCGGCGCCACCAGCATCGAGGTCTTCTTCCCCGACCGCGATGATGTGGGCAACATCATTACCAACACGCTCAAGCGCGACTCGGTGCACAAGCCCGAAGAGGCGCTCATCGAGATCTACCGCAAGCTGCGTCCCGGCGATCCGCCGACGCTCGACACCGCCACCGCGCTCTTCGAAGGTATGTTCTTCGATCCGCGCAAGTACGACTTCTCGCGCGTGGGCCGCCTCAAGTTCAACATCAAGCTCTACGAAAACCAGGACGCCACGCATCTCGATCACCGCACCCTGACGCCCGAGGATTTCTACGCGACCATCCGCTACCTCCTCAAGCTGCGTAAAAACATTGGCGCCGTGGATGATATCGACCACCTTGGCAACCGCCGTGTCCGCGCCGTGGGCGAGCTGATGGAAAACCAGTTCCGCATCGGCCTGGTGCGCATGGAGCGCGCTATCAAGGAAAAGATGAGCGTGTACCAAGAGCTGAACACCGCCATGCCGCACGACCTCATCAACGCCAAGCCCGTCATGGCCGCGATCCGCGAGTTCTTCGGATCATCGCAGCTATCGCAATTCATGGATCAGACCAATCCGCTGTCGGAGATCACGCACAAGCGCCGTCTTTCGGCTCTTGGACCGGGCGGCTTGTCGCGTGAGCGCGCCGGGTTCGAAGTGCGCGACGTGCACCCCACGCACTACGGCCGCATCTGCCCCATCGAGACGCCGGAAGGTCCGAACATCGGACTGATCAGCTCACTCTCCTGCTTTGCGCGCATCAACGAATACGGATTCATCGAGTCGCCTTACCGCAAGGTGAAGGATTCGATGATTCTCGACTTCATCGAAATCGTCAACGCCGGCGAGAGCGGCCTGCGCGTGGGCGACCACATCGAGAAGGACGAGGCCCTGCGCCTGAAATTCCCTTCAGCTTCTATCTCTCGGCTTGGGAAGAAGACCGCCACACCATCGCCCAAGCTAACATCGACTTCGACGAGAGCGGCCACATCACCGAGGACTTGGTGAATGCGCGCCGGCAGGGCAACTTCGTGCTTGTGAATCGCACCGAGGTCGACTACATCGACGTCAGCCCCAAGCAACTGGTGTCGGTTGCGGCTTCGCTGGTGCCGTTCCTCGAGCACGACGACGCCAACCGCGCGCTGATGGGCGCCAACATGCAGCGCCAGTCGGTGCCTCTTCTTGTCGCTGAAGCGCCACTGGTCGGCACAGGCATGGAAGGCGTCACCGCGCGCGACTCCGGCGCCGTGATTCTGGCCAAGCGCAATGGCATCGTGGATTCGGTCGACTCCGAGCGCATCATCGTGCGCGTCGAAGGCGAGCACCATCCCACGCAGCTCTCGCGCGAAGTGGGATCGGACATCTACCAGCTCATCAAGTTCAAGCGCTCCAACCAGAACACCTGCATTAACCAGAAACCCATTGTCCGTGAGGGCGAGCGCGTATTGAAGGGGCAGGTTATTGCCGACGGCCCCTGCACCGAGCAAGGCGAGCTGGCTCTCGGCCGCAACGTGCTGGTGGCCTTCATGCCTTGGCGCGGATACAATTTCGAGGATGCGATCCTGATCAGCGAGCAGCTGGTGAGGGAGGATTATTACACCTCGGTCCACATCGAGGAGTTCGAGATCGAGGCCCGCGACACCAAATTGGGCCCCGAGGAAATCACGCGCGACATTCCCAATGTGAGCGAGCACGCGCTGCGCGATCTCGATGAGAGCGGGATCGTTCGCATCGGCGCCCAGATCGGCCACGGCGACATTCTGGTGGGTAAGGTTACGCCCAAGGGCGAAACCCAGCTCACGCCGGAAGAAAAACTGCTGCGTGCCATCTTCGGCGAAAAAGCCGGCGACGTGCGCGACGCCTCGCTCACTTGCCCTCCGGGCATCGAGGGCACGGTGGTCGACGTGCGTATCTTCAGCCGCAAGGGCCAGGAGAAGGACGAGCGCGCCAAGCAGATCGAGGCGGAATACATATCCAAGCTCGAGAAAAACCTGGGCGACGAGATCCGCATTCTTACCGACGAGCGCCTGAAGCGTCTCGAAGCCATTCTGGGCGGCAAGGAAGTGCTGGCCGACCTGCACGACGAGCGCACCAACAAGCGCTTGCTGACCAAGGCTGCGATTCTCGACCGCGACACCATCGAAAGGATCTCGACCAAGAACCTCAAGCGCATCCGCTATAACGACAAGGACCCGCGGGTGAACGAACAGATCGACGAGATCGAGGAGATGACCTCGCGCCAGATCGAAGTGCTGCGCAAGATCACCAACGAGAAGGTGTCCAAGCTGCAGAAGGGCGACGAACTGCCTCCCGGCGTCATCAAGCTGGTCAAGGTTTACGTGGCCATGAAGCGCAAGCTGAGCGTGGGCGACAAGATGGCCGGCCGCCATGGCAACAAGGGCGTCATCTCGCGCATATTGCCGGAAGAAGACATGCCGTATCTGCCCGACGGAACCCCTGTCGAGATCGTGCTCAACCCGCTCGGCGTGCCTTCTCGTATGAACGTGGGACAGATTCTGGAGACGCACCTGGGTTGGGCCGCGCACAAGCTGGGCAAGGAAGTTGCCGAGCTGGTTCGCGCCAACAGCGACGTGGCGTACACACGCGAGCTCATGAAGAAGGAGTTCGCGGGTACCGCCGTGCTGCGCCAATTGGAAGAGCTCGACGACGAAATGCTGCTGCGCGTGGCGCAGGGCATGAAGAAGGGCATCTGGTTCGGCACCGCGGTCTTCGACGGCGCGCGCGAGGAAGAGATCAAGGCGCTCTTGAAGTCGGCCGGCCTGCCTTCCTCCGGCAAAACCCCGCTCTTTGACGGCATGACGGGCGTGCAGTTCGAACAGCCGGTCACCGTGGGCTACATCTACATGCTCAAGCTCTCGCACCTGGTGGATGACAAGATTCACGCGCGCTCCATCGGGCCGTACTCGCTCATCACCCAGCAGCCGCTGGGCGGCAAGGCGCAGTTCGGCGGACAGCGCTTCGGCGAAATGGAAGTATGGGCTCTTGAAGCCTACGGCGCAGCATACATCCTCCAGGAGTTGCTCACCGCCAAGTCCGACGACGTCTACGGCCGCACCAAGATTTACGAGGCCATCGTCAAGGGCGAAGCGGCCATCGAGCCGGGCGTGCCCGAGTCGTTCAACGTGTTGATTCGCGAATTGCAGTCGCTGTGCCTTGACGTGGAGCTGATTAAGCGCGCCGATCTAGTCAAGAAAGCGCCCACGCCGGAAGTAGCGGCAGCGGCGGACTAGTGATGAGTGATTAGTGAACGGTCGCAACCACTAACCACTAGTCACTAAACACTAACCTCTGTTTTTCAGGGTCCTTCTTGAGAGCGGCAAACACCGCTTCCCGGGAAGGAAGGATCCTAAAGAAATCCCGGGAAACACCGCGGCAGGCACCAGAGAGCTTGCCAAGGAGGCTCACCTTGTTCCGTTCCAACCCGTTTGAGCTTACCAGTCCGATTACCGACTTCGACGCCATCCGCATCATGCTGGCCTCGCCTGAAAAGATCCGCAGTTGGTCGCACGGTGAGGTCACGAAGCCGGAGACCATCAACTACCGCACGTTCAAGCCCGAGCGTGACGGCCTGTTCTGCGCTCGCATCTTCGGCCCGGTCACCGACTGGGAGTGCCTGTGCGGCAAGTACAAGCGCATGAAGCATCGCGGCGTAATCTGCGACAAGTGCGGCGTGGAAGTGACGGTTTCCAAGGTGCGCCGCGAGCGCATGGGCCACATCGAACTGGCTTCTCCTTGTTCGCATGTCTGGTTCTTCAAGGGCCTGCCTTCGCGCATCGGCCACCTGCTCGACATTTCGCTGCGCGATCTTGAGGGCATTCTCTACTTTGAATCGTATGTGGTCGTAGATCCCGGCGATGCACCGGTGCGCGAGCGCGAAATCATCAAGGACGAAACGCGTTTCCGCGAGCTCGACCAGCAGTTCCGGCCCTCCGGCTTCAAGGCCATGATGGGCGCCGAAGCCATCAAGGAGCTGCTCAAGCGCGTGCAGATCGAAGAGCTCGGGTTGGAACTGCGCGAGCGCATGAAGACCGAGACCTCTGCGCAGAAGAAACTCAAATTTGCCAAGCGGCTGAAGGTCGTTGAGGCCTTCCGCAAGTCCAGCAACAAGCCGCAGTGGATGATTCTAGATGTGCTGCCCGTGATTCCTCCGGAGCTGCGCCCCTTGGTGCCGCTCGACGGCGGCCGCTTTGCCACGTCCGATCTCAACGATCTCTATCGCCGTGTCATCAACCGCAACAACCGGTTGAAGAAGCTGATGGACCTGCACGCGCCGGAAGTGATTGTGCGTAACGAAAAGCGCATGCTGCAGGAGGCCGTCGATGCGTTGTTCGACAACGGCCGCCGCGGCCGCGTGCTGCGTGGCGCCAACAACCGTCCGCTCAAGTCGCTCTCTGACACGCTCAAGGGCAAGCAGGGCCGTTTCCGCCAGAACCTGCTCGGCAAGCGCGTCGACTACTCCGGCCGTTCCGTGATCGTGGTCGGCCCCGATCTCAAGCTGCACCAGTGCGGCCTGCCCAAGAAGATGGCGCTCGAGCTGTTCAAGCCCTTCATCTATCACCGTCTGGAGCAGACCGGCCAGTGCACCACCATCAAGCAAGCCAAAGAAATGGTGGAGATGCAAGAGCCGGTGGTTTGGGACATCCTCGAGGAAGTCATCAAGGACCACCCCGTGCTCTTGAACCGCGCCCCAACCCTGCACCGTCTGGGCATTCAGGCCTTTGAGCCGGTGCTGGTCGAAGGCAAGGCCATCAAGATTCATCCGCTGGTCTGTACCGCGTTCAACGCCGACTTCGACGGCGACCAGATGGCCGTGCACATTCCGCTGTCGCCTGAGGCGCAGATCGAAGCCAGTGTGCTCATGCTGGCCTCGCACAACATTCTTTCGCCCGCGTCGGGTCAGCCCATCACCGTGCCCACGCAGGACATGGTGCTCGGACTTTACTACCTGACCAAGGCCAAGAAGGGCGGCAAGGGCGAAGGCCGCGTGTTTGCCAACACCGAAGAGATCCTGATGGCGCTCGAAGGCGGCGAGGTGGAAACCCTTTCGCCCATCCGTCTGCGCTACACGGGCAAGGTGCTTGACATGACCACCGCCTACGACGACCAGGATATTACGCACACCGATCCGGTGGAACTCGACAAGGAATATCTGTCCACCACGGTGGGCCGCGTGATCCTCAACGACGCGCTTCCTCCCGGCATGCCGTTCATCAACGGCCTGCTCAAGAAGAAG
>JBEKPD010000038.1:0-53427 GCA_049521075.1 Occallatibacter sp.
CGTCCTGTCCGGTAACACCTGTGACTAATGCGACTTTCGTCATGTATCGTTCCTTACTCGAATTCGGATTGTCAGTTTCGTTGGATGACAACCCGCATCAGTTTATCGTGATTGGCAATCGCATTGCGACCTTACCAATCTTTGTGATGCCTAGTGGTTCAATGACAGAGGCCGTGCAGCGTCCAGGTGATCCGCTCTCGAAGGATTGACTATACTTTAAAACAAAGGCGTCATCCTCATATTAGGCTCCGGACACGCTGCGAAGGCAGGAATGCGCGTTTTGGTTACAGGCGGTAGCGGCTACGTTGGATCACATGCGGTGCGCGAACTGGATGCTGCAGGTCACGAAGCTGTGATCTACGACAATCTCAGCACCGGCCATCGCATATTCAGCGAGGGCTATGAATTGATCGAAGCCGGCATCGCAGACGAAGCGCGCATGGTAAAGGCCCTCGACGGAATTGATGCTGTTATGCATTTTGCGGCCTCGGCATATGTCGGCGAGTCTGTCACGAACCCGCGAAAGTACTTCCACAATAATGTCGAATCGGCTCTTAAGCTCCTCGATGCCGTCTTGGCCAGCAATGTGCGCATGTTCATTTTCTCGTCGACATGCGCCACTTACGGAACTCCAAAGACACTGCCGATTGACGAAACCAGCCCCAGAGAGCCCATCAATCCCTACGGGGCGACAAAACTTTTTTTCGAGCAGGCGCTGGCGGCGTATTCTGTCTCTCACGGACTGCGCTCGGTTTCGCTGCGCTACTTCAACGCCGCGGGCGCACATGCCAGCGGATCCATCGGCGAGTTGCACATCCCGGAAACGCATCTGATTCCTCTCGCTTTCAAGGCAGCGTTGGGAGCCGCACCGCCGCTGAGAATCTACGGCAACAATCTTGATACACCGGATGGCACGTGTATCCGCGACTACATTCATGTCTCGGACCTTGGCCGCGCCCATGTATTGGCTCTTGAGTATCTCGCAAATAGCGGCGAGACCACATGCCTGAACCTCGGTACGGGCCAGGGCACTTCGGTAGCAAACCTCGTCGCCGCGGTTGAGGAAATCTCCGGGCGCAAGGTGCCTCATTCTTACACTGATCCGAGGCCTGGCGACCCACCGGTGTTGTACGCCGAACCCTCGAAAGCAAGATCCGTCCTAGGCTGGAGCACCCAGTTCGAATTATCCGAAATTCTGCGCACAGCCTGGATATGGGAGCTGAAGTTACAAGCCTGTAACTACCAGTTATGAACGGTTGTCATCGTCGCTCGACTTGATTACGAGCGCCGGTAAAAACGTCCAATCAACGTCGCCAGCGAACACGCCAGGCGCTTTGATCGCAATTGCAGCGGGGAGTAAGGACGAATCGGTTCGTCAACCTGCGCCAGGAAGAACTTCATCGCGCCGGAAGGCGGCATTCCCTTCAGTGCGCGCAGCAGAAACGACCCCCTCCAAGGCTTCTGCCCCACGGCGTGGTACATCACCATCGACGCGCCAAAAATGAAGCCCATCCCCTGCGGTCCGAGAGTGGTGAGCGGGCATTTCGTATACATGATTGCGATGTTCAGCGCGTCTTGGTCGCTCATGTTGAAGGGCATTTCCCGGCTTCCATGGCCCGTGTATTTCAGGTCGTAGCCCAGGGATTCTTCCAACTCAATCAGCCGCTTCCATTCCCGTAGAAACCGACAGTGCTCGGCCGGAACCCCGACCATCCCTGCATTGTGGTAATGATTGACCGGACGTGGATCCGCAAAGCCGATGCCTGCAGCAAGCTTCATCCACTCCTTACGCAACGGAGCGTCCGCTGGAAGTTCGTTATCGACGATCTCCTGACACAACGCAACTCCGTGGCTTTGCCAGTTACGAAAAAAAGGCCAGCTCGCGAGCAGGAAGATATCCGGATCGAAATACCATAGATATCTGCAGTCTCGCGCCTCATTTTCGAGCAGATTCAACATGAACTCAGGTTTGTAATTCGTAAGATGAATAGTTGTCGTCAGTTTCAAGAATACAACCCGAACATTATCCGTGACCCGGAACTCGTCCGCATTGTGACTCTCGATGCGTTCTAGTTGACCAATCCATGGAGGCAGCGCGCCGCGATATCCCGCCCAAACTGTTCCTTTGTAACCTGCACGCACAAGGGAATTGACGAAGGCGGCGAGACCCAAATGATAATCACCCTCAAAAAGCGTGCAGATGTCGCCGCTGTGATGGAACGAAGGCTCTGGCTCATTCATATCGATTGTCCTTGCCGCCCATTGTAAAACTCGCGACTCCCAACGATTTCGTCACACGGCTTCTTTCACGTCCGCCCGCTTGCCGCAGAGGTAGTCCTTGCTCTGCCGCAAAATGATCGGCATGCCGTACTTATACATCACGTGCCGAACCGGACCCGTAAAATGCCTTGCAGCAATCTTCGTGTAGTCCACATCCTTTTCCCAGTAGAACTGGCGGCAGATGCTGATTACATAGCGGATTGACGGAAGCCTCTCTGCACGCAATGCCTGCAGCATAATGCTCAGAACGGTTTGCTCTGAATACCACGACTCGCCCGGCGGACGCCATGCCGCTACAATTTGAGCGGCTAATTCCATAGAGAGTGCGCCGTGGGGGATGTACAAGAACCCACTATTGAAGTTCGGCAAGTAATTGAGGCCAAGCTGTTTCGCTCGTTCGACGATGCGCAGGTCCCGCGCTCCGTCTTGTTCTTCCGCGAAGTAACACGGAGACTTTCTCCCGATCGAAGCAAGCAACTCATGCGGCCGACTGAATGCAATCACATCATAATCCGAATAAATGACCGGACCTCGATCGGATAGGGCGAGGATCAAAGCAACTTTCCTGCCCAGAGGATGATTGTTGAGAAAGGTTTCGAGTGCTGGCTCTCTCGCACACACGTAACGGCATGCCCACCGGGGCGAATCAATCGAGACGCCGGGAAATAACTGACGGGTGGCCGCTACCTCGGCTTCCGAGATTCTGCCGTCCACGGCGATATGCAGCCCACAATCCTCATCGCGAAGAAAGCGATACCAACTCCATGACGACCATAACGCATCTCCCAGTGTTTCCGGGGTCGTGAGTACGGCAAAGCGAACTCGCCCATCCTTCACTGGCAGAGGGGGCAACAGATCATAGCGCGATCGAATTCCGTAGGTGCGCTTGCGCTCCCACCACCAGACAGGCCTCGTAGTTAGCTTTCTAACGATGTGCATCATGCTCGCTCGATCTTGCCTTTTTCGGCCGCAGACGCGACAAAAAACTGGATTCTTAGATCCTGTCGAATACCATCCGGCCGGCTGGATGACGCCTTCATCCTTCTGCGTGCACACACCGAAGAAGTCTGATCTGACCGCAGAGTGGATGGGCTGCGCGGACTCTTAAGTGTTAAATCGGCAGAATGAGTTCGATCGCGAGCTTCTTCAGGACGGTGCGCCGCGCGCTCGAAAACGATTTCAAGAACCTCTTCCTCAACTGTGCCCGCGCCTTCAGCCGCAGCCCGCGATCAAGCCTCTTGTCTCGGCAGAGATCGCAGAGTATCGCATAGGGCTCGAGATCGCTGCGCACATTATATGCATTGCTTTTTGCATTCTCGTGTTGACGGTAATAACCGACCATTGACGGGACCAGACAATAGTGGAATCCCTCGAGCGATAAACGCCAGAAAAACTCCAGGTCCATGGCGAAATGCAGATCGTCCCTGAGAAACACACCACGATCAAAAATCTTTCGCCGGAAGAACATGCTCTGATTCATCACACACATTTCTTTGAGCAAGCTCTCCTGCGAGAACTTCATACAATTTTCAAACAGCCACGGCGGCCGGCTATTCTGCCCCTGGAATCCGCGCACCATTCCGCTAAATATTTCGCAATCGGGATTCTGGGCCGCGGCCAGGGCAGCTTGGCGAAAGCTGTCAGACCCGTAGAAGTCGTCGGAATTCTGCCATCCAATCAGGTCTCCCACGGCCATCCTGAACCCGCGGTTCACGGCTGTAGATTGTCCTTCTCCTTTTTGAATAACGCATTTTACCCATGGAGAATACTGCTCGATGAGCTCGAGACTTCCGTCGATCGAGCCCCCATCGACGATGATATGCTCGATATCCGGATAGCCCTGCAATAAGATAGAGCGAATCGTCTCTTCGATAAATGGCCGCTGATTCAGATGTGGAGTGACAATACTTATCTTCGGCCATGGCTTGCCGTCAGGCGTTGTTTCTGGAACGCGCGCCGACCCTTCAGTCCACGGCCAGCCCGCTCTATTCGCGGGTGGTTTAGGTAACTCCGCCAACCTTGGGCACTGCATCATCGAACCTTTTGTCATTCCCTTTGTTGTTATTCGCGCATCGGCGGGTCTATTGACCAGACGGCCCTCGCGGCGACTTACAAGACATTTTTCGGCCACAACATACGGCTTGAGCCATTCACCTATCCCTGATCGAGTCCGACGACGCGGCCTCCGATTACTTTCTCGTCTATTGCCACATGCGTCCTGGAACGGCGTTGCAAGCCCCATGCTTTTTTGATACAGACAACATTGAGAACTACCAGAATCCCGACATACTGCAAGAAACTGACCAACGGTACATGTTTGTCAAAGCGAAAGGCCAGCCAGGGAAGGACAAAGCCTGCAGTAAGAATCACGCCGTAGAGCACCCAGCCGCCACGCTTACCTCTCTCCAGGATTGTAGCCAGGATCAGCAACAGCGGTGCGAGAATCGTCACGTCGCAGTACCCGTAACGTTGCGGCGCAAAGCACTCGATATTCAATGGCGCCAGAAAAATAAATGCAATAGGAATAAGGCCCGTTGTTCGACCTCGCCAAAAGCCATACATCACAGCCAAATCGAAGCAGAACGTGAATAGAAGGCAAACTGTATTGAACCGCTCGAACTCGTGTTGTGTAGGAGCTATCCGATGCATCAGCCGCGCCAGCCCAGGGCTTACCGAACTGCGCGCTAATCCAACCAGCGTTCGATCCGCCAGGTATCCGGGGCCGGTCATCGCTTTCGAAAAGTCAATCCCCTCGACCACCTCCGTGGACACCGCAGGAGCCGGCCTGGAAGCCGGCGCATAAGCTGCATCTAATGTTTCATGCTCATTGGCGCGAACCGAAGCAGCATAGTTCTTCCAGTCGCTCATGCCGACAACCGGGAGCGTCGCTGCAAATAGGAGACCGCAGAGACAAACAGCGTACGCCGCATGCCGAACCCGCCGCAACAGGAACACACACATGATGCAGATTGCATACGTCGGTCTCAGCAAGACGAGGAGCGCCAGAGGAAGGGCCTGGAGCCATGAGTCGGACCTGCGGAACAAGTATACCGACGCTGCGGCGGTCAGTAGCGCCAACTCGACGTAATATTGTCCACGTTCGAGATGAAATCGAAACCCAAAATCAGCAATAAAGAGCAAGACAAAGCCGGCCCACAGCGCAGTGCCTGACGCCCTCTTAGGAAAGAGGCGCGCCAGAACCACATAGCAGAGCAGAATCGCTATCCAATCGATGGAGAAATAGATGATCCGTTGCACCCTCCATTCAAGTTCGCATAGAGGAGCGTAAAAGAGTAAAAGCACCGGTGAGTAGTTAGCGGCATCTAACATCCGGAGGTGATCAGGGTGAAGCTCGTGGCGGAAATCGTAGTAGGGATTCATTCCCCGAACCAAGAGCCTTGCGCCGACCACCTTGGCGCGTAGGTCGATACCGGAATACATTTCCAGGTCGCGAATCGTCTGGATCATGACGTGGCAAATGATTATAAGCGTCAGTCCAATCACGACCCCGCGAAGCCATAACAGCGGATTGCGTAGACGCACACGGTTTTTAAGCACAGAGATCATCGCCGTCTTTCTTTATCCCGTTTCCCGTCAGATATCCGGCATTTCTGTTGGTTGCGGAGTATAGTGACTCTCCACGATCTTCCGCCCTCCGCGGGCAAATCCATAAAAGGCGGTAATAACCCCGATCGCGAGGGTTGGACACATCGTGAAAATGTTAAACCAAAGCACCGCCTTCACGGTGCTCAAATCAACCCTCCAGATATACACTGCCTGCAGGATCAGAGTGACAATATTGTCGGCTAAAACAAGCGAGTAATAAATAAATCGGCGCGAACCGTTGATCGTCGCCATGACGCCGGCGACGAGGCTAATGGCTCCTGACAGGATGATCAACACGACTTCAGTTTGCAAGCCCGCATATTTTGGACCGAGAACCCACAGAAAGATTCCGGGAAAGATGCGCGCCAGCGCAACTATGCACGCGCCGCATGCGCCGGCTCCAACAATGGCCATGAGGTAATGACTCTTGAGATGTTCTCTGGGCAATTTTGCGAAGTACGGCTCCACAAGAATCCCATTGATCGGCGTCAGCAGTGCGAAGATCTGCCCCAGCCGGCTAAGCGCGCCTACGGACGCAACTGCGGCAGTGCGCCCGAAGTACGTGATGAGGAAAACCGAGATTTGGCCTCCCAGTGCATAGTAGATGACGCTGGGAATCGCAGGCAGTGACAGTTGAACGACGGCCGTGCGTTTTTCTCTGGACGGCACTCCTCTTACATCCAGCAATTTCCGCGCCCGAACATAGTAACTGACTGCAATCGCGATTACACGTCCGACATTGATCAGGATGGCCGCAAATGCACCAAGCCAGTGGAAAAGGACAAAAACACCAAGCAACGCCAGGGCGCCAAAGCTGGTGGCCATCTGGGCCCGGTACCAGCGCTGGCGATCGCGTCGAAGGATCAACACCGCGCCGTAGGCCGATCCGACGCGTGCAAACCACGCGGAGACCAGCACAATGATCTCCATTGCCGTAACCGTCTGCCAACTCCAATGGCGGTTGCGGACAAGGAACGGGTAAGCAACGACGGTAATCGGAGCCGCAATGACAAAAAGCCAGTTTGCGATTTGCCTTAACGAAGCCAGGTAATCGGCGATCAACTGCCGGTCCTCAGTGCGTTCGCCGATTAGCGGGATGAATGCCCCGGAGATGCCGACGTCTAGCAGAATCATCAGCGACGCCTGAATAGAGAAAACCACGACAAACTTCGCATACTCTCCAACCGGAAGTAACCGTATGCAAAGAAAGCCATAGAGCATATTGCCTATGGTAGTAATTCCCTGAGAAACCAGAAATTCTGCTATGCGATGCAATTTGGGAAGAAGAAACGTCTTCGCCGACTTGATGTGGCCCGTGGCTCGAATGGATATTTCTCCTTGACCTGCGGCCGTCAGACTTGACCTAGATAAGTCCATGCCGCACCAGCCGCGCACAATGCGTAACTGCGGATGGAATGTCGCACTTGGCAAGACTCAGCTTGACCAAATGCTTTTCAAGACCGCGATATGACCTGTGAATATCTCTTGCGATGGACTTGTATGCGGGATCCTCAAGAATCAAATAGTGAACATACGCCAGCCCCTCAGTTGTATGGCGATGAAATTCCGCGCTCGCTCCTCCGCCGTGAGTTCTGTACTCGGTAAGCCGCTCCCGAACATAAATAACCTCTCCATGGCCACGGAGAAGCGAATATGCAATATAACTATCGTATGCACCCTCCACCTTGTTCGTGTACTTGCTCCAGTCGACCTGCGATTTGCGGAATACGGCAGCCATGGCAAGCGGGATGGAAAGCCGCGCCATGAGTCTCACCGGGGCATCGACGCGACCTGCGGGAAGTCCCTCGCGGCCATACTCGCGTGTGTTCGCATCGGTAGCATCGACGAGGCGCGACCCATCAACGTCAATGAGCCAATGGTCGCTGAATGCCAATACCACATCGGAATCTTCGAGCACTGGTACTGCGCAGAGGGCGAGGAAATCCCTTGTCCAACGATCGTCGTCGTTCAAGAATGTAATCGCGTCGGAGCGAGCGCGCAAAACACCGGCATACGTATTCATGGCAATACCAAGTCTGGCGGGATTCACCGTGTGCAGAATGCGGTCGTCATGAAAGCTTTCGCAAAGCTGCCTGGTCTCCTCGAGTCCGCCATCGTCACAAACCAGAAGCTCAAAATCTGTAAACGTCTGAGAGACTGCCGACTGGATCGCCTGCTTGAGGTATTCCGTACGATTGAATGTCGTGGTGACGATAGACACAGCCGGCATGTACAGAATCTTCCTTCCGTTGCCAAACGCTCGCGACGCATTCCTTTTCCCGCCGCCATGCGCACCTATCGATTCATCTGATATGGGTTCCTGAGATGAAGCGCTCTAAGCGCTCCCAGGGCCAGAGATCTCAACGTAAGCCGCACATTGCGTTTCCGTTCAAACTGGCGGAACATCGCCATCTGCCTGCCTCGGAAGTACTCCTCTGTGGGCGACGAATGCCGCAGCGCACGTGCGGCGAAACCGACAAGGCAATCAAACTCGCGATCGATAGCAAAGAACTCGTCGAACGCTCGACGAGCCAGCCTTCCACGCTGGGCGGCGGTCTTTACATGACGATCGAGGATCGTCGGCAACCTGGCGATATCCCGCTCGCGTACGCGGATGAGGAACTGATCCCATGCAGGTCCGGGAGTCAGCTCGTAGTCATCGGACAAGAGGACGGGAGCAACGCCTGCTGCCATCACCTCGAAGAATCGGCTGCTACCCGCGCCCGCTCCGCGGGGACAGAGCGCGAACTGCGATGCCGCAATTGTCTCCGCATAGCGGCGCTGCCGCACTTCGCGGTCCGGTTGGGAGTTATCCCAATGCCAGTAGGCCGAGGTGTTCTCGATCAGGACGTCGGTGCGATTGAATTTAAGATTAAAGAGACGCTTCCGGAGGATGGACGTCGATCCACCCAGAAAGCTGAATAAGTACTGTTTGTGAGCTGTGCTTCCGATGGGTTCGGTGGTCGATGTCTCGCCGACAAAGCGATTTTGGTGCCTTCCGTTGCGGGAGATATAGGCATAGTTGAAAACGCGGCCGATGCGCGTGTGTAAACCAGCCCGTGCACTGCAATGCACAGTTGGAAGAAGCGGCAGGTAGTGGTCCTCCTCTGTGTAAATTACACAGCGATCAGGGAAGGCTTTGTAGGCTTCGTAATTCAGCTGCTGCTGTGGATCGAGCGCAGATGCGCCGAGGAGCAGGATAAGATCGGCTGCGGACGCGCTAGATACAATTTCGTGACTCTTGGAGAATCGGGCGCGATCCTGCAGAATCTCGATCTGATCGGTTTCACAAACCGCCCCGAGATAGACTTTCATGACTTATACGCCCCCGCCACGAGTTCCTCGCAATTGTGGGTAAGTTCCCGATAGAGTGTTACGTATTCGCCGATCATGCGCGCGGTTTGGAACCTCGCTCGGACATTCTCGAATCCACTCTGCCGGACCTGCTCGCGGAATTCTTCGTCGCAGGTGAGCCTTTGAACGGCAGCGGCCATGCCCGCCTCGTCCTTCACCGGCTTGAGGACCGCTGATTGCCCCAACGTCTCAGCGAAGGGCGGAATATCGCTGGCAACAACCGGGCAGCCACAAGCCTGCGCCTCGATCGGCGGCCACCCGAAGCCTTCGTAACGCGATGGAAATAGCAGACACACAGCATGATTGTAAAGCGCCTCTATCACGGCGACATCCGGCCTGACGATCTGAACGAGACGATCCTCAATTTGCAACTTACGCGCCAGCCTGACCAGGTTCTGGTCGAGCGCCTCGCCGGCAATCACCAAATGCAAACTTGTACGCGCCGCTGCCTTGGAAAATGTTCTGAGTACGCCTTCGCGGTTTTTGTAGGCCAGGTTGGATCCCAGATGGAGAACGAATGGAGCGTGAATCGCGCCCAGAGCCGCGAGCCTGCGTTCCACTTCGCCCAGCGCAAGCGGCCTAAATGGATGGTTTAGTCCATTCAGAACAATGCGGAGATTCTTGTCCGTCCCCAAAATCCTGCATGCGTCTTCGAATGTCGCCCGGGAGACACATGCGACGCGTGTAGCTTCCCTCATCCCATGACAGATCCAGCGCTGCAGAAGCTGTCCAAAGCGGGAAGACCGCAGCTCCGGAAGTTCTCCCCGAGCGCCACGCACCGCAATCATGTCGTGGCAGGTTACGAGGACCGGTATCCCTTTGATCATCGAGGCATACATTGCTCCGCCGTGATCGCAGACATGTACGATATCCGCATTGGCGGCTGCGGCACGAAGCTCCCGCGGGAAAACCGCAAAGCGATCGATGTACCCAAGCCACTTGCCAATTCCATGCGGGGAGGGTTTTAACCTTCCGAACACTGGCCGCGGAGCAATCAACTGAGCATCGACGCCAACCCGATTCAGCTCGCGATCGAGCGCAGCAGCCCAGATCCTCATGCTCGTCGAGCCGTCGAACTGGTAGTTGCCTACTAATAGAACCTTCATCGGGCTCCCACGCGGCATCGGTTCAGCATCCAAAAGCGCCTCTCCCTGATTGCAGTGGGGCGAAGCTCGCGGCGTATCTATGCGCTACCATCGTTCTTATGCGGCCAACCGTTATCCTTCTGTCGTTCAACTCTGAGGATACGCTCGGTGCCACCCTTTCCAGCGCCAAGCGCGTATCTGACGAGATCTTCGTCGTCGACTCCTTCAGCAAGGACGGAACCGTAGAGCTGGCGCGCAGTTTTGGTGCGACCGTCGTCGAACATGCCTTCGAGCACTACGGCGCGCAGCGTAACTGGGCCATCGACAATCTGCCCATCACGAAACCATGGCAACTGCATCTGGATGCCGACGAGTGGATGGACGATCAGTTGGTCGCGGCCATTCTCGCGCTTCCTGATGAGCCCGAACACGCTGGATATTTTCTGCCCCGCTACTTGTGTTTTCTGGGCCGCATCCTGCGTCATGGAGGCATGAGTCCGACCTGGCATCTGCGCCTGTTTCGCACCGGCGTGGGGCGTTGCGAAGACCGCAAATACGACCAGCACTACCTGCTCACGAGCGGTACCAGCGGCCAGTTACAAGGCGTGATGATTGACGACATTCGCATGTCACTTACGGAGTGGATTGCGAGGCACAATCGCTGGACCGACGGCGAAGTGGCTGAGTTGAGCAGCCGGGGGTCATCGGGCCGTCTCAAACCCGACGCCCGCGGCAATCCCGCCGAGCGCAAGCGATATCTCCGCCAAAAGTACAACCGCATGCCACTCTTCGTGCGCGCCTTTGCGCTATTTGCGTATCGCTACTTCTTCCGGCTCGGTTTCCTCGACGGAACCGAGGGACTTATCTTCTGGGTGCTGCAAACTTTCTGGTTTCGTTTTCTCGTGGATGCCAAAATCTGGGAGAAGCGCCACGCCGCACGCTTGGCGCGGGAAGCTCCTGTCCTAACATCGAAAAAATGAATCGCTCGGCATAAGGGCAAAGACGCATGCCGCCGAGATGGAAGAGAGCATTTGGTCCCGTATTCACACAGGAGCGCGACCGATGGAATTATTGCGGCGGCGCTACCGGTGCAGTTCCCGCACCAAGTGTGTCTGCACCTGACGTGCTGCTGGACGGCGCGAAGACAGACGAAATCGGTGTCGTCGATCCAAACCCGGAAGGCTTTGTTCCTATCCCGAAGCTCGTTTGGCTGCGGTTCAAGGTACTCGTTCGGCCGTGAAGACCTGTGGCGGCGGGCTTCGTACCTGTGTGCCCTAAACCGCTGCTGCGGAGGCCGCTCGATTTTCGGCTCGACCTTCCGAGACCCGATCCGCGGCCTGTGCGCGAGCCGGACGAAGCGTGCGAGACTGCGGCATGAGCGGGCGGTGTACTGAGGGGTTTGATCGTGAAAGGCGAATTGATGCCCGCGAAATTCGGCATCACGGCAGGAAGAGTTACTCCATTCGCCGGTTTGTTCGTCGAACCGGTGCTTGCGGTTGCGGAGAATCCTCCATTCTCCCGCCAGATTCCGCCGGACTGTACTGTCGACCCAAAACTTCCGCGCCCTGCCACCCAACTTGATTTTCGCGTATCGCCTTCTGCAACTTTACCTTTTGTTCCCTCGGCTCCCCTGCTCGCCACGGGCATCGCATTCCGCGCTCCAAAGCTGCCTCGTCCCGCCGACCAGCTCGACGCTCCGCCGCTTGCACGCGATGGGTTCGTCCCGGGAGAGCTGGCCGTTGAGTCAGAGCTTGACGAAGCTGCGCCACCCGGTTGCCAGATTCCAAACTCCTGGTGAAGTCCAGTTTCCTGGGTCCCGTTTTGCTGGGTTTCTTTTTCCTCGATGCCGGTCTGCTGGATTCCATTTTGCTGGCCGGTGCTTTGCTGGATTTCGGTCTGTTGCATCTGCGCATTTCCCCGAACAGGCAGCAGGGCAACTGCGAGTACCGCCATCGAAAGCGCCCATCTTCGCTCTGCGCCGCTCATGGTTTGAATCCTTTCCAGACCAACGGTCTCAAGGCAGTCCCCGCTGCCGCCGCTAGGTTTTGTTCCAACCCACCAAGAACGCGCGCAGACGACCATCGCGCACAGGCATATTCTCGCCCATTTTCACCGGCTCTGGTCAAATCTTCGTGCCGCAACGTGTAAATCGCATCCAAAAGCGCTGCGGGGTTCTCCGCCGCCACAACCTTTCCCGCTCCCGAATCGCGTATCAACTGCGCAACCTCGCAGCCGGGATTTACCGATACAATTACAGGACGTCCGGCTGCAAGATACGTCACTATCTTCGATGGAAAGGCGATCTCGGACACCGAATGCTGCTGCGTCACCAGGCAGATGCCGCTGGCCGCCATCAGTCCGCGAAAATCCTCCTCGTCGAGTAGCGGCAAAAACCGCATGTTGTCGAGATTTAGCTCGGCGGCGCGGCGCTTGATTCGTTCGCAATCCGCGCCATTCCCCACGCACAGGAACAGCGTGGATTCGTCCGCGCGCCCGAGCGCCGCGGCATCCACAATCACGTCGAGCCCCTGCTTCACCCCTATGTTGCCGCTGTGCGTAACAAGAAACTTGTTTTCAAGATTGTACTTCCCGCGAAATGTGTCGCCTTCCTCGGGCAGCAAACCGATCAGCGACTCATCCACCCGCGGCTCAAGCAGCTCCACCTTGTCTTCCGCAAACCCTTTGTCGATGATCCGCTGCCTCATGCTCGGCGTGAGTGTCGTAACTAAACGCGCATGGCGGTATGCCGCGCTTTCTACCTTGTAGAGAATCCTTACTGCCCATCTGGGAAGCATACCCAGATCCGCGGCGGAGTCGGGCTGCAGATCTTCTACGTCATAGACGTACGGTGCGCCCCACAGGCGGCTGAGCACAATCGCCGGCGTCGCGAGGCCTAGCGGCGGAGAAACCACCAGAATCACGTCAGGCCGTTTGCGCAGCAAGGCGCGGAGCGTCAAGCCAACGATAAAGCTTGCCTCGTGCAGAATGCGTTTCATCGACGTGACCGGATTGGGAATATAGGCCCAGCTGCGCACAATGCGGACGCCGTTGCGCTCTTCGGTCAGTGCGAACTTCCCCGAGTACTCCGCCGGAACCTTCCACGCCGGATAGTAGGGAAAGGTCGTGCATACTTCCACCTCGTGACCCGCGGCGGCCAGATGCTCCGCACGATAAGTCGTAAACGCGCCGATGCCCGTCACTTCTGGCCAGTAATTGATACTTAGAATAAGAATTCTCATACTTCAACCCTGGAGGCAAATTCGTCATTGCTGGCATAAGTGCGCGAAAAGGGGCCATTCCGGTCAAAAGAGGTCATGTTTCTCAGCAAGCACGAGGTCCCACAGTGAAGCTGGAATTTTCATAAAGACTTGCGGATGGAGAGGAAGTTCGCGTTCTTGTAGATTTCGAGATCGTGCGAGTAACGTTTCAGTTCTGCGAGACCATGCCTCAGGATGCGATAGATCACATACCTATTTGAGAGATAATCCCAAAAATCGACGAAGTGGTAGGGGGTATGGAGGAATGTGTCGCCGAATTCAAACTGAATGAAATCAATTTGCCCTTCTTGAATCATCCTGGAGGCGCCCTGCAATACTTCCATCTCTTGGCCCTCGGTGTCAATCTTCAGAAACTGAATCCCGCTGACGCCGTTCTCATCGCAGAATTGGTCGACTGTAGTTAAGCGAACTTTCTGCGTCTTTGTTTGCGCATCGTTTTGACGGCAGAGCGATGCGATGCTCTCTCCCTGTTTTGCAAAGAAGAGCTCTGCAGCGCCGACATATTTACTGATGGCGACCTTGTGCAGCGATACTCTCGGGTCGCTCTCGTAGCGCGCGCGAAGCACCTCAAAGCATGCATCCTGAGGTTCGAAAGAAAAGACCCTCAGTCGATCACCAACCACCTGGAGTGCCGCCTCGACATAAGCGCCGTCGTTCGCGCCCACGTCGAATACCACGAAATCCGCCGCCTTGCCTGACATATTCAGGGCGAAACGAAGTGCGCCAATTTCCCCGCTGTCAGAGACCGACTGCCCGCCGCCGTAGTTCAATCCAGCGTGACAGACCTTGAGGAGCGCCGAAAGGGAGGGCTGCAGCCATGGCCTTGATAGCAGATTTCGAATTGTGCTCTTCATACTTGCGTTTCTTTTCTCGATGACAGAGGAAACTAGATCCTTTGCAGCGCGGACGCAAAAACCTCTAGGTAACGTTTCGCCACAGCCTCCGGCTGAAAATGTTCGAGATGCTCGTTTCTCCGGGCGATCAATTGCTTCCGCAGGGAGGGACTCGTCATCAGATCCTTCAGTGCGGAAGCCAGCGCCTCGACGTCACCGTTGGGAAAAAGAATTCCGCAGGGACCGACAGCTTCAGGCAGTCCCCCGCCTCGCGACGCCACCACTGCACATCCGGCCGCAATTCCTTCGAGAGCAACCACGCCGAAGGGCTCCTCCCAAAGTGACGGGACAACCATGATTCGGTGCCGGGCCACGATCTCACCTCTACCCTCCCGGACCGCGCCCAGAAACTTCACCTGATCGGCCAGTCCGAGTTGCGCCGTCATTTGCTTGAGAGCGGGCATCTCCGGCCCGTCTCCAATCACTGTGAATGAGGGCGCAAGTCCCTCGTGCTTCAGCAGCGCCAATGCGCGAAGAGCCAGATCGCAGCCCTTGTCGGAAACCAGCCGACCAAGAAACAAAATATCTCGATCACGCATAGAATCCCCCGGATCGATAAATTCACAGGCCTCAAACGGGTCGGCGATCACAATAGACTTCACCGGCAGATCCGCTGCAACCATCTGACTCACCGCGATATGAGAACACCGGAAGAGTAGTGCGCGCTTGAGATGGTCCTGCCATCCCCGCCTGCCGTTGACGCGCGTTATACGGCCGTGATGCGCAATCACTATCGGCTTACGCATGAAGTATAGTGGCAAAAGCGTTTTGAGAGATATGTTGCTTTGAAAGATGATGTCTGAGTCGCTGGCTAACTCGCGTAACTTCCCAAGGGGCGGCCGCCTTTGGACGTTATAGGCTCTGCCCATCTCCCCTCCCGGTGTATGGGTAACCACCGTGACCGTCGCCCCCAGCCGGCAGAACTGCTCCGCTAGGATGCGCGAAACGGTCTCGATCCCGCCAATGCTGGGAGGAAAGACGTAGGAGCAGAACAGGATTCTCATCGTCGTCACTGTTGTAATCACTTATCTGCCAACCGGGCATCCATCGCGCGGAAGGTGCACACGGCCCGCGGAGTATCGCCTTCCGCCCCATTGCGCTCAGTGCGACGCCACCGAAAGCTCCCTGACTTCTCCGTTCGAACTTTTCTTGATGACAATTAGATTGTGATAGAACGCAACCGACTCAATATTCAAATCAAAATAATTGGGAGTATAGCTATTCTTGAATTCGCGCCAGTTTAATCCATCCGTGAGGACCTTGAAGTAGCCCATAGCCGTCGCCGGGTCGTTACGGTCGTTTTCATTCCCTTCAAAAAATCCTGGCCAATACGATGTCTGCGCATCTTCCACGATGTAGTATCCGCCGGCTGCAAGGCGCGGAAACAGACGTTGAAACGAGAAGATCATGTGCGAGTTGATGTGGCTTCCATCGTCGAGAATCACATCGATCCTGCCGATTTCGCGCACCACCCCATCCAGAAACTGCTGGTCCGCCTGGCTGCCGTGGAAGGTTTTGATTCGCCCCCGGTCGTGAGGGCGCTTGTCGTTGATGTCTATTCCGTAGATACGGCCTTGGGGAAAATATGCGCGCCACATGCGCAGGGACCTTCCACCATCTCTCGGATTCTCACCTCCGCCGACGCCGATTTCGAGAAAGTTGATCCGCTTGCGGCGGATCCTGGAAAACAGGTCCTCGTAGTGCTGTACAAGCCGGTGATGGTTCCACTTGTCGGTTCCATAGATCGTTGCCAGCATTTTCAAATCGGCGCTGAAGAATATCTCACTCGGAAGATCGATGAGCCAGCCAAATCGTCCTATCTGAAACTCCAGGAGGCGGGCCTTGAACCGATCTTTTTTCGGCCCCGATCTCTTGCGGTGTCGCTCCACCAGAAGCGTTCTCAGCCAATCTAACATCCTATCCCCTTGGAGTTATTTGTCTGTTCCATCAATGGACCGAGTCAATCGCACTTCCATATTTCCAGTTAGCGAAGGCTCGCGCGGCACCAAGCCAGCAGCTCTCTGCGACCGAGAATCTTATCGTGAAGAACCTCCGTGTTGGAGAACAGGGCGCGGCCGAAGAGCTGCAGAATCACCTTCTCGCACGTAAGCCGGGCCAGGATGAAGATCCGCGCCAGACGCGGACTCCACATCAGCCCGTGCTTACGCAGCAGGCGCCAGCGGCTCTTGTAGAAATGGCGGACCCGGTGCCGCATCAACTGTGGCGTCCCGCCCCCAACATGAAAAACTCGGGTCGAAGGATCGATTTCGATCTTCCATCCGTTGCGGCGCAGCCTGATGCTATAGTCCACATCGACGTCAAGGAAATCGAACTCAGCATCGAAACCTCCGACATGTGCGTAGGCCTTGGCACGCGTCGCCATGCAGCCGGTAATCACGCACAATCTGTCGGGCTGGAGCGCTTTCCTGCTAACCCGCGCATAGAGCGCCTGCCCCAGAATCAGGCTCCATTGCGTCGGTTCGTTAAAAAACGACTCCGTTTGCGATCCGTTTTCGTCCTGGGCGCGGAACCCCAGTTGACCCAACCGGGCGTCTCGCTCGAAGCGCTCTTCGACTTTCTCTGCAAACGGCGTCAAGGGATAGGCATCGGAGTCGAAGAGGACTACGATGTCGCTTTTCATGGCGGCGAACGCCTCGGGCAACGCCCGCCCAAATCCGCGATTCGATTCTCCCCGAATCAACTTAATCCGGTTGTCGATCTCCTTGGGCGGTGGGTTCGTCGATCCATCATCGAACAACACGTATTCGGTAATGTTGCCGGCCTCGATGCGCATTGCCGCATCGAGCGTCCGGAGCGCAAGATCCCACGTGTTGTAGTTCAGCACCAGAACCCCGACAGAGAGGGAATGCCGACGAACAGGCGCCGTGTCTTCGATACTCACGTGAGCATTCATGCAATAGCATTGCCGGCGCCAGGGCCTGCTTGCTCCGGTCTTCGCATGCTGTAGCGCAGCGGCGCAGGCCGGAGATTCGGGGAAGACGTTGCCATGGTCCGCTGTCTGGACAATTTCAGTGCGGCGAGAGTGAAGGCCACGCCGATCACCATAAATCCCTGTTCCGTGGGCTGCTCACAAACGCTGAAAATCACTGAAGTCAATGTCATTGGAGTCAACAGCAGGGCAAGCGGCTCGTGCTTGCGCGCCTCACCCAGTGCTTGCGTCAGAAGGAACACGGCAAGAATCAGCCGGAATATCATGAAGGCAACGCCGGGAATCGGACCGAGTTCGGCCATCTCGCGGCCCAGTTCGCCTTCCCCGGCGATGAACGTCACCGATCCGGTCATCAGCTTCGAGATCGCCGCAGCTCCCTTGCCCATCCCAATGCCAATCGGATTTTTCGTGTAGTCGGTGGTTTCAAGCTGATATTGCACCGGGGCAAACGCGCGGTTTGCCACTGCGCGCCTCGCGCTGCCTCCCTCCATCCGGTTGGCTTCCGTAAAGCGCGCTTCAAACGAGATGGCGGCTTTCGAGAAGATCGGCAGCAGTGAAACCAGCAGAAACAGCGCCGTGATCGGAGCGGCGATCTTGAACACCTTGGTTAACTGCGACACTCCCAGGAGCGTGGCAATTCCCATGCAAGCAACGACACCGGCAAGCTCGAATACCACGGTGCGTGCTCCGATCATGGGTACGGAAAGAATGGCCGCTCCCGTCGCCGCCCACAACAGCCACCTCTTGGCGATCCTCTCATTCAACAGCCCGTACAGGATGAATGCCGCCGCCAACGGTACATAATTGGTAGGTCCGGCGACAAAGCTGAAGGTTCCAGAAGCCCTGGAATGGGCAGCGATATAGTAGAGCTGACCGCCACCTTCGTAAGCACCTTTGTTGAGGAACGAGCTGGGAGGCGCCATGTATTGCGCAACCTCCAGCGCCGTCAGCGGCAGCAGAATCCAAAGCGTGCAGAGGCCGAACTTACGAAGATCCTCGGCGGTAAGATTTTCTCCCATGACAAAGGCCACAGGAAAGGGGAGCAGATAGGAACGCAATCCGTAGACTGCCGCAGTCCATGGGTTACTCACTACGATCAACTGAGCTGCGCACAGAAGCAGAATCGCAACCGCCAGAAAGCCGATAACTCCGGACCACTTACGCGGCCATCTATCGGTACGAAATGCCTCCAGTAGGATAAGCAAGCCAATGGGATCGCGAATCAGCAACAATGGCGCGGATAGTCCCGGCACGATCCACTTGCGCAGCGCGCCTTCGAAGATCAGTAGCAGAAAATAGGCCCAGAACAGCTTTTCCAGCAAAGGCGTTTTGCTGCGCGGTTTTGCCGGATTTTGTCTTATTACTGGCACGCGACGACGGCCCTCAAGGTATCTCGAAAATTGGCGCGATAACTTGCCCAGGAGTTTTCCCTGGCTGTTACTTGCGCCTGACGCGACATCGCCGCCAGCAGGTCCCGGTCACGATAGAGAGCCTGCAACTTATCTGCAATGAGATCCGCGGAACAGACGGGCACCACAAAACCCTCCCGCCCATCCTGAACAAGGTCACTGGCGCCAACGTTTGGTGTAACGATCACCGGAAGCCCGCAGGCCAATGCCTCGGTGACCACCAAGCCAAATCCTTCGCCGAGCGAAGGCAGCACCAGGACGTCCGATTGCATCATGACATCCAATACCTGACTGTGCGAAAGTGTCTCGAACCAGCGCCAACGGCGGCAGGCCTCATCCACACGGGAATTGGCCTGGAAGCGTCTCCCTACCAACGTAAGTTCCACTTGAGAACCGAGCCGATCGACCGCATCCAGCAGATAGCCGATTCCCTTGTGCTGCACTAGCACTCCGACAAACAGAACCCGCAGCCGCCGGGCCGGATCGGTTGCCGTTCGCTCTCTATGCCGGATTGCCGGAGCTCCGTAGTGCACCACGCGAATCTTTTCGTCGGGGATAACTCCGGCCAAAGTTCGCCGCACATGCTCGCTGGCGACAAAAACGATATTCGCCAAGCGAAGCTCTTCATCCTTCCATCGCAAATGCTCCTCGGAATCCGCGAGATTGGGAAGCAGTCCAACCAATGCCGGGATGCGCTCGGCTTCCTGCTTCAGCAGGTCGCGCACCCAGTACCAATAACTGCTCGTCTGCTCGTAAATCGTCTTGATGCCCAGCCGTCTGGCCTCGCGAAATGTCTCCAGCGCGCCCCCTTCATAGCAATACACGGCATCGGGCCGCAGGCTGAGGACGCGCCGAGCCACCTCGCCGTCGAAGTGCCGGTAGACTCCAATGATCGAGAATGGCCGCTCGCCGGATTTGAGAAAACGGTTCAGCGGCGTCGACCCGACGCCCAGGCGAACCATCTCTCTCAAGGGGACGCAGCGTACACGTTCTTTGGGCGCATCCGGATACGCGCGCCGTCCCAGCAGCGTTCGCATCCCGGACGGCAGCAATCGATTCCACCGAGACTCGGCATCCCACGCAATGGTGGTCCAGAATTCCGCCAGCATCTCCCATTCGACAAGGCTTGCCAGGGCATTGCGCACGTTCTGGTTGCCCGTCGGATGCGAGAGCAGGACGCGCGGATTATGCATGTTCCCGCTCTACGCCTTGCTCTGCGCTTCGACCCGGCCCATCCGCCGCACCGAGCCATCGATCGTACATTGCGGCGTGATCGCGCAATCTGTGTCCTGAGTACCAGCGCCATGCGGCTCGCGAGCACTCCTCCAGTCCGTTCTGCTCCATGGCTTGCGCCGTTTGCGGGCTCAGAACATGCACTCCATCCCTCAACCCGTCGAATTCCTCGCGAAAATGCCGGGCAATCACTGGAATAACGCCGTGCGCAGTGTATGCGGCCAAGACGCCCGACTTGGCCAGGCAATTCGGCGGGTAGGCAAGATAACCGAATGCCGTTCGCGCGAACTGGCGGTCGATCTCCGCGGCGGCGAGCACGCCCATGCGCTTTACCGGGATTCCATTCACACCATCTGGTGCCTCGCATGCAGGGCCGATATCGAGGATCTCCTCGACTCCCAGCCGGCGCAGTATCTCGCCCAGCTTGTTGAGCTCTCTATAGACTCTTTGCCTTGTTCCGCCCAAGCCAAAAACCGCCATCACCGGATCGCGGCCGGCAAATGGAATGTGCTGTTCCGCCTCGCCGACCTGGGAGAAAACGGGTATGCATTCGATGGGCGTGACGATTTGCCTTTCCAGCCAGCTTGCGAAAACGCGCGCATTGGTCACGGGCAGATCGCACATCTTGGCAATTCTGCGATACGCGCGCTTTTGCCGCTGCGCGTACCAGAACGCCGATGTCCATGGCATGCCGCCGGCAAACAGCTCATGAAAGAAAACCGCGATCTGAAAGCGGCCGTCGGCTTTCACTTGTTCGAGCGCCTCGGCAAGAATGCTGGGTGCACCGTCCGCCGAGTATCCGTAGCCGCTTAAGTGAACCAGGATCGCCGCCGGTCGATTGCCACTCGAAGCAACACAGGCATTCAGCAACTGATGCGGCGCGCAATGCGTGATCGGAAACGGAAGATTCGATCGTTCCTCCGAGTTCAGAACAACAAACGAGGAATCGATGCCACAGCTCGTCCTCAGCTCCAAGGCAAGGGCGATGGCATGGTCGCTGACCCCGCACCGCGCGGGCAGAAGCCGCGGAACAACCTGAATGATCTGACGATTTGTGGCCATTTTCGCGAGTAATTCAAAAAGAAAGTTGCTCTTGCAATCCGCCGATGAACGGCAAGACGAATCGCTCGTCCTCTCTACCTGGTTTACGCTACTGCGAATTCTTCGCGAGCTGTTTGATCTTCCGTTGCGCCCGGCTCTTCTGGCGGGCCAGTGCCTCCAGGCCCGATGCCCGCCGCAACAGCGCCCACAACAGCTTTCGATTGCGTTCCTTCTCCGTCAGGCTGGAATACATCAGTTCGTCGATCGGCCTCAAGCCAGTTCCGATCTTGCCCGAGTAATGCATGTGGCTGATGGGCCGGCGTTCCACCTGAATGGTTCGCACCAGTTCCAGAACGTCCTTATAATCCCCCGCCCACGACGACGCCCAATTGTGCGGCGGCTTGCAAAGATTCAGCACCCTCCATTGCCGAACCAGAAGCGTGATGTGCAGCAGCACCTGATCCTGCCAGATGAGCAAATCGCGGTGCGCTTCCATCCAGGCAAGTCCTGCAAGCAGATCGGCAGCATGGCCGGGCAACCTGCGGCATAGGAAATGTCCCGACGTCATCGCGGCTTCCAGAGACCCGGCACCCATCAGTTCTTCAAACCTGCGCGGCTCGCGCAGGTTGAACCTGCCGCCGGTGGTGAATTCATAATCGGCGTGCACCATGTCGTGGTTTTCGAGCCAGGGAAACAACTCCTCCCAGTTCATCAACGCGACGACGTCGTTGTCGGAGTAGAGAAACTCGTCAAACTCGCCAAACCAGCAGAGAAAGCGGCGCAGAAGACCGGGGTCGCATTGCCGGTGCCGGTCCTTGATCTCGTTGAAAAACTTAAGCCCCTCGGCGGGGAAATCGGCCATCGACAACTGCACGACCCCATCCCACCGCCTGTCGAGAATCGCGGGTCTTTCGTCGAAAGGGATGACGTGAATCGGCAGACGGCACCCGCAGCGGCGGATGGAAGCGATCAGGTTGTTGCACTCCGCTTGGCTGCGCCGATTGGCAACAAGATAAATGCCCCGCCGGGGCGCCGAAGCTGGTTTCTCTTCCATAAGTTTGTTGCGCCGCAGCAAATCGAAGCCGCCCGGCGGAAACATTTCCTAGGTCGCAGTTATGGGTTGGTGGTGGATCGGTAGACCACGTATCCGCTTCCCACGCCGACCATGTCGTTGATCGCTTGTATCGTTACCAGTCTCAGATTGTTGGTGGGGACGTACAGAATATCTCCGTCCTTCATCGCTACATCGGGAGCCCGGCCTTTTAGGATCAGGTTCACGGGAATCGTAAAGGCTTCCTTTCTGCCGTCATCCAGGGTGCGCACAAGCTGCACGCGTTTCAAATTCGGGGAACGGCTGCTGCCGCCGGCAAGCGCCAGGGCTTCTTCCACCGTCAACTGGTCTCGGCCATCCAGCACAAAGCCCCCGGCTCGCTGCACATTGCCCACAATATAGACGATGCCTGCCCGCGGCACCAGAATCGAATCGCCGGGAAAGATCTGAATGTCGGGGATGACCGGCTTGAGGGCCTCGGGGTTGTAATCCACCGTGATGGGATGCCCAGGGTCGTCTTTGCGCGTAATGATCACCTTCGACGACGCAGCTTGCAATACGCCGCCCGCCGCAACCATCAAATCGTGCAGCTTGCGAACGCCCAAAGCGGGATACACTCCTGGCACTTTCACTTCCCCGCTTACGGTGATTCCCTGCGTGGCATACTCGGCAATAAACACGGAAGCGTGGGCGCCGGCCGGTAACAGGATCTGATCCTCGACGTAGCGCTTCTCGATCGCCGCTCCCGCCTCATCCGCCGTCATCCCGGCCACATGCAGGCGGCCGATGAGAGCCACTGCGACGTCGCCATCCTGATCAACCCGATAGTTTCCGGAAAGATCGGGATTCTCAAACATGGTGACTTGAATCAAATCCCCCGGACCAATCTTCAAGGACGGCGCGGCATTGGTTGGCGGGGCCGTATTGGCAGAAGAATTATCCGCCTGCTGGGCGAGCGCCGTCATCGAATTCGCGAGCATCAAGCAGCAAAACGTTATCGCTAGCGCTAATTTCTTCGCCATGTTATTTACTCTTCTCCTCGTCTTCGTATCCGTAGGCCCGGCTCGAAGACTTTGCGCCCTGCCGATATCCGTCTCCATACCAATAGTCCTTGGAGTACATGCCGTACCGGTAGGTGTAGAAGTTCTCCAGGCGCAGGTCGACGTCGTTGACGACCACGCCGGCCACAGGCGCATTCACGCGCCATAACAGATCGCGCGCCCGCATCAGGGCGCGCTTGCGCGTCACACCCGCGCGCGCCACCAGCACCACCGCATCGGAGCGCACGGCCAGCGTCTGTGTATCGGAAACCGCGAGCAACGGCGCAGTATCGATCACGACCCTGTCGAACTCCTGCGCCCACAGCCGCATCTGCTCCTCCATGCGGTTGGAGGAAAGCATCTCCGCCGGATTCGGCGGCCGCGGGCCCGTCGGCAGAACGTGCAGCGTCGGCAACTCGGCGAGCGGCGTCGGCAAGTCCGGGTGTTCCCCGGGATGCGAGAGCAGCACCGTGGACAGCCCGAAGCCCTGACTGGGGAGCCCGAATACATGATTCAGGCTTCCCCGGCGCAGGTCGGCGTCCACCAGCAGAACATGTTCGCCTCTTTGCGCGAGTACAACAGCAAGATTCAGCGCCGTCGTGGTTTTGCCTTCCGACGGAAAAGAGCTCGTTACCACAATGATGCGCGGCGGGCTATCGATCGACGAAAGCAACAGGGCGCTGCGCATGCTGCGGTAGGCTTCGGCGCCGTTCGACTTTGGGTCCCACAGCGTAATCAACTTCTGCAGCGCCTGCCGCGATCCGGGAGCTGCCTGCCCCCTGTCTTCGCCCTTCTTCGGTCCTGGCCCGGACGCCAAATGCGGGATGGCCGCTAAAGACGGCAGCATCGATGCGTTCTCGACTTCCTCCGAGGTGCGCAGCCGGTCGTCGATCGATTCGATTACAAATGCTAGAACGCATCCAATAACCAGTCCTGCAAGCAATCCCAGCATCGAGGTCTTGCTTTTCTTCGCCGATATTGGGGCAATCGGGACCTCGGCGCGATCGATCACAGTAATGTTCGCGGCGGCCATGCCCGCATTGATGGTTGCTTCTTTGAGATTGGTCTGCAAAGTGTCGTAGAGATTGCGGGTCAGTTCGGCCTGGTGGCGAAGCATGGAGTATTGCGCCACGTCTTCGTTGAGTTTGTAAGCCGCGTCCTCCTGGGCTCCGAGGCGACCGCGCAGCGCGTCTTCAAGTTGCACTGCGGCCTGGTACTCATCCTGCACCTGGCGCTTCGCTAACTCTACTTCATTATCGATTTGCGCTTGCACCTTTTTGATCTGAAAATCGATCTGCTGCATCGCGGGGTGCTTGGGTCCGAGCTTGGTTGCCATCTGCGCGCGTTGATTCTCGAAGTCGGTGAGCTGCGAGTAAAGCGTCGCAACCGTAGGATCGTCGCTCGTTAATGCCATCATGTCTGGCTTCATGGTATTGAAGTCGCGCATGCGCGCTTCCTTCATAATGCGATCCGCCTCGGCGTCGTCCAGTTCGCCGCTGATCTTTTCCAATGTTTGCAGAGTAAGATTCGAGTTCTGATCCGTGCCCACAATGTTGTGCGCCTTTTGATAATCGGCCAGCTGGCGCTGTGCATCCGCGGCATCCTGCTTCAGATCGTTGATCTGCCTGTCCAGCCAGTCGGACACGTGCGCCGTGCGTTCGAAGCTGATCCTCAGGCCCTCGTCGGAATATGTATCGACGAGCCCATTGACGATCTCCGCGGCCAGAATCGGATCGGTTCCCTGGTAGCGGATCGCAAGAATCCGTGTGTTGGGAACGATCACTATGGATAACCCATCTTTCACGATGCCGAGCATCGCGCGGCGCTCCCTGGGGTCGATAGGCGCGGAGGACACGGATTCTCCGGCCGTATCCTTTCCTTCCCTTTGGCGAACCATGCGAATAAGATTGATGCTCTGCGCCGTCTGAAACAGCACGGAGTCGCTCTGGATCACTGCCACTTCAGTCTGCAATGCGACGACATCTTCGTCCTCCTCCAGTTCCATTGAATTGTTATTCAGCGAACTTGGCTTGATTTCGATGGTCGAACTAGTTTCATAAACCGGCGGCGTGCGATACGCGTGCCAGACTGCCAGGGCCGTGCAGAGAGCGGTCACCGATAGAATCGCATAGCGCCGCTTCGTAAGTACGCGCCAAACATCCATCAAGGATCGTTCGCCAATCGCAAGAATCTTCGACTGGCTGTCGATTGCCTGACCTGCTTGAGGGCCCGCGTGAGGTTCGAAAGACATAAGAACTCCTAACCCATCACCCAATAAAGATAACTTGTCGTAAAACGGCTGCTCGCCGCATTCGAACCGGCATCGAAATCAGCATCGTTCGGGCGAAGCCGGTTAACAATTCCGCCCTTCGGCCGTTACGTTGCGAAGACACCGTTGACCGTGGCCGCCGTTCTCTCCACGGAAAACCGCGCCGCAAAGCAGGGTTGCGCACGCGCCGCCATCGCTGCTTGTTCCGCCGCGGGCAAACTGAGCCACCGTTGCAACAGCCGCACCGCACCTTCGAGAGTGTCCTCATCGGCTAAGCCCACGCCATCGTTCTCAATCTCCGGCCAGATGTTAACCGCGTAGCTCAGGAGAACTGGCCGCCCCGCGCGCAGAGCCTCGATCACGGAAACGCCAAAATTCTCCTGGTGCGAGGGCAGGATCAGTGCATCGCACGTGCGCAACGCGCCCCATTTCACAGCACCGCCGATCATGCCGGGCCAATGCACCCGCTCCGCGATACCCAGTTGTTGCGCTCTATCTTGGAGTTTGGCCTGCATGCCTACTCGATCCGGGCCGGCCATCACCAAATCCACCTGCGGAGCCGCCTTCGCCACGCGCGCAAACGCCTCAATCAGCAGGTCGCAGCCCTTCTTCTCGTGAAGGCGCGCCAGAAACAGCAGAAAGCGCCGGCCGCGCAACGCGGGCAATGCGCGATAAAACTCATCAATTTGTGTAGCAGAATCGTGCGGGCCGGTAGGATCGTGCCCGAAGTCTTCGTCCTCCACGATGCCCAGCGGAGCCACCACGCTCTTCCAATGGCTGGGCCGGAAACTTGTCTTGGCCAGATCGCGCTCGATTTTGGTCGTAAAAAAAACCACCGCGGCATCGCGCAAGACCGCATACTGCCAGGGCCAGTAGAGAAGCTTCTTCAAATGCTTCAGCGGATACTTCCGGTTAAACCACGGATCGAGCGCGCCGTGAACAAAAATGCCATACGGCTTGCGCGCGCGACGTGCCGCAGAACGCAAGGCCGAACCGGGAAACGTCCAGAGGCCATGCATCACCATGCCGTCAAAACCTCCTGCGTTGGCCCCGAGCCAGCGCCACAGGCGCGGCGAAAATGCATACCTGCCGAGAAACGATTCATCGAGAGCATGCACGGGGCAGTCTAGACCGCGCAGAAATTCCGCCCGAGGGTTGTCGAGGCAAACCACCTCAACGCTTGTGCCCGTAGCGTGCGAAGCCTTCACCAGTTGCCGCACCACCTCCGGCGGACCTCCGGTTGCCGGAGAAAAACTGTCGATCACGTGCAGGATGCGCATAAGTGGTCGCAGAGAGAACTGAGCGCCTATTCCACCGCCGAGAATTCCACGTACGCCTTGAACAGCGCTTCTGGGCTCGATCCGTCGCCGGCGAAAAGCCGATGCAGAGAACGGTGGCTGAGAATGATAGCAACCAGGGAGAGCACAAGCGTCTTGGCGCTCGCCGCACGTAGCTCGCCCTTGCTGACCCACGGTTCCAGGTAACGCGCAATCACCTCCACCAGTTCGCCCAGGTGCTTACGCAACAGCGGATCGATGTCTTCGCCCATTTCGAGCGAGCAATACTGCATCAGGCGCACCAGGTCCTGCCGGCTCGAGAGCGTCGCCGCAATCAACTCAAAGGTGCGCACCACCGCCGTCCGCGCATCCTGCGCTTCCGCAATGCGCGCCAGCAAATCGCCACGCAGTTTCACCTGTTGTAATTCAGCATCGAGTACAGCGACATATAGATCGCGTTTGCGCGGATAGTGCCTGTAGATCGTAACTTCGTTCACTCCCGCACCGGTAGCAATGTCGCGCGTGCTCACACCGTTATAGCCAGAGTTCGCAAACATTCCGGCCGCGCTGGCCAGAATGCGCGCCTCAGCTTCGCGTTTTCCTAGGTTTGGAGTTTTTGGCATAGGAATCTCAGTTGCGCGGCTCTAAGCGGACCGCCGCGGCGATGGTAGATTGGCGTTCAGATAGAGAAGCCCGGGGAAGCGGAGTTCGTTCGAAGGGGTTGCGGGAATCCGCGCCGAGTTTCGCTCGGCCTTCCAGCTGCGGTTGCAGCAAATTACCGGCGCAGTGAGTGGCGTCCTAATTTGCCATCTATGGATATGGTCTCTGTGCCGTCGCAATCTTACCGTCAGGGGTGCGAACACTAACGATGCGAAAATCGCGGTGAGTCAGGGGGAATAGAAAAGGTTTGAATTCAACCCTCAAGACAACATCGAACGACGTCGGCCTCCCGAGCGGCGTATGGCAAAAGGAGACGGTTGTGAATTTTTGGCCGGGACCGATACTTGAAGCTTCGTCTCCATTTGTGTGTAGCGTCACTCCCGGTTTAATGATTACTTCTCCTCCGCCTTCGTAGTTAACGGTACCCCCCGTACAGGACAGACTCAGGTTATACAAAGGATAGAAGCTATCGTTCGAAACGATAATTTGAGTTGAAAGAGCATCATTAGGATCGAGTCTATCGCCAATTGAGATGCTGGCTTTGGGCATTAGGGCGTAAATTGATGCGAGCAGTCCCGGAATGCCAACAACGAGAGCAATGGTTGATTTGGACCATTTCGGAAGAAGTGGGAAAGAAGATTTGCGTAGCCGCTCTGACTCTTTTGTTTCTTTACGTGCCTGTTGGGGTAGTGTGATGTGTGCTTTATTTTTAGCCTCTTCCTTCTTCTTTCTCCTGATAGCTTGCTTTCGTTTTTTGCTAGCCGAGGCCATCAAAAGTCTCCAAGGAACAATTTCAAATTAAGACGCTACCGCGCCGCGCAACTGACCGGACGTGAGCGGTTCCAGATCTTCGAGGGCGACATCCACGGCATAGCTTTGCATGATGTGTTCCACGGTCAGGACCACGCGAAAGCTGTTCTTGTTACGCGCCACGACCCCTTCAAAACCGGCCAATGCCCCGGAGCGGATGCGTACGCGCTGGCCAACCGTCAAGAGTGGATGCGGCCGCACTAGCTGCGTCTCCAGCCCCGTTCGCAACGCATCGATAGTGGCGTCGGGCAACCATGCAGGCTCGCCGCCCGTTCCGCCCACCACCGACAACGCACCGGGCACGCCTAGCACGCGGCCCCGTTCATTGCGGCGAATATGAACGAACAGGTAGCCGGGAAAAAGAGGTAGGTCGAGAATCACCCTTGAACCATCGGCCCATTTTCGCGCTGACTTATAGAGTGGAAGGTAAAACTCGATCTCTCGCTGGCTCAAATGCTGGGCCACGCGCTTTTCATGACGCGAGGTTGTATACAGCGCAAACCACCGGCAGGGCTGCGGTCGATCGGACATGAGCTCTAGTTCGGGACGGAGATCCCTGGCTCGAACCGGCAGATGTCCGATTTCTTGCATGGCTTCGCCATCCTCACTTGGGTGAAGCTTTTTCCACAGCCTCTTTCATCAGGACAAAAATCGCGCAGCTTGTACGCCGCGGGTCCGAAGCTGACAGCAAGTGGAGTCGCCTCTAAGAGGCGACCCCAAATCAAAGTGAAAGGAAGTGCTTTCACCGCTCATTCATCATTTCCTTTGAGGTGGACCGGGGCAAACCCGTCTGATTCAACTATATCAGCCTGTCTCTTGGAATCAACGGCAAGATCGGGGATTCCCATCAGCCTCAATCTGACAAATGACAGTGGTTGCATGCTTACTTTGGTGTCTTCCTTCCCGATTTGGAATCTCCTTCAAGGCTTCTCCGGCTGCACGCGCTCGGCCACAAGCTTGACGCTGCCCAACAGCCCCGACTCCGCAGCCTCTCTGGGACCAAAAAACGCGCCTCCCGCGCGCGGCGCCGGTCCCGCCTGCGGCAAAATCTGCTTCCCCGGGGGCGCAAGCCGGTCGCCCACGATCCGGTTGCTCCACTCATTGGTCACTTTGATCTCGATCTTGTTCAACCCCGGCTTGAGAGCTGAGGACACATCGACCCGGTAGGGTGGCGCCCACACCAGGCCCACGGATTTGCCATTCACGCTGACCTCGGCCAGATCGCGAACCTCATCCAAGACCAGGAAAAAATGCTCACCCGAGTGAAACCATGCAGCCGGCGCTCGCACGTTCTTGGTATACGTCGCAGTGCCAGAAAAGTACTTCACGCCTGGATCGGAGCTGGCCGTCCAGGAGACGAGATCCGTCATCTGCACGCTGGTTGGAGCGCCTAGCTCCGGCGGGAACGTCACCGTCCACGGTCCGGCGATAGTGGCGAGCGCGGTCTCACTCGTTGCTGCCGTGGGTGCGCGCGCGGGCGCCGCGTTGCGAACGACGACAAAAACGGATTCGCGCCCCGCCAAATGCAGTGAAACCGTGGTGAATCCCGACTGGTCCACATAGGCTGCCGGTTCAATCCCCGGCTGCCGATTGCCGCTGCGGTCCGGCATCCGCGCCGTCGCTTCCGCAGCGACCTCGTCGCTCGTGCCATCCATCGGCCGCCAAACCTCAACACTCTTTCCGCTGGCGCGCAAGCACACGTCGATGTGCTCCGGCGCATCAGCCTGGTTCACCACGAAATAAATCTCCGCATCTTTCGTGTGCCGATGAACCCACGCCGGCGGGCCGTCGAGACTTCCACTCGATGCAAAATCCGGCGCATCTTTAGCGCGGTTCAGCACCTCGTCGAGCGTCAGTCCCCAGTACGTTATGCCCTTGCCGAACGCGTGCTGGATATTGGTCACGCCATCCATATCGCCCCAAAGTTGCGTGGCCATGTTCTCGACCTCGGCATCGCCGCCGGGAAAATGCATCAGGCTCGGCGAAGTCTTGGGCCGCGGACCTACAATGGTCGCTCCTGCCTGGACCAATTCGCACAACTTGCCTAGCACCTCCGGCGTCATTTGCGTCGTGAGCGGCAGCACCAGCACACGATAGTTCATGCCCCCCGGCATGGCGCTGCTGCCTTCCACATGAATGCGCCCGTCGGCGGTCACGCTTGTGCGATGCAGCAGAACATCGGTATTCAGGTAGTCGTAATCGTATCCCGCCGGCGGCGCAGGAACCAGTCCTGCGCCCCAGAACGGCATGGTCGACGGCGCACCCTCCGGCAACAGATACGCGAGGTCCGCCACCGGGTTTCCCTGTTGCAGCATGTAACTCACGCGCGCAAAATATGCCATCACCGGTGCGGCCTGCTCGGCCCACGTAATGTTGCGATTGATGTGCGTGCCCACCATCGTGTTGCCGGGCTTGGTGTCGAGCGGTTGCTCAGCCGAAGTGTGAAACACCAGCCGGTTCACTCCTTGCGTAAACCAGAAATCTGCGATCTTCTTGAGCGTATACGGCGATTCATATCCTCCGCCGGTAAATGACTCGGTGGCTACAATCGGTTTGCCATAAACGTGCGCCGCCGAAGCCGCGCCGCGCACGTCCACCAGATACATCGACTCCGGATGCAGAGCGTGCACCCAGAACTCGCCCATCGGCACATCGATGTGGCTTTTGTTCAGCAGTGTGTCTTCGGGAATCTCCAAGGCAACGCCGGACGCCTCGGCATAACTGCCCATGTTGAGTTTTTTAAGTTCGCTCTCCATGGCCCCGTAGTAGTCATCGGCAAACATGTCGGCCAGCGTACGCCGAAAGTCCCATAGGAACCGGTCGCTCACCTCCGCGCCTTGTACCACGTGCCCTGCAAGCACCGGCAAGTAAGGAGTGGGATCATATCCGCGCCGCCGCTCGAACTCGGCGATCATGTCGTCGGTCCAATTTTGCATTCCCGCTTCCCAACTGTCCATCGTCATGTAACGGAGAGTTGTTCCAGTCAAATCGCCAAGCGCTTGCTGGATCGGGTCCATGTATCCGTGAAAATATTGCCCCACATACTTCGCGTTTAGCTTGTCAACCTCGTAGCCGCTCCCCGCCGATGTCGCGGGCCGATTCATCGCGCCCGTCAGCGAGTAGCCCATGCGCAAAATCGTCCAGTTCCCCGCGGGAACATTCCAATGCAGTGTCCCGTCCCTGTCTAGCTTGCCGCCCAGCTTACCAGTCAGATCGACCACGTCGCCGCGCGCAATCTCAGCCGACGCCGCCGCCTCCGGCGTCGAGACCGCGTCATAGCGATCCATCAAACTGCCGAAAGCGCCCTTGTCCTCCCAGCGATTCACGCGTGCATCGGAGTAGAAGATGGCCTCGGTCAGAGTGTATTGCGGCGCGGGAATCGCCGGGCCGCCATGAATCACTGCCGCGGGCAACAATCCCGCACCGTCCATCTCAATGCGAAAGAACTTTGCCGTCACGGCAGGAAAAGCAAACGTTCGGATCGCCGCACCGTGGTAGCCTTGCGGTCCGGGCATTGTCGCGATAGTACGGAAATGTACGCCGTCGTCGCTCGTCAGAATGCGTCCCACGGGAATCCTGCTGCGGCAGCCGAGCGACAATGCGCGCGCCGTGATCGGCTGATCGAATTCATACTCGAGCCACGCCGGACTGCCGTCTTTAGGCGCAGCAATATTAACCGACGTATTCAGGCTGTCGTCAAGAAGCGGCTCGGCATCGATAGGTCCATTGTTGGTCGTCGCCTTCGGATGCATCGCAGCCATCTCTCGCGCATCGGTCGGCGTACGATAGGCAATCACCGCAGTGTCGCGATAGAACTTCGGCGCATCCGGCCGCGCGCCCGCGCTTAGGTCGCGCACCGGCCCTTCATTCGAAGGCGGCTCCCGAAGCTTCGCGTCAAACGATCGCGGTCCATCCACGCGTGTCTCGCTCCACACCAGCTTCTTCATCGCCTGCTCGGGCTTCACCCACGGCCCTCCGGCCTCGCTCCAACCTGGCGAACTGAAGATCGACATCTCGAGGTTCAGACGCTGCGCCTCTTCGGCCGCATGACGCACCGCGTGATACCACTCAGGCGTGCCGAAGTTGATCTTTTTGTCCACCACCTGTCCGCTGCCCGCCGCCACATCCGCAAGCTGGAATCCCGCAATCCCCACGCGCTTCATCCACTCGAGATCTTTCGTGATTCCCTCTTCCGTCACGTTGCCGTTGGTCCAGTGCCACCAGGTGCGTGGCTTGGCGCTGTCGGGCGGCGTGCGGAATCCCTGCTCCAGTGCATCCGGCGTGCTTTGCGCAAAGATCGCACCCACGCATCCGAGCGTGAGGGCAGCAGGCAACAAGAACGCCGCACCTCTCACCTCGCGCATCGCATCCCTCCCGGTGTTTCCACGCGAACGTTTGTTGCATTAATTCGAAGAACGTTATTGCTCTGGATGCAAATGCATCTTCAGGAATTCGACGTAGATGTCCCAATCGCTCGGAACCATCCCGTGGCCGCCATCGTGCATGTAGTATGCGAGGTCGTGCAGAATGGGCGTCTTCGCAGCGGGCCACACATCGGTGTCGAGCGGATCTTTTCCCAGTAGTTTGTACACCGGCCCAGCCGCCACCGCGGCCAGAAACTCGCCCTTGGGATCGGACCAGTAATCGGTATTGCCGGTTTGCAGCAGCAGCGGGCGCGGCGCTATCAACGCGATCAACATGTGCGAATCCATAGGCGCCTTGTCTGGAAAGCCCGCCCACTTCGCGTAGTTCGGCGCAAACTGATAGGGAAAACGGGTGGGCGCGGTCAGATGTGCGATCGTCTCGCCGTAGTCGCGGTGGCTCAGCGCCGCGCCGCCCTCGCCTGAGCAACTGGCAATCACCAATGCAAAGCGCTGGTCGTGCGCACCCGCCCACATCACGGTCTTGCCCAGCCGCGAAATGCCGTGAATCGCCACGCGCTTGGCGTCAATCGCCGAATCGGTCTCGAAATAATCCTCAACGCGGCTCATGCCCCAAGCCCACGCGCTAATCGAGCCCCAATCGTCGGGCGCGCGCTCGGTCTGGCCCGGCTTCAAATACTTTGCGCGAATTCCATTGGCAAATCCGTCCCGCAAATCCGGATCAACGTCGCCGTAATAGTACGTGGCAACGCCAAATCCCGCGTCAAGCAACGGCTCCACGTCGATGTGTCCGAAGAATCCACGGCCCGGCGGCGGCAGTATCTTTTTATTGGTGCGCTGATCCCACACCTCAATCGGCGTGATGCCGGGATCGTCCACCGCGCTCTGAACTGCGCCAAAGTTGATGCTGAAGAACATCGGCACCGGTTTGTGCGCCGCCACCGGCAGATAAATGAGCAGATGAATCTTGGGCCACGTTGGGTCCTTCGAGAAGGAAATCGTTACCTGCTTGCGAATCGCCTTGCCCCCGAGCGCCGGCGTCCCCTTGTCGGTCACATCGAAGCTCTCCTCCGCTGGCCGTCCAGGATCGCGCCCGTACTGCTCAGTTTCAAAAATCTCCTCAATCTCCGGCCGGCGCTTCTTCCACCACGTCTTCGCATCCTTCACGCGCTTACCGTCGTTCAGTACCAACGGGTCGGGCAGCGTGTACTCACCCACCTTCGCCTCGTCGTAGTTCACCGGAATCCCTGCCGCGACCGCTGGCAGAGTCTGCGGAGCGCGCGCTGCAGCCGGCGCGCCCGGAGTGGGAGTCGCCATCGGAACCGGCGGTGCGCTCGGGGTTTGCGCCGTAGGCACGGCGGGTGCCTGGCCGCACAGGCCCTGGGCCGAAAGCAGGCAGCTAACAAGCAGGATTCTCGTTACTTCCATTGGATCGCCTCCTGGTAGACACGGGATCGCCCGGCAATTTAGTAATGAAATAAATGCATCCTGAAAGGTAGTGGTCGCTCAACCTCCCTGTCAAGCACAGGTGGGTATTCATTCCGCAGCCTGAAACCCGCTGACGCATTGAACGATCCTAGCCATTAGAGTTGGCTACGGGCGCGTTGCCCCGACGTTCCCGATCCAGTGCCAGCCATTTACACTGGAATCGTTTGGAATCGCTTTCCCATCGGGACTGTAACACAGCCCGGAGGCGTGAAAAGACATGGTTGCGCGGTTAAAGGACATAGCGCAGGATTTGGGCCTGTCGGTGGTCACCATCTCCAAAGTTCTGCGCAATCATCCCGACATCGGCGAGCAGACACGCAAGCGCGTGCTCAATCGCATGAAGGAGCTGAATTACCAGCCCAACTTCGCCGCGCGCTCGCTCATCACCGGCCGCACTTGGACCATCGGCCTGGTTGTGCCCGACCTGCTCCATCCCTTCTTTGCGCAAATCGCCAAGGGCATCTCGGTAGGAGTGCGCAAGAAAGGCTACAGCCTCTTCATCTCCTCATCCGATGAAGACCCGGCTCTAGAGCAAGAAGAGATCGCACAACTACTCGCGCGACGTGTGGACGTCTTGCTGATCGCCTCGTCGCAATGGACGGTGGAGAGTTTCCGGCACATCGAAGAGCGAAAGATCCCCTACATCCTGCTGGACCGGCAGATTGCCGGCTTCGAATCGAACTTCGTTGGCGTGGACGATACCGCAGTCGGCGTGCTCGCCACCACCCACCTGATCGAACAGGGCTGCGGCCGCATTGCGCACATTCGCGGACCCGAGATCAGCACGGCCCTGGGACGAATGAACGGCTACAAGCAGGCACTGGCATCGCACCAGATGGCGCCGGTGGCAGGGTATGTTGTTTCCATCGGCCCCTCTGGCGATCATGAGGGCGATAAGGCAGGCTACGCAGCCACGGTGAAGCTATTGGCGCACAAGACGCGTCCCGATGGCATCTTTTGCTTCAACGATCCGGTGGCGCTGGGCACCATGCGCGCCATCTTCGATGCGGGATTGCGCGTTCCTGAAGACATCGCCGTGGTGGGCTGCGGCAATCTTTTGTACTCCGATTTCCTTCGTGTGCCGCTCACGTCCGTCGACCAGAACAGCAAGATGATCGGCAAGATCGCGGCCACGCAGGCGCTGCAGCTGGCGGAGAGCAAGACACCGGTGCAGATCAAAAGCGAGTTGGTAACGCCGCACCTTGTAGTACGCGCATCGAGCTTGCGTGCGCAGTCACAGAGCCGTTCGCATCGCGCATGATACTCTTCGGCCAATAACGAAATCAGGCAAAAAATCATCATGAAAAAACCAGCATTCATTCTTGCGGTCACTAGCGTCTTCAGTCCGGTGTGGATTTCGGCACCGGCGCAACAAGCAGGAGTTGGTCCGCAGTTATCGTGCGGCGTAGTTCTCTGTCCGTATCTCAATCCCGCCCTCGCACCTGAAGCACGCGCCAAAGATCTCGTTGGCCGCATGACGCTCGAAGAAAAAGTGAGCCAAATGCAGGATGTCGCGCCCGCCATTCCGCGGCTGGGCGTGCCCGCGTACAACTGGTGGAACGAGGCGCTGCACGGCGTGGCACGCAATGGCTTCGCCACCAATTTCCCGCAATCCATCGGGCTGGCGGCTACATGGGACGCCTCGCTCATCCACCAAATGGCAACAGTAATCGCAGTCGAGGGCCGCGCCAAGTACAACGAGGCCATTCGCAACGGCGATCACAGCCGTTTCGCGGGGCTCACCTTCTGGTCGCCGAACATCAATATCTTTCGCGATCCGCGCTGGGGCCGCGGCATGGAGACCTTTGGCGAAGATCCGTTTCTCACCGCGACGCTGGGCGTGGAGTTTATCAAAGGGCTGCAAGGCGACGATCCCAAATATCTCGAGCTTGTCGCAACGCCCAAGCACTTCGCGGTGCATAGCGGACCCGAGCCGCTGCGCCACGGCTTCAACGTCGACGTTCCCGATCACGACCTCGAAGACACGTATCTCCCCGCGTTCCGCGCCGCCATTGTCGATGGCCATGCGGATTCAATCATGTGCGCCTACAACGCAATTGACGGCGCGCCGGCATGCGCAAACTCCATGTTGCTCGAGCAGCGCCTGCGCCATGATTGGGGATTCAACGGCTACGTGGTCTCCGATTGCGATGCAGTAGACGACATCCTGCGCGGCCATCATTTTGCAAGCAGCCTGGAACAGGCTGACGCCGACGCAGTCAAAACCGGCACCGATCTCGATTGCGGCTCGGCGTACAAGGCACTGACCGAAGCCGTCGCCGAGCATCTGGTCGGCGAATCCGAAATCGACACCGCCGTTACGCGGCTGTTCACGGCGCGCATGCGCCTGGGCATGTTCGATCCGCCCTCCGCGGTGCCGTTCAATGCGATTCCTTATTCCGAAGTCGATTCGGCGGCGCATCGCGAGCTTGCCCTGCAGGCGGCGCGCGAGTCGATCGTACTTCTCAAAAATCGCGACGGCATGCTGCCGTTGAAGCCCTCGATCCGCAAGCTCGCCGTCGTGGGCCCAACCGCAGATCTGCTCGAATCCATCGAGGGCAACTATAACGGAGTGGCGTCGCATCCTGTATCGCCGCTCGACGGTCTGCGCAAGCAGTTCGGAAGCGATAAGGTACACTACGCTCCCGGATCGATTCTCGCCGATGGCACGCCCACGCCCATTCCTTCGGCGTATTTGCGCACGGATTCCTCACTCAAAACCGTGGGCCTGAAAGGCGAGTACTACGACAACCTGCAACTTGATGGGCCGCCCAAGCTGGTGCGCATCGATGCACGGATCAACTTCGATTGGAACCGCGTGATGCCGGCGGCCGCCTTTCCCTCCCCAGCCTTCTCCGTGCGATGGACAGGCGAACTCGTTCCACCCGCGGCCGGCGACTACTTGCTGGGCATGCGTGGACCGCGCGGATTCATGTCTTTCGATCCCGGCGGCGGCGTTTCTTTCGCTCAGTCGCCATCCGGCAAAATGCGCGACCTCATCCGGCTCTACGTCGATGACAAGCTGGTCATGGACAGTCACAGTAGTCCATCCAATGCGCGGCTCAGTTTTGCCGACACCCGCCCACACTCCATCCGCATAGAGTACGTGCATTCTCCCAACGACCGCATGGTCGATCTCGAGTGGATTCCGCCCGCGGACGCTTTGCTCGGCGAAGCCATTGAGGCGGCAAAAAAATGCGATGCCATCGTCGCTTTCGTAGGCCTCTCGCCCAATCTTGAAGGTGAAGAGATGAATGTGCACGTCGATGGCTTCGACGGCGGAGACCGCACCAGCATCGAGCTGCCCGCGCCTCAGGAGCATTTGCTCGAAGCCCTGGGGGCAACCGGCAAGCCGCTGATCGTCGTGCTCATGACCGGCAGCGCATTGGCCGTGCCGTGGGCCTACGAGCATGCGGACGCGCTGCTCGCGGCGTGGTATCCCGGCGAAGAAGGCGGCGACGCGATTGCGGAAACCCTGACTGGCAAAAACAATCCCGCGGGACGGTTGCCCGTCAGTTTCTATCGCTCCACCAGCGATTTGCCCGCGTTTACCGACTACTCGATGAACAACCGAACCTATCGCTACTTCAAGGGCGAGGTGATGTACCCCTTCGGCTTCGGCTTGAGCTACTCGCGCTTCACCTACGGCGCTCCGCACGTCGACAGCACAACGGTCCAGGCAGGCGACTCGGTCACGGTATCGGCTGAGGTGCGCAATGCAGGCCCACGCGATGGCGACGAGGTCGTGGAGCTGTACATCAAACCTCCGCAAACCGCGGTATCGCCGCGCGTGGAGCTGGAAGGATTCGAAAGAGTTCATTTACGCGCCGGCGAATCGCGCCACGTCGAATTCACGCTTACGCCGCGGCAACTGAGCGAAGTCGACGTAAAGGGAGATCGCGCGGTTCTACCGGGAGATTACGCGATCTCTATCGCCGGTGAACAGCCCTCGGCGGACACACCGGCGGTTACTCTTCACATCGCAGGAACGAAGCCGCTGCCACGTTAATCTGCCAATCCTCTAGGGGTGCCCCACCTTCGCCGCGTCTTTGTTTTTGTCGCTAGGGTGGGATCGCGAAGGTCAGAGACCTACCGCGCCAGGCTCTCAATCTGCCCGGCGACAAAATCGTGCACCAACATCAGGCTGGTAGGCGCCGTCACTGTGTTGGCGTTTTGCTCGCCCGGCGCGTGAATCAGCAAGACAGGCCGCGGATCCCACTTGCCTCCGTCCGAGGCGCGCTCGTCTTCCGCGCTCCATCCGGGCAGCGGCCGCCACATGCCGGTGCGCCAGGAGTGATCGCCCTGCACGATCAATGTGGTCGCCGCCCACCGCGGCTGCGACTCAAGAATCGTAAGCATCTGTCCCAACAGCCGGTCGGAGTAATCCAGCCCATCGAGATAAGAGCCGCCGGTCGCAAATGTGCCTGTCCGCCGATCCCAGAAGGCCTGCGGATGCGGCGCGGGAATGTGCAGAAAGATTAAATCCGCTTGACTCGATTGGAGCGTTGCCAGCGCATGGCGGCTCACGTCCTTTACTGACGCGATGTGACCCTCCGCGTTCCACTCCGCATTGTCCTTCCACGCGCGGCTCGGCCACACAAACTGCTCCACAAGCATGCGCAGCGGAAACCAGACATTCTCCGCAAAGCTGGCGTCGAGCCACGTAGGCCCGCGGTCCTGCGCATCGTCGTTGCCCCAGTAGCACTCCGTGGCCACGCTGGCAAAGATCGGGCAGTACGCAACGTACCATCCCACGATCGAGGTTGTCACTCCGCGTTGCTTCGCGAGACCGAAGAGCGAATCATGTACATCGAACGGCTGCCAGTGCGGCGAGTTCTCGATCTGCACGAGGTAGCGATTGTCATTTGTGTAGACCACATCGGTCACGATGCGCCCAAGCATCAGACTCGGCACCGCACGTGTGGTTCGGTAGGCGATGGGCGTCATGTTGGTATAGATCGTGCTCTCGTCGCGCAAACGGTAGAGATTGGGAAGATGAAGCGACGGGTCGCGCGCTTCGAAGGTGGGCTTGTAGGCCAGCTCGTCAAAAAGAATCCACACCAGGCGCGGCTTGCTGGCCGGCGGCACAGCCATCGGCGTTGCGTAGGCCTGCGGCCCCGGACGCCACATTGCAGCACGCACCAGTTGCCACGTCATCACGCATGCAAAAACGGCAAATCCCGCCAGCACCGCGCTGCCGATGTTGCGCAGCTTGTTCGCCAACGAGGGCGCGCGCAGAATCAGAGCCAGCAGCGCGACGATCCAGAGCAGGCTCACGGCAAGCACTGCGAAATTCGGCACGTCGAAGGGAAACACGTTGAGATTGCGCACCAGCAGAAAGATGGGCAGCACAGCCATCAGCACCCACCGGATCGCAGGCCACGCCTTCAGTTCGCGCAGGAGTGCCGTGAGCCCGGCAAACACCAACGCCACAATTGCGAAGTCTGTTAAATGTGCCAGCGCGATGCGTGTGAGAGGCGAAGGAAAGCGCATACGCGCGTCGCCAGTGGATGAAGTGAGATCGATATAATTTGGCAGCAGCAGAATGGAAGCAAATCCCCACGCCTGCGCGATGCGCTTCATCATGCGCCGCTCGCTTCCTGTTGCGGCGTTTTTGTCTCGGTCGTGACGCTGGCCTGATCCGGAATGCGCTCGAAGAGCAAAAGCACGCGCTTGTTGCCCAACTCGCAGCGATCGGTAACGGCGAAAAATGGCGCGAAAGCCTGTTTCAGATCGTCCTCGGTCAAATGCCCGTAAAGTTCGTCGCGCCCCCGAAGCCACTCCTGATACATCGGATCAGACGGCGGCACCCACTCCACCAGCAGGCAACGCCGGGTGAGGCTCGCCGCAAGCTCGCCGATATGCGCGAGCGGCACTTGTTCGCGCAGAATCAGATGATGAATCACCGCGAGCATCAGCACCAAATCGAATTTTCCCGCCAGCCTGTCGAGCAGCGAGAGATGCTCGCGGTTGCGCCATCCCGCGGCGGGCGTCGGGCGCGCGATATTAGCAACCAGCGCCGTTACCGCCAACTTCTCGCGCGCCGCCATCTCCCAGAGCTTTTCAAGGGCCGCGGCATCGCTATCGAGCGCCACCACCTCGGCGCCGGCTTCGGCCGCCATGCGCGAATAGCTTCCCGTGTTGGCTCCGATATCGAGTACATGCGCCGGGCGCAGCCGCGCAAGCACGGCTCGCACGAATCCCTGCTTGCGTTCGATATCGGCGGCTTGATAGTGCCGGGCCAATTGCGTGTAGTCGCTCCATCGGCTGCGATTCGGCGTGCCTGCCGCATAGCGAATCTGCTTGCCCAGGCGCGCGATGCGTCTCTCGAGAATGTGCCTCGCCAATTCAGGATCGCGAGCGGAAGGCCGTTGCTTCGCTTCGCTCTGTTTTGCGCCGGGCCGTTCAAAGAGCGTGGCCAGCGTAACCACATCGAACCATGCGGGGTTGATGCGTTGCCGGCGCGGCAGAGCTTTGTAGATTTCTCGCGGCTCATAGCCGTCGCGGGTGAAGAGAGTCGCCTCGATCGGCCAGCCTAAATACTTCGCGGCTACCAGCGGCAGCAGAAAGGTGCGCACGAACTGGCCGTAAGCCAGCCACACTGTCGAGTGCGGATCGCGGCGCTCGAATGACAGCACATCGACCAGAACGGGGCGCGGACCAATAAAGAGAACGTTCAATGGCGTCGCGTCTTTCAACGTCCAGCCCGCCGCGACGGCCTGGTTCGCAATCCGCAGGGTGAGCTCAGCCGCGGCGCGCCACTGCGCTGTGGTCCACTCCCATGGGTAGCTGATGGGATCGACGCGCGGGTGCTCCAACCACAACTCGTCGGAACCGATCAGTGAGTGATCACCCACGCTTGCGATCTTGCTCGCGATCAGGTCGCCGCTTTGCTCGAGAGTCGTGCGCAGCGGCGAGGCCAGAAATGCCAGCGTCTCTTCCCGGGCCGCGGGACGAATTTGCCGGAGGGCGTATTTGTTCGTCAGCAGGAGTTGGCCGGCCGGATCGCGGAATGTCGGTTCCAGACAGGAATCAGCGGACGCATGCCGTGCGGGTCTGGATGCAGGATCGAGCAGACCGTTCACGAGTAGCGCGAATCCTCGCAGTTCATGCTGCGCTCATTCTTCTGTTGGTTGTCCGCGCCCGGTTCAGCACGATGGAAAAACATGGTTATCTTGCGTCGCAGATACCAGCCCGCGGCGACCAACGCCGATCCTGCAGCTTGAATGGCAAGCAGGCCTGTGCCCGGATCGGCGTATGCGTATGCAGGACGCTCCGATAACAAAACGGCCCCCACCAGAATCAGGGCGAGGGGGAGTAGACGCATTAGTCTCATAGGCCCATTGACAACTTAAGAAGATGAAGGAAGTCGCCCATCTCCGGCCAGAGGGACACAACACAGCGGCCGGGAATGAGGGGGACTTACCTTTTGTGGATAGACGTAAACCTTGCCCCCGGAGTTTACATATCCAATAGGTTGATGCAGCGGATGTTGAGTTACTTTTAGGGCAAAGAAAAAATCTCCCGGCGGGGTACACTCAAACGTTTTTTTTGCGTCTTACAACAATGAAAAGGTGTCGCACATCGTCTGCTTAGTCGAAACGGGAGCGTGCCGGGGGTCTCGAACGCACGTAGAAACTCCTGCGGGTGAAGCCGCACACTTTTGCAATCGAGTTTCCACGGAGAGAACCCCATCCTGAGGTCTTGAAGGTACGCATGAGCCTTACAACCATCCCCCTACCATTGAGTGCAGTTCGGGTCCGCTGGGTCGCTCATTTCGACCTATTCCGCCTCGATCATTCCGTCAAGCAGGTTTTTGTCTTTCCCGGAATCGTTGTCGCCGCGAGTATCACGAGAGAGCCGGCCAGCCTTGCATTATTCTGGAAGACCGCCTTGGGCCTGCTTGCGGTAGTTGCGGTGGCCAGCAGCAATTACGTGCTGAACGAACTGCTCGACGCGCCCTTCGACCGGCTGCACCCCACCAAATGCATGCGCCCCGCGGCCAGCGGTATCATCAGTGTTCCGCTGGCTTATGCGCAGTGGATCGCATGCGGCGCGCTTGGATTCTTGTTCGCGCTCTCGGTTTCGAAGATGCTCTTCCTGAGCGTCTTCAGTCTCTGGATCATGGGATGCCTGTATAACATCCAGCCCATCCGCACCAAAGACGTTCCCTATCTCGACGTGCTCTCCGAGTCGATCAACAACCCCATCCGCTTTTGCGTGGGATGGTACATCGTCACTTCAACTGTGCTGCCGCCAGCCTCGCTGCTCATCGCCTACTGGATGCTGGGCGGCTACTTCATGGCCTTGAAGCGCTTCAGCGAATTCCGCCAGATCGGCTACGAGTCCGCCGTGCTCTACCGGCGTTCGTTCTTGTTTTACACGGAACAATCGCTGCTCGTCTCTGTCCTCTTCTACGCCGCCACATCGATGCTTTTCTTCGGCGCGTTCATCATGCGCTATCGCATGGAGATGATCTTCGCGTTCCCATTCATTGCGCTGCTCATGGCCGTTTACTTCAATCTTGCTTTCGCCGTAGACAGCCCGGTGCAGAATCCGGAAAAGCTCTACCGCGAGCCCCGCGTGATGACGCTATTAGGCCTCTGTTGCACAGTGCTGGTGCTCACGTCGTTTGTGCGCATGCCATGGCTCGCGCAGATCTTTCCCAAATCCAGCATCCACTAACGTGAGCGTGAAGTTCGTATCGCAATGAATCTGTCATCCTGGGCGGAGTTTGCCGCGTGACCGGGGCTCCCACGGACAGGTCTTCGTCCGTGGGGTGGTTGGGCGACAAACGGAGTCGAAGGATCTGCGGTTGTTTTTCTATCAACGTATAACGCCAGGTCTGTTGGAATTCTGAGACCCTCCATCGGCTATATTCCTTGTCAGGGACTTTAACTTTTCTGAACGAGGAGCCATCATCATGCCGGATCCGGTAGTTGCACAGAAAGGCCCATATCCTGTTGCTGTCGAGGCAGGGAAAGCTTACTTTTGGTGCGCTTGCGGACGCAGCGCCAACCAACCGTTTTGCGACGGAAGCCATAAGGGAACCGGATTCACGCCCCTGAAGTACGAGGCCCCCGAATCCGAGACCGTCTATTTCTGCGGTTGCAAGCACACCGCCACCCCGTGCATGTGCGACGGCACTCACTCCAAGCTCTGACACTGGGTGCCCTATCCTCGCCGCGTTCTTGTTTTTGCGGCTAGGGTGGGGTAGCGCCCGCTCAGTCGCCGAATTCGAGCTCGTCGAACCGCCGCCATTTATAGATAGCGATGGAGAGTATCCAGCTCAGCGCGAATACCCCGATGATGAAGTAACCCAGAGCGCCGAAGTTTCCATTGAGCTTGAGCACCGCATCCCAGAACACGCCGTTCCAGTGAAACTCGCCGGCCAGCAGACCCAGCGCCTCGATGCCGCCCACCACCAGCGCCACAACCACCGAAACAAACGTGATCGTCATGTTGTAGTAAAGCTTGCGGACGGGCTTCACGAAAGCCCAGCCATAAGTTCCCAACATCAAGATGTTATCGGTGGTGTCGATCAACGACATGCCCGCAGCAAACAGCGCCGGGAAGACCATGATCGACCATAAACTCAAACCCTTTGAGGCTTCGGCCGCTGAAATGCCCAGCAGCCCGATCTCGGTCGCCGTGTCGAAACCGAGCCCGAAGAGCACGCCCAGCGGATACATATGCCAGCTGCGCCGGATCATGGCGAACATGGGCCGGAAGAGGCGCGAAAGAAATCCCCGGCTCGCGAGCAGCATGTCGAAATCTTCGTCAACATACCGCGCGCCATTGCGCACGCGCACGAAGGCGCGATAGATGGAACTCAGCACAAAGATGTTGACGATGGCAATGCCGAAGAGAAACAGGGCCGAGACCAGTGTGCCGATCACGCCGCCCACCACGCGCGCCGCATCCATGCGGTGCTGCAGTGCCAGCGCGGTGGCAGCAATCGCCGCCGATCCCAGCACCACGATGGTCGAGTGCCCGAGCGAAAACATGAAGCCGACTCCGACCGGGCGTTTGCCTTCCTGCATCAACTTACGCGTTACGTTGTCGATGGCGGCAATGTGATCGGCGTCGACCGCGTGGCGCAAGCCAAAGCTGTAGGCGAGCAGCGCCGTGCCCAGCAGCAACGGATAATGGCGAAACGCCACTATCGCCCACAGCCACGCAGCCGCGTTAAAAGTGAAAAGAATTCCGTAGATGCCGACAACTTTGCCGCGGAGGTTGGCAGGAGCATCGTCGAACAAGCGCCGCAGAACCCCCGCCGTCCGAAAACCGTTGCGTTCCCGGTCAACCGCCGAGCCGGATTGGGTGAGGCCACGAATGAGCCAATATTACCATTCTAAAAATCGTGCTATCAAACGAAAGGGGAATGCCGGCCTAGCAGAAGTGGGACCGGCTGTTTCGGGAGCGTTACTGAAGAGTTAGCGGTAACACACGCACAACGCATTTCTACGAGCGAGTCGGCGACTACCTTGAAGTGTTTGAGCTGCTCTCTTGCGCTTTGTGCGGGAAGCATCGCTCTTCCGGGTCGAAGCCTTGTGGGAAAACTGTTCTTTCGTCGTGGACTGCCCCGGAGAAATCAGCGCCGTCCAGATTTGCGTTCGAAAAATCCACCCCGAAAAGTGCCAGCGCCCCACCCATATTGTCGAGAGCGAAGGACGCACCGCTTAGGTCCGAGTTGCGGAAGCTAGCATCGTATAAAACACTACTCCTCAAGTCAACGCCAACGAATTTGCACGACTCGCAGTTCGCGTCCATAAAGCTGGCCCCGTATAAGTCGGAGCCGCTGAAATCCGAACCCCTCAAATCGGAATCGTTGAACGATATGCCCTCCAGTTCAAGTCCAGCCAAGTGAGCATCGTGAATTGTCATTCCGTCAAAGATGCGACTATCTGGAGGATTTGAGGTTGCGAGGACTCTTCCACTCTTGTCGCAAATTACCATCGCTTGATCCTTCTCTTCTTATGTGCGGAAACGCCGACTCAAGTAGCTCTGTGATGCGGAACCATTTCTGCGGGGATTTACAGCATTGTTTCATCATGTCGAGAGTTTTCAGGTCAACTTCTGGGTTCCGGTTGTATTGTCGCCCACTCTGCAGCTGCCATTCGGTAAATATTCTGGAGCGGCAGAGTCCGTTGCATAGGCCGTTCAGGTGCCTGAAAGGCCGACGAGGACATGGCGGCAGCAGAGCAGTGTGCTACGGGGCGACGGACCAACTTATGCAGCTCCCACCGCCGGCCGTTACGCCTGCGCCGCGGGAGCCGCTTTCGGCTTCGGCGGTTCCTTTTTGCCCGGAGCAAGAATGGCGTGCAGGATCGTGCCTTCCATGCGCGGCATAAACTCCACTATTCCGGCGTCTCCAATGTCCTGAATGAGCCGGTTGATGATCTTGTAGCCCAGTTCACGGTGCGCCATCTGGCGGCCGCGGAAGCGCAGGCTCGCCTTCACCTTGTCGCCCTCGCCCAGGAAGCGGACCGCCTGGTTCTTTTTGGTCTGGTAGTCGTGCTCGTCCACGGTAACCGAGAACTTGACTTCCTTGAGGGTAATGACCTTCTGCTTCTTGCGCGCGGCGCGTTCGCTCTTCTCCTTCTCGTAGAGAAAGCGGCCGTAATCCTGGATGCGGCAGACGGGCGGCACGGCCGTCGGCGAAACTTCAACCAAGTCGAGACCGCGCTCCCTGGCTGCGCGAAGGGCCTCAAAAGGCTGCAGAATTCCCATCTGTACGCCGTTTTCGTCGATCACGCGGACTTCGCGTGCGCGAATCCGCTCATTGATGCGAATAAAGGACTTTGCCGCTCGTTTATCGAATGCGATGGTACTCCTCCGAATATCGTGCCGTGCCGGCCGGGACTCGCCGCCCCATAGGCCGCAAAGGCACAAGTGCAAACTGAGTATAACACTGGCTTGGTGCGGGTGAACAAAGGACTTATCCGCTCGCTGAGGCCGTGAGTTCGCCTTCGGCACTGAGCCCTGTCACCCCGACCCGAAGCAGTTGGTTCGCCGCAAAGCTGCCTGCAAGCTCGACGGGAAGAAAGTTCTCGGTTAGCGCCGCGGATCGTCCGCGGCCCGCAAGCCCTTCAGGAGTGCGCAGCGTAATGGCCTCAAGTGTGCGGCCCACAAATCGCCTGCGATGGGCTGCGTTTTTCTCAGCGGCAAGCGCCCGCAAAACCGCCATGCGCTCTCCCATTACCGCAGGAGCCAGTTTGGCTGCTGCATGCAATGCCGTGCCCGGCCGCGCCGAAAACGGAAACAGATGCAGGTACGCGAAAGGCAACGCGCGGATGAAAGCCAGACTCTCCTCAAATTCGCCATCGGTCTCGGCAGGGAATCCCACCATCACGTCCGCGCCCAGCGTCAGATCTGGCCCCACCGCGCGCAGCAATGCGTCGACCTTCTCCGCATAGTGCCAGGGGCGGTAACGGCGGTGCATGCGACGCAAAACTGCGTCGCAGCCCGACTGCAGCGGCAGGTGCGCGTGGCGCGCCAAGCGTTGGCCGCCAAACTCGCGCATCAACCCGATCAACTCATCATTCCAGTCCATCGGCTCAATCGAGCTCAAACGCAACCGCGGCAATGCAGTCTCTTCCAGAATCTCTCGCACCAGTCCCGCGAACGTTGGACCTCCCGATCCCCCTAAGTCCCGCCCCCACCGCCCAAGATTGATCCCGGAAAGCACCAGTTCCTTGCCGCCAGCAGCCACAAAGCTCTCCACGTGCCGCATTACCACTGCATGGGGCAGACTCTTCGAGGGTCCGCGCGTCTGGGGAATCACGCAAAACGTGCAACGGTTGCTGCAACCCTCCTGAATCTTCAAATTGGGGCGCGTCTGCGCACCTGGTGCAAGCTGCGCATCGCCGCCATGTGCGTCCTCAATAAAGGAGTGCGCAAAGCGATCGTCAGCCCAAATGGGCGCTTGCGCCCCGCTCGCCGCAATCAGCGACTCCACAGGCACCAGTGCCGGCGGCTGGCTCGTCAATTGCCCGCGCGCAAGCTCCAGAATGATTTCGGGCGCCAGCGCCTTGTGGCTGTTGCCCACCACCGCGGCCACACCCGGCATCGCGGCAAGTTCCTGGGGCGCGCGTTGCGCATAGCAGCCGGTAACAAAAATCTTCGCCTCAGGATTCCTGCGATGCGCGCGGCGGATGCAAGCCCGTGCGGCGCGATCCGCTTCAGCTGTCACGCTGCACGTGTTCACGATCACCACATCGCCGGCAAACGGCTCGCGCTCGCTCACTGCGCGCAGAATTCCCGCGATAGCTTCGCCGTCGGCGCGAGCCGCTCTGCAACCGAAGTGCTCGATGTGAAAGCCCGCCATCTCTTTTAGTGTATTGCCTGCGCACTTCCGCCGTGCGCCCCGACCGCGCACCTCGACAGGCCGCCCCAAAACCCGCACCAGCGCAGCGAATCTTCCTCTTCGCTATACTAGGTACATAGGGTTTTTCTCCTAAGATTTATTCCACGCGATGCCAACTTCAGCCACAGTCCATATTCCGGTTCCGGCCCCGGATGAAGCCAAGAGCCAGACGCGGCACATCGCTGGTTACGTATACTTCACGTTCATCTGCTATGTTTCGATCGGTCTGCCGCTGGCCGTGCTGCCGCCCTTTGTGCACCTGCGCATGGGCTACAGCACCGTGCTCGCCGGACTCGCCATCAGCGTCCAGTACATCGCCACTCTGGCAAGCCGGCCATGGGCTGGCCGTATCTCCGACCACATGGGCGCCAAGGTTTCCGTGCTCTGGGGAATGGCCTGCTGTTCGGCCAGCGGCGCGCTTCTAATAGCTTCGGCTGCACTGGGCAATGTGCACTGGCTCAGCTTCACCGTCCTCATCGTAAGCCGCCTGGTGCTCGGCGTGGGCGAAAGCCTCGGCTCAACCGGTTCCACACTCTGGGGAATCACCGCCGCCGGTCAGGAGCATACTGCCAAGGTCATCGGCCTCAACGGCATCAGCACGTACGGCGGCATGGCGTTGGCCGCGCCGCTCGGCGTCGTTCTCGATGCTCAATGGGGACTTGGCTCCATCGGCGTGCTCACCATGCTCATCGGCGCGGTCAGCTTTGTCATCGCCTGGCGCAAAGATCCAGTTCCTGTCGAGCCTGGTGAGCATCTACCTTTTGCGCGTGTCGTGGGACGCGTAGCGCCGCATGGCATGGCGCTCGCGCTCGGCGGCGTTTGCTACAGCGTGCTGGCCACTTTCGTTACTCTCTACTACGTTCACCAGCATTGGAACGGCGCGGCGCTTTGCCTCACCGCGTTTGGCGTGGGATTCATCGCCGTGCGCTTGTTTTTCGTTCAAACCATCACCCGCTACGGCGGATTTCCCGTGGCCATCGTTTCGCTTTTAACCGCAGCCGTCGGCATGGTTCTGCTCTGGCAAGCCGCAACGCCGTCGATGGCCATGGCCGGCGCAGCCATTGGCGGACTGGGTTTTTCCCTGGTCTTTCCTGCCATCGGCGTCGAGGCCGTAGAGCGCGTTCCAGAGTTCAGTCGCGGCACCGCGCTCGGCGTCTACACCGCATTCTCCGACGTCTCCTTCTTCCTAGTTGGTCCCATCGCCGGCTACATCATCGGCTTCTTCGGCTACTCCAGTGTCTTCCTCTTCGCGCTCATCAGCGTGCTCAGCGCGCTGGGCATTGTCGTCGTGCTCAAAAGAGATGCAGGCAGATTGAGCCTGGCCAAAAAGACGACCGTAAACCGAAAACTTGTCGATTTGCGCTAGCGCCCCGTCCCTGAAGTTCGAGTCACAATTACTCTGTCGTCCTCAGTAATCAAAAATCGCATGTCATTCTGAGCGAGTCCCGGAGCGCAGGGGCGAGTCGAAGAACCTGCATTGGCTTTTCGCGCATTCAACCCAGCCCGGAATGGGGTGCCCCGGGTCCGGGGTCCCCATGGACAGGTCCACGTCCATGGGGTGGGGGATCTCGATTCTGAGACCCGGGATCGCACCAACCCCTCGCGCCGAACCATCCCCGCCATTTCCAAAAGTAACGTCCGCTGCAAAGCCGCGATCAAATGCCTCTCGTCTCGTATCAGGGCTTGGCTTCAGCCAAGCCGAAACCCGCCCGCCCATCTTTCAAGAAATCAAGTACGCTGCAAAGCCGCGATCCAACCCGGCCCCCCTCCCGTAGGGATGGCAGAAGGTAGCCCAGGGCGTAAGCCCTGGGAACCCAGACCAATTTTTCTGAAAGTAGAGTGCGCGGCAAACCCGTGCAAGAACCACGCACCCCATCCATTAACTTGTCATCCTGAGCGAGTCCCGGCGTGCGGGGCGAGTCGAAGGACCTGCATTGGCTTTTCGCGCATTCACCTCGGCACGAAAAACGGGTGCCCCACCCTTCGCGACGCTTTTGTCGCTAAGGTGGGATAGCACGAACCCCACCCCCTCATTCAACCCAGCACGATCCGGGGTGCCCCACATCTCGCTTTTGAGATGTGGGAATGCAACGCGCCCGCCCATCCCTCCATAAATCAAGTCCGCACCCAACCCGCGATGAGCTGATAGCTGAAAGCTGAGAGCTAAAAGCTGCTCCTCGGCCGCGATCCAACTCGGCCCCCCTCCCGTAGGGAGGGCAGAAGGTAGCCCAGAGCGTAAGCCCTGGAAACCCAGACCGATTTTTCTGAAAGTAGAGTACGCGGCAAAGCCGCACCGGAACCACGCACCCCATCTCCTGATTTGTCATCTTGAGCGACCGAAGCCCGTCAAGCGGGCGCAGGGAGTCGAAAGATCTGCGGTTGTTCTTCGCGCATTCAACCCAGCAAGATCCGGGGTGCCCCGGGTCCGGGGTCCCCGTGGACAGGTCCACGTCCATGGGGTGGAGGATCTCGCCTTTGAGACCCGGGATCGCGGAACCCCTCGCGCCAAAACCATCCCCGGCATTTCCAAAAATCAAGTTGGCGGCCACGCCGCGATGAAACCTCGCAGCAAATCTGTTCAAGCATCCGGCCAAGATTCCACGCCAGCGCTTCCATTGGCCTCCTTAGCAGTCAGCCTTTCCCGCATAAACCTCAAGGGCGTGAAGACTCGGTATCGACAAAGTTGAACCGTGCTGTTCTATCAGTTCGTTGTGTTTCAAGTCGGCAAGATTGCGAGTGACAGTCTCGCGGGACACGCCGATGCACTCGCCGATTTCTTCGTGTGTGAGTGAGCAGTGGATGCGTGCGCCGAGCTCGGTCCGCTGGCCCTCTGCGCTCCATAGAAGCAATAGCCTTGCCAACCTTACCGGTGCGCTGATGGCAAGGCCGAGGATACGCAACTGTTCGTAGCTTCGTTTGCACTCAACGGACAATAAGTGAGCCGAGTTATGGTAGGCAACCGGGTAACGCAGCAGGAAGTCGAGAAAGATGGCTCGCGAGAGTGCCGTGATTCTGCAAGGGAAATGCGCCACAGCCGTAGTTTCAAATGGCGAGCCGGTAATGACGGCGGCAAGACCCAACATCTCTCCGGGGCGGGCGAATCCGACTGTAAGGCGCTTGCCTTCGATCGAGTTCATGGTGAGTTTCACCCGACCCTCAAGAAGAAAAACTACGCTGCAGGATTCCTGCTCCTCAGTAAAAACCACTGTGGCTCGCTTACAGGAAAACGGTGCTGCAAGCGACTCGAACTCGCTCATCGCCTTAGACGACAGGTCTTTGAAAAAATCCCCCGCTCTCCACTCCGCGCCGGCGTCATTCCACTCACGTCTGGGACGTAGGGGCATCGGGGTCTTAGTAAAGTTGTCCCCCAAGCCGCCTATGGTGTTCGCATCGCAGACATCTACGCCAGCGCAACAGCCCTGAGCGTGCCTCTGGTACCGATTCTCGAGATTTTCCATGACCCCCTTCTTCCTCAACCTGTTTGGGTTAAGTGCCACAGCCTCTCAGATCGCAGTGCTGTACTGAATCTCAGGCACCCTCCGCATATCGTCTTTGCTCTTCAGCAACTCGCCTAAGCCGGTTAGTAGTTTTCTTGGATCCTGCTCAAAGGTCGCATCCGCAAAAGAATCGCGATGACCGGACGAAAGCGCAATGCAAACCACAGGCACTTGGGAGCCAGTGGCGCGAATCAGGAAGGCGAGTCTCTCCTTAGCGTCTACCGGAACGGAATGCCCCAGGAGCACCAGATCGAAATCTCCGGCCTTGAAGTGATTGATTGCCTCTTTGACTGAGTTTGCCGCAAGCAAGATATATCCCGCCGAATTCCAGAGGGAGCCTTCACTCCCTTGAAGCAATGGGTCAAGACAGACGGCAAGAATCACAGTAGTCGCCATACGCACCTCCACTGGCCAGAAAAACGGCAAAGCTGATCGCCGCGATCTCCAGCCTTAAAATTGTTTTGTTTTTTGGTGCGACTCCACGCTTCAGACTGCAAGCTGTGATTGCTGGTCGCGCCAGCCTGTTACACATTGGTCGCTTACACGGCTAACAGGGGACAAATCAACGATCAAGATCGTGCACGTGCAACCAAGAACCTCGCCGCCGGCTTCCAGCAATCGCTGGTGGGAAATATCCGGTCAGATCATTCGAGCGGGCTTTCAGCAAACAAGAGGAAGTACTCCGGGCAAGGGTATGACTATCAAGGGCTCTGTCCTGCCCTCTTCAGGCAAGAGGTAGTGCGATTACCAGGCCCCCCGCCCGGAGATTAACCAATTTCCAAGTGATTATGAGCAATTTTGACCATCTTTTGCACGGCAGTCTATCGCTTATCGAATTTATAAGGGATAAATTTTAACTTAGGAGAAATAAATCGATTAAGTATCGTCATTTCCTATCACTACGTTGGTCAGCAAATACACGCCGGGATTCCTCCCGGCTTTTTTGCCAGTTTTGGGGAATGCTCTGAGTTTGTAGGCAGGGATTATTTCGGAGAGGTTTGTGATGCGCAGCTTGGAAGGCAGGAACTGACGATGGCAGTGATCATACCCCCTTCCGGCCAGCGATTCTGGTCAATTTTGACCACTTTCGTTGGCAGATAGGGCGCACGATCCACACGACCCCCAACATTGCCTGCGGTGCACGAAATAAGAGCGTATGATCCATGCACATCCCAATACGCAACCCAGCCTGCCTTTTTAATTCAAAGGTTACGGTGTAGGTTCCTTTGCGCATTCTGGTGTTGGCCTTCGGGCCGCCCGCAGCAAAGGAGCATTCGCATGCAAACGACTCCATCCCAGAAGACCTTTAAAAACAAGCTTTTGGCCTCGCTTCCCGCAAACGCGTTCAAGCAGATTGTCGCGCATCTCGCGCCCGTCACTTTGTCAACAGATCAGACCCTCCACCATCCAGGCCGCGCTGTCGATACCGTCTACTTTCTTGAAGAAGGCATTTGCTCGATGGTTGTGACCCTGGAAAGCGGAGCTACCGTTGAGGTGGGCAGAATCGGGAGAGACGGATTCGTGGGGATGGCCGCCATATTGGGAGCCGGGCACTCCCCCTACCGCTTTTTTATGGCAATACCTGGACACGGCTTCACCATCAAAGCCAATACACTGCTCTTGCACACGGAGGCTTCTTCCGAGTTGCGCAACTGCCTTCTGCGCAGCGTCCAATCGCTGGTGGTACAGACCGCCCAAACCGCCGCTTGTAACCGAATGCATGAGCTTCCCGAGCGTTTGGCTCGTTGGTTGCTCATGTGCGACGACAGAATTCAGATAGATCAAGCTCCCGTAACTCAAGAACTTCTGGCCATGATGCTGGGCACGCGCCCCAGTTCCATCAGCGTTGCCGCCAGCGCCTTGCAGAAAGGCGGACTTATCTCCTACAGTCGCGGCTCCATGAAGATTCAGAATCGCGTCGGACTGGTAGAGGCCGCGTGCGAGTGCTATCAAGTTGTCTCAGGTTATAGCGCGCAGCAGTGCGTGCGAAAAACCGGCGCCGGACATGGCCCTGCCCGTTACCCCGTCACCCGCTCAGACCATCGCACCCACTCTCGCCAACAGCTCAAAGCGCTCAGGCAGCGTGATGTATGGAGCGACAGCCGAATCAGTCCCCATAAGCGCCGTAGGCCCTTCTAGCCCGATCAGTTAGTCCCCACGAACACCCAAGCCGACGCCAACCTTCCGCCCGATCCCCATCCAAAAGAATCACCCCCGCCGACCCGCAACCCACAGAAAACAATTCGTAAAAACCCGCCCACCGAATTGCCGACAATTAGCCGCTTCCGGCGCACAATAGTTCTATGAGCAGCCCCCAGGCCCAAGGTTCGGAGTCCCTAGTCCCGAGTCCCTTAGTCCCTGCTTTCCCCCACTCCCTGCCGGCTAGTTACTACTTTCACACCCCACCCCCTCCCCCCTTCTCCCTGCCCTACCCACCCCCCGGTACAAGCGAGAA
>JBEKPD010000039.1:0-51452 GCA_049521075.1 Occallatibacter sp.
AACTTCTCCATCTCATCGGCGGTCCCTACCGTAACGCGAACATACGTGGGCATTGCTTTCCACGTCCGTCCGATTGCGATCTTTTCATTGAGCATGCTCTGCTGGAATTCGCGCCCAGGGCGCTTAACGTCGACCATGAAGAAATTGGCCTGCGATCCGGGGAGGTACTTATAGCCATTCTTCTCCAGGAACTCCAAGGTTGCTTCGCGATTGTCGGTATTGATCTTGCGCCGCGTGGGAATGAGACTGAGATCGCGCAGGCTGGCTCCGGCGCCGGCAGCCGAGATGAGCGAGACTGAAGCGACATTGCGCAGGCGAATCTCCGGCGAGATGGACTGGAACTTCGCCAGCAAATCCGGCCGCGCAAATGCGAATCCGGCGCGGATGCCGGCCATCCCATAAATCTTCGAGAAAGTTCGCAGAACGATGATGTCTTGGTCAGCAGCTACTTGGTCGATAACCGACTCGTCCGTTGAAAAGTGGAAGTACGCCTCGTCGACGATAACGACAGAGCCAGCGGGCTTGTTTTTCAAAAGCCAGAGGATGTCTTCCTTCGGGGTCATCGTCCCCGTGGGGTTGTTTGGATTCACGATGTAGAACGCGCCCGCTTTCGGATCGGCGGCAACCATTGCTTTCACATCGTGCGCATAAGTGTTTGTAAGCGGTACCAGCTTGAGAGGAGCTTTAGCAGAAGCGGCAGCGCGAGGCCCTTGTTCGTAACTTGGGTCGGCGCAGACGAGGCCGCGATCGGGGCCAATATTCGAGAGTAGCGCCATATCGAGTGGGCCGCTCGATCCTGGGTATAACTCCACATAGCCCGGCTTCAGTCCGAACTGTTCACTGATCGTTGCAACGGTAGCGCGCGCTACGCCGGTCTTATCGTAGCGTCCACCGAGTCCCGCGGCGTCGGCCATTGCAGCGCGAGCAGACTGCGCCGGGCCGAGCGGATTCTCGTTGGAACTGATAACGACCGCGTCAGGCGGAAGCATTCGCATTTCGCCCATATCGGACCCGCCGCCGTCACCACGCCGCCGGCTCGGAACAGACGTCGACGAACTGTTTAGCTGTTGTGCAAGGGAAGGCAGCGATGCTGCCAGGGTAACTCCGGCGCCAAAGAGACGCACAAAATTCCGCCGAGACAGGCCAGAGTCTAACTGTACAGAGCTCATATTGAAACCTCCTCTCAGTGAGATAACGCTAATGCACGAGCATTGAGTTCTGCGATTCACACACGCCTTGCCGCGGAATCAGAGGGACTGAACTCTCGAAGCATGTTTCACGTTCACGAGACAATCGTTCAACGCTTTGCAGATACCTGATCTCCGCAGCTTAGACAACTCCGGAGCCTGCGGCGCAAAAATCTCCCGTGCGCGCATTCGCACGCGTAGAGTTGGGGCAAATTGAATTACTGCTCAACTGGGAGGTCTTCGACGAAGAAGAGAAGCGCGCAATATTCTCGAACGGGGAGAGGCGCTTGAATCGAAGTGTGAAACCCTCGGTTTGTGTCAATCGAAGGGTTGCCTTAGATTAGTCTCACGGCGTGTTCAATGTCAAGTGTTATTGGGGCGCCCAAAATTTATCCCTAGACGCGGAGGATCAAACTTGGAGATCATGCAATCCCAAGAAGGAATCGGCGATATCGATTTGTTGCACGAGATCGGAAGCCGCATGGCGACCGACCCCTTTCACGAAGTGCTGGCACGAATCATTGACATGGTTACAGCCGCCATGCGTTGCGACTCCTGCTTCATTTATGTGCTGGAAGCTGACAAACTTGTGCTTCGGGCGTCAAAGAATCCTCATGCCGATGTTGTCGACCAACTAAAAATGGCAATTGGCCAAGGTGTAACAGGGTGGGTGGCAAAGAATCGGCAAGCAGTAAGCCTTCCGGCAAAGGCCTGGAGCGATCCACGATTCGCAGAGTTCGTGAATCTACCTGAAGATCAGTTTGAAGCCTTTCTCTCGGTTCCGATCCTGTGCCGGGGAAGACTGGTTGGGGTGGTCAATGTGCAACATCGCCAGCCGCACCACCATTCGCGGCGCGAGATTCGCTTGATTACACTGATCGGCTACCTGGTCGGTGCCGAGATCGAAATGGCGCGCATGGAGTACGAGAACGAGCAACTGGCTCATCAACTGGAGAATCGCAAGCTGATGGAGCGCGCTAAAGGCCTGCTGCAGCGTGAATTGAACATCGACGAGGAGACAGCCTACTTGATGCTTCAAAAGCAAAGCAGGCAAAAGCGCAAGCCGCTGCGCGAAATCGCTGAGGCTGTAATCCTACTCGATGATCTCAAGCGTGGCAAAGCGAATCCATCAAGCTGAGTTCTAACCTTCGCTGTGATCCGGAATTCCTGGGGCTTTCACTTTTGCGGTGGGGCCTGTGACATCCGGTGCGTTTGATTGATCGTCGCCGGCGGGACAATTCCGTTCATGCGCAGATACTCGACCATCTGCCCATAGTGATCACCGTCGTCGCCGAGAATCGCGATAAGAGCCGAGATTCGGCTTGAACCTCGCGGGCCGGCAGGAGCAAAGGCATTTTCGGGTGTAATGCTCGCGATAACCTTGTCCTGGTACGCGAACGAATCCTTCAGCGCCTTGATGATTTCGTCTTTCGTTTGGAGGGAAGCCAGAGACTCGACATCGACGTCTGTGTCCGGCTTCACGCCGAAAGGACCAAAGAGTCGGTAAGGCTCTCCGCACACGTGCGCGAGTTGCTGCGCGAAAGTGCGGACAGTGGCGAATTCCGCAGGCGACCCTGGCTTAAAGAGATCCTTGGATGGTGCAAAGTTGAACTTGTCGGCAGGCATTGCCTCTGCCAACGTCAGCATGTTGTTTTCAAAACGCGAGGCGGTTTGGGCAATCGAGGCAATCCCGTCATTCGGAGTGGCGGGGCTTGCCGTCTGCGCCGATAAAGCGGCAGCACAAATGGAAATCGTCATCATAGCGAACGCCGGGATGAAATGAAGCGACAATAGTTTCACGTGGCACCTCAATAGAATAGATTTGTCGTGTCTTGGCAAGGTCGGTGAGAGCCAAGTTCCGCGAGGATAGCTTAGCAGAGTCCAGGAAAACGATCAGGGCCGAACAAGGTCTCAGCTGTCGCGCATGAATTCACCGACCATGGTTCAGGCGCCATAGAGGCTTGCTCCGGCAGGCTGAGGATGCCGCTGCTTCAAAATCGCAAGCTGTTGTCTCAGCGCCAGGTTTTCCAGGAGTAGATCGCGACGGGATCGAACAGAACGAATGAGCAAGACGAACAAGAGCCTCAACGTGCGAGCATACAGCCGTTGTAGCAGAACCCTTGCCTACCGCAGGATCAACGATAGGCTTCACGACGATGTCGGACGTCGATGACTTCGATAAGGGTCTAATTCCTGAATTCAAAAAACAACCGGTAGTCGGCGCAACGGAGTTGAATACCGGTTTGCGGAGGCTTGAGCTTTTTCACGTGGCCGTCGCGAGTTGTGAGGTAGCGGTCCGCGCGGCGAAGGATGTCGAGGGCGGTCGACGCGGAGCAAAATCGGTGTGGGCTTCTTCGGACCAGATGACAGGAATGCGTTGCGGGGCTTTCTCTTCGCCCACAGACCGAACTCGCGAAGAATCTCGTCGTCGGGGATACCCTCACTTCATTTGATCTTCAGGACCACGTTTCCACTAAATCCACGCTGAGTGTGTCCGTCTGAAGCTGGCCTATGCTCATTCTTGAGGGGTGCGGAGCGGTGTTTCGCCTGCCGGGTTCTTCGTCCATGAGCCTGTACACATCTTCAGTTATGATTCCAGCGTACTTGCAAATCGCAATGACCTCGGACTCTTGCAGCTCTCGCATGAAGTCATCAATCACGTTGATTGTCTTAGTGCCGTTCCTATCGTGACCCGGATATTTAAGCAGCCATCTCGCGTTAAAGTCTCTCAAGCGGTGCTACTACAGCGGCGCACTTAACATGTAGTTCGAGCCCGTGCTTCTCTCCTCCGGATACTACGAGTTCGTCGACGACAACGATGGACTCTGCCTCAACGTTCCCACCACAACAGCCGGACAGCAGTTGCAAATCAATACCTGCAACGCGTCGACCAGCGAATCGTGGAAGCTGACCATAGTTAACTAGCAAACGAAACGCGGCGGAGCGGGTGTCGACCCTCTCTGACCTGACCCCAAAATCCGCACATAACTGAATACGAAATTGTATTTTGGAAGAGGGCGGAGATGTCGAAGAGCAAGCATCCGGAGGCGCAGATGATTGCTGCGCTGAAACAGGTGGAAGCAGGCCGGAAGGTCGAACACGTGGCGCGGGAAGTGTGAGTATCGAAGCACACTATCTATGCCTGGAAGGCGAAGTATGGCGGGATGGATGTGAGCCAGGCTCCGGAAGCCAAGCAGCTTAGGGACGAGAACACGCGGCTTCGCAGGCTGGTGGCGGATCTGAGTCTGGACAAGGAAGCGCTGCAATCGGTGATCCGAAAAAACGGATGAAGCTCGTAGCGATGAAGGCAGCTGTCGATCACGTCGAACAAGTGTACGCCTATAGCCAGCGCCGAGCCTGTGGGCTGCTGATGGTTGCTGTGTCGAGCATCCGTTACCAGGCACGAAGCTCAGATGCAGAGCTGCGAACTCGTCTGGTGGAGTTGGGCAGAGTGAAGCCGCGCTTCGGATATCGGCGATTGCATGTGCTGCTGCGTCGATCCGGAGACGCGGTGAATCATAAGCGAGTCCATCGTGTGTATCGCGAAGCCGAACTGACGCTGCGCCGGAAGAAGCGGAAGCACTGCGCCAGACAGAGCGCTCCCTTGCGCCAGTACACGACCGCGAACCAGGAATGGGCGCTGGACTTTGTGCACGATGCGATCGCGCCAAGCCGCGCGATCCGTGTGTTGAGCGTGATCGATGCCTTTACGCGCGAGTGCCTGGCGCTGGAAGTTGATACCAGCTTCGCCAGCCGGCGCGTGACACGCGTGCCGGAAGAGATCATCCAACACCGCGGAGAACCGAGGTCGATTTGCTGCGACAACGTCCCCGAACCGACCAGCCGGCATTTCCTCGCCTGGTGTATCGAGAAGAAGATCGAGCTGGTGCATATCCAGCCCGGTAAGCCAACGCAGAACACCCATGTCGAAAGCTTTCATGGACGGCTGCGCGAAGAGTGCTTGCGGGTGAGCTGGTTTCAAAATCTATTTGACGCCAAGCGAAAGATCGCTTTCTGGCGCCGCGATTACAACGAACAACGGCCTCACAGCAGTTTGAATTATCGGACGCCTGCAGAGTTTGCTCGGGAGATGAGCTATGGAAAAGACGTGGGCTCCGCCCACTTTGAAAACGCCGATGGCGTTTCCAATTTTTCCACAGCTCCGGCTGCTGCTGGCTGAGTTGTAAAATCACCGTGCGGAAAACGGGGCAGGTCAAAGGGGGCGAGAAAACGGAGGCTGATGTAGTACGCCATTGATTTCGCCGGTGATGTTTGACTTGGGCCGAGAGCCCGCAAAGCGAGCAAAAGACGGTAGCCCCAGGCGCAAGCCTGGAGAAAGAGTATGAGGTTTTGCAGGCGAGCTCCCGCAGGGGGCGTAACAAACTACGAACTATAAACCAAGGGGCGGCGGAACAGCTAAGAGCAGAAAGCTCACTTCGCGCCCGCCAGCGGCGGCGCAGCCGGCAATTCGAACACTTGGATAGCGCCGGCGTTGAGCAGCGCCACGCGCCGGCCGAAGGGCGAAATTGCCACGTTGCCGCCGATGTCGAGAATGGGGCTGAGCGGCGAGACCAGCGAGATGTCGCCGGTGGCCGCATCGAAGATCGTCACCGACTGCTCCTTCACGTCTTCCGAGTCCATGGGTGCAAAGGCATTCACAGAGCGACCGGTGTCGAGCGTCGTCCAGGCCAGGCGCGAGCCGTTGGGCGCCACGGTGAGTTGCGGCCAAACTTCGGTCTCCGGCGCCTGTGAGATCCAAAGCGTTCGGCCCTCGGTCGTCATGGCCACCAGCTTGCTCGCGCCTTCCGAATTGCACCCCACGATCAAAATCTCATTCTCTGAAAGAAAGCTGTCGTCGGGGTCACAGGCCGATTCAACGCTGCCCAGCATCTTGGTGCCGCCTGTAAAGTAGTTCAGGTTCAGCATCCATTTCGTGCCCGTGCCGCGCAGGTTTTCAAGATACCCCGTCGAGTTGATGGGCAGATGCACGGCGCTGCGTACGCGGCTCACCAGCATCACCTGGCCTGAGTCGCGCCGCAGTATGCGCACTACCAGTTCGGGATGGTCCTGTTGCGTAGTTTCCGTGTTGTCATCCGTAGTCGCTGTGGCCGAGGCCGTTGAAGGGCTAGAAACCTGGCCGGAACTGGAAACCTGGCCGGAATTCGACAGCACGGTCGAAGACCTGTCGGCGGACGCCCCAGGATTCTGAGTTGCGGCCACCGGCTCATCCGTGTTGGTCACCAGGAACTGCTGCGCAGGGTCGAGTTCGACCCAGAGAAGCGGGCCGGGGAAGTCGAGGAACGGCTTCAACTGGAGCGTGGGGTCGCCTTCGAGAAGATTGTTGCCGTCGCGCACGAGAAAGTGGCCGTTCTTGAGAGGCCATAGATAGCGCACGCGGTCATGCACGGTCCACAACGCTTCCGCCTCCACGCGGGTCTGGTCCGTGCCCTGCGGCAGCTTGAGCACCACCGCGCGAATCTGGCGCTCGTCGCTCCCTGCTCCGCTCTTCGGGTCGCGATGGATAAGCCCCGGGACGCGAAAGGTGAACAGCAGGCGGTCCTCGTCGAGGAAATCGAGCGAGACCATGGCGTTGCGGGAGCCCAGATAGATGGCGCCGGGTGCAGCGAAGCCAAGTGCATCGAGAGGAATGCTGAATGCGGGCGGAAGGGAAGGCTTATCGGGAAAACGATTGACAAGGAACCGTTGTTTCACCGGCGGGGCGGGGCCGATTGCAGTTTGCGCCGCGAGCAAATGCGAAAAAAAACCGAGATCTCCTGCCACGGCCAAAATCATCGCCCATGCATGTACGCTCCCGGCCCTCACGATTCCCCGCACCTTCGCCATCGAAGAGTATTCTCGCCGATTGAGCCTCAGCGCCGAAAGCGCGTCTCATTCCATTACGGCCGCATGTGCGACAGTATAAAAAGAATGGCAGCGCAAGATTCGTCGAGCGGGCAGATCAGGTTTCTAGGTTACGGCGCATGCGCGCTGGCCGGAACCCTGTGGGGCACGGGCTTCTACTTCGGGCGTCTGGCGCTCAACGAGATGAGCGTGGAGCACATGGTGCTCTACCGGTTTTTCTTTGCCTGCCTGGGCATGGCGCCCGTGATGCTCAGCCGCCGCGTACGCCTGACCGCCGGCGAATGGCGAATCATGCTGCTCGCCGCAGCCTTCGGCATTCCCATCCAGTTCCTCTTGCAATTTCACGGCCTGGCGCTGACCACAGTGAGCCACGCCTCGCTGATGGTGGGCTCCATGCCGGTGATGCTGGCCGCGGCCGCCGCAATCTTTGCCGGCGAGCGGCTCGACTGGATCGGATGGCTGGCCTTGTGCGCGTCCACGGCCGGCGCAGCCATGGTGGTTCTAGGCGGCGATCGCGCCACCACAGGACGCGAAACGCCGAGTCTCCAAGGCGATCTGCTGGTGATTGTGTCCTTGATCGTGGCTCTGGCCTGGATTCTGCTCAGTAAGAAACTAATGGAAACGCACAGTCCGCCGGTCGTTACCGCGTACACCATTTACTCAGGCACGTTGATGCTGGTGGCGTGGAATCTGGGCTCCTGGCTGCTCAGGCCGCTGACGCACCAGAAGATTGAGCCCATGCCGTTTGCCCACATCAGCCCGACCGTGTGGATTGCCCTGGCCATCAGCGGTGTGTTCTGCACGGCCACGACAACCTTCTTATGGAACTGGGGCATTCATCACGTCCCGGCCTCTCGCGCCGGAGTCTTCCTCAACATCGAACCCGCGCTCGGTTCCATCCTTGGCGTGGAACTATTGGGCGAACGGCTCGGTCCCTACGCATGGCTCGGCGGCGCGCTCATCCTCGCCGCAGCCATTACCCTCACCACGCGCGGCCATGAGCCGGAGCCGGCTGTAATACTGGAATAGAGCTCAGAGATCGGGCATCAAAGGTCGGAGTTCGATCATCTGACATCGCATGCGAATTCGCGGGCACATGGCGTCAACGCGCGTGAGGCAGTAAAGTGGCGGCGCAGGGTTGTGATGGCATCACTGGGATGGAAGCGTTGGTAGCTTTGCCGCGCGCTCAAGACCAGCTCGTCTCCAGGCACAGCAAGCGCCGCGACGCGCTCGAAATCGCCGTCATCTACGGGCTCATCCTGGCTGTGGAGTGGACGCCGCGGCCTCTGCAGCGCGTACTTTGGCTCGTCGCCGTGATTGGCCTGCTGCTCATCGTCTGGCGCTCGTTCGACGGCTGGCAGGCCATGGGTTTCCGTGCCACGAACTTCGCTCGCTCGCTATGGATCGCCGGCGCAGCGCTGGCGCTAGCCCTCATTGCCATTGCAATTGCCGCCCGGATGCACACGCTTCTAACGCCGGGCGGGCCTTTCGTCTTTCTCGCCACCTATTGCGCCTATGCCGTATGGAGTGGTGTGCAGCAAATTCTGTTGCAGGGCGTCTTTCTACCGCGCTTCCTTCGCCTGATTCCAAGGCCTGCGGCTGCGGCGCTCGTGGCCGCAGCTTTGTTCGCGGCCGCGCATTTGCCCAACCCGGTTCTTATGCCCGTCACGTTTATTTGGGGCTTCGTGGCCTGCCTGCTCTTTCTGCGCTATCGCAACGTCTATCCCCTCATGATCGCCCACGCCATTCTGGGCATCACCGTGGCCATGACGATTCCCGGCCCGATAGACCACAACATGCGCGTCGGTCTCGGCTATCTGACCTACGACCCGCACAAGCACGTGCATCGGATGATCCGTCTAACGCAGCCATAGCGACCAGACGGCATCCACCGTGGCATGTGTGACGGCCGACGCACCCACACGCCGCTCAGCGCGCCACGCCCTGCCATAAGCGACTCCGGCCAGAGTCGCCATCAGCACGTAGCGCCAGTTTAAATGCGCGGTCCGTTTGTTGAAATGCGCCAATCCGAACAGACATGCCGTCAAAAACAGCGCCCCGTACCGGCCCAGGCGTTTTTCCAGCAGGTTCTGCAACCAGCCGCGAAAAAACAATTCTTCCGGAACCGCGATAAACAAGAAGGTGAAAACCCACGCGTCGGCGATCGACGCGAATCCCGGCCAAGCGCGGTGCAGATGCAGAAAACCCAGGCTCAAGCCCAGCGCCAGCGCAATCGGCGTGTACCACGCCCACTCACGCAGTCCGATTCCGACATCCATCAGCCGCAGGCGCAGATCGAAGCCCGTGCCATCGAGTTCGCGGATGAGCACGAAGCCGTAGATACCGGCGTCAAGCAGGAGGATCTTGTTGAAAACGGCCAGATGCGCAGGCCACGCACTCTCAAACCAGCGCAGATCGACGGCCAGTCCCAGCACAGCCAGCACCAGAGAGTCGCGCCAGTTGCCGCGCTGGCCCGCGTCCACACGTGCCGCCTGGCCCAACAGCAAGGCAATCGCCACCGGCAGCATTGCATACAGCGCGAACCATTCCCAGCGAAAGACACCCGCCCCCAAAGTCACCAGCAGATACGGAATCACAAGCACCGCCGGGCAAGCGTACCGCATCCAAATGGGCCATGCGCGTACTTGAGCGGCCACCGATGCCGGGAAAAACCCCACGGCTAGGTAAGGAATCAGCGTGAGCAGCGCGGCGATCAGCTTGGCTGGAGTGACTAAGCTCATCTTCATCATTGTGCGCCCATCGCGCGCGGCAGGCTGGGGACAAAACCTTAGTTACCCCTGAGAGCAGAATGCAGGTCATGCATCGTGATGGCGGGCCGATAGTTCCGTCAGTCATTTAGGGAGGCTCATGTGACTCTTCTCACCTGGAGCCACGCCTGCAGCGTAGGTGTGCGCGCCATGGACGACCAACACGGCATCCTCATGGACGCCATCAACGCACTGCGCCTGGCCCTGGTACACGGCGCCGGGCAGGAGCGAATCAGCCAGCTGCTGGATGAGTTCATCGAATTCACCCGTATGCACTTCTGGAGTGAGGAGCAAATCATGGAGCACACCGGCTATCGAGGCCTTGAGGAGCATCGCGTCGAGCACCATCGCATTCTCGCCGATATTCTGCAGTCGGCGCATCGCCTGCAATACGGTGAAAGCGTGCAACTGCGCCCCCTGCTCTGCGCCTTGCACCACGGTTTTCTGAACCACATTGAAACCATGGACCAGAAATACGCTCCGTGGCTCCATGAGCACGGCGTGAACTGACGCCAGGTACTTGGTTTTCGCATGTCTCGCTTCGAATCACATCCGGAGGGCAGCGCCTACCTTCTCAACTTTGCCGGTTTTCCTCCGATAGTTCTCTTAACGGCAGTTGCCGGCAGGAGAATCCGCATGTCATTCATGACCTGGAACGACAGTTACTCCGTGGGCGTGAAAACCATCGATCAACAGCACACCGGCTTATTCGCCATGGTGAATGAGCTGCACACCGCCATGATGAGTGGCCACGCCAAAGACGTGGTCGGCTCGCTGCTGGGGAAGTTGGTCAAGTACACCCTTGAGCATTTCGCTTACGAAGAGCGCATGATGGGCTCCGCGAAGTATCCGCAACTTGCGGGCCACCACACTCACCACGTCGACCTCACTCGGCAGGTAGAGGAATTCATGGCGCGCTACAAACGCGGTGATGCTACCGTGAACGTTGAATTGCTGCAATTTTTGAGCAACTGGCTCACCAAGCATATTTTGCACGAGGACAAGCAATACGCGCCCTGGCTGAAGAGCCACGGCGTGCAGTAAACCTGAAGAGTGTATTGCGCCTGCCGGTCAATAAACTCATGTCCGGCAGTTATTCGCGAGGAGCGGACTCATGGCTGAACTGACTTGGAGCGACAAAAGCGCGATCGGTGTTGAGGCGATCGACGAAGACCATAAAGGGTTGTTCGACGCAATGGGGGAACTCGAGTCGGCGGTGACTCGGAACGCGCAAGCCGCAGAGACGGGCGCGCTTCTCGGGAGACTAGCGGTTGCCACCGGCAAGCACTTTGCAGACGAAGAGGCGTTGATGCGCGACGCGAAGTATTCGGGGATTGCACTGCATACGGCGAACCACCAGCGACTCATGGAGAAGATCAGTGCATTTGTCGCTCGCCAAACCCGGAACAGCGCTGAAATGAACCAGCACGATTTGAATTTTCTTCGCGATTGGCTCGTGTATCACATCGAGAACGACGACCGCCGGCTCGGTGACTGGCTGAGGGATCGTGCGCGCGACCTGGCCCGCGCCGAACAACAAAAGCAGGCTCTGGAACGGAGCGCGTAGGAGGGTTTACGCGCCCAGGTTACAGAAGAGTTTTCGCAACAAGGAACTGAAAATCGTACGGACAGCTTTCCCATCGAACATTCATTCGCATGACCATTTATCTGGTTTCATAGATTCGATCCGGCGCCAAGGGTGACGCCCAAAAGGAGGTATGCGATGAATGCGATCGGAGAAATCTTTCATCCTAGAGTAGGAGTCAAGCTGCTGGACCGGGATCACGACAACTTGTCGGGGATTCTGGGTGAGATTCAATTCCGGGCCGCTGCCGGGCTCGGCGGCGCCCGGACCGTCGAAATGGTGCGTCGGCTGGCACAGCACATGCGGCTGCACTTTGCCCTCGAAGAGGGCATGATGACGACAACCCAATATCCTGGGACAAACATCCACCACCTGCAGCACCGGTTGCTCATCGATCAGGTGAATATGCTGGCTACCCAACGCGGCCGCAATGCGCTGGAACGGAATATAGAGCTGCTGAATCTTCTAACTGCTTCGCATAGCGGTCACATCGCGCATGCGGATCTGGACTATGGTCTTTGGCTGCAGATAACCAAGCCGCACCTCGTGAATGCTGACTGAGCGGCCAAGACCGACGGTCAGCTCTCGAACGACAACTGCGCTGAGACCCACGCGGCCGCGGCAGGCTTTGGCTCGGAGGCCAGCTCGTAAATCAGCCGCTCCAGCACCAGCCGCTTGTCGGGCGGCGAAGAGCGCAGCTCGAGATCCGCACGAGCCACCAGGCGCAATGCACGCGTAAGCTCCCGGCGGCTCTTGTAACGCCGCGCCTGTCGGATCAGATCGTCGGCGGCAAACGGCGGCATGCGGAAACCCTGCCACAGCGCCTGCCAGATGGCGCGCGAATCGCGCACGTTCTTTTCCAGAATCACCAGCATCTGCCGGAAGGTCTTGGCCAACATGTAGAGATGGCCGATGGCCCCTTCCTCGCCTGCATCGGAGCTGTTGAGCAGCCCATGCAGCAACGCGAGGGCGCGCACGCGGTCGCGGGCGCTGATGGCGTCGGTCAGCTCGTAGAGCGAGCGTTGCTTGGCGCTCAGCACCATGGTCTCCACGTCGCCGAGTGTGATTTTGCCACGCCCGGTGGTGTAGAGAAGAAGCTTTTCAAGCTCCGATGCCACCAGCATCATGTCCGCGCCCAGCGCGTCCACCAGCTCGCGCGCCGCATCGGGCTCCAGCCGCGCACCGGCATCTTGCGCCGCTGCAACCGCCCAGCGCATAGCGTCTTCCTCGCTCACACGCGCCAGTTCCACCATGCCGCAGTGCTCGCCCAAAGTTTCCGTCAGCCGCTCGTAGCGGTTCTTGTCGTCGAGCTCCATGCGCCGCGAGTCCGAAGGGATGCGCAGGAAATCCGCAATGAAAAGCAGCAAGGCCTGCGGATTCGGCGACTGAAAATAGCGGCCGAGCGCCGCGAATTCGTCTTTTTTGGCGCCGCGCGTATAAAGCTGGCGTACGTTGCGCACAAAAATCACCTGAAACGGAGCCATCAGCGACGGTGTCTGCGCGCGATCCAGCACTTCGAAGATGGAAGTGTTAGCAAGGTCGAGATCGGAGAGGCAAAAATCCCTCAAGTTCTCGGGAACGAAGCCCTTCAGCACGGCTGCGCGGCAGCGGTCGAGCAGGAAGATCTCATCGCCAGCAAGCACGTAGCCAGGCCGCAGCTTCCCCGTACCAGCCTGGGCCGCCTCGATTTCCGCGACAAAGCGGCCGGCCGCGGCAAATCCCGCGCCCCAACGTGCGCCGCTCATAGGAGCGGTCTCCCAGCCGTGCGCTGCATGAGCATCGATATCATGCGGCTCCAGAATACCTTTCCTGAATTAGATACACCACTGCGGAAAACCCGGCCGAAATCAAAAAATGACCGGTAATTTGCGCTCTCTTCGCCTGGTCATCGCTTCGCCGCGGGTGGATACGAGATTTCAAACTTGCTTACCACCACGCTGTTGCCAAACGGAACCGATCCCGTCCACGCCACACCCGCGCCGCCGTAGTTGTTGGGCGCGATGGTCCCTTTGAGCGACAACGTTTCCGCGTCTACTGTGTTCGAGCCGCTTGCGGTAAAGGTGTTGCCGTCAACCGAAAGCACGATCGTCGTGTTCGGCTTGAACACTCCCGTGAGCTGTTGTTGGTCGCTCACCGGATGCCCGACGCCGTCGACGATTTGATAAAGCTGGAACATGCATTTGTCCGCAGCCTGGATGGTGCGCCAGAAGCGCAGCGAGTAGCCATTTCGTGTACGCGGATCGTACTTGATATAAATGTCGGCCTTTTGGTTGCGGGGGCTGGCCGAGTCATCCGGTGAGCCTGCGATGCCGAATCCCTGGCCGGCGGTCTTCTCCGGCGTCATCACGATCTTCACACGCATGCCACCCGCGGGCGCGTCGTCCTGATACAAAAGCTGCGCTCCCTGCGAAGCGACGCGCAATCCGTAGCCGTTAACGAAATTCTCGCCCATTGACGAGGTCCACGTTCCCAGCACTGTCCACATTCCGCTCACGTAATTCGTGTCCGGCGTCTCCACAAAATTGCGGAAGTTGAGATCGATGACCAGCGACTTGATCGCTTCGGCTTTCACGGGCTTGGCAGAAATGACCACGGTCTCCGGTCCCGGATCGCTGATGTTGTGCTTCGGCTGGACCGCGGCTTCTAGGTACTTACCTGCAAATCCGGGCAGTAGGGTGAGTTGCCGCAGTGGCACGTTGCCGCGGCTCACCGCAACCTCGCGCCGCGTGGCGCATTGCGCATCGTCGCAAACATACCAGTCGATGATCGACTCGTCCTCGCGTCCGCCGAGGTTCAAGGCATAATTCACAGCGATCTTCCCGTCGGATGGTGGACTAAGCGCGGGTTTGCGCACGAACGCCGGCGGATCGATGTACTTGGGCTCGACGTAAATATGCGACGTCACGTAGAAGCCGTTTGCGGCCTCAGCCTTTACGTTCACATATTGGGCGCGATTGGTAGCGTTTCGGCCCGTCACCGTAATGGATTTGCCGGTGTCGCCGCTCAACGCAATCAGCCTTGAAGTCGTGGACCAATGAATAGCCTGATCTGCCGCGCGCAACGGCTGAACCGAAGCCGTCAGCGATACGCCCGGCGTCCCCGTCCGAATCGATGAGTTGCCGGGCGGCTCGGTGTTGGCAAAGGGATCGGCGACTGAGCCGGCGGGACGCGCCGCGGCGCCGGGAATTGCGGCCGTCAGTCCCATACGAAAAACGTCGCTGCCGTCCTTCTCATACTTCTCGCGCACCTGCGCCGGGTCCCATTCGTCGACCTTGCCATCCGGGGTTGCCCGCAGCATGTTCCACGGGTTGAAGGCCCGCGCCTGCTCCGCGGTGATCTCGCGCGAGAGCGTAAACGTGTGCGGGCCCACGATGCTGTCGTAGATCACCACAGGTTTTCCGCTCGCGTCTTTGGTCTGGTAGGTAAGCGCGTAGGCGTTCTGCCGCACCGCCGCCTTCCACACCATCCACGCCACCGGCGATTTGGGAGTATTTACCGGCATGGTGCAGCGAATGAGCGCAACCGGATTGCGAAATCCCTTGTAGAACTCGAGGCCGTGCGAGGCCTTGAAAACCGTATTGATGAAGGCGATGCCCGAGGACGACATGACGCCGTTGCCGGTGGGAAAGTAGACTTCGGAATCTTCCCACACGCCTACCTGGCCGCCGCCGATGAAGTCGTCAGTGCCCTCAATGTACACGTGCGTGAAGTAGGAGCGCGTGGTGCGGATGAAGGTAGTGTCGAGGCGGCCGAGGAGTGCGACGTGTGAGTAAACATGCTTGTCGCCTTGGGCATCGAGCGCCACTGCCTGCGTAATGACCGGCGAGCGCATTTTCAGGTTCTTCGTCGCGTCGCCCGGATACTCGTAGTCCAGATTACAGTAGTTCACGAGCGTGAGGTTGATCATGGAGAAGCCGGTCGCATTCACCATCAGGATGTAGCCGTTGTTCGACGCGCCTTCCTTGTTGCCGCGGTCGTCGGCCAGCACCACCTTACGCCGGTCGTCGGTGAGGCCCAGCAGTGTGATGTAGTTTTTGGTGATCGTCATGCTGGCTTCGGTATCGCCGCCGCGCAGCAGATAGAGGTCGGGCTTGATGCCGATCACAGTGGGGTGGTCCGCCGTGCCGGCGGGCGCAGCCGCATAGGCAGCCTGCAGGGTTTTGAAAGCTTTCTGCGCGGGTTCGTCCTCTGCGAGGCTGCTATCGACCACGTAGTCGTAAGCGAAATGCGTGGTATCGAAGGGCTGGCCCGTGTAGCCGTTGTACGGTGCGCCGCGCATGTTGTCCTGCGCACGGGCAGCCGATCCAGCCGTCATCGTCATCAAAATAACTGCCGAGAAATTTCCCCAGCGCATCCGCATTGCCAGCCTCCGTTGTGTAGTTTGACCACCCGGCGGGAACGATAGATGGGCGGCACTGCGGGTGTCAACGCAAAATCGCGCGCAATGAGGACCGGATCTCAAAGCCCTTCGAGAATATCGGCGACAAGCTGCCGCGCAAACTCGCGCGAAAGGCGCTGAACGGCAGCCGGATCTTCCTGGATGAACGTGGGCAGGTCGGTGGTGGATTGGTATTGCTCGCGGTAGACGTAGTTTTTGTTCTCGTAGAGCACGCGGCCGTCATGGGTGGTGAGCGTGACCGAGGCCACGACGGTGATGACGAAGCTCGACGATTGCTGCGTGGCCGCGTTGTAGGTGAGCGGGGCAACGGTCTGCTTCAGAATTGTCCCGTGCAGTACCGCGTCGGCATCGGCGCCCGTATCCGTCGTCACGCGGAAGCGCGTGCGCGTCATAAACTCGCGCACTACCGCTTCCGTCATTGCCGTTTCCGTGCCGTTAGACTCGGTGTGTGTGGCGAATACCGGTACAGCAAGAGTCTTCACATCGGGAGGCAGATGCGTGGCCGCGCCCAGCGTGTGATAGCCGCAGCCGCTCATGCAGGCGATAACCAACGCAACTGTGGCGGCCGTGAGTGAACGCATGAGGCCATTCTATCGTGCGGGATTCATTGTCACACCCACGCCGTGGCCAGTTTGCCCAACCCCGGCGTGGGAAGCTGCAACCCGTCTGCGCGGCCGGCAAAGTAGCGTGCATTCAATTGCGCGGAATCCAACTGTTCGAAGCGCCGAAAACCGGCGCGCACAAATTCGGCGTCAAGCGTCTCCGGCGTAAAGAAAAGCTGGAACGGCTCTCCGGCTTTGGCTACGCGCCGGGCCAGGGCGTTGAATGCCATGCGGCGCAACGGGCCTAGCGATTGCGGCGAGAGTCCATAGTCGAAGCTGACGGCCGTTCCCGCGGGCAGCCCGGCAATGGTTTCGAGCGTCGAGCGGAAGGCTTCGAGCGTGAGGTAAGGCACAACGCCCAGCCACGCGAAAAACGCGGGTTTCGCGGTGTCGAATCCGGCCTGCGCAAGGCCCTCGGCCAGTGTCTTGTGTTCAAAATCGAGGGGGACGAAGGTCAGATTTGCCGGCTCCGCAATCCCTGCTTCGGCCAGGAGCCTGCGTTTCCACGCCTGGGTTGCGGGGAAGTCGACTTCGAAGACGCGCAGTTCGGGGAACGGGTTGCGGTACGCGAAGGTGTCCAGGCCCGCGCCTAGAATCACATACTGATCGACTCTCTGCGCAACCGATTCGGCCAGACGGTCTTCGGCGTAGCGGCTGCGCGCGGCCATAAAGGCGCGAAAGGCACGCGCCATGCGGCTCGATTCGCGGGAGCGGTCCAAGTTGAAATGCGCCCCCAGCAACGGTACGGCAATGGGATCGTCGAGAACGCGGGGCTGGTCGAGAACCTGGTGAACGGCGCGACGGAGGGCCACGCGAAGGGCAGTTTTGCTGGCGCGGCCAGTTTCCATGGGCTCAGTGTACATGGGGCGGAATCCGCAGCCGAGGGCAGCGCCCGACGCGTATGCTGATTGCCAGGAGCCGGACATTGAACTGGACATTGAACTGGACCGGGAGTTGGATTTGCTGGGCGCTGCTTTCTGCTATATTTGCCGCCGCCACGGCGCTTTTGGCCAAGGTGGGTGTGGAGCACGTTGACTCGAACCTGGCCACCGCGCTGCGCACCACCGTGGTGCTTGTCTTTGCCTGGGGTATTGCGCTGGCGCTAGGCAAACACGGCGAGTTGCGCTCGCTCGATCGCCGCACCCTGCTTTTTCTTGCGCTCTCGGGAATCGCCACGGGCCTTTCATGGCTCTGTTACTTCCGCGCCTTGCAGTTGGGGCCGGCTTCGCGCGTGGCGCCGCTCGACAAGCTCAGCGTTCCGCTTGTGATGCTGTTTGCGTGGCTGCTGCTCGGTGAGAAACTCAACACGACCGCGCTCGTGGGCGGACTGCTGATCACCGCCGGGGCTGTCGTAATGGTGCTTGCGTGAAAGGAACAGGGAACAGGGAACAGGGAACAGGGAACAAAAAAACAGCTTTCAGCAATTCCCAGCAGAAACCGAGAGCTGAGAACTCTGAACTGTGAACTGAGAAGGGTGAACTGAGAACTGCTCTCCTATACTGGAACCAATGACGGCGAGTTCAACAAGCGCGACTTCTAAAGGTGGACTGGGAACGCGTGTGCCCGCGCGGCGCATCGTGCTTACCGGCTTTATGGGCTCGGGCAAGAGCACCGTGGGCCCGCTCCTGGCCGAGCGTCTGGGTTGGAGGTTCGTGGATGCGGACGACGTGATCGCGGCCGAGGCCGGCTGCGCCATTCCAGAGATCTTCGCGCGCGAGGGCGAGGCTGCGTTTCGCGAGCGGGAGCGGGTCACCATCGCACGCCTTGCTGGCGAAGACGCGTTGGTGTTGGCGCTGGGCGGCGGCGCCATTGAAGATACCGCGACGCGCGAGTCACTGGTCAGCTCCCCGGAAACGCTGCTGGTTCATCTCGAGGTGGAGTTGGCCACCACGCTCGAGCGCTGCCGAGGCACCGAACATCTGCGGCCCGTCCTGGCTGACCAGGCAAACCTGGCCGTCCGCTACCAGCGGCGTTTGCCGCTTTACCGTGCGGCGCACCTATCGGTCGCTGCGGATACCCTGACGCCGGAGCAGGTAGCGGAGGCAATCGTCGATGCGGCTAGGGCGCCTAAAAAATCGCGCAAGGAGGATTGATGCATAGCAAGCAAGTCTCGAAGCAAATGGGCGAGATCGGCATCGTGCCGTGCGCGCGTGTGAAGAACCCGGACCATGTGCTTTTTGCAGCGGAGGCTTTGCGCGCGGCGGGGATTCCGGTGCTCGAGGTGCCGTTAACCGTGCCCAGGGCGGCGGAGGCGATCGAGGAAGTGGCCAAACGCTTTCCCGACATGATCGTCGGCGCCGGAAGTGTGCTGGATGAGGCGTCGGCGCAGCGTTGCATCGACGCCGGGGCGCGCTTTATCACCAGTCCAGGACTGGTTCTGCGCGTAGCCGCCTGCGCCAAACAGGCCGACGTATGCTCTATTCCAGGAGCGCTGACGCCCTCTGAGGTGATTGCCGCGTGGCAGGCGGGCGCCGACTTTGTGAAGATCTTTCCCGCGTCCACGGCGGGCGGGCCGCACTATATTCGCGCCCTGGAAGTGCCCCTGCCGCAGATTCCCTTGATCGTGACCGGCGGCGTCAATCAGCTCACAGCGTTCGATTACATTCTTGCCGGGGCCAGAGCCATCGGCGTGGGCGGTGAGCTGCTGCCCAACGATGCTTTGCAAAACCGCCAAGCTGACCGCATCCACGAGCTAGCACGCCGCTTCCTCATCATGGTCAAAGAAGCCCGCGCCCAGCGCAACGGCTAGTAAGCGGCCACCGGCCGCCTATTCTATCGTTAACTCTTATGGACGACCTCGAACGAATATCCGTCCGGGTCAAACACATCGGCAGCGTAGTATCCCGGATAGTATTCCACTCGTGCCCGTGGCGAAATATTGTCTCTGGCGCCTGCGGATATTGCAGCCCTGTAGAATTCATCCACCTGGCCATTATTTTCGGCCTTGAATCCCCAGTGAATGGACTCTGGATTGGGCTTCCCCTGCTTGAGCCATAAGCACGCCCTTTTGCCATCGCCAAATCCCCACAGATCGGGATGACCGCCTTCGCCCTTGTATGGCAGGAAAAATTTGATATGTAGAGGCTTCAAAGCTGCTTCATAGAACGTCAACGAACGTTCGACATTGCTGACAGTCAGAATGATGTGGTCGAGCACTGTTTTCTCCTTCAAATCGCAGAGGGTGCAACGGCCTCTTCCCTAATTGGATAGCGCATGAATTGCTCTGGATTCAGCAATAAGACCGAGGCACATTGCTTCCACGGGTCTCAAAATGGAGACCACGGGGCACCCTTGCCGTGGAGATGTTAACCCCTGAGATCCGATCCACCGGGCCGGTGCGGCTTTTCTAATCGAACATGTTCAAAAAAATCTTGACTCCTTGATAGGATTCGCGCATCCTAAATTTGAACACGTTCAATAATCCGCAGTGGCGGATAAGCGAACGCGGCGGAAGGGCGCAGCGGCGCGAGCACAACCCCGCCGGAGGAGATGGGTTATGGTGCATTGGCTGAAGCGGCATCCAGTTCCAGTGACAGCGTTCTTCCGGCATGCGTTGGTGCTGACCTACGCTTTTCCACCGGAGGTGTTGGCGCCTCTGCTGCCAGAGGGGCTGGTCCTCGATACCTGGCGCGGGCAGGGCTTTCTGGCGATTGCGCTGGTTCAGACGGAACAGATGCGGCCGAGCTTTCTTCCCGCTGCGATGGGACGCAAGTTCTTTTTGAACGGGTACCGGATCTTTGCGCGGTTAATCTCCAGTCCGTCGCTACGTGGGCTGCGGATCCTGCGTAGCGACACGGACCGGCGGCTGATGGTGAGCGCAGGAAATCTGCTGACGCACTACAACTACTCGCTGTGCAAGGCGGAACTGGGGGTGGGGGGCGGCGAAATCAGGTGGACGGTGAGAACGCCGCGTGGCGATGCAGACCTGGACGTGATTGCGCGCAGGTTGGGCCACAATGCGGCGTTGCCCGCGGGTTCGCCGTTCCAATCGATGGAGGAGGCGCGGCGTTTTGCGGGGCCGCTGCCGTACACATTCGACAGTGAGAAAGAGGCGGGCTCGATCATTGCGATTCGCGCCGTGCGGCAGCAGTGGAATCCGATGCCGGTGGAAGTGGAAGTGCTGCGGTGCACATTTCTCGAGAGGCAACCGTTTTTGAGCGCCCGTCCAGTGCTGGCGAATGCATTCTATGTGCATGACGTGGACTACAAATGGCTGCAGGGCAGGAGGGTGGCATGAATACAATTTTGGCGAAACCGGTGCGCGGCCCCTTTCAAGGTGTCGCGCAGATTCTCCACTTCAACTGGCGGATGTACCTGACGACGATGGTGGCAGTGGGAGTGGCCCTGGCTGCGTGGCCACTACTGCCAGTGTCGGGTCACGTGTTCGTATCCATTGCGGTGACGTCGGCATTGTTCTGGATCGTTGCGTCGTTGGCAGTGTCGCACTACGTGTACGACATGTTTCCACTCTACGACCTGCACTGGATGCAGCGAGCGCTTGCAGCCGCGCCGCGGCGGTGGATCAATATTCATGCGGGTTGGGACGAGACCAGTGGATTGCTGCAGGCGATTTTCCCGGATGCTGTGGGCGAGGCCGTGGATCTCTTCGATCCGCGTGTGATGACGGAGTCTTCGATCCGGCAGGCGCGCAGAGCGAGCCGGCTGGCAATTCCCACTACGCGGGCGAGATTCGACGCGCTGCCCTTCGAGAACGGGACCGTGGACACGGCCTTCGTGATTTTTGCAGCACATGAACTACGCCGCCGCGACCAGCGCCTGAAGTTCTTCGCTGAAGTTGCGCGCCTGCTGACTTCAGGCGGCGAGTGCCTGGTGATGGAACACGCGCGGGATGGGTGGAACTTCCTCGCATTCGGGCCGGGGTTTCTGCACTTCTTTTCTCAACGTGAGTGGAGGCAAGTGGCGCACCAGGCAGGCCTCGATGTCGAGCGTGAGTTTGCGATGACACGGTTTGTGCATGTCTTCATTCTGAGGAGGGCGCGATGACGGTAGCACTGCATTTGCGCATTGTTGGAGCATTGCTCGTGGTGCTAGGGCTGAGCCACGTGTTCTTCAACCGCTTTTTCGGGTGGCAGCGGGAGCTTGCCACAGTCTCCCTGCTCACGCGCAAGGTTTTCTTCGTGCACACGTTTTTCATCGGGCTGGGACTCGTGTTGATCGGGGCGGGGTCGTTCTTTTTGGCGAGCCAGCTGCTAGAGCCGAGCGCGCTGAGTCGCGCCATTCTCGCTGCGATGGTGGTCTTTTGGCTGTGCCGCATGCTGGCGCAATGGTTCGCCTACGACGCGGCGATCTGGCGCGGCGACGCATTCCGCACTGCTATGCACGTCGTGTTTTCGGCATTGTGGATCTACGTGACCGCAACCTATGGGGCGGCGCTGATGGGAGTCTGGGCGAGACCGTAGGCCGCTGATGCGAGCCGTAGCCAGTTCATGTTCGACGCGTGCGCAGAGGCGTGTTTTAAGAAAAGTGCTCCCAGCCCTGTGGCGTAAGCACCTGTGCACCGTGCGCCCCGCCTTCCGTATTGAAGAGCGCGGCCGCCGGCCGGCCTCTACGCGCGCGCATCATGCGGCCAATGCGCGTGACGGGAACGCCGGCAATGCGGCGCGGTACGCGCGCGGCTGGCGGCGCGGTGAACAGCAGTTCGTAATCTTCGCCGCCGTGGAGTGCCTGCTCTATGGTTGCGTCCGAATGAATCGGTAACGCCGCCGCATCGACTTCCGCGGCAACGTGAGACTCCTCGCATAAGTGGTTCAGATCGGTCGACAGTCCGTCGCTCAAGTCGATGGCGGCGCTGGCGAGGCCGCGTTGCGCCAGCCACTGGCCCTGCGCGACGCGCGGCTGCGGAAAGAGATGCGGCGCGAGCAGGGTCTGAAGTTTGGCGGGAATGCGCGGCGGGGTGAAATGTGCCGAGCCAGATTTATCCCTGCGCGCTCCCGGTCCGCCTTCAGCCCATTGCGCAAGCCGGGCGAGTGCCGCGGCAGCGCCGCCCAGTGTGCCGGTAACGTAAAGCAGGTCGTCGGGCCGCGCGCCTGAGCGGAGCAGTGCTTTGCCACGCCGCACCGCGCCGGTGAGAACGATGTCGGCCACGGCGACGGACGATTCCGCGAGATCGCCGCCGGCCAGCGGCGTTTGAAACTCGCGGGCCAGCGCAAAAAATCCATCCAAAAATCGCTCCATCCAGGGCCCGCGCCCTTTTGCGTTTTGGACGAGAGTTTTGGGCAAGCCGAGCGACAAAAACGCCGCCACCGGCCGTGCGCCCATGGCCGCGAGATCGCTCAAGCCACGTGCCAGGGTGCGGTGGCCGATGGACTCGGGCGGGTGCCACGCGAGCCGAAAGTGCTGGCCCTCAACGGCTAGGTCGGTGGTCACTGCCAGTTCCTCGCCGGGTCCAATCCGCAGTAAGGCGCAGTCGTCGCCGATGCCGAGCCTCAACCCGTTATGGGAAAATTGGCGGCCGCGCGCAGATTGCGCTGCCCGTGCGCGAATCTGCTTGAGTGAGGCCAGTTCGCCGGGCGTTCCGCTAAGGGAGTGCATGTTTTGAGAATAGGCTATGGAACCAACGGATTGCGGGACTGCTGAACTAAGGGACTAAGGACCGCAGGACCAAGGGTTGCCGGACGGAGAGTGCACCATTGCAGGACAGGGACGAACTCCGCTGTCAGGACGTTTTCTATTGATTAGGAAAAATTTATGGGAAAAATAGGCAGCCGGCAGAGCAGCGGCCGACGTATTACTTTAGTTGCTTCACAACTGCTCTCTTTTCGTTGACCCTGCTGGGCGGCTCTGCTAACGTTTAGTAACGTTCTCGCATCTGCCCTATGAGTATGTGATTTCTTTGAGTGTGTGCATGGGGCAGGAAGGTTTCAGACGGGCAGAAATGCCCGTATGCTATTCTCCCCCGAATTCCATTGCTTTGTGACCGGTGGGCCGCCGGGGATTGAAGGCGCGATGTTACGCAGACGCTATTACATACTTTTTGTTGCTCGCGATGAGGACGGCCAACTGCGGAGAATTCCGCTTCCGCTGGGATATGCATACGGGTTCGTGCTGGCTGCGATAGTTGGCGCGTTCACCATTGTGGGCCTGGCCGGTTCCTACACGCGCATGCTGCTGAAAACCGAGAGCTACAACCAGGTTCGTGCGGAGCGCGAGACCCTGCGTCAGAATTACCAGCGCATGGAGCAGATTGCGCACAATCGCAGTGTGCAAGTCGCGTCGCTGGGAGCGCTGGCGAACGAGGTGACAGCGCTCTACGGATTGCGCCAAAACCGGATGAATGCGGCCAAGCCTGCCACATCGGAGAGCGCCCAGGCTCCGGCTCCGGCCAGCATCGCGCAAGCCGACGACATCAGCCAGCAGCAAATCACCAACTCCATCGACGCGTTCTACGTTCTACGCAATGAGGCGCTTTCCGGTCAGATCTCGCGGGCCCTGGAGAGCGGATTGACATCCAACTTTGCGGGCGATTGGTCGGAGCTGGCCGACTCGCCGTCGATGTGGCCGTTGGAAGGCCGCGTGGCATCGAGCTTCGGCGAGCGCGTGGACCCGATCAACGGCGAGGGCGCGTTCCACTCCGGTGTGGACATCGACGCCCCTTATGGAACTCCGATACGGGCAGCGGGCGACGGCGATGTGACTGGCGCCGGGATGGCCGGGGGATATGGACGCGAAGTGGTGCTGAACCACGGCCACGATGTGCGTACGCTGTATGGGCATCTCTCCGCGATCGCGGTAGTTCCCGGCCAGCATGTGACGCGCGGAGAGGTAATCGGCTATGTGGGCCAGACAGGACGGGCCACTGGGCCGCACTTGCACTACGAGGTGCGCGTGCACAACGTGCCCGTGAACCCGCACAAGTATCTGCGCCTGACTTACCAGCAGGCCGCGAACCTCGATCCGGAACCATCGACTAGCCAATAAGGAAATTTCAGAGAAACAAAAAAGCTCCCGGCTAACGGGAGCTTTTTATGGGCATCGCACGGAGAAACGCAACGCACCCACCCTGCGCAACGCCAGTCTGCCGGATGCGACGGCGCTCTAGCGCCGCACGGTGCATTGATTGAGCGCCATGTTGAAGACGCCGGTTCCCACCACTTCCATGTCGAGCCGCGACGGAATAGGGAAGCTGTCGATGGTCTGGTACTCGACGGCCACGTGCATTTCCATGATGGGCGCCGACGCGTCGCCGGCCTTCTGGATATAGGCTACGAAGTGCTCTACCAGCAATCCCTGCGGCGTGGCCTTGTAGGCCGGCTCGAACTTGACCGACGTGCCGCCCGTGACCACGTCGTAGTGTTCCAGAAGTAGATCGTTGGAGAAGGTCTCCGTCACCGAAGTGCCGTTTGCATCTGCATGGAGGGTGAAAGAGGAGGGCGAATGCGTCACCGTCAATCCGCTTGAATTGTTCGGGACGACGGAGCCATCTACGAACGGTGTCCAGAACTGGATGAAGCCCCCCAACGCCTGCTGGCTTGCGCTATGCAACTGGTCGAGCATGGTGGTCTGGTCGGAGGTGAAGGTGCCGGACGGCGGAGTCCAATCCAATGTGGCGGAAGCGTCTTTGAGATTCGCATGGAACACCATCGCAACCTGCTTGAGCAGGACCACTCGCGGGTCATTGCTGCTGATGGTGACGCTGGGGTTTGCTTTCACGAATGTGCTAAGCCAATCCGGATTGACCGTGCAATCGAAACCGGTCAGTCCCGTTTTCGCGGTCGAGTAGTAGAGGGTCCTGGCCTTGTTCAGCAGGGCATTGTCGGCGGCCTGGTCCTGCGCTGAGCGGGTTGCAGGCGCGGCCTGGGCCAGACCGGCCATTGGGGCAACGCAGAGCGTGGCCAGGCAGACCGTGCCGACGACGGCAAAAAAAACTCCCTGCGGTTTAAACGAGAACTTGCGCATCACGGATCCTGCTTTCTGAAGGATGCTGATATTGTCCCCCCGCCGCGCGCGAATCGCAACAACTTTGCATGCGTACCGCGCGTGATATGGTGGGCTCGGGCTGGTTTCCAGGGAGGATCAGGGTGCGTTGTTCTTTCGCGAGCGTTGCGGTTCTTGTCGCGCTGGCCGCATCGGCCATGGCGCAGTCGAGCGCCAGCCAGAGTCGTGCAGGAGTTGATACGGCGTCTGCCCGCGCCGGCGTGGAGACGGCGATTGCTCGCGCTCAGCATCTGCGGCACGGCATCAATGCTTCCGAGTGGTTCGCGCAGTGGGGAGAGTATTCGGCGGCGCACACCGATCGTTACACCGACGCGCAGGACATCGCCTTGATGGCCCGGCTCGGCTTCGATCACGTGCGACTGAGCATCGACGCGGCGGCGTTGGAGCAGTCGTTCACGAATTTAGCAGAGAGCAGTTCGGGGGCGAATGCAGACTTCCTCGTCCGCCTCGATCGCGCCGTGGACACGATCCTTTCGAACGGCCTCGCGGTTGAGATCGACCTGCACCCCAGCGACGAGTACAAGAAGCAATTGCGCAGCGGCGATTCTCAGGTGGATCGCTTCATCGCGCTTTGGCGCAAGCTGGCCGCGCACTACGCCAATCGCGATCCCGAGCGCGTGTTTTTCGAGATCCTTAACGAGCCGGAGATCGACGATGCACACCGCTGGGGGGCAATCCAGGCGCGCGTCGCTGCGGCCATTCGCCAGGTAGATCCGCGCCACACGCTCATCGCCACCGGCGCGAACTATTCGAGCCTGCGCGACCTGCTCCGGCTCGAGCCGCTCGCCGACGGCAACGTGATCTACACCTTCCACTTCTACGATCCGCACGAGTTCACGCACCAGGGCGCGAATTGGGGCGTGGCATGGTGGAGCAAAACACATTCCATTCCTTATCCCGCTCCTTTTCCCCCGACGCCTGCCACGATGCAGAAGTCTTTGCAGGAGCTTCCGGACCCGGTCGACCGCTCGGAGCTCGAGAACTATTTTCTCGATGCGTGGGATGCGCGGCACATTCAGGCGCTTATCGACGAGGCGGCCGATTGGGCGCATACGCATCATGTGCCGCTCGTCTGCAACGAGTTCGGCGCCTACCGCGGCTACTCCGACCCGGCCTCGCGCGCCAACTGGATCCGCGATACGCGCATTGCGCTCGAAGCCGACGGAATCGGCTGGGCCATGTGGGACTACCGCGGCGGCTTCGGCGTGGTGACCAAGCAGGACGGCCAGCCCGCACAGGTGGATGAGTCAGTGGTGAAGGCGCTCGGGCTCAGCGCTAAATAGGGATTTTTACGGATCGTGGGAAGGGTGTTGGGCGCCCCACCCTCGCGGCTTTTTGTTTTTGCCGCCAGGCGAGGTAGCAAGTCAGTCGCGTCTCCAAATCCAGCCCAGATCCGCGCCCGACTTTGTGCTTGCCGACACACACCGGGTACGAGGAGATCGCTTAAACTCGAAAAAACGCCTTTATATCTGGATTCTCACTTGAATGGCCTTCCATTGAAGAACACGTCTCTTTTGAGCGGCGATGAAGCGGTCGCTCTTGCCGCACTCGATGCGGGAGTCACACTCGGCACCGGATATCCCGGCACACCCGCGACAGAAATCCTGGAAACCTTTGCGGCCCTGGGCGGAAAAGCGCAATGGGCGCCCAATGAAAAGGTGGCGCTTGAGGTTGCGGCCGGTGTGGCCTTTGCGGGCGCGCGGGCGCTGGTCACCATGAAGCATGTTGGCCTGAACGTGGCTGCCGATCCACTGTTCACGCTCGCTTACATTCGCCTGGATGGCGCGCTGGTAGTGGTTTCGGCCGACGATCCCGGAATGGCTTCGAGCCAAAACGAGCAGGACAACCGGCGCTACGCAGTGGCCGCAGGCGTGCCCATGCTCGAACCCTCCGACTCGCAGGAAGCCTACGAGTTTGCTTTGCGAGCCATTGAAATCTCCGAGCGCTGGCAAATTCCCATGTTGCTGCGCATCACCACGCGGGTCTGCCATTCCAAGTCCATTGTCCGCCGGGGAACGCGCTCGATCACGCCGCCGCGCCCGCCGCATTTTGAGCACGACTTCAGCTCCCGCGTGATGATTCCGGCCTATGCGCGCCCTGCGCATGCGCGGTTGCACAAGACTCTCGCCGCCATCGCCGCATGGAACGAAACGAGGGGCCGAACGAGTTAATTCCAGGCTCACCGGATCTGGGAATCATTACCTCGGGGATCGCGTATCAACACGTGCGCGAGGCCATGCCGGAAGCAAGAGTTCTCAAACTGGGAATGACCTATTCTCTGCCCGTCGAGCGCATGCGCGCCTTTGCCGCCGGCGTGGATCTCTGCGTCGTCATCGAAGAAGGCGACCCGTATCTGGTGGAAGACGCGCGCACGGCCGGCATCGCGGTCGAGGACAAGCCCGAGATCTTCCGCTTCGGCGAATTGAACAGCCGCCGCGTGCGCCGCATTCTTGAGGGCGATGTGTCGCCGGAGCCGAAGAAAGCCCCCGGCAAGCCTCCGGCGCTTTGCCCCGGCTGTCCGCATCGCAACGTCTACAAGGCTTTCAAAAATCTCAACTGCATCGTCGCCGGCGACATGGGCTGCTACTCGCTGGGAGTGTTGCCGCCCTTCGAGGCCATGGATACGTTGGTCTGCATGGGTGGGGCCATCGGCGTGGGACTTGGACTGCGCCACGCGTTGCCGCCCGAAGAAGCGCGGCGCGTGGTGAGCGTGCTCGGCGACAGCACCTTCGTGCACAGCGGCATCACCGGTCTCGTGGAGATGATCTGCAACCCGCCGGCCACGGGCCACGTGCTCTTGATTCTCGACAATGGCACCACCGCCATGACGGGCCTGCCGGAGCATCCCGGTACCGGGCGCACGCTCGATCACACGAAAACCGGAAAGGTGATCTTCGAAGACCTGGCACGCGCGCTGGGTGTGTGCAATGTTCATGTCGTCGATCCCGCGCAAAACCCAGCCGAATTCGAGCGACTGATTCAGGAGTGCCTCGCCTGTCCCGAGTTGTCGGTCGTGGTGGCGCGCAGGAACTGTCTGCTCGCCGCCCGGTCAATTCGCGAGTATGAGGGTCGCGAACACGAGAGCCGCGAATGCACCCCAATCCGCGAATGCACTCCAATCGAGGAAACGCCATGATCAGCAAGACCACCAATGTCGTGATCGCGGACTCGGCGGCCAGGGCGTGATCAAAGCTTCGGATATTCTTGCCGACGCGGCCTTCTCGACCGGCATCGACGTAAAGAAGAGCGAGATTCACGGCATGAGCCAGCGTGACGGTTCGGTTTCGAGCGACGTGCGCTTCGGCGAGCGCGTCTTCAGCCCCATGGTTGCCGAAGGCGAGGCGGATTTTCTCGTCGTCATCGCGGCCGACCAGATCGAAGTGAACCGCGCAGCGCTCGCTCAAATTCAAAACTCACTCGGCGGTTTTGAGCAGGCGTTTCTGGAGTCGAGCAAGAGCTGACTTGATTCGGCGCCGTTGGAGGTGTGGCGGGTTCGGCACAGCTGAAGCCATGTCCTGAATCAAGACTCCGGAGTGCTAGGCGCTTTTTACGGTGGTGACAAGCCGCTCGGCCACGGCTTCAACAATCTGCTCGTGCACTTCGTCGATCGTGAGGTCGCCCTCGATGAGTACGACGCGCTCGCGCTCGCGGGCGGCAATCTCGTGGTACTTCTCCCACACGCGGCGGAAGAATGCGTCTTTTTCTTGCTCGAAGCGGCCTTCGCTCGATCCGGTTTCGGCCTCCACGCGGTCATTGCGGCGGCGCGCGCGGGCGAGCGATGCTTCAAAGCCCGGCAGCAGCAGGAGCGTGAGGTTGGGTTCGAGGCCGCCGCAAACAATGCGGTGCATGCGGAGCACAATTTCAGATCCGAGTTCGCGGCCCCCGCCCTGATAGGCTTCGGTTGAATCGGTGAAGCGGTCGCAGACCACGATGCGTCCGGCGTCGAGTGCAGGCTCGATCACTTCGGCGATGGCCTGGGCGCGGTCGGCAAACATGAGCGCCATCTCGGCCATGGGCGCTACGCGGACCGAGCGGGAATCAAGCAGGATCTGGCGGATGCGGTCTCCGGTGGATGTGCCTCCGGGTTGGCGCAGCAAAACCGGCTCCTGCCCGCGCCGCGAGAGCCATGCCGCCAAGCGCTTGATCTGCGTGGTCTTGCCCGACCCGTCGAGGCCTTCGAGCGTAATAAAAACACCGCGCGGCATGGGCTGAGTCTACCATTCCAGCCGGCATCGGGACGGTTTCAAAAACGATTGCGTCGTTCCGGGATGAGAACTCCGTCCTCAAGCCATCGATTACTGACAACTCTGTTCGATTTGTGTTACAAGAGGTTGAATTCCTCAAAATTTTGGGGACGCAAGTCTGCAGAGGCCCGCGCCCCTGCTGGAGTGAAACATGAACGTTCGGACTACGCTCAGGCTGGCTCTTTGCGTCCTTCTGCTGGGCGCTCCTTCTGCAACTCGGCTCACTGCGCAATACCTTACCCTGGAGGGCCAGACCGGCGGATTTCTGACGCCGACCGCGTACGTGGTCTATACGGATAAGGACCACCCTTTTTCGCATCCGGCCATCGGCTTCCATTTCATCGATGCTTCGACGGTCATCGGTAATATTGAAACCTTCAGCATCACCGAGGGCTTTGCCAACCGCGCGGAAGTCGGCTACACGCGCAGCGTTCATCAGTTCGGAGACCAGCCCACCACAACGGCCACACCGCTCGGTCTCAGCAACCTGTGGAACTACTCCGGCATGAACGTCTTCCACGGCAAGGTCGTCGCTTTCAGAGACGGGCAGTTCGGGGCGTGGATGCCGGGTATTGCGGTCGGCGGCCTGCTCCGTACCAACGATTTTTTTGTCTCGGGCGCGGCCGCCAAGACGCTGACGGGAGCGAACAAGTCGTACACCAACGGCGACGTCTACATCGCCGTCACCAAGACCTGGGCCAAACCTCCTGTACCGTTCCTGCTGAACCTGGGCTGGAAGGTCACCGATGCTACCATCTTCGGCATCGGCGGCCAGAGCACTCGTTTTGGCGGGCGCTTCTTCGGCGGATTGGGCATTCCGCTGCCCCTCGGTCATGGCATCGTCGCGGTGCCCTCGGCGGGATTCACGCAGGAGCCCAAGACTTCTGTGAATCTGAACACCCTGCTGAACGCGGCGCTCTATCAGTGCGAGGCTTTACTCGCCTGCAATCCTGCGTCGTACCCGCTGATGAGCGCCCATATCCCCACAACGCTGGATTATGCCGTGCGCGTGACGCAGAAGGACAAGCCGCACTTCTCGTTTGACATTGGCGTGGGACAGGTGGCCGGGAACATCGGGTCCATCTATGTTCCGAACCCCTTTTTCAATCCAACCAACCCCGCGTTTGGGCCACCGGTTGTGACCACGCCGGTGAACCTGCAGGCACGGAGCGTGGTCGGCTTGGGGCTTAGCTACAGGTACTAAAGAGAATGAGTCGGCGAGTCAGCTTATGAGCGTTGGCGCACAAGTTGAGGTGTTGGCTGGCGTCCGGATTGGGATCGCTATAACCCGCTTTGATTCAGCACCTTCGTTGGAAAATACGGTACTTCCGTGCAACTTCTCTCTGTGTGAGGGGTTCCAACTGACATAGACTGGATGCGCCTTCAAACTTGAGGCGCAGCTTTTTTTGAAATCACAGGAGGAATCCCCCCATGCAAGTTTTCCGTTGGCTGCGCGCGAAATCCGTACGCGCCATGCTATTTGCGTTTTTTCTTTGCGTGATCCCCGCGTCTTCCTGGGCGGGAGTTTTCGTCAGCGTCGGGTTCGCTCCTCCGGTGCTGCCGGTGTATGTGCAGCCGCCCTGCCCGCAACCCGGCTGGATGTGGACGCCGGGCTACTGGGCATACGGTCCTGACGGCTACTACTGGGTACCAGGCACGTGGGTACCTGCACCCTATGAGGGCGCGTTGTGGACGCCTCCCTATTGGGGTTGGTCGGGCGGCCTCTTTGTCTTCCATGGCGGCTACTGGGGACCACACGTCGGCTATTACGGCGGCGTGAACTACGGGTTCGGCTACATGGGCATAGGCTTCGCGGGCGGCGCGTGGCACGGCCACGAGTTTGCCTATAACACCGCGGTGGTGAACGTGAACAGGACCGTCATTCACAACACCTATATCGACAGAACCATCGTGCGCAACAACACCATCGTGAACGACAGGCACGTGGCCTTCAGCGGGGGTCCAGGTGGCATCGACCATCGGCCGACCCCGCAGGAGAATTCCTTCGCGCACGAGCAGCACATGGCGCCCACGTCATTCCAGACGCAGCACGAAGGCGCTGCTCGCACCAACACCAATGCCTACGCCAGCCACAACGGCGGACATCCGCAGAACGTGGCTATGGCCCGTCCGATGGGTGGAAATGAACACCCATCCAATAACAATCCCCACGCGAACAATATGACGCCGAATGGCGGGCATGGAAACATGATGCCGAATAGCGGGCACGGAAACCAGCCAGGAAACCCGAGTGGCGGCAACAACTCCTACCGGCCGAACCAGAGCAATCCGCAGATGCACGAGCAGAATCAGGTGCACCAGGCTCCGCAGCAGCCGATGCACGAGCAGAATCAGATGCATCAGCCTCCGCCACAACAGTCGCACCAGCCGCCGCCGCAGCAGCACGAGTCGCACCCGGCGCCCCAGCCGCAGCACCAGTCGCCTCCGCCGCACAACAATGAACACGGACACCGTTAATCGGAAGGTTTGATCTGCAAACAAAAGGCCCACGGAATCACGTGGGCCTTTTTGCTGGCTACAACAACTCCGCGGCCGCTCTCATCACGCACCGCGCAGCACATTGGTGGCGTGCATCCACTCGCGCAACTTGCGCTGCGCCGGCTTTTCAATAAAGTACAGCGCAAAAACCGCCATCGCGATCAACAGCACGTAGCTGATCCAGGGATCGAAGCGGCTCAAGTGGAGCAAGTCGAGCACGTGCGAGCCGTGAACGATGTTCCACAGGTTGAAGTGCAGCAGGTAAAGGCAGTAGCTTGCTTCGCCTACAAATACCAGGGGCCGCACCCCAAGCGCGTGAGCCAGAAAATTCTCCCCGGCCAGTCCCAGAATGATGAAGGCAAAGAGCGGCATCAGCAGGCCGTCGTGGATAATGGCGTAGGGAACCAGCGGCCCCAGGCTCAGGATGGCATAGATTCCGCCGAAACCGATCAGGCCCATCCACAGGCGCACGTGGCTCGCGCGCGGAATCATCGCATTCAGGTTGGCCAGCATCACACCGAACACAAAGCTGAAAACGTGCGCATAGGTCGTGTATTTGAGCGCCCACAGCCACGGCCCGTAGCTCCAGCGATCAGGATGCGCGATGCCATCGGGGTTAAAGGCCATGTAGAGCGCGCCTGGTACCAGTCCCAGGATCCATACACCGGCCATCTTGGCGAGATACGGCGGCATGCGCTCTGGTTTTTTTGAGCGCGCCAGCCAGGGAAAGATCATGTAGTAAAAGGCCTCCGCCGACATGGTCCATGCCGGTGTGTTCAGAAAGGTAGCTACGGCCGGAATCCAGCCCTGCAGCAGCAACGGAGTCAGCACCACGCCCGTCCAGAACATGGCGTGGGTATGGGTCTGATATTCCTTCGTCAGAGTACCCACGCTCAACAGCAGGCTCAGTAGATAGATGGGATAGATGCGGGTAAATCGCGCCTCCCAGAAGCGCTTGCGGTCCAGCTCCCCATTGCGTGCACGCTCGTTGTAGTTGTAGCCGAGCACGAATCCCGACAGCAGGATAAAGTAACTGACGGAGATGAATCCGGCGTTGACCACCGGCGCCAGCAGAATCCTCACGACAAATGGGCCTTGCGAAAAGGGTGTGGGGACGGCGAAGTTGAAGTTGAACCACAGCGGGTTCGAGAAGTGAAATAAGACGATGTTGACCGCCGCGAAGCAGCGCAATCCTGTCAATGCCTTCAGCGGCGCTGGCTTGCGAGTTTCCACGAACAGTTAGACGCTCCGGACAAACAGGGACTAGGGGCTAGGGGCTGAGGGACTCAAGACGAGCAGGGATGTTCTCGAACTCAGTGACTTGTACTCTACGAAGTGGGCCTAACAGCCAGCGCCTCTTTCGGGCTCGCCGCTGTTTTTAGTCCCTTGGTCCCTGCTTCTACGCCGTGACCAGCGAACCCACCTTTTCGCCCAGCACCACGCGGCGAATATTGCCCGGCTGGTTCATATTGAAAATGATCATGGGCAGGTTGTTGTCCTTGCACAGGCTCACCGCAGTCAGGTCCATCACCTTCAGTCCCTGGCGCAGAATGTCCATGTAAGTGATTACGTCGTATTTCACGGCGTCCTTCACCAGCACCGGATCGGCGTTGTAGACGCCCTCCACCTTCGTGCCCTTCAGGAGCACATCGGCCTTGATCTCCATGGCGCGCAGGCTTGCCGCCGTGTCGGTCGAGAAAAATGGATTCCCGATGCCCGCCGCGAAGATTACCACGCGGCCTTTTTCGAGATGCCGCACCGCGCGCCGCCGAATGTAGGGCTCGGCAATCTGATTCATGAATACCGCGGTCATTACCCGGCACTGCACGTCGCGTTGTTCGAGAGCGTCCTGCAGGGCGATGGCGTTGATCACCGTCGAAAGCATGCCCATGTTGTCGGCGCTCACGCGGTCCATCTCCTTGGCCTGCTCTTCCACGCCGCGGAAAAAGTTGCCGCCGCCCACTACCAGGCCGATTTCGACGCCCAGCGCATGAATCTCCGCCAACTCGCCGGTGATCTCGGACACTTTGTCGGCGTCAAGACCGAAGCCCCGCTCGCCCGCCAAGGCCTCGCCCGATAGCTTGAGTACGATCCGTTTGTACATGTCGTTTCGAGTATCGCATACGGGCCGTTGGCCGCGCCCCCTCAAATGAGGCGCTTTTGTGACGCCGAGATTGCCGGTTTGCCTTCCCGAATCCGGCCTCTTCCCGCGCCCGTCTCAAATCTGGAAGCGGCCTCGCCTTTTCCCGCATCGTCCGTATCCCACTCAAGGCAAATCTTCTTACACTTAGCTCATCCCAACAGGCCTTCACTAGCCATCGATCGGCGGAAAGTCATGATCGTCAAAACCCAGCATAAGGGGCGCGAATTTACCGGGGTCGAAATAGGTGTGACCAACGTGCGCCGCTATTTTCCCCGCGACGCCAACGTTATCGAGCTGCATCTGGATCATCTGCTGATTCAGCTGGGCCTCAATCCCGATTTCTGGCAGGGGCATGCGCAGATCTGCGATCCCCGCCTGCGCGCGTGGCTCGAATCAAAGAATTTTCATGCCCGGCCCGGCGACGCACCCATCCCTCTGGCGCTCATTCCCTCTGGGAAGAACTGCTACCGGCTGCAACCGATCGGCGCAAATGGCCGTTCGAAGTCCAAATCCATGCCCACAACCACGCTAGAACCTATCCAAGCCGCCTGATATGCGTCTACTCGCTGCCGTACCGCTCAGATCCAGGTCCTACGTCCCTAGTGCCCAGTCCCCGTCTTGTTACACTCGGATTGGAATGAATCTCAACCAGCTTGAACAGGAAATTTTGCGGCACTTTGCTGCAGGCGCCGCCGCGGCCGGCAATCCGGCAGCCATGAAGGCGTTTCTCGAACTTCGCGCCGCACTTGAGTCCGGCGAGGTGCGCTCTGCCGAGCCCGACCCCGCTGCCCCCACGGGATGGCGCGTCAACGCCTGGGTCAAGCAGGGCATTCTGCTCGGCTTCCGCCTCGGCGCTCTCGAGGATTCGAGAGCCGGTGCCCTCTCGTTTGTCGATAAGCACACCTTCCCCCCGCAGCTTTTCTCCGTGGCTGACGGTGTGCGCATTGTGGCGGGCGGCTCTGCGGTCCGCACCGGCGCCTATGTGGCTCGCGGTGTGGTTTGCGCCCCGCCCATGTACATCAACACCGGCGCCTACGTCGACGAGGGCACCATGGTCGATTCGCACGCCCTGGTCGGCTCCTGCGCCCAGATCGGCAAGCGCGTGCATCTGAGCGCCGCGGCGCAGATCGGCGGCGTTCTGGAACCGGTGAACGCCAGCCCGGTCATCATTGAAGACGACGTGCTGGTGGGCGGTAACTGCGGCGTCTATGAGGGAACCCTGGTGCGTAAGGGCGCGGTGCTCGCTGCTGGCACCATCCTCACGCGCGGTACTCCGCTGTACGATCTGGTGAAGGGCGAGGTGCTGCGCGCGAGCGGCGAAACCCCGCTCATCGTTCCGGAAGATGCCGTGGTTGTTCCCGGCGCCCGCGCCGTCGGCAAGGGCAAAGGCCACCCCCAAAGTGAAGCCTGGGGCCTTAGCCTCTACGCCCCCACCATCGTAAAATACCGCGACGACAAAACCGACCTCAGCACCACGCTTGAAGACTTGTTGCGCTAGCGTTGTAAGTCAGTGTTCGCACCGCAATAGAGCAGTCATCCTGAGCGAAGTTTGCCGCGCTTTTTGCGGCAAACGGAGTCGAAGGACCTGCATTCCGGGGCTTCGATTTATGCTGCGAACTTCCGAGACGCTACCCTCGGTCCATGAACTTGCGCACCTTCCGCGTCATCTCGAGCTGAGCGCAAAAATTACCCTACCGGCAGTTCCGCATCACCGAAACCTGGTGCGGAACGCCCCGCCTGAACCTGCCGAACCCCTTCGGCAGCCAGATCCAGCTCGGCGAACCGAAAAAGACACTCCAGCTTTATAAGGAAAGCCTTAAAAACGGTCAACGAGGGCCCACTGGGTGCGTCTAAGTGATTGACGTGTCTAGTCACGAAATTCTATGAGAACCCGATCTACCTGCTGTCTTGCTCTGTCCCTTGCCGCCGTTTCTGTATTTGTGTTTTACGCCGTGCGTGGTTCCGGCGCGGCGCAGCGACCTTCCACCCAGCAACCCATGGCCACCCTCAAGGTGCAGGCACGCGAGGTGCTGCTGCCCGTGGTGGTAGTCGATAAGCACGGCGCCCTGGTGACCAACCTCGCGGCCAAGGACTTCACGCTGACCGAAGACGGCCGGCCGCAGACTATCAAGAGCTTTGCTTCCCAGAGCAATTTGCCCTTCCGCCTGGGCCTTCTGGTCGACACCAGCCACAGCGTTTACACGGCCATGGACAGTGAGCGCAAGGCTGCGGGTAAGTTCGTCGACCTTATGCTCCCCACCGATCCCGCTACCGGGACTCCTGCCGAGGGGTCTTCATCGCCGGGGTCGAAGGCTGTGGCCCAGGGTGACGAAGCCTTCCTCATTCACTTCGACCACGAGGTCGAGCTCCTTGAAGACTTCACCAACTCGCGCGACAAGCTGCACCACGAGCTCGACGCGATGACGCCGACCTCGCAGGAGCACAGCAACCAGGGCCCCGAAAACAATGGCGACGATCACAGCGGAAATGGCGGCTACGGCCACGGCGGGCGCGAGGGCGGCGGAACGCAGCTCTACGATGCAATCTATCTCGCCTCCGACGAGCTGATGAAACCGAAATCGGGCCGTAAGGCGCTTGTGATTTTTTCTGACGGCGCGGACCGCGGCAGCAAAGAGACGCTCAACGATGCAATCGACGCCGCCGATCGCGCCAACGTGCAGGTCTTCACCATCTATTTCAAGGGCGAGGAAGAGCGGTCCAACGGTTTCCCCGGCAACGGTGGGCATCATGGCGGCATGGGCGGTGGCGGCTATCCCGGTGGCGGAGGCGGCTGGCCTGGCGGTGGCGGCGGAAACCGCGGCCCCAACCCCAGGAGCGAAGCCGGAGTCGACGGCAAGAAGATCATGCAGCAGATCGCCTCGCGCACCGGCGGCCTGTTCTTTGAAGCCAAGAAGAAGGACAATCTCGACGAGATCTATAACCTGATCGCCAATTCGCTGCGCCAACAGTATCTTTTAACCTACACGCCCGACAAAGTGGACACTGAGGGTGGTTTCCATAAGGTCGTTCTCAAAACCGAGAAGAGCGACCTGACCGTGATCACCCGCGAAGGTTATTACGCGCCCGTCGCAGACAAGTAAGGAAGAGTGAAGGGACCGGAGGAGTTACTCGCGCCGTCTCGGGACGGCAAAACTCAGGCTCCTCGCGCAGAACCCGCGCAGCAAAAAGCCCAACCTTGAGGGGTTGGGCTTTTCATTCGTTCACTTCACTCTTTCACTTCTTCGCTTTTCTCAATCGCGATCCACAACTCTTACGGAGTGACGGACTGCGTGGCATGGTTGCCATGCGGCACCGCAATTACCGCCGTCGGGTTTGCACCGGTGGGGTAGGGCGTAGCCTGCGTGGCACTCAAAGAGCCTGTACTGGGATTGAGCCGGAAGCCGGAGAGTGAATTGCCCAAGTGGTTGGCGGTGTAGACGAAGCGTCCCAGCGAGGGCTCGATCGTGACGGATACCGGCTCCGTGTCGGTGGCGTTGGAGGCCGTCGAAGTAGAGTTGACCACCGTAGAAGGAGCGCCGGTGGACAAGGTGATCGCGTATGCCGACACCGAGTTATCCAGCGAGTTGGTGACGTAGATATAAAGGCCGCGGGGGTCGATGACGATGGAGGTGGGCTCGTTACCGGTCCTGAACGGTCCGTTAATCAGGAAGTTGAGCGCGTTCGTGGAAAGCACCTCGTAGCCGATCAGCTGGTTGGAGGCGTAGTCGGTGACATAAACGAAGCGGCTGGTGGGGTCAGCGGCCAGCGCTGAGGGCTTGATACCCGCCTGGTAGACGTCATAAGGCTGGTAGGTCGTAGCAGTGATGGGGCAGTCTTTCGCAGCCGGCGAGAGCGCACCGCTCGAGCCGACCGAAAAGCCGAAGACCCAGCCTGGGTTGGCGTTGCTGCTGGTGCTGCCGCCGGGGTTGTAAGCCGACTGGTCATATGCCGTCACAAATACGGCATCGTTGTTGGCGAGCACGGTCACGCCGGTGGGGATGATGACATCGGTCGGATAGCTGGGGCTGCCCGCGGCGCCGGAGCAATTCAGGCTCAGACTTATTGTCGCCGCAGCCGAGCCGATGGTGCCGCTGCTCAGGGGGTACTCAGTGAGCGTCGCGGAGTTGGTGGTGCTGGAAGGCGCGTACGACACTACGTACAGGTAAGTGTTCGCGGCATTCACCGCCAGGGACACCGGAGTCGAAGGCAGCGTGACCGAGTCCTTCTGGGTCAGAGTGCCGTCATCGGCGATCGGGAAATGGACCACGGTCTTGTTGCCTTGGTTGGCGACATAAAGGTTCAGGTAGTCTGAAGTGATGGCCATGGCCACGGGAACGGTTCCACCCGAAGAGACGACAGGCACCGCCGAGCGGATGGCGCCGGACTGAGCGTCGGTGGCGTAACCATAAATCTGGCCGGCGCTCTGGCTAGCGCTGCCGTTCCCACTGTCGGTCCCGCCGCCCGCGGAGGCAGCCACGAATACATAGTCGATGGTGACGAGCTGGCAAGCCGTCAGGAGTGTGGCCACGATCAGGCCGATGGCAGAGACCAGGGCGAGCTGGCTCAATTTACTGAACTTCATGCGCTTCCTTCGTTATGGGCCACTTGCTTCCGGCCCTCAGAAAATCTCGTTTACGTTGACCCCGTGGTTATTGTAAAAGCCGCGTACGGGGTATTGTCACTGGCCGGCTCGGCAAGCCGGACGATTGCATGTCTCACTGCGGCTGAATGCCGCCCCCTGTGCCGTTGTGAGGAATCGCCACTGCAGCCACTGGCTGGGCGTTGGTCGCATAGGGCGAGAACTGCGTATCAAGCAGGGTTCCCGCGGTGGTGCTCAACTCGAAGTTTGAGATGGTGCTGTCGAGAAAGTTGACCGTGAAGAGAAAATGGTTGGTCGAGGGGTCGATGCCCATGGCAACCGGCTGCAGGCCGGTGGCGAAGGTGCTGTTAGCCAGGCGCATGAGAACCCCGCTCGATATCGAATAGGCGGTCACCGTGGCGTCGGTCGAGTTGGTGACGTAAGCATAGGCATACGTGGGATCAACGACAATCGACGTGGGCACGTTGCCCGCCGGATAGGGGCTGCCGCTCAACGTGGTAAGCGCGCCAGAGGAAGCGACGGAATAGCCCAGAACGTTGCCGCGCACCGAATCCGTGACATACACATAAGCGCTTTTAGAATCGCTGGCGACGGCAGAAGGCTGAACACCGGCGGCAAAGGGGGAGCCTGCTACCGCTGTGAGCACGCCGTTGGATCCGACGGCAAATGCGAACACCCAACCGCCAGTTGAGGGCGCTGTGGAGTCGTACGCCGTGACGTAAACAAACGAACCGGAGGCCAGCACATTGACGGCCGTGGGCACGATGACGTGCGTTGTGGCGCTCGGAACCGTCAGCGGCCAATATTGCCCGTTGACGGCCGTGTTGTTCGCGGGCGTTCCCAGACAAACTGTCGCCGTACAGTTGTTGCTGCTCGATTGCGCCGTAAGCGGGTACACGGCGATCGAGCCGGAGCAGGGATCCGCGGTAGAGCAAAGCGGAAGCGGCTGGAACGTGTCGACTACGAAGACGTTGGACTTGTTGGCCGCGATCGCCAGCGGATTGATTCCCGGCGTGTTTACGGTGTTGTTGGGGTAGAGCTTGCCATCGCTGCCGATAGCGAACTGAACGATGGTGTTGTCGTCATGATTCACCACGAAGAGGTTCTGGTAGTCGCCGGAGACGGCCTCGGCCACGGGATTGCGGCCCCCGGAAGGAAACGGCGAAGTGGGAATCTGGCGCATGCGGCCGGATTCGGAGTCGATCTCGAAGACGTCGATCTCGCCGTATTGATTGGCGCCGGCGGCTTTGGCACTGGCCACGTAGACAAAATCCACGGTAAGCGTCTCGCAGGCGGTGATCAGCGAAGCCACCGCAAGGCTGGCCATGGCAACGAGCACAAGTTGGCTCGATCTTGAAAACTTCATGCGCATCTTTCGTCAACAGGGCCGCTCAATGGCCCGTCAAAAAATCCGGTTTTCCCATCGAACCCCGGCGCAAGCAACGAAGCGCCGGGATTCGGAGATTGGTTACGAGACTCCGAAGCATTCGCAACTTTTACGAGGCGCGGCCAGCCCATCCGTATAGGCTGGCGGACACGCCTTGCCTCATCCTGTGCGCGAATCCATAAAGCACCATGTCGGCTGACCCTGGAGCGTGTAGGTTGATGACCCTGAGCGCAAAAGGTTCAGGTCTCCGCTGTTGGGATCGAGTATGCGCCCGGTGATGGTGGAGTCGAACTCGTTGGCCTCGTAGATGTACTGGCTCGATGGATCTTCGACGATGCACTGCGGACCCGACCCGGAGCCAAACGGCTGTTCGGGAATGAACTGTAGCTGGTACGAAGGCGCGGTGAAGATCTCGTAGCCGGCGATGCCGCTCTGCGGGTTGTTGCCTGTTGTGTTGCTGCCCTGGTTTGCTACATACACATACTTGCCCTTCGATTCGACCAGGACCTGGATGGGGTTAGACAGCGTGCCCGTGTCGGGAATAACGCCACTTGGTTCGGCCTGCAACTGGCCGCCTGTGCCGGCGGTGTAGGGCAGAATCTGGCTGGGGTAGACACCGGCGGTGAAAGGGCCGCCGGAACCGATGGTGACAGGTTCGTCATCCAGCACGTAGATTACGCTGTTGGCATTAACAATGGCGTTGCCCTGAAGGATGCCGAGCGCTTGCACATTGTTCTGGCTCAGCGTCAACTGGCCGCTCGAGGAGTTATAGGTATAGGGCCAGACCGAGGTGCCGCCGGTGTACGGGAACGAAGTGGGCGCGGGCGTGCGGGCGCCGGTGAGGGTGAGGACGTATCCACCAGTGAGGACAAAGTCGACAGGGTTGGCGGGAACCGGAAAGTAGGTGAGCTGTGAACCGCTCGCCGACGTCACCTGGCCATTGACGACCAGCGACAGACGGCCAGTGGTCTGGTCGATCCTGAAGACGGTGACATCGCCGCAGGTGGTGACCGTGGTACCGGTACCCAGCGTTCCCAGGGCGAGCGCGCAGGCGTCGGTATTCGTCGGACTCGCGTTATCCGGCGCGTCGTGATCCAGAACCATCAGGTAGCTGCCCGAGCTATCCACAATGAGTCGGAACGGGTTGATGCCCTGGGTGAAGAAAGTCTCCTGGGGCGTCAGGATGCCGTTGCCGCCCACGGCAAACTGGGTGATGTTGGCGTTCAGGCACTCGTTGGCGCCGGTGCCGTAGCAATCGCCGTTGCCCGCGGCGTTGGTGCCGCGGTTAAGGACATAGACGAACCGGCTGCCGAGGGCCAGGACGGCGCGAACCGGGTTGGCGCCTCCCGTAGAAACCGGCAGTCCGTTGATGGTCGCCAGCTTCCCCGTGTTGTGGTCGATCTTATAGCCGGAGATGATGCCGTTGTTCCCGGAAGAGGCGGTGACGGTTCCCGTTACATACAAGTAGCCAACCGTATAGCTCTCAACGCAAGACGTTACGCCACAGATTACGCCCGCAGAAAGGGCGCTCAAGCAGAACGCCTTGCCGAATTTCGTGAACCTCATGCTATTCCTTCATCCTGGTCAGGCGTGCGCCGCCAAGTTTGGTCGTTCCCGAGCAGTGCTGGGTTGGGATGGAATCCCTGATGCATTGTAAAAGGCGAGGGCAGGTTGTGCCTAGCTTTCGTCTGGGACCTTGCAAGAGCCATGATCGCCAACACTTCGCCGCCCTGACCCCGGCCCCTTTGCCCGTTCCGCGAACCGCCAACCCGCTCTCTGGATGCAATCGCAGTATAGACGTTCGGGGCAGGGTCATGGGCAGCGGGAAGAAGTGAGGATTTTTTTCGAAGTGCGCGGAAGAGCCGTGGGCGCTGAAGGTCTGGAGCTTTCATTCTTAAGTGATCGGATCTCAGCAAGCAGGCGCCGACCCGCCCTGAATGCAAATAAAAACGCATTTCAGGGCGGGGAAGCCGGTTTTACCACACGCGGCAGGAGTTCTCCGGATACATCGGCTGGCCTTTCTTGCAGCTAAAGGCCTTGCCGAATGCGTCGAAGTTCTCGACCGTGCCATTGACGCGCCAGCGGCCCGGCGAATGAGGGTCGGTGAGCGCCCTCTGGCGGGAGATGGCTTCGGTGCGGTTCTCGCACCACACCTGGGCGAAGCCGATAAAGTAGCGCTGTGCCTCGGTAAAGCCGTCGATCTTGTCGTCGATGCTCTTGTGCTCCTCGGCCAGGGCATCGAGCAGCGCCTGGTAGGCGATGCGCAGCCCGCCATTGTCGGCCGTGTTCTCGCCTAGCGTGAGGTGTCCATTCACGTGCGCGGCGGGCGTGTTGCCGTTCGCCGGTGCAGCCTCAAAGCCGCTGTACTCGTCGGCCACGCATTCGGTGCGCTCGGTAAACGCCTTGCGATCGGCGAGCGTCCACCACTCGTGCAAATCGCCCTTGCCGTCGAACTGCGATCCTTCGTCGTCGAATCCGTGCGTCATCTCGTGCCCGATGACCATGCCGATACCGCCGAAGTTCACCGCCGGATCGGCCTTGACATCGAAAAACGGAGGCTGCAGAATGCCGGCCGGAAAGTTGATGTCGTTAAACGAGGGGTCGTAGTATGCATTCACCGTGGGTGGCGTCATGCCCCACTCTTTTTCGTCCACCGGCTTGCCTAGCTTGGCAAGGTTGTAATTGCGTTCGAAGACGGCCGCCTGCTCCTGGTTCTCCACATACGTGCCGCGGTGCACCTTCACGCTCGAGTAGTCGCGCCACTTTTCCGGATAGCCGATCTTGTTGCGGATCATGGCCAGCTTCTCTTCCGCGGCCTTTTTCGTCTCGTCGCTCATCCACGGCAAAGCGCTCAAGTCGGCTGCCAGGGCCTTTTCCAGCGCGGTCACCAGCTGGTCCATGCTTTCTTTAGCTGCGGGTGGAAAATTCTGCTTTACCCAGTCCTGGCCAACGGCCTCGCCCAGCGCCCCGTCGGTAGCCCGGGTGCACTGCTTCCACCGCGGCTGCGGCGTCTTCTGTCCAGCCAGGGTTTGTCCAAAGAAACGGAAATTCTCGTCGTAGAAGGCGCTCGAAAGGTTCGTGGCCTCGCCATGCAGCACCTGCCAGCGCAGATAACTCTTCCAGGCCGCCACAGGCTCGCTCCCAAGCAGAGCATTCAGGCCTTTGAAGAAATCCGGCACGGCCACATTCAGTGTGTCAAAGTGCCCGATGCCGACGGAGCCGAAATAAACCTTCCAGTCAAACTCTGGCGTCAGCTTCTCAAAGTCGTCCACTGTGTAGATGTGGTAGATCTTCTCGGGATCGCGCCGGTCCACGCGCGCCATCGAGGCTTTGGCCAGGGCGGTCTCGATCTCCATCACTGAGGCCGCCTCTTTTGCGGCATCGTCTGGCGAGTCGCCCGCCAGGGCGAACATCTTCTTCATGTGTTCTACGTAGGCGGCGCGGATCTCGGCAAAGTGCGGCGAGTCGACAAGGTAAAAGTCGCGGTCGGGCAGGGAGATGCCGTCCTGGTCGGCCTCGGCGATCTGCTTCGACGAGTCCTTCTCATCCTGAGTGACGCGGAATTCAAAGAAACCGTCCGACAGGCCGCGCTTTTCAAGCCAGGTAAGCAGGGCGGGAATTTCGTGTACGCTTTTGAGCGCGGCGATCTGCTTCCATGGGCCCTGGATCGGCGCTAGTCCCAGCTTTTCGATCGTGGCCGTATCCATGCAGGAGGCGTAGAAGTCGCCGTACTGTTTTTCGAGCGGCGTTTTCGGAGCGCTGGCCGCCGCGTCCAGGTCCTTCCACAGCAGGTACTGGTTGCGCAACTGTAACAGTGAGAAAGAGCGCGTCCAGGTGCTCTGGTCGGAAGGAATGGGATTCTCCTTCATCCAGTTGCCGCAGGCATACTGATAGAAGTCCACGCACGGATCAACAGTGGTATCCATGGCGGAGGCGTCGAAGCTGTTGGCCGCGGGAGGCGGCGTGGGCCTTGAGGTGACGTCTTGCGAGATCGGCGGTTGCTGGGCGGCTGGCGTCGTCTGCGCCAGCGCGGTGCCGGCGGCAACAATCAGCAGAACGGGAACAGTGCGGAGAAAGGGCATCATTTAGCTCCCAAAAGGCAGTGTGGATCGGGCGCTTCGTAGAGAGAACGTCGGCCCGGATAGATCAGTGGTCAAATTGTAATCTGTGTCTGCGGGATTGAACAGGCTGGAATGAAGTTCATAGGTCTCTGATTGCTTGAACTCCCTTTGCACAAATTCATGTAGTCCGAGACGTAACGACATCCAGAAAGGGAAGCAGAGATATGCGAAATGAATTTCGAATTGCCGTTTGGGTTCTAGCGATGGCCGGACTTACGAGTGCGGCCCGTGCGCAGGACGTGCATGTCCGCGTCTCGCCCAATGTGAAGACCGGAGTCGAAGCCACGACCGAGTTTCCCACCATTCAGATGGCGATGGACCACCATCCCTTTGCCGGCAAGGGCGCGGATGGCAAGCCGGGCCGCGTGTACATCGAGATCGCGCCCGGCGTCTATCACGAGCGCGTAATCGTAACCCAGAACCACACCAATATCACGTTCATAGGAACGGGAAAATCGCCCGCCGACGTGGTGATTACCAACAGCCTCAACGCAAAACAGGCCGGCGGCACGTTTTTCACCGAGACAGTGGAGATCAACGGCGATGGATTCGAGGCCGACAATCTGACCTTTGAAAACACCGCCGGCAACACCGGGCAGGCCGTGGCCGCAGCGGTGCGCGCGGATCGGGCCGTCTTCAAGAACTGCAGATTCCTCGGCCATCAGGACACGCTCTTCGCCGATTACGGCCGCCAGTATTATGTCGACTCCTATATCGAGGGCGGCGTTGATTTCATCTTCGGCAACGCCGCCGCAGTCTTCGATCACTCGGAGCTTCATGCGAACGGACCGGGCTTTCTGACGGCTCAATCGCGCACTTCTCCGGATCAGACGACGGGCTACGTGATCATTGACAGCAAAGTCACGAGCGGCATCGAGCCCGGCGCGCCGCGCGACACCATAGGTCTCGGACGGCCGTGGCGGCCTTTCTCGCGCGTGGTGTACATCGACACGGAGTTGCCCGCCGATCTGATCCCGCCGGGCTGGAGCGCGTGGGGCAGAACCAATGAAACGCCGCAGGCTTACTATGCGGAGTTTGAATCCAAGGGCCCGGGCGCGAATCCATCGGCGCGCGTCGCCTGGTCGCACCAGCTCACCGCACGCGATGCGGCGCGCTACAAGCCGCGAGTGTTTCTAGCCGGCAAAGACCACTGGAACCCGGAGGCAGCGGCGGCGAAGCTGCCATAAGGTGCGGCTTTGCAGGATTTGACAAACGTACAGGAAATCTGTACGTTTAAGAAGAGGGCTTTTTCCATGCCGACCGAAACTTCCTACACCGAGCTCCGCGAGAATCTGGCGTCCTATCTTGACCGCGTGGTCGACGACCGCGAAGTTGTAGTGGTGAAGCGCCGTGGCGCGCGCGACGTGGCGATTATCGCCGCCGATGAGCTGGCGGGATTGGAAGAGACGGCGTACCTTTTACGCTCGCCGGCGAATGCCAAGCGACTGCTCGAGTCTCTGCGCGAATTGGACCGAGGCAAAGGAACGAGGATGACCGTGGAAGAGCTGCGGCGTTCCGCCGGCCTGGAAGATAAGCACTGATTTCGACAATGGCCAAGCAAGACGCAAGAATCGCTGTCGTTTCAACGCACTTTCGAGAGGATCTGCGGCGCTGGATTGAGATAGACCGCAAAAGCGCGCTTCGGGTTCTTGACTTGATGACCGCGATTCTCGCTGATCCATTCCAGGGAATTGGCAAACCCGAGCCTCTGCGTCATGATTTCGCCGGTTGCTGGAGCCGGAGAATTAACCAGGAACATCGTATCGTCTATCGGGTGTATGCTGACCGGATTGAATTCGTCCAGGCGCGTTATCACTACGAATAGGCAGGAGATTCGCCCACTTTTTCATTCTTTACATGCTTGCCCGCCCCCTGCCACACTAGAGCGTGGACACCCAGACAGTCGTTATTCTCGATTTCGGCTCGCAGTATACGCAGCTCATCGCGCGCCGCATCCGCGAGCAGAATGTCTTCTCAGTCGTGCTTCCTTGCACGGCGCCGCTCGACGAAATTCAGGCTTACAAACCCATCGGGCTGATTCTTTCCGGCGGTCCGTCATCGGTCTACGACGCAGATGCGCCCGCCGCCGATCCGCGCATTCTTTCGCTGGGCGTGCCCACGCTTGGCGTCTGCTACGGTCTCCACTTCATCGTGCATCATTTGGGCGGCAAGGTGCGCTCGGCGCCGAAGCGCGAGTACGGTCATGCCGAAGTGGAAATTGAAGACCGTGCAATAGAGCTGTTCGAAGGGCTGCCGCCGTCGATCCAGGTGTGGATGAGCCACGGCGATGAAGCCGAGCAACTGCCCCCAGGCTTCCGCCGCGTGGCCGTCACCTCCAACGCGCTGGCCGGAATCGCCAACGACGAGCGCCGCATCTGGGCCGTGCAGTTTCATCCCGAAGTGCACCACACGCCGCTGGGACCGCAACTGATCGCAAACTTCCTGCGCATTTGCAGCGCACGCGGCGACTGGACGCCGGCTCATTTTATTGAGTCCACGGTAGCGTCGATCCGCGAAAAGGTTGGCAAGGGCCATGTCATCTGCGGCCTTTCGGGCGGCGTGGATTCATCGGTGGCCGCGATGCTCGTACACAAGGCCATCGGCGATCACCTCACCTGTATCTTCGTGAACAATGGCGTCCTGCGCAAAAATGAATTCCAAAGCGTGCAGGACAATCTGCGCGACAAGCTGGGGTTGAATATTGTCGCGGTGAATGCCAGCGCGCGCTTTCTCGAGAAGCTCGCAGGCGTCACCGATCCGGAGATCAAAAGAAAACGCATCGGCGCGGAGTTCATTGCGGTCTTCGACGATGAGGCTCACCGCATCGCGCAGCAGTCCGGCAAAGTGGATTGGCTGGTGCAGGGCACGCTCTACCCCGACGTGATCGAGTCGTCGAGCGTGAAGGGCCCCAGCCAGACCATCAAGAGCCACCACAACGTGGGCGGGTTGCCCGAGCGCATGAAATTGAAACTCATCGAGCCCCTCCGCGACCTCTTCAAAGACGAGGTCCGTCGCATCGGCCGCGACATGGGCATGCCGGAGGAGATTCTCGGCCGCCAGCCGTTTCCCGGCCCCGGTCTCGCCGTGCGCATTCTCGGCGAAGTCACTCCGGAACGCGTCGTTCTGCTGCAGGAGGCCGACGAAATCGTTGTCTCCGAGATCAAAGCCGCCGGCCTCTACAACAAAATCTGGCAGAGCTTCGCCGTGCTGCTGCCCGTGATGAGCGTAGGCGTAATGGGCGACCAGCGCACCTACGCTTACACCTGCGCCATCCGCGCCGTGCACTCTGAAGACGGCATGACCGCCGACTGGACGCCGCTGCCCTACGAACTGCTCAAGCGCATCTCCAACCGCATCGTGAACGAAGTCCGCGGCATCAACCGCGTGGTCTACGACATAACATCCAAGCCGCCCGGCACCATCGAGTGGGAGTGACTGGCCGTCACGGGCGGGCGCGGCCTTCGGCCGCCATTGGCGCTTGGGCGACTGTATCAACTGATTGCAGAGTTGTGCCGGCATTCCGGCGGAACGGAGGTACAACGAACATGAATCTTCCGGCATCGCAGAGTCGCTCGACATTATGGATGGGCCCCGATGGGCTGCGCTCAGGATGGGCGATCTTACTGTTCGTAGCCATCGCCGCGGCGTGCACAGTTTGCTTCTTCGGGATCGTGTACTGGCTCGCACATTTCACGCTCGCGGACATTCGCGCCATGCGCATTAGTCTCATGCCTGGCATCCGAACGGCGTTGGTTCTCGCGGAGAGCTGCGGTTTGCTGGTTGCAACGGCAGTGATGGCCAAGCTCGAGCGGCGATCCTGGCTGGACTACGGGCTGCGCGGTCGCAGGGGCGTCGCGCTGTTCGCACAGGGCGCGTTCTGGGGTGCGCTCCTGATGGCGGGACTGGTGGGCATTCTGGCTCTCACCCACGAGATCACGATCGCCTCTTCCGGGCGTGGATCGTGGTCGCTCATTGGCTCGGGACTGGTCTGGGCAGCGATGTTCTTGCCCGGCGCCTTTGTCGAGGAATTGCTCTTCCGTGGTTATCCTTTTTTTCGGCTCGCCCGCATCGGCAAGCCGATCCGCGCGGCGATCGTGATGTCGGTGTGGTTCGGCCTCGCCCATCTGGGAAACCGCGAGGAGGCCCTGATCGGTGTGCTTCAGGTCGTGAGCGTCGGGCTGGTTTATTGTCTGGCGGTGTGGCGCACCGGTTCGTTGTGGTGGGCGCTTGGCGCACACGCCGCGTGGAACTGGACGCAGTCGTTCATCTTCGGTTGCGCAAACAGCGGGCTCGCTCCAAACGGTCAGTGGCTGGTGAGCACACCCACGGGCCCCGCGTGGTTGAGTGGCGGCGCCACCGGTCCCGAAGGCAGCATTTTGTCTATTCCGGCGATGGCAGTCATGGCGTGGATCGTCGTTCGCACACTACCTCTCGACCTCACAGACACTGCGAAGCCCGCTGCCTGATCAAGAATGGATTTTCGTCATCTGTGGCCTGCCATGGGCACCACCAGCCTCAACTAACCCTTCTCAACCCAGCACGAAAATGGGTGCCCCACATCTCGATTCTGAGATGTGGGAAAGCACGAACCTCAACCCGCCTCTCAACTAAGCACAAAAGCCGGGTGCCCCATCCTCGCGACGTCTTTGTTTTTGTCGCTAGGGTGGGAAAGCACGAACCCCAATCGCCCGCCCTCAACTCAGCACAAACACCAAGCACGAACCTGATCTCGCGATCTGCGGCTCGACGCGCTCCTAACGCCCGCCCTGCGCGGCCTTGACGAAATGAAAGACGCAGTTGACCTGATGCGTGGCCGGGTCGGCCTTCACGTCGTAGGTGGTGATGACGGTTTGCATCCACTTGGCCAGCACTTTGTCCTGCTTTTGTACGCGCGCCGCGAAGTTTGAGACGTAACTCTCGTCGAAAGCCATGCCGGGCGCGAGCTTCCACTGGCGCGTGAGCCTCTGGGCCATGGCATCGGGCGCGCCGTCGAACTGAACCGCGCCCGTTTGATAGCTCGGGCCGGGAGCAATTTCGAGGCTGTAGTTCACAATGTGTGTGGCCTCGTTGAACGACGGATGCGAAGCGATGGAGCAATCCAGATAGCCCCGCGCATGATAGGCGTCGCGCACGGCCAGGAGAAATAGATCCAGCGGCCTTCCGGAGCCTGCCGGGTATTTGGACAAAACCTTCTGCACCTCGCCGCGGGGAACCAGCGCGCCGGCCGGATAGTCGATCGATCCCAGCTTGTAGATTCCGCCCTCCTTGATCGCGACCGCATAGGGAATCTCGATGGCCTGCCCCGAAGATTGCCCCGACACGACGGGAGGCTCGATCTCTGTCACCTCGACCGCGACGGCCGCGTAACCCTGATCCTGGTAGAAGTCTTCGAAGGCGTGCTTGAGACCGATTGCGGAGTTCTCCGTATCGAACGCGTTTCCCGTCTGGCCAGCGACAAGACCATTCGCCTTAGCCTGCATCACGGCTGAAACGCCGGAAAGCTGGATAGCGCCGATGCGCACCGCCGGCGACGTGATCGTGAAGTTCATAGCCGTGATTTTTTTGGGGCCCAGGCCGCTCATGACGTCGGCTTTTACCGTTGCTTTAATGCCCTGGGCTGCGAGCATCTCTGCGAACGTTTGGCGGATGCCTTCGACCATCGATCCATTAGCGGGCAAGAGGCCGTGATAGAGCGGGAAGCGCGCGTGGAGCTTGTCGTCGAGCTCTTTGCCCGATTTGATCGGCAGATTGTCGAGGTGCATCGGAAAGAGCTGCGTGGTGGGCGTCAACGTAAAGAGCAGCCCCTTGCTGTCCGTGCTGAACTTGACCACCGCGAAGAGTCCGGTATCGTTGAGCTGCTTGGCGAGTGCCTTCACTTCGCTCGGGTTCAGGCGCGCGTCCGGTTTCAGGCCTGCTGCCGCGAGCAATTCCTCTTGCGAGTATTGCGCCGCGCCCTGAAAGCGGATCGTTCTGGCCGGCGCCTTTTTTGACGCGGGTGGCGCAGACTTCTTTTGCGCGAGCAATGGAAGAGAGCAGAGAAGAAGAGCGGCAATCAGTGCAGCCGGTTTGTTCATGCTCCGCAAAGATTAACAGAAAAGCCGCTCTACCCCCCGGGCAGCGCATCGATTTCCTCGCCGCTGGTAATCGTTCCCTGGTGATAGAGAATGCGCCAGCCATCGCCGTAGCGCCGCCAGATTGTAGCGCGGCGGGTAAGGCGGCCGTTCTGGTCGAGCGTATAGGTGAGTAGATAAGTCTCCGGGCCGAGTTCAAGCAGGCCGAAGTCTTCGGTGCGCCAGCCCGCGCCGCTCGCGTCAACGAAATGTTCGGGCGATTTCCTGGCCCAGTCCAGAATGAATTCGCGGCTATAACGGCGGCCGGAGGCGCCGACCTCCCAATAGTCGGGCGCGGTGGAGCGGAGGAATTCTTCGGCGGTGAGCCCGAAGGTGGGCGTGTGGAAGATCGGCTCACGGAGGCGAAGTTCTTCGAGGACCGGCAGCAACTTCGGATCGACATGGGTAAACGGGTCTCGACCGGCCATACATGTTCTCCCGAGGGATTTAAAACGAATCAACAGCCGCGGCGCACAGTCCGATCCATTCTCATCAAGCCGCGCCTGCCTTGAGCGCCTTCACCTCGCTACTCAGCGCTTCGATTTTGGCCATAAGTTCCTCATGGTACTTTTCGGCGAGGGTAGGCTCGAAAGCCTCCACGTAGAACGTGCCGTTCGGCTCCAACTCGCAGCGATGCACCTTGTGCAGATCGTCGAAGCCCTGGCGGTGAATAACGCTGAGCAACTCCTCGCGCGTGAGCGATTCGCGTTCGAGCGCCTTCTGGTCGATCTGGCCGTTCCGGACGAGCACCGCGGAGCGGCCTTCCATCATGCGCGTGAGCCGCGGCGAGCGGAACAGCACGCGCACCACCAGCCAGTTGATGGCCAGCAACCCGAAGGCGCCGATGATGCCGCCGGTCACGGAGTTGTCGTCGCCGATGATGGCGTTCTGCACGGTGTTCGAGAGCGAGAGCAGAACCACCAGGTCGAACGGATTAAGCTGCGCCAGTTCGCGCTTGCCGAAGAGACGCAGCAGCACCACCAGCGCGAG
>JBEKPD010000040.1:0-50489 GCA_049521075.1 Occallatibacter sp.
CTCAAGAACTTTCCCGCTCGACTTATCCATCACATAGACGTTACCGGCCCCGTCTACTGCTACACCGGCCGGCGTGATGTTAGAGAAGACATTTATGGTTGTAGGCGCAATTGGGGTCGTCGTGCCCAAAACTGTTGTCGCGCCGTTGTCGACTACCAGCGCCGATCCGCTGGCATTTCCCGACAGAGCAACTATCGCCGAGCTGTTCGTCCAGCTCGTCGCCGCCGGCAGCGTGATACTTACATCCGCTGACCGCTCACCCGGCGCTGAAGGTGTTGCAGTCACCGTGACCTTGCAGTCAACGGTCTCATCGGTATTCTGGCTGCACGAAGAGGAGGTCAGAGCCGTCACGCTGATGTCCGCGTTGGCCGTTTGGCTTGCCTGCGCAGTCGTTACCGATCCTGTCATGCTCTCCGGTAGATGCACCTGGAATGTCTGTGTTAACGGGATTCCGACGGTCTGCGCCGCAAGCCCCTGGGCCAGCACCTTACGGGCAATGTTGTTTGTCCCATTGCTGCCCGAGTCCACCATATAGAGGTTGCCTTGTCCGTCGACAGCGACGTTGACGGCGGAAAACTCGGAGTCTGAAGCCGGGCACCCATCACTATATGCGCTCAGCGATTTCTGAGTTAGACCGCTTCCGCAGACCGTGCCTGCCGCGACGTTGCTGCTCGCTGAAAAGAGCTTGCGGAAGTAACCCGTAGTCATGTCGAGGAAGTAGATGGTGCCTGCATCCGACTGATAAATGTTCCCCTGCGGACTGACCGCGACCCGGGCGCTGCCTGAACTCGAATAGTTGGAGGTCGTGCCGATCATTGGGGTCGTCGATGTCGAAGTCCCGCCGCCTCCAGCAAGGCGGTAGATGAATCCGGGTTGCGGGGTTACCCCAGGATTGTTCACCTCGATGGCCTTTACCATCGCCGCGCCCGCCGTACCGGCGTCGCTGACGAAGAGCACGCGCACCCCATGATCGGGAAATATGAAGTTGCCGGCCCCATCCACTGCGACTCCAGTGGTGTTGCCGGAATTGGATGTTAGGGCGCTGTACTCGAACGGACAACCGTCGCCAATGGTATCGCTTGAAGTGCCGGTATAGGTGGTGCTATTTGTTGTGACCGAACAGGAAACCCCTGAGGAAGCGGGCGTAAGCCCACTGCCGCCGCAGGTCGTGCTGTACACGCCATAGCAAGCCGGACTGTCGAGAGTATTGACGATGCTATAAAAGTAGCCGGCCGTCAAAGACGAATAATAGACGCCCAAGGCCGTGTATAGCGGATTGGTCCCGCTGAAAAAGCTTGACGTCTGCGGGCCGAGAACGACTCTGTAGCGCGATGTGCTCGTATCGGCGAAGAAGATGTTCCCATAGATATCGATCGTAACGCCACGCGGACTTGCCGTTACGCCGCCCGAGGAAAGAGTGCAGGCCGAACCAACGACTTTGGCTGGAAGATTGGAAAGGCCGATTAGCGAGGTGCTGCTGCCGGTCGAGCCGCCGCCCACCGTCGCCACGCAGCCAACAAGCATTTGCATGGTGCCGATCTGCGCCGACGTGCACTGTGGCGAGACAGCACGGCATATGATATGCAACAGACCGTCCCCATAACCGGCTAGTAACACATTGCCCCATGGGTCCATGCCCACGCCGCGCATTTTGTTCAGCGAAGTCTGCGTCGCAGCCAGGCAGCCGTCCCCGGCGCTGGTGATCTTGCCCGAGCAGGTTGAGCCGCCACCTGCGGCAACCGTGATGATTCCAGTCGCCTGGTCAATCTGGTGAACAATACCAGTTATGTCGTCATCGATAAAGACATTGCCCATCGAGTCAACAACTACGCCCCCATGGATTCCCGAACCGAAGATTCCATTGGCAGCCAGGCAGTTATCTCCGTACGCATTGGACGACTCGACACCTGTGGCAAGGTTTGGACACTGAGTTCCCGGAGCGCCCGCAATTGGTGACTGCCCTGCTTGTGTAGTCATCGTGTACGGAAGCGCAATGGGGGCTTGCGCGACGGCCGCTGACAGAGCCGACAGACATACCAGCAGAAGGGCGGACTTCAGGATGCGATGCGACATGGATTCCTCCGGAAGGTCAAGCAACTTACCGCGGTCTTCGTGACTGCGACGCTTGAGTGAGTTCGTCAAACAATACTTTTTTGAAGGCAAGACTTCGGGAAAGCACGACTATCTGAGATCTTGCCATTGAGGAAAACGGTTAGAGTCTACCGGCGCTTTCGATGGCGGCCACTATCACTCCGCCGGCGCGAACGCCCGGATGGCTGGCTACGGGGCCGTTTCGATGAGAGCGACTGTACCTCTGGCCGAATGATTGCGTCTTTGAGCTTTCATACTTGTCTCCCTAAAGTTGGCGGGGCAGTCCATAGCCGGCGGTCGCTCAGTTCGCGGAAGAGGTAAAGCGGCAACGTTGCCGCAAAAGAGGTATTCAATGACCGATCAAGACACTACTGCACTGGAATATTGGCTGTCAAGATGAATCGATTTATCTGAACGCCAAGCTGATTCGCATCGAGCTGCATCCTTTCAAATATATGACGTTGAATAACTTATGCTGTTTTTAGACGCTATCGCGGCTGCGGTCCAGAACCATTCCGACCTCTTCGACTGTGCCCTGATCGAAGAGTCAGGCGAAAAATAGTAACGTTGCCAATTTGCGAGATTTGCGAAGCCGCAGCGGTGGTTCAGATGAGTTCACTTGGACGACGGCCGCTGGTCGTTCGATCAAGTTTTATCAAGTGAGATCGAGGGAGATCCGGTACGGTCTGGCGATTCTGCAGCACAACGGATAGAACAATATTCTGGCTAGATCATGAAAACTCAGCGAATTGTTCGCAGAAATGCAGCTTGCGGGATTGTTTGCATATGATTGACTTAGCAAACAGAGAGACTGGACGACAAGAAGGCATCATGCGCATCGGCATCACGTGTTATCCAACCTACGGAGGCTCCGGAGTTGTCGCCACGGAGTTGGGCATCGAATTGGCTGCGCTCGGCCACGAGATTCACTTCATCTCCTACTCACAGCCCTTCCGCCTGAACGGACGCGACGACGGCATCTTCTATCACGAGGTTCCGGTTTCAAATTATCCGCTGTTCGAATTTCCGCCGTACGATCTGGCGCTGGCCTCGCGCATGTCCGAAGTGGCCGAGTATTACGCGCTCGATCTGCTGCACGTGCACTATGCGATTCCGCACTCGGTTTCAGCGTTGCTGGCGCGTCAGATGCTTGCTGCGCGCGGGCGCCATCTGCCCTTCGTGACCACCCTGCACGGGACCGACATTACACTCGTCGGACTGGACCGCAGCTACCTACCCATCACGCGTTATGCGATTCAGGAGAGCGACGGCGTGACCGCCATCTCGAATTACCTGCGCGAAAAGACGATTGTCGACTTCAATGTGACGCGGCCCATTGAGACCATCACGAATTTCGTGAATTGCGATGTGTATACACCGCTCAAGGACGAAGCGCAAAAGGAAAAGGAATGCGTGCGACGCCATTTTGCGGCAGCCGACGAGCCGATCCTGATGCACCTTTCGAACTTCCGACCGGTGAAGCGTGTGACCGATGTGGTAAAGGTGTTTGGGCTCGTGGCTCGCGAGCGTCCGGCGCAATTGGTGCTGGTGGGCGACGGGCCGGACCGTTCGCAAGCGGAGTGGCTGGCGCACGACCTCGGCATTCACAGCCGCGTGCACTTCCTGGGCAAGCAAGACCGCGTAAGTGAGTTGCTTGCGCTGGCCGATCTGTTTGTGATGCCGAGCGAGATGGAGTCTTTCGGCCTGGCCGCGCTCGAAGCCATGGCCTGCAAGGTTCCGACGATCGCCACGAGCGTAGGGGGCGTTCCCGAACTCATTGACGACGGCGTAACCGGCCTGCTCTTCCCTGTGGGCGACGTGGAGGGGATGGCGGCGGGCGCGCTGAGCCTGCTGAACGATCCGGCGCGGCTGAAGGCCATGCGCGAAGACGCCCGCAAGACGGCGCAAAAGCGTTTCTGCGCGAACCTGGTGGTTCCACAGTATGTAAAGTTCTACGAAAAGGTGCTGGCAGCGCGAAGCTAAACGCCACTTCAGGCCACCAAGCCCGATCATAGTGACGGCCCGCTCAAGCGGATTGCTGTCGCGTAGTGGGTTTTTGGGTGTCCGATTTTGATTACCATTAGTGTTTTCCCTTATAATTTGAGTCACTTACCTGGGATGCTTCCCTTAGAATGTAGGCATTGCTGGGTCCGGTCTACACTTTTGCTCCTACTTTCGTTTGCCTTGAACGTTCGGATCGTAAGGCCATGAATACTGAGATCATTCGTAAGGATTGGGCAGGAAGCATCGTCAACGAGAGATACCGTCTCGTGAAGTGGTTGGGGAGTTTTGGCCAATCGGGCGTCTATCTGTGCTGCATCGACGCGAACGAAGAGCAGAAGGCTGCCATCAAACTCTTCCCTGCCGCTGTTGAGGGCTCCCTGGAGTGCGCGGCTGGCTGGACCACCGCGGCAAGCCTGAGCCATCCCCATCTTATTCGCGTGCTCGACACGGGTCGTGGGCAAATCGGAGACATCGCTGTTCTATATGTTGTATCCGAGTACTCCGGCGAGATCCTGTCTGAGATTCTGCCGTCTCGCTCGCTAAATAAGGTTGAGACGCGGGAGATGATGACGCCGCTTCTCGATACGCTCGCGTACCTGCACGCGAAGGGATTGGTGCACAGCCGGCTGAAACCATCGAACATCATGGTGATTAACGATGAGCTGAAGCTTTCTTCAGATTGCATCCGCGGTGCGGCAGCTCCACTGACGCCTCCGCAGGTCCTAGAAATCTACGACGCTCCCGAAAAAGAGCGCGGCACGATTTCATCGGCGACGGATATGTGGTCGCTGGGCGTAACGCTTGTCGAGGCCTTAACGCAGAAGCCACCGTCGTGGGACCGGTCAGGGCAGACGGACCCGCTTGTGCCACCATGGCTCCCGGAGCCATTTGCGCAAATTGCCAAAGATTGCCTACACATCGATCCGGCGAGTCGATGCACACTCGACGCAGTGCGTGCGCGCCTCGATTCGGGAGCGGCGATTTCGCATTGGCCGATCAAGGCCAAAGTTGCAGGGAAACCGATGAGTGCTGGCCGCATTGGCCTGCTGGCGGCAGTGGCTCTGATTGTTGTGATCGCGATCGTGATATTGCATTCGCATCGTGCAGCGCCGCCCGCGCCGGCCCCAGACGATCAGGCCAGCGCGCCAACGCAGACGCAACCGTCCGCGCAGCCGGAGACTGGAGCACCGCAGGCGGCGCCTGCTCAGCCATCGCAGACACAAGCTCCATCTTCACCGCCGACGGAGCCGGCACCTAGTCCTGCTCCTGATCAAATAACTCCGCCACAGAGTGCGCCGACAACTGAACCCACTCCAGCGGAAGCAGAGCCACCAGCGAGTTCCGCACCGAGTCTATCGGCCAAGGGAGCTGTTGCAAAGCAGGTGATGCCTGACGTTCCGGAAAAGGCAAGCCGCACGATTCACGGCGCGGTGATGGTAACCATTCAGGTAAATGTGAATGCAAACGGCTCGGTGGACGACGCTTCGATTGCTTCGCAGGGGCCGAGCAAGTACTTCGCCAACCTTGCGCTGGAGGCGGTGCGCAAATGGAAATTCATCCCGCCACAGATGAATGGGCAGGACGTCTCAAGCGTGTGGCTGCTGCATTTCCAATTCCGGCAAACGGGAACCACTGTGACACCGACAGAAGAAACGCGGTAGGGCACAACGGTGATTTGGGAAGCAGTGTTCTTTCGCCCGCTGAAGCGGGTTGCCGAGCGCAGGGGGCCTTTTTCCCCCCAGGCTTGCGCCCTGGGGCTACCGTCTGTCGTCCGCCTAAGGCGGACTTTGCTCCGTTTTATTCTTCCAGCTAGCGGTTTGTGGACAGGTTCTTACAGCGTGCGCTTGAAGAGCGGGGTGGCGATCAATAGCGTGGCGACGCCGAAAACCGTGAGGAAGAGAAGGTCGCCCCGGATGGCGACCCATCCGCCGTCTTTGAGCAGAACCTCCTTGAAGCCGTGGATGACGTAGGTAAAAGGATCGACGATGGTCATGGCCTGCATCCACTTGGGGAACGATGCTGTGGGATACATGGCGCCCGAGGGATATAGCAGGAGGACATTGAGCACGCCAAACATGGCGCGCGGAACCAGCGGATCGTCAACGCGCACCATGAGCAGGAACATCATGCCATTGAAGGCAATGGAGCCGGCGATAATGAGGCACAACACCTGCATCATGATCACGGGATGAAAGACAACGCCCAGACCAGCGATGAGCGAGCCGATGACCACTATAGAAATTCCGCTCAGCGTCGCTTTAATAGCGCCAGCGATATTCAACCCGAAGACCAGCTCCAGCTTCGTTATCGGCGTCACCAGGTAGCCTTCGTGCACGCCGCGCGCCTTGTCATCGATGTACAACATGCCGCCGCCAATCATCACCGAGATATACATCGCCAGCGCCACCGTCATCGGCAAAAGATACTTCAAATAATTCACATACGGGTAAATCTCGACGATTTCGAGTGCGATGGTCTTTGCCAGCCGGTCCTGAATCTGCGGCGCGTTCATGGCGTCGACCAACAACTGCATCTCGCTTTCGAGCGTCGATGAAGTGAAGAGATCGGAGTTGTCGACGACTAAACCGAGTTTGGGTGCATCCTGCGCGTAGACGCGGCGCGAATATTGTGCGGGGATGATGACAGCGGCGTCGATCTTGCCGGTGCGCACGTCTTCGCGCGCCTGCAATTCGCTCGTGTACTCAATGGTCGAAAAGGTTTTGATGTTGGCGGCGACAGCGTCGAAGGCCTCACGTACCTTTACGGCCTGCGGCCCGTGGTCGTAGTCCACTACAGCCACATGCGTGCCAACAATCTTGCCCCCGAACGCGTTTCCGATGATGATCAGCTGCAGAATTGGCATCATCAGCGCCATGATCATGAGCATGGGCGAACGGAAAAACTTGCGCATTTCGCGCTCGATAATGGCGAACATGCGGTTCATGGGCGCGCTCCTGGCCGCGGCGGCATGCTGAACACGGCCTTCACCTGCTCGTCGCGCAGTTGCCGCCCGGTGTAATGAATAAACACGTCGTCGAGTGTGGTGTTCTGCACGCTGAGCGAGGTAAGCGTCTCACCCAGTCTGCTGGCGAGTTCCACAATCTCCATTGTGGTCTTCGATCCGGAGCGCGTGATGACACGATAGAATCCCGCGCCCTCGGACTTAACGCTAGTCACGTCGTCCATCTTCTCCAAGCGCGCCTGCCACGCCGCGTCGTCGCGATCGAAGTGCACTTCGACGACGTTGGCGCCGGCGACACTGTTCTTCAGTTCTACCGGCGTGCCCATCGCCACCAACGTGCCATGATCCACAATCGCGATGCGGTCGCACAGCTTGTCTGCCTCATCCATGTAGTGCGTGGTGATGAGCATGGTGAGGTTGCGCGTGCTCTTGAGTTTGTTGAGCATCTCCCACACCGCAATGCGCGAGACGGGATCGAGGCCGGTGGTAGGCTCGTCGAGAAAGAAGATGCGCGGATTGTGCACCAGACCGCGCGCGATTTCGAGACGGCGACGCATGCCGCCGGAGAGCGTTTTGGTCTGCGCATCGCGCCACTTGGTTAGGTCGACGGCTTCGAGCACTTCGGCAATGCTCTTTTTGCGCTGCTCGCGCGGCACGGCATAGAGCTTGGCGTAGATTGAGAGGTTCTCTTCGACGGTCAGATCCTGGTCGCTGGTGAGCGCCTGGGGAATGACCCCGATCGCCTGCCGCACGTCGTCCGGGTCTTTGCTCACGTCGTACCCCGCAACAATGGCTTTGCCCGCGGTGACGGGGATGAGCGTGGTCATCATGCGGATGAGCGTGCTCTTGCCGGCGCCGTTCGGGCCCAGCAAACCGAAGATCTCGCCCTCGGCAACGCTGAAGTTCACATCCTTTACGGCTTCAAAGACGCCGTAGCGCTTCCAGATGTGCTCGACTGCAATGGCGACGGGGAGCGGCGCGCCGTTGCCATTTATGGCGAGATTGTTGTTTGGGGCGGCGCTCACTTCTGCACCTTCAGCTTTGCCTGGGGGATGTAGACTTCGGCCGTCATGCCTGGCACAAATTTTTCGCCGGGATTGGGTATGAGCAGCTTCAACTGGATGGTTTTGATGTCGCGCTTCATGCTGTTCACGTCGCGCTGCGTAGCGAAATCGCCTTCGGCAGATTTGGCGATCACCTTGCCCCAGAGAGTGTCGCCGCTGGGCATCACGACGCGCAATCTGTCGCCGAGTTGAACCGCGTCAGCCTGCGTCTCGGGCAGCGGGGCGTAGACCCAGGTTTGCGTCAGATCCATGATGGTAACAATGGGCTCACCCACAGTGATCACTTCGCCCTGCCGCGCCGCCCACACATCCACTTTGCCGTTGATGGGCGAGACGATTTGTGAATATCCTTCTTCGACCTTTGCCTCTTGCGCCAGAGCGCGGGCATTGGCCGCGTCTGAGCGAGTCTCGTCTACGGTGCGCGCGGAGGCGTCGGCCATCAGCTCATGGGCTCGCGCCTGGCGGAGATTGGCCTGCGCCGCGGCAAGATTCTGACGGGCCGCATCCACCGCGGCTTTGGCTGCCGCGAGCGACGTCACCTGTTCCTCGCTTGTCTGCTGGCTCATGATTCCCTGCTGCGCCAGAGCCACAGCACGGCTGGTGTCGGCTTGCTGGTGATCGTACTGCGCCTGGGCCTGCGCCAAGGCTGCTTGTGCCGACTGCACCTGCGCTTCGGCGCTGACTACCGCGCTCGAAGTTTCCCCGCGGTTCTGCTGCTCCGTGTCTTCGGTGCCATTCAGCTTCCAGCGCTCACTCGCTGCGGTGGCCTCGGCGGCCTGCAACGCTGCATTGAGATCCTGGCTCTCGATGACCGCGATCAGTTGGCCCTGGGTCACATCCTGCCCCTCTTCCACGGTCAAGGTCTGGATACGCCCCGGAATTTTGGAGCTGACGATGACCTCATTCGCATCCACCGTCCCGATAAGTTGCAGATCACTGGAATGCCGCGTGGTGGTGAGATACCAGATCAGCGATCCCACCAATAGCAGCCCTAGAATCATGAAAACTCGATTTCGCGCGTTCACTCGCCCGTCACCTCAAATTATCGATTTCTGTTTGAATTCGGCGGTCTTCGGCATGGGAGTATCGGCCAGCACCTTTGCCGCTAACTCCGCGCCGCGCTTGCGATCCAGAAAGACTGCTTGGCCAAGAAACTCAACTGTTGACGCCCTTCGCGCCCGCAGCACCTCGGGATCGAAAGGCTCGAACGGCATGATCAGCCGCCACACCGGCGCACTGAGAAAGTAAAAGACATTGCCGCCTAGCGCGGACAGTAGAATTTGCAACCACTCGACATCAATCAGTTCCCCTGAGGCGATGCCTTCGCGCACCATCGACTGAAACATCGCATGCAGCGGCGCGAAGATCCGCTTGGCAAGGATGGGCAACTCGCCCTCTTCGCCCTTGTGCAGTCGAATCATCTCCTGCTGCATCAGGCTCTGAAACTCGCGTTGCGTCAAAATCCGGTCAAAGTGATTCAAAGCCCCACGCAAAAGGCGCTCTCCGGGACTAGCTTCGCGGAGAAATACCGCCATCGAGCTGTCGCGCACCCGGGCCGAGACCATTTCGAGCGTGGCAGCGTAGAGTTTCTCTTTGCTTTCGAAGTAGTAGTAGAGGAGCGCCTTGTTGACTCCGGCGGCGACAGCAATGGTCTCAGTGCGCGCCCCGGCCAGGCCGTTGGCAGCAAACTCTGTCAGGGCAGCCTCAAGAATTCGGCTGCGGGTTTCGGCCGAACGGTCGGTGTGGGTTTCGGTGGTGTTTGGCGACGTCATTTGTGTTAACTAACTGGTTAGTAAATTAACGCAAAGTCGGCCTGCTTGGCAAGTTCTTTCTTTCTTCTGAATCTATTCTTTGCGTTATGCGACAGATTTTAAGCGAGTTATAATTGCCCCTTAGACCGCTCTCCCTGACCTAGGGCCATTTTGGGAAGAGAGCGGTCAGGTTGAGGGTGCTTCAGGTCCCCACCCCCTTGGGGTCGCGTCAAGCCAAATACGCGCTATCGGTCTACTTTTTCCGAGAAGCTTTAGTGGTCCGACACGACGAGCTGCTTGTCCGGTCTATCGAATGTAACGATCTTGTTCAACCAGAAATCGATCCCGATGTTGCAGTCGTAGACGATGTCTTCAAAAAGGATTGAAGGATGCGCAGGGCTCCCGATCTGCGTGTCGCCGAGGGTCAGCGAGTCGACGAGCGCATTGTAGCGGCTTTCGGTGTTGCCGAGGATTGTAGTGTGAGTGGATTCTTTGACTCCGCTGCTCTTTGACGTAAGGCCCAGAACGTCCATATATCGCGAGGCGAAGACGTACCCCTGGCTGCCTGTGTCCACTTCGCACTCTGCGATCTTGCCCTCGATTCTGAACGGCGCAAAAAGGTCAAGGCTCGTGCCACGCATATCGTCGAACCGCGTCTTCACGACGCTGCCCCGACGCCGTCGTTCCGCGAGTGACGCTTGCGACTCGAAGAAGAGACGCTTCGCAGAGAAATCGAGAGTGAATGCCTGATCGCGAAAGAAATCCAGCGCGATCATCCCGGAGAGATGAAATTTGTCGAGCCCATCCCATCCGGCAACCACGACGTTGTGTCGAACAATTGGCCCAACGCGCAGTTCAGGGATGGTGAACAACTGCAGATCCATGCGTTCCCCTGTCAGCCGGAATCCCGTAAGCCGTCCTGCCGGCTCGCCGCCAAGGCGATCGACCAGACTCTGCGAAAGCACGCTCACACCGGAGCCTGTGTCGAGCACGAATGGAGTGGTCTCAGCGCCGCCGGTGGAAACAGGAATCATGAGCAGCTCCGAGTCGCTGGAGACTTGAAAAGGGACGGATCGGGACCCGGATTGGCTGAATGCTACGCCAACGCACAACGAGAAGATAAGTACCACGGCGGGAAGATGACATTTCAATGTAAAAGATTTGTTCACAATTAATTTTAGTCGAAGACCACCGTTTTGTTTCCGTAGCAGAGGATGCGGCGGTCGAGGTGCCAGCGAACGGCGCGGGAGAGCACCATGCGCTCGAGATCGCGGCCGCGGGCGACGAGATCTTCTACCTGATCGCGGTGCGAGATGCGCGCGACATCTTGCTCAATGATCGGCCCGTCGTCGAGTACCTCTGTGACGTAGTGGCTGGTGGCGCCGATCAGTTTGACACCTCGGACGTGTGCCGCGTGATAGGGCCGCGCGCCGGTGAACGCCGGCAGGAACGAATGGTGCACGTTGATGATCGCGGCGGGATAACGAGTGACAAAAGCCGGCGAGAGAATTTGCATGTAGCGGGCTAAGATGACGAGCTCGATTTCGTTCTGCGTGAGCAATTCGAGTTGCCGGGCTTCTGAAACCGCGCGGGTTTCCGTCGTCACAGGCACATGCGCAAACGGCACATCGTAAAAGGCTGCAAGCTTTTCGACTTCGCGATGGTTTGAGACGATCAGCGAAATCCGGCAAGCCAGTTCGCCGGTGCGCCAGCGGTGCAGCAGGTCGGCCATGCAGTGCAGGTATTGCGAGCAGAAGAGCGCCACGCGTGGCCTGCGCGCGCTCGATGTGAGCTTCCACGTCATGCCGAGCTCGGCAGCCAAGGGCGTAAATGCGCCTCGAAATGCTTCCAGATCGAAGCCGTTCAACTCCCACTCGACGCGCATAAAAAAGAGGCCCGCGTTGTGGTCGCGGTGCTGGTCCGCGTGCAGGATGTTGGCGCCATGCTCGTAGAGCAATCCCGAAACGCGCGCCACCAGGCCCTTGCGATCGGGGCAATCGATCAATAGAACGGCTGAATCCTTCATTGTTCTTTCAGACTACGCCATCTGGATGTATCGCCGAGCTGTCCCTGTCTGAGCGTCTGTCTTCTCGTCAGCTCGGGCCTCTGGCGGCGTGGACGCCGCCAGTACAGCCGGTCAGGAGACCGGCGCTACATCTCCCAAAATGCCGCGGGGCCGCGAGCGCGGCCCCGCGAATGATGCTTACCTCGAAAACCTTAGTCGTAATACTCGAGTCCCAGATGCGTAATCAGATCGGCGCCCATGATGTGGCGGAGCGTGTTCTTGAGCTTCATCGACTGGATGAACAGATCGTGCTCGGGGTAGAGCCCGGGTGCGCTCTGCGGCGATTTGAGGTAGAAGCTCAACCACTCCTGAATGCCGAGGGAGCGCAGACCCGGCGCGCGCTTGGCGAGGTCGAGGAAGAGCACGAGGTCGAGCGCAATGGGCGCGGCCAGGATTGAGTCGCGGCACAAGAAATTCACCTTCAACTGCATGGGATAGCCCAGCCAGCCGAAGATGTCGATATTGTCCCACGCCTCTTTTTCGTCACCGCGCGGCGGGTAGTAGTTGATGCGAATCTTGTGGTAGATGTCGCTGTAGAGATCTGGATACAGGTCGGGCTGGAAGATGTACTCGAGCGAACCCAGCTTTGACTCTTCCTTGGTCTTGAAGGATTGCGGCTCGTCGAGTACTTCGCCGTCGCGATTGCCGAGGATGTTAGTGGAGAACCAACCATTGACGCCCAACATGCGCGCCTTAAAGGCCGGCGCCAGCACGGTCTTCATGAAGGTCTGGCCGGTCTTGAAGTCCTTGCCACAGATGGGCGCTGCGTTCTTCTTGGAGAGTTCGACCATGGCCGGAATGTCGACCGTAAGGTTCGGTGCGCCGTTGGCGAAAGGAACGCCTTCCTTGAGCGCCGCGTAGGCGTAGATCTGCGAGGACGGGATAGCGATGTCGCTCTTTTCGAGGCCCTTCTCGAAGGCCCCGATCGATTGATGCACGGCTGTGGGCTCCATGAAGATCTCCGTCGAGCCGCACCAGATCATCACCACGCGATTCACCTTCTTCTTGAAGGCGCGAATGTCTGCCATCACCTGCTGGGCCAGATCGAGCTTGTTCTTGCCCTTTTTTACGTGTGTGCCGTGCAACCGCTTGACGTAATAGTCGTCGAAGACCGCGGGCATGGGCTTGATGGTCTCGAGATACGGCTTGAGCTTCTTGAGAATCTCCGGCTTGAGTACCTGGGCATGCGCCGCCGCTTCGTAGACGTTGTCTTCAAAGATGTCCCAGCCGGTGAAGACGATGTCGTTCAAATCGGCCAGCGGAACAAAATCCTTGATGAACGGCGACGTATTGTCGGTGCGCTTGCCGATCCGGATGGTACCCATCTGCGTGAGCGAACCGACGGGCTTCGCCAATCCGCGGCGAATGGCTTCGACGCCGGCGATCATGGTGGTGGCGACTGCGCCCATGCCCACCACCATCACACCTAATTTGCCCCTCGCGGGCTCAACTTTTTTTGCGGCGGTCCTACGCCCGGCGAGCGACTTGCCCCCGCGAACTACGGCCTTCTTACCGCCTTTTACCTTAGTTGCCATTGTTTCTCCTGTCCCTCTTCGTTAAAGATGATTGCAAATTTTCTTGCATCGGAAACTTGCTTTCTGTTCCCTGATCCCTAGTCCTGATTCCTGCTTCTCCACCGCTTAATGTGCACCCACAGGAACCACGCGAACAACACCGCGAGCGCGAGCCCCACCACTAGATGGAAGCGATGAAACATCTCCTCGATGCGCGGATCGGTGTGCCAGCGCTCGCCCAACTTCATCCCGACCCATGCCAGGCAGAAATACCAGGCAAACGAGCCTAACGTGGTGTAGATATGAAAGCGCAGCCGCGGCATGCGGCCGATTCCCGCGGGAAATGCGACGTAGGTCTGTACCAGCGGCAACATGCGTCCGACGAGAACCGCGATCGATCCGTACTTCTCAAAAAACTTCGTCATTAGATCGAGGTCGTGTTGGCTCATCAACACCCACTGGCCGTAACGCTCGACCAGCGGCCGCCCCCCCCTGGCCCCGATCCAGTACGCAACTGCCGAACCAAAATTGCAGCCCACAGCGCCGGCAGTCGCCACCAGAAGCAATCCGAGCCATACGCTGCCTCCTCCAAATTGCCCAGGAGGAACGAGTTGGTTTGCGGCATTCATGTGGAAGTAAATCAACGCGCCGGAGAACGGCATGATGACTTCCGAAGGAATAGGAATGCCGCACGAGTTCAGCGTGATGAGCCCGGCGATGCCTGCGTAGCCGCCGGCGCCGATGACGTGAATGACAAATTGAAATACGAGTGCGACGATCTTTTCGCTCATGAGCGTACTCAGTATATAGGCCGCTTGAGTGCTATGGCTGTGTGGGCGCTACATTGCGTAAAAAAATTTATGCACACGTTTGCATTTCTCGTTTCCAGGAGCCTCCACACGTCAGAATTTCTCATTTGCTAGGATGAGGTGGTGCCTGCATGAAAGTTTAAGGAGGTTCCCTTGCCTGATTTTCCGCCCGTACCGCTGACTTTGGAAGGCTCGTGCGTGCTTCACCAGTTCTTCCGTTTCGACTGGACGTCCTGGCACGGCTGCGCGCCGAGCGAACGGAAGCAGATTGTTGCCGATGCGATTGCTTTACTTCGCACACTTGAGCGTTTCGATGCCGACGCGCCGGTGCGCTCGGCTCTCTATTCGCAACTCGGCCACAAGGGCGATCTGATCTTCGTGCACTTCCGCGAATCGTTCGAGGCGCTGAATCAAGTGGAGCTCGATCTGGCGCAGACCAAGCTCTCCGATTTCCTCACGCCGACACACTCTTATGTCTCCGTGGTTGAGCTGGGCCTTTACGAGTCGAGCCGCAAGACCTATGAGGCTGCGGCGGCGAAGGGATTTGAGCCGCATTCGCAGGAGTGGAACGCCGAGATTGCGAACTCGCTTACGCGCAGCGCCGATGCCATGAAGCCGCGCATTTATCCTGCCGTTCCCGACAGCAAGTATCTTTGCTTTTATCCCATGGACCGCAAGCGTGACGAGCAGGTGAACTGGTACACAGTTCCTTTTGCCGAGCGCCAGCGCATGATGCACGAGCATGGCATGATCGGCCGCAGATATGCTGAGCAAGTGAAGCAGATCATCTCCGGCTCGATTGGGATGGACGATTGGGAGTGGGGCGTCGATCTCTTTGCCGACGATCCGGTGGTCTTTAAAAAGCTGATCTACGAGATGCGTTTTGATGAAGTGAGCGCGGTATACGCACTGTTCGGACAGTTCTATCTTGGGGTCCGGCTGCCGGTAGAGAAGCTGGGAGAGTGGCTGGAGGGGAAGCTATAGAGCGGCTCCAGAATTGCCGCCCCTGATTGACGGTAAGGCATTTTTGCCTTACACTCAAACGTGAGGTTGATTATGGCCACGCTTACAGTTACCGCAAAAGGTCAGATTACGCTAAAGCAGGAATTGCTGCGGCATCTCAATGTCAGCCCCGGTCAAAGGGTCGCCGTGGAGAAGTTGCCGGATGGCCGGCTCGTAGTCGGAGCCGCCCCAAAAACCGGCTCCATCGACAACTTTATCGGCAGCCTGGAACAGAAGGGCGGCCCCAAATTCACCATCGCCCAGATCAAGAAGTTCACAGAAGACGCATGGGCGGGTAAGCGGTGAAAATTGGCGCAGACACAAATGTTCTTCTACGCGCCGCCGTACGCGACGATCCACGACAAGCAGTTTCTGCCGCCCACGTGCTTCGCACCGCCGAACTGGTCGCTATTCCCGTCGCGGCACTCTGCGAATTCGCCTGGGTAATGCAAAGCATGTATAAGAGGCCTGCTTCAGAGGTTGCACGCTCGATTCGTTCGCTCGTCACCAGCCCTAACGTGGTGACGCATCTTCCGGCGGTCGAGGCGGGATTGGAAGTTCTCGATCAAGGCGGCGATTTTGCGGACGGGGCAATTGCGTTCGAAGGTAATTGGCTCGGCGCCGACGAGTTCGTCAGTTTCGATAAGCAGGCAGTCAAGCTCCTCAAGTCTCAGGGCAAGCACGCCCGGCTTTTATCCTGAACACATGCCAAAGAAGTCTCCTAGCCGCAGCACCCCCTTTAAGTCCGCCCGCGGTCCACTTGCACCGGAACGCGTGGCAGCGATCCTGAAGGCACTCGATGAAGCGTATCCCGATGCCGTTTGTGCACTGACCCATCGTTCGCCGTGGGAACTGCTGGTGGCGACGATTCTTTCCGCGCAGTGCACCGATGTGCGCGTGAACATGGTGACGCCGGAGCTGTTCCGGCGCTTCCCTACACCGGAGGCGATGGCTAAGGCGACGCTGCCGGAGCTTGAAGGGCTGATCAAGACCACGGGGTTCTTCCGCAACAAGGCCAAATCGATTCAGGGCGCGGCGCGCAAGATTATTGCCGACTTCGGCGGCAACGTTCCCGAGACGCTTGCTGAGCTTATCACCGTTCCCGGAGCGGCGCGCAAGACGGCGAACGTCGTGCTTGGCGTCAGTTTTGGCAAGGCGGAGGGCGTTGTCGTTGATACGCACGTCTTCCGCATCGCGCGGCGGCTGGAACTGGCCAAGGGTGACACGCCGCAGAAGGTGGAGCAGGAACTGATGCAGGTGATTCCGCGCGACCACTGGATCAGCTTTTCGCACCAGATTATTCATCACGGCCGCCAGGTGTGTGTCGCGCGCAATCCGAAGTGCAATGTGTGCAACCTGGAGCCGTTGTGCCGGTCGAAGGACAAGACGTGGAGTAGTTAGCTCTTGGTGAGATTCATCAAGAAAGACACCTGATCGCCCACGAGAACAAATGATTTCGAGGGGTTCCGAGGAGAATAGCGTATTCGAATTGAATCACCGCCGCGAAATCCGCCTGCAAAACCCCTGGCTGAATTCGAGTACCAGCAGCCGTGCAGACAGGAACCGTTGTGTCTTGCGTCGCACACCTTGTAGCTATACCTAATCTTAACGAATGGATACATTCCGCCATCGATTTGAACGGAAGAGATCACGCCATTGATCGAGGCCCAATTGCGGCAGCGAAACTCCAAGAACCAACGCATTAGAGTTCGCGACAGAAACACAACAAGGTTATCGAAAATGAATGGCATTTCGGTTTGAAGATCTGCCCCGACTACGGCTCAGGGCTAAGAAAGTATTGTACCGCCGCAATCAATCCAGGAATGTCCGACAGGTTCGCCTCGGCGGCGGGCTCCCAACCGAGGTTGCGCAGGGTTTGGCTCGTGATGGGGCCGATCGAGACGGCGTGGACGCCGGCAATAGGAAAGGCAATTCCCGCTGCGCGAGCGGCGTCGGCGAGATGCGTCGCGCTGGAGGAGCTGGTGAAGGTTGCGGCGTCGATTCCCTTCTCCAACGCCGCGCGCAACAGCTCCGGCGTGGCCGCGGGCATCACGTTTCTGTAGGCATCGACGACGTCGACCGTCGCTCCGGCGGCGCGCAGGGCATCGGGAATCACGTCGCGGGCGATTTCTGCGCGGGCGATGAGGAATCGCTGGCCTCGAAAATTTCCCGCAGGGGCTAAAGCCCCTCTCATGTGATTGGCGTTTTTGGCACGACTGAAGTCGTGCCCTGACACTTCGTACGCACGATGAAGAACTGCTTCGACGAGGCTTTCGGCAACGTAGTTCTCGGGCACCAAGGTCACCGACAGTCCGGCTTTGCGTGCAGCGGCGGCTGTGGCTTCGCCGACCGCGGCCACTTGCAGATGCGGACCTGGAGACAGCGGCAATCCAAGCGACTGCGCACGCTCCTGGAGCGAGCGCACCGTGTTGGCGCTGGTGAGAATCAGCCAGTCGTATGAGTCGAGTGAGCGCAATGCGCCATCAAGCGGCGCGAGATCAGCGGGAGGTTGAACCTCCAGCACGGGAACTTCTACCGGCTCGGCGCCCAGGGCGCGCAACCCTTCGCTCAGCTTGCCTGCCTGGTGTGCGGCGCGCGTGACGAGGATGCGCTTTCCCTCGAGTACGCGGCGGCCTGCGAGCGGCAACGCCGTCATCAGGCGGCTCCGCCTGCCGCATCGCCGGTGGCCGCGAGCAGAGGGCCTGCACCGCCTTCAAGCAGCATTGCGGCCGTTTGGCGGCCGAGCGTCTCTGGATCGTTGGTTTCGCGCAGGCTTGAATGATAGATGCGCACGGTCGCGCCGCTGTCAGGGTTCGCAACGACGGCGAAGACCTCGTCGTGCGGCCTGATTTCGCCGATGCCATCCCACTTCTCAAACGGCCTCTGGCGACAATGGATGCCGATAGGCACCTGGCAGCCACCACCCAACGCAGCTAAGGCCGCGCGCTCCACCGCAACGGCGAAACGCGTATCGGCGTGGTCCAGAAAGCTTACGGCGTCAATCGTCGCGGCGTCGTCCTTGCGCGTTTCAATTCCCAGAGCACCTTGCCCGGCAGCCGGGCAAAATTGTTCTGGCGAGAGCCACTCGCGCACCCAATCGGTTCGGCCAAGGCGGTCGAGTCCGGCGGCGGCAAGCAAAATCGCCTCCACTTGCCCTTCCGCCAACTTGCGTAGCCGCGTGTCGACGTTGCCTCGGAACTCAACCAAATCGAGATCGTGGCGAAGCGACTTTAGCTGCGCACGGCGGCGCTGGCTGCTGGTGCCTACACGCGCGCCCTGCGGCAGCGCAACAAGATTGGCGTGTTTGACGGAGACAAACACGTCACGCGGATCGACGCGCGCGGGCGTGGCCGCGAGCGCGAAGGGCTCGGGCAACTCCGTGGGAAGGTCTTTGAGCGAATGCACGGCAAGATCGATGCGTCCCTCGGCAAGCGCTTCTTCAATTTCCTTGGTGAACATGCCTTTGGAACCGACCTGTGCAAATGTGACTTCCTGCAGCCGGTCGCCGGTGGTTTTGATGATCTCGATTTCGACGTCGTGGCCCGCGCCGCGCAGCAATCCGGCAATGTGATTGGCCTGCCAGAGTGCGAGCTGCGATCCGCGGCTCCCGATGCGCAGCTTCATCTACGCGCTCCCATGCCGCCCTTGAAGACCTGGAAGTTGATGACGCGCCGGGCGATATCGGCCTCGGCATCGGCCTCAGTATCAGCCTCGGAATCGGCATTGGGACCGGCCTCTGCGCTCGTGCCCGCGGGCGAAGACTTCGCCGGCTCGCTCGCGGGTTGCGTCTCAGCCGGAGCAATCGGCGACACCGACCATTCGTCGCAAAGCGTTTCGAGGCGCGACTCGTCACCATCGCGCGCCGCCTGCTTGAGCGCTTGCATGGGCGGATGCAGAAATTTGTTCATGAGGCCGCGCGTGAGCGCTTCTACGGCGGCCAACTGCTCGGCCGAAAGCGAGCCCAGCTTACTATGCATACGCTCGATCTCGGCGATGCGAATCTCTTCGGCTTTCTTCTGGAGGGCAACGATGGCTGGCGCAACATTCACCGTGCGCTGGCGCTGGTGGAAGCGCTCGACCTCCGCGGCAATTAACGTCTCGGCATCGATGGCCTGGTGGCTGCGCTCTTCCATATGCGACGCGGCAACCTGCTGCAGGTCGTCGATGTCGTAGACGAAAATGCCGTCAAGCTTGTTCATCTCCGGATCGACGTCGCGTGGCACGGCAATATCGATGAAGAACATGGGCCGGTTGCGGCGCTTGTGCAGGAAGGCCTGCCCGTGCTCGCGCCGGAAGATGGGATGCGGTGCGCCCGTGGAGCTAATGACGATGTCGGCGCGGCTGGCGGCCTCGTAGAGCTGATCGAACTCGATGACCTCGGTCGCAATCGCGCCCGAAAGCTCCTCAGCCATACGGCGCGCGCGTTCTGCGGTGCGATTGCTCACGAGAATCGCGCCGGCGCCCTGCTGCACGAGGTGCCGCGCGGCCAGTTCGCTCATCTTGCCCGCGCCCACCAGAAAAACTGTGCGTCCCTCGAGCGAGCCAAAGATTTTTCGCGCCAGATCGACGGCTACCGACGCGATCGAAACCGAGTTCGAGCCGATTCCCGTCTCACTGCGCGCCTTCTTGGCCGCGGCAAATGTGCTTTGCAGCAAATGCTCCAGCTGGCTCGAGACGGTTCCCGCCGCGCGCGCCACTGCGAAGGCCTCTTTCACCTGGCCGAGAATCTGCGGCTCGCCGAGCACCATGGAGTCAAGGCTTGCGGCCATGCGGAACAGGTGGCTTACGGCGTCTTTGTCGTGGTACTCGTAGAGGTGAGGCGCAAGCACCTGGGCTTCGATGCCGAAGTGGCTCGCGAGGAAGCTCGCGACCGGCACATCGGCGCTCTCCACGGCGGCCACAAGCTCCACGCGGTTGCAGGTGGAGACGATCATGCATTCGGCGACTCCCGGCGTCGAAGCCAAGGCACGCGTAGTGTCGGCCAACTCGTCGCGACCGATGGCGATCTTCTCCCTGAGCGCGATGGGCGCCGTTTTGTGATTCACGCCAATGAGTGCCAGCGTCATTGGGGACCGAACCTGTGCACCTGGCTGAAGAAGTTGACTGCCCATACCGCCATCATCACGACCAACGCACCACCGGAAACGTAGGCCGCTTTTCGGCCGCGCATTCCCATACCGCGGCGGAGCAGCAGGAGCGTTACATAAACGAACCACATGACGAAGGAAGCAAGGATATTGGGATCGAGAAAATAGGCAGCGCCAAGTGCGGTTTCCTGCACCAGGACGGAGCCGATGAGCAGACCCACGGTCATACAAGGAAACCCGAATTCGAGGGTGGCCAGAGCCAGCCGCTCCAGCGTATCGAGCGGCGGCAGCCAGTCCAGCGGAGCCCACCGCGACTTTTCTCCCGGCTTGGGCTTGGCCTTGATCCGCCGCTCCTGCACCAGGTACATGACGGAAGCCAGCAGACTGAAACTGAGGGCCGCATAGGCCAGCAGTAGAGCGATGATATGCGCCACCAACCAGCTCATCCACACTGTCTGCGAGGGGAAACGGTAGCGATCCGCCCCCAGCGAGGGGATGAATACCAGGAAGAAGGTCGCCGGTAAAGCAAAGAGGCCTAGCGAGATAGCGTCGTAAAGCCACCAGACCAGAAAGAATAGCCCGGCCACCGCAAAGCCCAGCAGCGATTCAATCTCGCGCACGCCTACCGGCATCCAGCGGTGCGCCTGCACCAGCATCTCCACTACGGAGACAAAATGAAAGAAAAAGGCCATGCCGCCCAGGTGGACGCAGGTCTTGCGCCAAGGCAGGGATTTCGAGAGCACGGCGGGGAAGATGGAGATACATCCGCCGACGTACAAAATGGCCGCAACTCGTAGCCAAAGCAGGTACATGGCAGCTCTTACCTTAAAGCGTTACCAATCAGTATACTGTGATGCAGCTCACTTTTAGCGGATGCTGAATAGGCACCCCACTTCAATTGAACTCCGCTTCAGGGGGAAACCCCAGCGGGATGGTTATCGGAGAAACAGGCCCGAAAGCAACAGGAAAGGGCGCGTAGAGAACTGAGGGCCTGTCATCCCACTCTCAGGGCGATGGCGACGGGGCCGATTTTTTCGTCAAGCGAAGCTTGCGTTAGGGACGTTCACCAAGAAGCTCAAGCTGTGACTCTTCCTGGTTCAAGGCCTCTCGGAAAAAACTCCTGCCTTGCGCGCTCTGCATCTGGATCACACAATCCTCGGCATCGTAGAGAAGATTGCGGAGCGTGTCGTTTTCGGCGTTGCCGATCATGCGTTCGATGGCAATGAGTTTTCGCAGCAAGATGGTGAGGTTCATACGGAATCCTTCAAGGCGCAGTTGAAGCAAAGTTAGTGTCTCGTTCTATGCGGGCTCTGGATGTGACTTAGGTCACTCGGATGACTGTCCCTATGTTCGCGGCACATGGGAGGTTCGCTCCCGCTATCCCTGCGGCTCGCCGCCGCGATAGTCTTAAAACCAGAGTGAACCCCGACGACTCTCACCACCGCTCCGGACCATCCCCGCTCCTGCCGGTCCCGCAATTGGTTGCCGCGGCGCCCACCGCGCACCCGACGCAGGAGCGCCGCATCGCCGATGGCGAATCGTCGGCCTCTGCGCTGGCGGACGATCCTGCTGCCCTGGAAGAATTTGCGCTCACTTCCCTGCCCGCGGAGAGGCGGCCGGTGGAGAAAAACTCCACGGAACTAACGCCATTTATGCGCCAGTGGACGGCAGCCAAGCGCGAGAATCCTGACGCCTTGCTTTTTTTTCGCATGGGCGATTTTTACGAGCTCTTTTATGACGACGCGGCGGTGGCCAGCCGCGAATTGCAACTGACGCTGACGGCGCGCGACAGAGAGCGCAGCATTCCCATGTGCGGCGTCCCCTACCACGCCGTGGAGCAGTACCTGACGCGCCTGTTGCGCAAGGGCTATCGCATCGCGCTGTGCGACCAGATGGAGGATCCTAAGCTCACGAAGAAGATTGTGCGGCGCGAGGTAACGCGCGTGCTTACGCCGGGGACGGCGCTCGATGCCGCGCTCGGCCAGGAACAGAACAATTTTCTGGCGGCGTTGTACGAACAATCCCACACTAGCGGCAAAAACAACGACGCCGCGAGGGTGGGGCACTCAGAAGTTGTCTGTGCACTGGCGCTGCTCGATGTCTCTACGGGGGAGTTTCGCACTGCGGAATTTGGCGGCGCGGAGGCGCGGACACAGGCCATCGATGCGCTACTGCTGGTCTCTCCAAGCGAGGTGCTGGTCGCCGCGAGCGCGGAACTCCCGCCACAACTCGAGCGGATTCCAGCGCGCACGCGGGTCGAAGACTGGGTGTGGACGCGCGACTTCGCCGTGCCGCTGGTCGAACGGCAACTGAATGTTCGTTCGCTTGAAGGATTCGGCTTGAACGGCCACGAGCCTGCAGCCATCGCGGCCGGAGCGGTGTTGCACTACGTGCGAACCACGCAAAAGAACGAAGCGTTACACATCGACTCGTTGAAATTCGAGGAGCACTCGACGGCGCTCGAATTGGATCAGGTGACGGTGCGGAACTTGGAACTCGTGGAACCGATATTCGCCGGTCAGGACGATCGCGCCACGCTGTTTCGTACGCTCGACGCCTGCCTGACGCCCATGGGCAAACGTCTGCTCCGTGCTACGATTTTGCGGCCGCTGAATGCTGCGCCGGAGATCGACGCGCGCTACGAAGCAGTTGCCGAGGCGCATCGCGATCTGCTCAAACGCGAAGAGGTCCGGCGGGCGTTTACCGGAATTCTCGATCTAGAACGGCTGCTGGCAAGGATCTCACTCGATTCCGCGGGCCCGCGCGACGTGCGCGCCCTTGCGTCCAGCCTGGCGCGGCTGCCTGCGTTGAAGACCGCGCTCGACGCCATGACGGCGCCCAGGTGGCGCGCCCTTTCCGCGCATCTCGACACGCTCGACGATGTGACGGCACGCATCGTTCGCACGTTAGTCGCCGAACCGCCGCTGACGCTCGTCGATGGCGGGGCCGTCGCTGCAAACATAGACGCGGAGCTCGACGAGTTGCGCTCCATATCGACCTCGGGGCGGCAGGCAATTGCCGCTATCGAGGACCGTGAGCGGCACCGCACCGGCATCGGTTCGCTCAAGGTGCGCTACAACTCGGTGTTTGGTTATTACATCGAGATTACGAAGGCGAACCTCGCGCTGGCTCCCACCGATTACGAGCGCAAGCAGACGTTGGTGAACGCCGAACGCTTTACCACGCCGGAACTCAAGGACTACGAACGCAAGATTCTCACTGCGCACGACCGGTGCATTGAGATTGAGAAGCGCATCTTTGTCGAGCTAAGAAAATTCGTTCTCGAGAGCGCCGGCCGCATCCGCCGGAGTTCCGCCGCCGTGGCCGAAGCGGATTTGCTGGCGTGTTTTGCGCACCTGGCCGCGGCGCGGCGCTACGTGCGGCCGCGGCTTGTCGAGGAACCCGTGCTTGAGGCCGTGGCGGCGCGGCATCCCGTGATTGAGCAGTGGCTGGAGGAGACGCGCGAGGGACGTTTCATTGCGAACGATCTTTATTTGTGCGCCTTCCACGAGCCTTCTCCAGAAGATAAAAGCGCGCCAGCGTTGTTGCTGGTTACCGGACCGAACATGGGCGGCAAGAGCACCTATCTGCGGCAGGCCGCGATGCTGGTGCTGATGGCGCAGATGGGCAGTTTTGTTCCTGCCGACTCGATGCGCTTCGGTTTGGTCGATCGCATTTACACGCGCATTGGCGCGAGTGATAACGTGGCTCGGGGCAGGTCGACATTTATGGTGGAGATGACCGAGACGGCAACCATTCTGAACACGGCGACGCGGCGCTCGCTGATTCTGCTCGACGAAATGGGCCGCGGCACGGCGACCTTTGATGGTCTCTCGCTGGCGTGGGCCACGGTTGAATTTCTACACGCAGAAGTGGGAGCGCGCACCTTGTTTGCTACGCACTATCACGAGCTGACCATGTTGGCAGAAAAGCTACCGCGCGCGCGCAATCTGCGTGTGGGCGTCAAGGAGTCGCCGAGCGGCATCGTGTTTCTGCACAATATTGAGCCCGGCGCGGCGAGCAAGAGCTATGGGATCGAAGTGGCGCGGCTGGCCGGATTGCCGCCGGCCGTGATCGAGCGCGCCAGACACGTGCTGCGCCAGCACGAGAAACAGGAGCGGCAAAGCGTGCAGGTGGAAACCGAGCCTGACCCAATGCAGATGACGATCTTCACGCCACTTTCGCAAAAGATTGTGGACCGCATCGAGGCTACGGATGTGAATTCATTGACGCCGCTGCAGGCGCTGAATCTGCTGGAAGAACTGCAGCGCGAATTAAAGGAGAAGGGATGAAAGAGAGTTTGCGTCAGGCTGCGGGAAGTTTACTGGTGGTGGGATTAGAAGGCAAGGAACTCACCGCGATGGAGCGGACGTGGCTTAAGCTGATTCGCCCGGCGGGGATCATTCTCTTCAGGCGCAACATCGTCGATGCCGCGCAAACCCGCGCCCTGCTTACCGAAGCAACAGCGCTTTGCACACCGCATTGTGGCGCGTTTGTCGATGTGGAAGGCGGAACAGTCGATCGGGTGCGCGATGTCCTGGCACCGATTCCCTCCGTGCAGGCGGTGGCGCAAGCGATGAGGGCGAACGACGCCTTGTGCGACCCCACCCTAGGCGCAAAAACAAGAACGCGCCGAGGGTGGGGCACCCGGAGTTCCTTCGCGCGCGAACATGGGGAGCTGGTGGCGCTCGCGGTAAAGGCCTTCGGATTCAACTCCTCGTTTGCGCCGGTGCTCGACCTGGCGCTGCCGGAATCGCGCAAGGTGATGGATACCCGTTGCGCCGCGGAAACCGGAGCGGGAGTTGTGGCCTATGCGCGCGAGTTCTTCGCTGGGCTCGCGTCGCAGGGTGTCGCAGGATGCGGCAAACATTTTCCCGGCCTCGGCGGAGGCAATCTCGATTCACATCTGGAGACTCCTAAGATTGAGCGCACATGGCAGCAATTGTGGAAAGAGGATCTGGAACCCTATCGTGCCTTGCGTGACCAGATGCCGATGGTGATGGTGAATCATGCCGCGTATCCGCTGACCGCGGACCCCACACACCCGGCCACCGTGTCGAAGTTCTGGGTACAAACCGTGTTGCGCAAGCGCATCGGCTACCGCGGCATCGTGGTTTCGGACGATTTGGAGATGGGCGGCGTCAGCAAATTTATGCCCATTGCCGAGGCCGCGGTTGCCACCGTGCGCATGGGATCGGATCTGGCGCTGATCTGCCACCACCCGGAGCCGGTTCTGCAGGTCTATGAAGCGCTGATTAGCGAAGGCGAGCGCTCGGCGGCGTTTCATAAGATTTTGCTCGGGCGGGCAAGAGAGTCGGCGCGGAAACGGATGAAGACGTTCCCGGTAAAAATGCCAGCAGCGCTCACCGCAAAACAATTCGAGTCGTTGCGCACGCGAATTCTGCGTTTTGGTGAGACGGTAGCGAAGGCCGTTGCTCAGGGGGCCGCGTGACGGCGCGCGCCATGACGGTGGCTGGGGTAATGAGTGGCACCTCGGCCGACGGGATCGATGTGTCCGTGGTGCGGATTGCGGCTCCCACCCTAACGACAAAAACAAAAACGTCGCGAGGGTGGGGCACCCCGGCCCGACCGAAACTCACACTGCTGGCGCATGAACACTTCGCCTATCCGGATTCGCTGCGGAAGGCCGTGCTGGCGGCGATGAATGCGTCTTCTATTTCTACGGCTGAATTGGCGCGGCTCAATTGGCGGCTCGGTCTCGCGTACGCCGAAGCAGTCAGCGAAACTAGGAAGAATCACAAGATGCAGGTCGATCTCGTCGGGTGCCACGGCCAGACGCTCTACCATCAGGCGCGCGCAGAGAAATACGCGGGCCGAAGCTTTGCCTGCACATGGCAGGCAGGCGAGGCGCAGGCTATTGCCGCAGAGTTGGGTGTTCCCGTGATATCGAACTTCCGCCCTGCCGACATGTTCGCCGGCGGCCAGGGAGCTCCGCTCGTCCCGCTTTTGGACTATGTCCTCTTCGCAGATCGAAAGCGCGGGCGGGTTCTGCAGAACATCGGCGGCATCGCCAATCTGACTGCCATTCCTCCAAATGCTCCGCCGCACGCAGTGCTTGCATTCGATACCGGACCGGGCAACATGGTGATCGACTGGCTCGTGCAAAGGCTCTTCAACAAGCCGTTCGATCGCAACGGGGCCTTGGCCGCCCGCGGACAAGTTTTAGAGGCAGTGCTCAAACAAGCGCTACGACATCCGTATTTCAAGTTGCGGCCGCCCAAAACCGCAGGCCGCGAACAGTTTGGCCGGACTTACGCCGGCGAGTTTTGGAATAAATGTCTGAAAGAGTCTTTGCTCGCTCACGACGCGCTCGCAACCGCTACGGCCTTGACTGCGGAGAGCATTGCATCGAGCTATGCGCGCGACGTGCAGTCAGGAATGAAGAGCCGTGCGGTGGATTTCATTGTCTCCGGCGGCGGCGCGCGGAACCGGACATTGATGACGATGCTGGCCGCGCGGCTCGAACCGTTGGGATGCACTTTGTGCGACAGCGATGCCTTCGGATTACCTGCCGAAGCCAAGGAAGCGGCTGCGTTCGCGCTGCTCGCGTGGCAAACGTGGCATCGGCTGCCGGGCAATGTACCTACTGCAACGGGAGCAAATTGCGCCGCGATCCTCGGACAAGTGACCTATGTGTAGAGCACATCGATACACCGGTGATGCACAACCGGCGGTTGACGTATGTAACGCCATCACCTTCAGGAAGTTACACCTTTCTGGAAAAGGCAGAGTTGGAGCAGCGCTGATTCGGGCCGGCCTGAAATGCCGTATTCGCGCCCACGGTTTCTCCTTGCGAATCTCTGCTACCATAAGCATGATTGCGGCTCCCGGCGCCAAGCTGATTTCTCTTGCAAGTTGAGAGTCGAGCGCAAAGGTAGCGAGAGCCACCCAAAGGAGAACTTTTATGCCTCTAGTTTCCATGCGGCAGCTCCTCGATGAGGCTGCCAAGGGCGGGTACGGTGTCGGCGCGTTTAATGTGAACGACATGGAGCAGATTCAAGCCATCATGATGGCCGCCCGGCAGACCAAGTCGCCTGTGATCGTGCAGGCCAGTCGCGGCGCGCGGCAGTTTGCCGAGGATCTTTACCTCTTCAAGCTGATTCAGGCAGCAGCTGAGCTGAATCCCGACATTCCCATCGCCATGCACCAGGATCACGGCAACAGTTTCGAGACCTGCAAGAGCGCCATCGCTCTGGGTTACACCTCGGTGATGATGGACGGCTCGCTGAAGGAAGACGGCAAGACGCCGTCGACGTTCGATGAGAATGTTGAAGTGACGCGGCGCGTGGTCGACTATGCACACGAGCGCGGCGTAACCGTGGAAGGTGAGATTGGCGTGCTGGGCGGCGTGGAAGACGGCCATGGCGCGGGCGGCACGGGCCTGGAGCACATCACCGACCCCGATCAGGCAGTTGAATTCGCCGAGCGCACCGGCGTGGATGCGCTGGCCATCGCCATCGGTACCAGCCATGGAGCCTACAAGTTCACCAAGAAGCCCGACGGCTCCGTGCTCAAGATGGACGTGCTTATTGCGATTCACAAACGGCTGCCGCACACGCATCTCGTGATGCACGGTAGTTCCTCGGTGCCCAAGGATCTGCAGGACGTCATCAACAAATACGGCGGCAAGCTGAAGCAGACATGGGGCGTGCCCGTCGAGGAAATCCAGCTCGGCATCCGCAACGGCGTGCGCAAGGTCAACGTGGATACCGACAATCGCCTTGCCATTACCGGCGCCATCCGCAAGGTATTTGCCGAGACGCCTGAAAAGTTCGACCCGCGCGACTACATGAAGCCGGCGCGCGAGGCCATGGCCAAGGTTGTCGCCGAGCGCATGACGGAATTCGGCCAGGCAGGCCATGCCGGCGACTATAAGCCGGTTCCGATCACCGAGATCGCCGAAGGCTACAAGAGCGGCAAGCTCGACACGCGTCCCTCAGTTGCTGCCCACTAGAACGAACAACCCGGATCAAGAAGAATGCGCCACACCGCGATTGCGGGTGGCGCATTCTTCTTGCAGCGCAGACTTTCCCGCCACGCGGGCAGCTCGACCTCAAAGGCCGAAGCCGGACTCACCACCCCACTCGTTGCTGACACCCTCTTCGCGCTGGATGGGGAGCGGTTTCATGTCGCGCGGCACCACGACGGTGCGCTCTACTTCGTCTTTTGCCTTCATCGCCTCTGCGACGCCGAATGTCATCGCAATCTCGTCGACCTTGTCCCCATAGTGGCGGCGCAGAAGTGACAGGTCGGCGCGTAGCGCGGCGCGTTGTTCGAGATCCTCGTTGTCCGATGCCTCCCAACGCGCGGTGAGAATGATGGAGAAGCGCAGCGCGGCCAGCTCTTCGATTTCGTAAGCCAGCAGCACCTCGCGGGTTTCTTTGATGTAACGGGAAGCAGGGCCCATCAACGATGAATCGAGCGGTGCATGAAGCAATTCTGCAGCCACGGCAGTACTCCCTCCGCGGATCCCCGCGGGATCGATCAGCCGGAAAGCTATCAGCCTCGAGAGCACCGGCCCGTTGCCCCATTCTTCGGCTGGATGGGCCTTAGTGTGGAGGCGTAAACCGGCTTGTGCTGTGCGCTGTATCACTCCAGGTGGCTATCGGCTGCCGGTTCCGGAATGGGGAATACAGCAAGCGTGACGGGCAATCCTCTGCCCGCATCTCGGCTTGCCACGCAAGTGCTTGCGAGTCAACGAACACGGAATGAGCCATGCATGTTGCGACTCAGGAACAGCCATTGCATTGTTGCGGTCGTCTCTTTACTAACTTGCTTCCGTAGAGATTGGCGCGGGTGTTACGGCCACCGATTCGCCCACCTTGCCCGGCTGCTTAAGGAGCCAGTAGTGGAAGCCATCCACAATCGCCATCAACGCGGCTTGGTTCAAGTCGCTGCTCACGCCCGCGGTGATCCACGATTCGTGACCGTCGGCGTTGAAGCTCAGGGTCACGCGCACGTGTGCGGCGGAATCGTGCGCCGAAACGTCCAGCGCGGCCACGGTGAATGTGCCCAGCCGAATGTGCTTGAGCGCGGGATACCATTTCTCGAGTTCATAACGCATGGCCTTGGTCAATGCGTCCACTGGGCCAGCGCCCTCGGCACGCGTGGTGGCAACCGTCGCGTCGTCGCTGACGATAAGTGACATGAAGGCCTGCACAAAGCGGCCGCCGATTTCGTCGGACTCGTCGAAGACGCGCCAGCTTTTGACTGCGAACCAGTTGCGCAGGGACCCCAGGGTTCTCATGCAGGCCAGGCGAAAGGAAACTTCACTGGCAGTAAAGCCGCCGCCCTCGATCATGGCGGCATTGGCTTCCATCAGCGTCTGAGCCTGCGCGGAGTTGAGCGGCACGCCCATCGACTCGGCAAGCAGCATAATGTTGGCCTTACCCGACTGTGCGTTGACGCCGATGATGGGGCTGGCGCCCACGAGTGCGGGATCGCACCACAGGTACGCGCCGGGATTCTTTCGCTCGCTCGAGCCGTGCATGCCGGCCCAGGTGCCGAACGCGCCGGGGCCCACAATAGGCGCACCGTGCGGCGGTTCGAGAGCGAAGGCCGCATAGGCTGAGTGCGCCAGGCTGGTCAATCCCGCAAGTGACTGCGGGGGAACAAACTCGGCTTCCTCGCGGAGCTGCATGGCTCCCACAACCGTGGTCAAATTCACGTTGCCGCAGCGCTCGCCTGTGCCGATCAACGTGCCCTGCACTTGTACCGCGCCGGCCTGAATCGCAGCACGCGTGTTGGCAATACCCAAACCGCGGTCGGTGTGGCCATGGAAGCCGACGCCGGCCCCGGGGAAGTCGCGGATCAAGCCGCCGATCACCCGCTCTACTTCTTCGGGATTCGAGCCTCCGGTGGTATCGCACACCACGATGCGGCTCACCTTCTGGCGCACGCACTGCTCGATGAGCTGGCGGAAATAATCGAGGCTGCGCTTGCTGAACTCGGCGTCGCAAAGCGTGCCATATTCGCGGCGGCTGCAACTTGCGTCCATGGCGTGTTCCAAATCGACAATCACTTCGAGACCATGCGATTGCAGGTAGTCGATCGTCTCCCACGTCATGAGCAAGTTTTCGTCGGGCGTGGTCTCCAGGGACTTCTCTACGTCGAGCAGCCGCGACTTGACCACCACCACTGCGACGGGAACACGCCGCTTGTGGCGCAACATGAATTGCACGTCGGGCCATTCCTCAACTTTCGCGCCGCGGCCGCGCGTGCGCCCGAACAAGGCCAGCTTCATGGCGCCGGTGTCGATATTGGCATTGCCGACGGCGCTGTTGGCGAGGGCATTGGTGAGGTCGCCGACAAACTGATAGGCTCCCGCGAACCCAATCTCGGCGTAGGCCACGCCAAAGGCCGCCATGCGTTCGAGGAGGGCCACGGCATTAGGCACAGAGATCTCGAGATTCGGCTGCTGCAGGCCGTCGCGGAGACTGGTGTCGAAGAGTTCGACTTTTCGAGGCGTGGTCACGATCGTTAGGTCCTTAAGAATCGCCCGGAAATCCGGTTAGAGTTCGGACGGCGATTAGATTTCATCATATCGTGACGTGCGTATTTCCTCACCGGCCCCATTCTTTCGCCCGCTAAAGCGGGCTCTCATCCAGTGAGACAATTCTCAGAAGATGCTGGAAATGAGTTTTGGGGTAAGTTCTCAGACTGCCGGCGCGGCTGAGGGTTCGCGCGAGGGCGGCGCAATGGCGCCGATCTCCTGGTCCTTGTATTGCAGCTGGTAGAGCTTCCAGTAGAGGCCGCGCTGTGCGAGCAGTTCCTGGTGCGAACCCATCTCACGCAACTGGCCCTTGTGCATGACAAGAATTGTCTCGGCACGCTGCACGGTGGAGAGCCGGTGCGCAATCAGCACGCTGGTGCGTCCCTCGACCATGCGCTCCAAGGCAGATCGAATGCGCAGTTCCGTGTCCGTGTCGACGCTCGATGTGGCTTCGTCGAGGATAAGTATGCGCGGATTGTAGGCCAGCGCGCGGGCAAAGTTGATGAGCTGCTTCTGGCCTGTGGAGAGCGAGTTGCCGCGCTCGCGCACCGTCTCGTCGAATCCATGAGGTAAGCAATCGATGAAGTCGAGCACGTTGACGTCGCGCGCCGCGCGGCGCATGGCCGCATCGGAGATTTCATCGTTGCCGAGGCGAATGTTTTCGCCGATGGTTCCCGAAAAAAGAAACGGGTCCTGCAATACCACCGCGAAGTGTTGCCGCAATGCCCGCAGATCGTGCTCGCGCAGATCGATTCCATCCAACAAAATGCGGCCTGCGGTGACGTCATAGAAGCGCATCATCAGGCTCGTCAGGGTGGTTTTTCCCGCGCCAGTGTGACCGACGATGGCCACCGTCTGTCCCGGCTCGATCGTGAAGGACACGTCTTTCAGAATCCACTCGATGCCTTCCAGGGCAGCGAGTTTCGTGGCGTCTGCCATTCCCTCAAGGGCTAAAGCCCCCTTTGATGATGCGGCCTCTTCGGCACGACTAAAATCGTGCCCTGACACTTCGTGCTCCACGCGAGGAGTTTTGCTACTGCCCGTGGTGTCGCGCTCTGACTCTTCGCGTTTCTGGGCAGCGGCCACCGCGGCCTTTTGCGCATCCGTGAGTTTTTGATAGGTGAACCAGACGTGTTCAAACTCAATGCGATTCGACCCGTCGCCGGCCGCGGGATGGGCGGGGCTGACGATCTCCGGCTCGGCGTCCAGCAGCTTGAAGATGCGCTCGCATGCGGCCATGGCGGCCTGCAAGATGTTGTACTTGTCGCTCAGGTCCTGGATGGGTCGCCAGAAGCGCAGCGAGAACTGCGTAAACATGATGAGCACGCCGATGGTTACCGTGGGCTGCAGGCGCAGGACTCCGAATCCGCCCCGCCACACGACAAGCGCAATGGCGACAGACGACAGAAAATCGACCGCCGGGTAGTAGAGCGCGTAGGCGAAGATCGTGTCCTTGAACGCGATCATGTGCTGTTCATTGACCTTGGAGAAATCGTTGAACGCGCGCTCTTCGCGGTTGAAGAGCTGCACCACGCTCATTCCCGAGATGTGCTCCTGGGTGAAACTATTGATGCGCGCGATGGCGGTGCGCACGCGGCGGTAGCTCTCGCGCACGTGGTCCCGGAAGATGCGCGTGACAATGAGAATCAGCGGCAGCACGGCGAAGGCCAGAAGCGCCAACCACCAGGAGATGGCGAGCATCACGATGGCCATGATCGTGAGCATGAAAAAGTCATTGACGATGGCCAGAACGCCGTCGGTAAACATGTCGTTGACGGCGTCGACATCCGACGTAAGGCGCGTAACCAACCGGCCCACCGGGTTCATGTCGAAGAAACCCACGTGCATGCGCTGCATGTGCCGGAAGATATTGCGGCGCAGATCGAACATGATCTTCTGGCCAGTCCACTGCATCAGGTAGACCTGAACGAACTGGAAGAGATAGGCCGAAGCCAGCATCGTCAGGTAGATGGCGGCGAGACGTGTCACGCCCGCGACAGCTCCGGCAGGAAGCAAACGGGCGAGGGGGCTCGCATTCGCCACCCAATGCGCTACGGCGTTCGAGGGATCTTTTGCGACCAGGTCGGGTGCGAGATAGCGGTCGACGGCCACCATCACGAGAATGGGTCCGGCTACATCGCACAGCGACTTGAGCGAGACGGCGAGCGAGGCAATGCCTGCCTGCAGCCAGTAGGGACGCACGTAGTAACCTAGCCGCCGCATCAAGTGCGCGTCATAGATCTTGCCGACCGGATCCTCATCCTGCTTGCGGCGGGGTTCGCCTGAGCCGGTCTTCGAGCCGGATTTGGATTTGTTGTTTTCTTCTTCCGCCATCGGCCGTGTGGGGTGGGCTTCCTCTTTCATTGTACGAGGAGCGCGGCGATGACGGAAAAGCGCCGTGAATTTACGTGCGGACGCGGGCTATTCGCCGGTTCCAACCTTCGGCGCGGGCTTCGTTTCCTGTTTGGGTTTGGGCGCGGGCCGCGAAACGCCCATGCTGAGCAACACGTACCCAAGCCCTTTCTTCAGCACATCGAAGAAGCTCATCGCATCCTTTCCGTTCTGCAATGCCGCGGCTCACCTGCGGCGCGTTTCAGCGCTTTTTCGTGGGCACGGTCACTACCTCTGGCGCCGTGGCCGGGGCAACGCCAAGCACAATGGCCAAGGCCCCGCGCGGCAGCGGCTTATCGGCGTTGGCCAGGAGCAAGCTCACTTGCCAGATCTGGGTGTCGGTGAGCGTATCCTTAAACGCCGGCATGCCGCTGAGCCGGATGCCATTCGCCACCTTCCAATACGTCTCGCCCGGCGGGTCGTCGCTCACGCCCACCACGTCGCTGGTCTTGTGCTTCTCCCACAGCGCCGGCGCCTCGGGGAACATATGCGCTGCAATGCTCGCAGGCCTGCCATGAAACCCGTGGCAGGTGGCGCATTGGTCGCGGTAGACCGCTGCCCCCGCGGTCAGATTCACCTCATCGGCTTTTACAGGCGGGTCTCCCGGCAGTTCGCGGGCAATGCGAGCATTGAGCGCCAGATGCGTGATCTTGCCCTCCATCGGCAGCGACGGATCCGCCACGGCTACCGGCGGGTGCCCCCATTGGAGCCACGCCAAAATCCCTACAGGCGCCAGAATCAGCGCCAAAATCATTCCGAAAAGCGTACGACCCATGGTTTTTCGCCCCTCCATCCCGCGCCCTCTTAAATTGGCGGAGTTTTACAGATCATTTCGGCAATCTACGCAACAATATCAGGTAAGCCTAAGGAAAAAGAGTTAGACTGATGGGCGCATCGCTTCCCGATCTCCCCGAACTGCAGAGTTTTCTCAAAATTCCATACGAAGGAAAGGATCTCTCCCATGGCAGATCACTCCAAGATGAAACTTGGCCGCAAGGCCATCAAGACCGATAGCCGTACGCTCATGTTGGGCGACTACCTTGCGCCCAGCCTGCCGCCACCACCGCCCACGGCCGATTGGACCAAGGGCATTACCTCCTGGGGCATGATGCTGAACGATACCCTGGGCGACTGCACCATCGCCGGTTGCGGCCACGCCGTGCAAGTGTGGACCGCGAACGCCGGCAGCGAAGTCACCATTCCCGACCCAACCATCGAGAAGTACTACGAAAAGTGGGACGGCTACAAGCCCGGCGACCCGAGCACCGATCAAGGCGGCATCGAGCTCGACGTGCTCAACGACTGGAACAAAGGGGGCTTCGCCGGCAACAAGCTCCTGGCCTTCGCCGACCCCAAGCCCGCCAACCTTGCCGAAGTGCGTCAGTCCATCGCTCTCTTCGGCGGCGTCTACATCGGACTTTCGCTACCCATCACCGCACAGAAGCAGGACGTCTGGGACGTAGTTGCGAACGGCGGCGACAATGCCAAACCCGGCAGTTGGGGCGGCCACTGCGTCTTTGTCCCCAAGTACGACCAGAACGGCTTCACTTGCATCACCTGGGGTGCGCCAAAGACCATGACCGTGGCCTTCTGGAACGAGTACTGCGACGAGGCACACGCCCTGCTCAACCAGGACTGGCTTTCGGCAAAAGGCTCGCCCGGCGGCTTCGATCAGGCGCAGTTGCTGGCTGACCTGAAAGCCATTGTGTAAGCGCCGCAGTGCTGCTTCCGATCTCCACGCGTCAAAACAGAGCAAGCCTCGAAGAGACTACGGCACAAGCCTCCCCCCAGATGTTTTAATACCAATTGGGGGGAGCGTGCCGGTAGTTCGCGTGTGCTCTCGTACTCCCGTGGAGGAATCCCGATACCGATGCAATCTTTTCGCCGTCTCGCATTTTTGCTGGCGTTCGCAATCGCGGCCGTACCAGCCGCATTCGCACAAAGCTCATCCAGTTCCACCCCAGATCCAAGCCAATCCGGAAGCCAGGCAAGCTCCAGTCAATCCGCCGGAGAAACCCAGGGACAGGCCACAGTCCAGGCTCGCATCCGCCAGCGCCGCGAACAGCGCCGCACCACGGCCATCCATGACGCGTACGATCACAAGTGGGAGTCCTATGCCGACATGGGCTATCTGCGCTTCACGCCTGGCCCGGGGCTGCAGCGCCTTACCTTTTATTCCTGGGAGACGGGCCTGACCCAGTTCCGCAGCGAGCGGTTGGGTTACACGCTTGATGGCCGCGGCTACATTGGAAATGCGTATTGCGGCACTCCGGGCGTGACCACTTACTGCAACGGCAATTCCACCCGGCCCCAGATCAGCATGTACAACATTCTCTTCGGGCCCATCTACCGCTTCTACCTACAGCCCAAGTACTCTGTTTCGGGCCGAGTGATGGGCGGCTGGGCGTATGGCAACTTCTCCGGCGACCTCAACGGCTTTACACCTGCTGAGGTCGGCCTCTATCCCACTGGCAGCACCTACGCCGCCAGCGCGAGCGTCATCGGCGAATACAACCTGACCCCGAGCGTCGCCTTCAAACTCGCGCCCGAGTACTTCGTCACCGGTTTCGGCTCGACGACGCAGGCCAGCCGTGGCTTCACCGCCGGAATCGTCTACCGCTTCGGCAAGCAGTAAAGCAGGGTCCCGGGTTCAGATTTCGCCAGTCAGCAATCAGAGTTGGGCGTCGCGCAGCGACGCCCAACCTGCGAAAGCCCGCCACAGATTACGGATCGCTGATTCCTGAAAGCCGGGGACCGTGCCATCACAACCTTGGGCGCCGAAGAACCATCGTAATCCCCGTTAGTTCCGCTGACTCGCCGACCCGCGAGCCCCTATAATGGCTCGCACTATGAAAAACCGCCTTTCCCGCCGCAGCTTCCTGCAATCGTCTGCGCTGGCCACGGCCTGTGCCGCTTCAGGAGTTGGCTCCGTGCTCTCGATCGCTACCCCAGCACGGGCTGAAGCGCTTCCTGCCTCTGGTAAACCTTCGCCCATCCGCCTCGGCCTCGCCAGCTACACTTTTCGCAACTTCATGCGCACTCAGCTCATCGCCTTCATGAGGCAACTCGACGTCTCCTACCTGAACTGCAAGGACGTGAAAGACCATCTCCCCATGGACCCGGCGTTCGAGGTCCAGGCGCTCGATGATTACGCATCCTCGGACATCACACTGCACGCCGTTGGCACCATCGCGTTCCCCAAGGACGACGAGGCCGACATCCGCGCCAAATTCGAATACGCCCGGCGCGCGGGCATCAACGTCATCGTGGCAGGCGACCCTGCTCCCGGCACGCTGCAGCGCATGGAAAAGTTCGTCCGCGAGTACGACATCCGCATCGCCATCCACAACCACGGGCCAGAGGACAAACTCTTCCCGTCGCCCTTCGACGTGCTCACAGCCATCAAGGATCTCGACCCGCGCATCGGCTGTTGCATCGATGTGGGCCACGCGGCCCGCGCCAACGCAAATCTCGTCGAGGCTATTCACGCCGCCGGTCCGCGCCTCTACAACATGCACGTGAAGGACCTGGCCGATATGAAAAACAAGGACAGCCAGGTGCCAGTCGGCAAAGGCATCCTGCCCTTCCGCGAAATCTTCCAGGCCTTGATCGAGATCGACTACCACGGCTTTGTCGATCTCGAATACGAGATCAATCCCGACGATCCCATGCCCGGCGTCATCGAAAGCTTCGCGTTCATGCGCGGCGTGCTCGACGGCATGGGCTATCTGACGAAAACAGCGAGTTAGCGGTTCGGCGAGGCAGCGAGACAGGTCTCAGATGTCAGCTTCTTAGGTTTTCGCCCCTGGCTAAAAAGCAACACCTTCGTCTCAAAACCGAAGTAACAGGGACCACAATTTTGCCGTAACCGTGTCGATGTGCGCTGCATCACACAAGTGCATGACGGCCAGCCTCGGTCCTCGAGCTGGCGGGGGAATGATCGATCTACCTGAAAGTAATGCAGCCAAGAGCGAGCAAGGCTTTGCGGGGTGTTAATATTTTTGACTGGAGGGGTTGCTAATGAATAAACGAATTCTGCAATGCACCTACTTAGTTCCGCTGATCAGTCTGACCTTCTTACCGATGGGCTGTAAGAAGGCCCCGCCCATCACGCTGTCATGCAACGCAAGCGCCCCTGCAGTCTTTCCTGGGGATCCTCTCACCGTAACCGCAACTGCCGGATCGATCAACCCCAAGAAGAACACGAACGTGCTCTACAGTTGGAGTGGCACCGGCGTGACCGGTAACGGAAACACCGCGACTGTGGCCACGAGCTCCCTGGATCCCGGTAGCTACACGGCAAAAGCCGAAGTGAAAGAAGGCAAGAAAGGCAAGGAAGGCCTGAAGCCAGGCGAGTCCGCTCAATGCCAATCAGACTTCACTGTGAAGGCCTTCGAGCCGCCCACGATTTCTTGCTCGGCCAACCCGACCGAGGTCCAGCCCGGTGGAACGTCCACCATCACGACCACGGCCGTCAGCCCGCAAAACCGTACGTTGACTTACAGCTATTCGGCGACTGCCGGCTCGATTTCGGGCAGTGGCACGAGCGCGGAGTTTTCTTCGGCTGGAGCGCCGACGGGTGCGGTTGGGGTCACGTGCAATGTTTCCGACGATAAGAGCCACACGGCGACCGCCAGCACAAATGTGACGGTTCAGGCTCCGCCTCCGCCGCCTCCGGCGCCGAAGACGCAGGCTCTTTGCACAGTCAGCTTTAGCAGCGACGCCAAGCGGCCTACCCGTGTGGATAACGAAGCCAAAGCATGCCTGGATCAGGTCGCTCTCGGTTTGAAGCAGCAGCCTGACGCCAAGGTGGTCATTGTTGCCGACGCCAACGCCAAGGAACAGGCCGTCACTGCAAAGGAGCAGAAGCACGCGGCGCACAACAAGCATGCCAAGGTTGAGGACTTTGCCGCCCAGCGCGCTGTGAACGCCAAGGACTATCTGGTCACCGATCAGGGTATCGATGCTTCGCGCATCACCACCGCAACCGGCACTGCTGACGACCAGTCAGCGCAGAACTACCTGGTACCCGCGGGCGCGACCTTCGCGAACGATGTCCAGGGAACGACGCCTGTGGACGAGACAGCGGTGAAGCCTCAGGCACGGAAGCCGCTGAAAAAGTAGTTTCATAAGTTGGTCTATCCGGCCAGGAGCAGAAGCTTCGGACACCGATAGACGCTACATCACCACGCGACCCGCGCAGTGCGCGGGTCGCGTGCTCTGTTACAAACCGTCGACCGCAATTCAGCAACACTGAGTCTGCTTCAATGGCAGCTTTCCGTACCTTGTCCCTGACCACTGACAACTGCTCACTGAATGATCGGTATTCCCGCGGTCCCTGTTGTCATTCGGCCCGTGCTCACTTGTGCGGAGCGTAGTCGCTCGCGCCGAGCAGATGCAGCGAAACGTACAGCTCGTCGCCGACCACCCAGCTGTCGTGGCCCGGCTCGATATAAAAGATGTCTCCCGCTTTCATCTCCACGATGCGGCCATCGTCCATCGCAGCGGTGGCGCAGCCAGCAACTACGATGCCTACATGCTCGACATCGCAACTCGCTTTGCCGAGCGCGCGGCCCACGTGCACCGACCACTTCCAGCCCGGTTCGTACGAGGCGCGGCCGATCGTCATTCCCCCGATGTGTACAAGCTCGAACTTGCCTTTCTCGAAGGTGCGGATTTCGTCGGGCTGCTCGAAGCGCTTAAGGATGACTTCGTACATCGCGGTTCTCTCCCCCCTGGTGGCTACTCCCAGCTTTCTTGTTCCCTGAGCCCCTTGCTCCCTTGTTCCCTGCCTTATTGCAGGATCGGTATCCCCGCGATCCGCTGTTGCCACTCGGCCGGGCCGGTTTCATGTACGCTCGTGCCTTTCGCGTCGACGGCTACGGTGACGGGCATGTCTTTCACATCGAACTCATAGATGGCTTCCATGCCGAGGTCCCCAAATGCCAGCAGACGCGAGCCGCGGATGGCCTTCGAGACCAGATACGCCGCGCCGCCCACCGCCATCAGGTAGACCGCGCTGTATTCGCGAATGGCATCAACCGCCTCGGGGCCGCGCTCGGCTTTGCCGACCATGCCGAGAAGACCGGTTTCGGCCAGCATCTGCCGCGTGAACTTGTCCATGCGCGTGGCCGTGGTGGGTCCCGCAGGGCCAACCACCTCATCGCGCACCGGATCGACCGGGCCGACATAGTAGATGAACCGATTCCGGAAATCGACGGGCAGCTTCTCGCCGCGCTTCAGCATGTCGGTGAGGCGCTGGTGCGCGGCGTCACGCCCGGTGAGAAGTTTTCCGCTCAGCAGCAGCACGTCGCCCGGTTTCCAAGAAGAAACTTCGGCGTGCGTTACCGTGTCCAGGTTCACGCGTCGCGCGCCGGAGACATCATATGTCAGCTTCGGCCAGTCTTCGAGCGACGGAGGATCGAGATAGACCGGACCTGAACCGTCGAGCACAAAGTGCGCGTGGCGCATGGCCGCGCAGTTGGGAATCATGGCCACGGGCAGGTTGGCCGCGTGCGTGGGGTACTCGAGGACCTTCACGTCGAGAACAGTCGTCAACCCGCCTAGTCCCTGCGCGCCGATGCCGAGGCGGTTCACCTTGTCGTAAAGCTCAAGGCGCAGCTTCTCCGCAGTCGTCTTTGCTTCGCGCGCCTGAAGGTCTTGAATATCGATCGGGTCCATGAGCGATTGCTTGGCCATGAGCATGGCCTTCTCCGCCGTACCACCGATGCCGATGCCGAGAATGCCCGGCGGGCACCAGCCGGCGCCCATGGTGGGCACCGTTTTGAGCACCCAGTCGACAACCGAGTCCGAAGGGTTGAGCATGGCGAACTTCGACTTCGCTTCCGAACCGCCGCCCTTGGCCGCGACGGTGACTTCGACCGTGTTGCCGGGCACGAGTTCGACGGTGACCACGGCCGGCGTGTTGTCGCGGGTATTCTTGCGCGCACCCGCGGGGTCGGCGAGGACCGAAGCGCGGAGCACGTTATCGGGATCGAGATAGGCTTGGCGCACGCCCTCGTCGACTAATTCTTGGAGCCCAACCGAAGGGCTGCCGCCCGCAGGGCCTGCGAAGCGGACATCCATGCCTAGCTTGACGAAGGCGTTGACAATGCCCGTGTCCTGACAGATCGGCCGGTGGCCCTCGGCGCACATGCGGCTGTTGATAAGAATCTGCGCCATGGCGTCGCGCGCCGCCGGCGACTGCTCGCGCTCGTACGCCTCTGCCAGCGAGCGAATGTAATCCACCGGGTGGTAGTAGCTGATGTACTGCAACGCAGCTGCGACGCTGGCAATGAAATCTTCCTGCTGGATGACGGTCATCTTCGGGAATCTCCTCGCAATCAACCCTCTAGGTTAATGGACGGAGTGATTCCTTGTCCCGCCGCTGCAGGTAGGTTTTGCCGAACAAGCGGGTCGTGGCGAGGCAGAGTCGCTTATTGATTCGACAACTAAGCAGGAGGGCTCTTACCCATCGTTTTCCGTAATAAACGCGGAATAGGACGGGGCACGGATGCAGCATCGTGTTGCGGGCTCAATAGGCGCGACCGGCGTTCAGAGTTGCCAACCCCGCCTATTCAGTTGGCACGCCACGGCAACTCCGCCGCGGCTGGTTTGCCGCGGGCAAAGAGTTGCCCGGGTTTCAGGCGTGCGACTCGCGGCGCGCCTCGGAGGGCGCGTTTAGCTGTTGGCGCAGGTTGCCGGCCAGGTCCGCCACCATGCGCAGCCGGTCGGCCACGGCGGCGGAGACGCCGCCTCCGTTCAATGCCAGTTGCGAATGCAGCAAGAGGCCGGCGAGCGTGGTCTTCAATTCGGTCTCAATGGCCGCGGCGGCGGCGCGGCGAGCCAGAGTCTGCTCGCGCTCGCGGCGGCTGAGGGCTGCGCGGATCTCGCGCACCAGGCGGGCCGCGCCCGAGACGGCAAAGTTGATCTGCATGGGAATGGCCAGGCCGGCTTGTTCGCAGATCTTCTCCGCAGCCGCCGGATCGCACTCCGCCAGGGTTTCATCGATCACGACGGCCAGGTATTCGCGGCGCCGCAATGCGGCCAGCGCCGCCTTGCGCCCTTCGGCCACTTCGACTTCCATGCTGAGTTGCGCTCCCACCACCGTGGCGCAGTTGCGGGCGCCTTCGATTCCCGTCACCATCAGAATGCTCATTGTCAGCTCCTAGCTTCTAGTTCCCAGCTTCTAGCCCTTGTTTCCAAACCTCTCGCTGTCGTAGCAGCTCCTTGCCTTTGAGTGCCTGAATCCTGACGCAGGAATCGAAACCACCGTCCCGCGCAAGAACAAGCTAGAGGCTAGAAGCCAGCAGCTAGAAGATGTGTCTACTCGTCCTGCAGCGGGTCGGCGATACCGTACTCTTTCAGCTTGCGATAGAGCGTGGTCTTGCCGATGCCCAAAAGTTTCGCGGCCTGCAGCTTGTCGCCGTTCAGGGTGCGGATGGCACCCAGAATGGCGTCGCGCTCCAAGTCGGCCAGCGTCTTCAACTCCGGTGCGCCGGCTACCGTCGCGTCTTCTCCCGCGGCCACTGCGGCTCTGCGCGCTTCCAAGCCCTTTTGTTGTAATTGAGTAGGCAGGTCGCCCAGGTGCAGCACCGGCCCCGAAGACATCGCGCAGGCCCGCTCGATGGCGTTCTCGAGCTCGCGCACGTTGCCCGGCCAGTCGTGGCGCATCATGGTGCGCAGGGCTTCATCCGAGAGAGTGAACTTGCGGTTGTGCTCCTTGCTGATGTGGTCAAGAAAGTGCGCGGCCAACAGTGGAATGTCCTCGCGGCGGTCACGCAAAGGCGGCAGCCGCAGATTGACCACGTTCAGCCGATAAAAGAGATCCTTGCGGAAGGTGCCATTCTCGACCATGGCAGCCAGGTCGCGGTTGGTGGCGGCCACGATGCGCGCCTTGACAGGCACACGATGCGTGGCTCCTACCGGCCGCACCTCTTTTTCCTGCAGAGCGCGCAGGAGCTTGGCCTGCAGATCGAGTGAAAGCTCGCCGATCTCATCGAGAAAGACGGTTCCTCCCTCGGCCGAGACCAGCAGACCGTCCTTGGAACGGTTGGCCCCGGTGAATGCGCCCTTCACATAGCCGAACAGCTCGCTCTCAATGAGCGTGGGCACCAGCGAGCCGCAGTCGACCGGCAGAAACGGCTTCTGTGCGTTGGGGCCGTAGGCGTGGATGGTGTGCGCTACCAGTTCCTTGCCGGTTCCGCTCTCGCCCAGGATAAGGACGGGGTGCGTGCTCTGGGCGACCTTGGAGAGGATGCGGTAGATCTTCTCCATCTCCCCCGAGTGGCCGATCATGGCGCCCAGCCCCTCGGAGAGGCGCAGCCGCTCGCGCAGCTGGCGGGTGACGGTATCGGCGGTGTGATTCTGCGTGGCGCGATCGAGCACTGTCGAGAGCTCGTCCATGGCAAAAGGCTTGGTCAGGTAATCCGAGGCGCCGCAGCGCATGGCTTCGACGGCCGCGTTCACCGAGCCCGTTGCGGTCATGGCGATGACCGAGGTGTCTGGGTAGAGCAGTTTGACCTCAGAGACCAGCTCCAGGCCCTCGTTTGTCCCCGCAGGCAGATTCACCAGCAGGATGTCGGCGGTGTGGCCGCGCAAGAGGCTCCGCGCCTGAGCAAGGTCGCCCGTGCTTTCGACCGCGTAGCCCATACTGGCCGCGATCTCGGCGCAGGCCGAGCGAACCGCCGCGTCCGCGTCCACCACCAGCAGGTGCAATCGAACCGCCGGCTCGGCAAGTTGTGGCATAAACTCCATGGCCCGTGTGTTGAAGACTGTTTCCAGCATTGTAGTCGCCTCACGCGTGTTGGAACATCGTTAAATTGCAGATGACAGCAAGTAGTCAACAGCTTTCTGCGATGAACTCTCAGCTTTTGTTCTCAGCTGTTCGCTGTTTGCGGTTCGCTAATATCCCACCTTGCGCACTGGGAGCTCGAGGTTAAAGCAGGCCCCGCCCTGCGCCCGGTTTTGGGCGGTAATGCGCCCTCCTGCGCCTTCGACGATAGAGCGCACGATGGCCAGGCCCAGCCCACGATGGCTCTGCGGCCAGCCACCGGCCGTGGCTTCCTTGCCCCGCGAGGAGTACCCGGAGACGAAGATCTTCTCGAGTGCCTCTTCTGGAATTCCCGGCCCGTTGTCCTCGACTGTGAGTGACAGGCAGGGCGCCGCCGCATTCGCAGTCTCGACCTCGTGCAGCCCGATGTGAATGCGGCGACCCTGCTTCAGGGCCTGGGCCGTGGCCCGGGTCGGGGCCTGGGGCATGGCCTCGGCCGCGTTTTTCACCAGATTGACCAGCAGCCGGGTCAGATCCTCGCCTGTAAGGCGCACCGGTTGCGCACCGGCGTCGGCCTCCATGGTCAATGCAATCGAAGGCCCGGCCAGCGCCGCGAGCAAATTGCGGTTGGCCAGCAGCTCAGCGGCTAGGCTGGAGACCGGCAGAGCGGGCAACATATCCCAATGCCGGTTCCCGTTCCCGACGGCGGCCGTGTTTGCGATCGCGCTCGGCCTCGTGCCTTCCCATGTACGGTTGCCTGCATTTGCGCCGGACCGCGGGGTGATACTTGGGGTCGCAACGCTACTTGTAGCCGCAGTGCTGCTTGAGGCGTCCTTGCTTGAGGCCACGGCGTTCGTCGAGCCCTCGGAGCCCGCCGATGCGGCCTTGCGCGCGGCATTGGCCTCAAACAGGCTCTGCATGGCGCCGTCCGGTACCGCGTTAGAATCGAGCGCCACCAGTTTTTCCACCAGGCGCCGGCTGGCCGCGGCCACCAGGCGCAGTTCCTGCGCGTAATGCGTGAAGGGATTCGCCAGCACACCGGGCTCCTCCAGAAGGTCGCAGTAGAGCGCCAGGGCCGTCACCATATTGCGCGCATCGTGGGCCACCTCAGAAAGCGTCTCGCCCCGGCTGCGCAGCATGGCCAGGGTTTCGACGACCTTTTCCACGCGCCGGCGCTCCACGCCATTCCAGATGTTCGTCGTCTTGGCCGTCGCTGTTACCTGTTCGGTTTGCCGCATATGCTGCTTCCTTTCAAAGACAGTGGACAGTCTCTGTTCCCTAATCCTGGTTCCTGCCTTTTCCGCTTCCCATTTTGTTTCTGTACAGCAGGTTTTGTCCTGTTTCTATACACGTCGCGTGCCAAACTTGAACAAAAAACCTAAGTTCCTGATAAGGGAAGAGATCACAGCCAGAAGCTAGTGGACACCCGGTGCAGCGGGGTTTGGTGAATGTCCCGAAATGGAACGAAGAGGTTGGCGTCAATTCATATAAGGCTTTCAGTTTCATTAGCTTGCAAATCACTTCCCCTTCCGGCACTTCGCGTTCGGCGATTCCCATCCCGGGACGGCCCCCTTCTTAGCCCGTCCTGCACTGGGCCGAAGGGCTGCTCTCTCATCCCAGAACAGGCCCTAACTCCCGTACAATCCCTCTATGCACGCCTCTTTTCTCTCTCTGCGCCCCGGCGGCCGTAGCTCCGACCAGCTTCGCCCGCTCACCCTGACGCCTGGGTATGTCCAGACCGCCGAAGGCTCGGTCCTGGTCTCCTTGGGCAACACGCGGGTGCTCACCTGCGCAACGATTGAGCAAGGAGTGCCCGGCTGGCTGCGCAACTCCGGCCGCGGCTGGGTTACGGCCGAGTACGCCATGCTGCCCCGCTCCACGGTCACCCGGACGCCAAGAGAAAGTGAACGTGGCAAGATCGGCGGCCGGACACACGAGATCCAAAGATTGATCGGCCGGAGCCTGCGGTCGGTCGTCGACATGCAGGCTCTCGGCGAGCGCACGATTATCCTCGATTGCGACGTGATCCAGGCCGACGGCGGAACGCGCACCGCGGCTATCACCGGCGCGGCCGTGGCCCTGGCCCTTGCGCTCGACGCTCTGATCAAGGCGGGAACTCTCAAAACTTCGCCCATGAAACAACTGATCGCGGCGACGTCGGTGGGAATCGTCGACGGCGCTGCGCTGCTCGACCTCTGTTATGAGGAAGATTCGCAGGCCGAAGTCGACATGAACGTCGTCATGACCGCCGATGGAGGACTGGTGGAGACGCAGGCCACGGCGGAACGCGGTTCGTATTCGCGCGCCCAGTTGAACGGACTGATCGATCTCGCCGAAGTGGGCGTCCGGGAGATCTTCGCCGCGCAGCGTGCGGTGCTGGAAAAGCAGGGATGAGGGATTAGGGAACAGGGAATAGAAAAACCTCGCGGCCGAATCCCGTCGCTTCTCATACGGACCAGGCAAAAATTGTTGCGTCGCGCCGTGCGGCCAGCGAATCTACACCTTGAAGCCGGCATAGATTGCCGGCTCTGCTCCGGGGAGAATGATTCTCATGGCTAAGAAAGAAACCGCCGCAAATCGCGATGCGGCACTACGCGAGCACCTCGTCCAACTCCTTACTGGCGGCCACGCCCACGCAACTTTCGACAAAGCCATCAAGAATCTTCCCGTAGCCCTGCGCGGCAAGCGGCCCAAGGGCGCCGAGCACTCCCCGTGGGAGGTGCTTGAACACCTACGCATCGCGCAATGGGACATCCTCGAGTTTTCCCGCAACGCCGAGCACCAATCTCCCGCCTGGCCCAGTGGCTATTGGCCGGCTACGCCCGCTCCGCCGGATGAGAAGGCATGGGACAAGAGCGTGCGCGCCTTCCGCCGCGATTTGAAGGCTATGTGCGAGTTGGTTGCGAACCCGTCCACCGATCTTTACGCGCGCATTCCCCACGGCGACGACCAGACCATCCTCAGGGAAGCGCTGCTCGCCGCCGACCACAACGCATACCATCTCGGCGAACTGGTACTGCTGCGCCGGCTGCTGGGTGCGTGGTAAAGACAGGCAATAGCGCTAGCCAATAGGGAGTAGAGAACAGAGATCAGAACTCTTCGATGCGCTCGGCGCATTCTATTCCCAATTGGCTACCTCCTACCCCTGTCTTCCCCCGGCTGGCCCGCAACCGACAGGTCGGCCCATTCGAATCCCTGCTCCCGAATCGGAACTGCCACATGAGCGGGAACTTACTCCCAACTTCAGATGATGAGATGCGCTTTCGACCTTTTCCCGGAGTGGTTCGTCTAGGAGAATAGCGGTGGCAATCGGATTCTCTTCCGGCGCCCCTAATCCGTGGAGCATGACAATCATATGAGACCGAAAAGCAAGACGCGTGGATGGGCCATTTTGGGACTTGTCGTCCTGACCGTATCTCTGCTGGCAGCGGCGCCGGGCGCATACGCGCAAGTGGCGCGTTATCTGGGCAGCATCACAGCCATCAACGGCGATACGCTTACGGTGAAGCCCGACGCCGGTGACGCGCACCAGGTCCAGGTTCCCTCGACCGCTATTCTCAAGCGCATCGCGCCGGGGCAGACCGACCTGAGCAAGGCCGAACCTCTCGATTTCAGCAGCCTGGCTGTGGGCGATCGCGTACTGGTGACGCTCGATCCTAATGCCACCGGCGGCACTCCGCAGGCGGCGCGCATCATCGCCATCAAGCAAGCCGACGTAACCAAAAAGCAGGAAGCGGAGAATGCCGCCTGGAATCAGGGCGTGCACGGGCTTGTGAAGAGCATCGACGCCACGACAGGCGTCATTGTCGTGACCACGCGGACAGGCGCCACCAGCAAAGAGGTCACTGTCAACACCACTTCTGCGACGGCGCTCAAGCGCTACGCGCCGGGTTCGGTGGTTTTCGACCAGGCGCAGCCCGCGCCTATTGCCGCCATCAAGACAGGCGACCAACTGTGGGCGCGCGGAACCAAAAACGCCGACGGCAGTGCGATTGCGGCCGACAGCGTGGTTTCGGGAACATTCCGCAGCATTCCCGGCACCGTAATCTCGACGGACGCGGCGGCTTCTACCGTCACCGTGAAGGACCTTGTGACCAAGAAACCCGTTACTGTCCGCATCACGGCCGACGCGCAGTTGCGGCGGCTCGACGACACCATCGCAACCACGATTGCCGCTCGGCTTAAGGGCAATGCTGGCGGCCGTCCCGGAAACGGCGGACCCGGCGGGCAGCGCAGCTTTAACCAGGGCGGCGGCGCGGGCCCGGGACGCATGGATCTTGAAACAGTTCTCGAACGCGCGCCACAAATCCAGTTGAGCGCTCTCAAGAAAAACGATGCGGTGATGATCGTGGCCACGGAGGATGCCTCCGGACTGAGCGCGATCAAGCTGATCGCCGGGGTCGAACCACTGCTCGAAGCTCCGGAAGCGCAGGACTTGCTTGCCAGTTGGAGCCTGAGCTCAGGCGAATCCGCAGCCCAGTAAAGGGATTCATATTTCTCATTCATACATAAGCGAGGGAATCGTGTATTCGAAGTCGTATCCGTTGATTGCTCTGATGGTTTCTGCGTCCCTGGCATTGGTTGCTGTCGCGGCCAATTGTCAAACGGCGCCGGCTGCTACGCCGCCAGCCGCACCTGCTCTGTCGACGCCGGCAACGCCAGCTCCCGCGCAGGCCGCTCCGGCGACAACCGGCACTTTACGCGGCCACATTCTCGACGCCACCGGCGCCCTTATTCCCGGCGCGCAGGTCACGGTGACCACTGCCAAGGGTGCGGCCGTGGGAACCGCGACCGCGAACGCGGCCGGAAGCTATGCAGTGCGCGGCCTTCCGGCAGGCAGCTACGTCGTCGCGGTAACCTTCACCGGATTTGCGCCATTTGTCTCCGAGCCCATTGATCTAGCTGCGGGGCAGTCGAAGAGCGTGGACGTGAAGATGGCGGTCGAGACCACCGAGCAGCAAGTGGTCGTCACCGACGAGGGCGGGCCCACCGTGAGCACGGACGCCGACGCCAACGCCAGCGCCATGGTGCTCAAAGGCTCTGACCTGGACGCCCTCTCCGACGATCCCGACGAACTCTCGAACGAGCTTCAGGCCTTGGCCGGCCCTTCCGCAGGCCCCAATGGCGGGCAGATTTACATCGACGGATTTACTGGCGGAACGCTGCCGCCCAAGTCAGCCATTCGCGAAATTCGCATCAACCAGAATCCGTTTTCGGCCGAGTTCGACCACATTGGTTACGGACGCATTGAGATTCTCACCAAGCCCGGAACCGATACGTTGCATGGAAGGGCCTTCCTCCAGGGCAACGACAGCTCCTTCAACACCGGGAACCCGTTTGCCCCGCCTCCGGCCTACCACTCCATCCAGTACAACGGCACAGTCAGCGGCGCACTCAACAAAAAGGCTTCGTACTTCCTCAGCGTTGAGGGCCGCGATAATCCTGACGCCAGCATCTACACCGTCGGCATTCCCGTTCAGACTGCGGGCACAAGCCCCTACTTTATTCCCACGGACTCGAGTGGTAACGTGATCGACACAACCGGCGCTGCATACAGCCCGGCTTCGCGCGTCGAAGTCTCGCCACGGCTTGACCTGCAGCTGGGCCAGAAAAACACGCTTACCGTTCGCTATCAGTTTGAACGCGGCAGTACCAGCGGCAATTTCAGCTCGACGTCGGAGCCTTCGCAAGCGACCGGAAATACCACCTCGGAGCATTCCATTCAGATGGACGATTCGCAGATTATCAGCGACCGCATCGTGAATGAGACGCGGTTTCAATATCGCCTCGCCCCGACGGTCGAGACTTCAGTGAGCACTGCGCCCAAGGTCGGTGTCAGCGGGTTCTTCAACGGTGGCGGAAGCACCGCCCAGTCGTCCTCTGATCGCTCCTCGCACATCGAGTTGCAAAATATCACCACGATGACCGTGGGCACGCAAGCCATCAAGTTCGGCACCTGGCTGCGCGACAACCGCGACGCCAACACCTCCAGCGGCGGTTTCAACGGCAGCTACACCTTTGCCGACTTGAACGACTACACGGGCGCTTTGAACAATTACTACTACTACAACCCCACGCAACCCGGACACCCGGCACAACCCGTATTCTGCCCAACAGGTGGCCCGGTGACGAGTCAATGCGGCAAAACCAATCTGCCCATCAAGATGAGCCTCACTACCGGAAACGATAAATTTCTCGGTAATGTCTTCGATGCCGCGCTGTTCTTCCAAGACGACTGGAAGGTGAACAAGTTCCTGACGCTTTCCGGCGGCCTGCGCTGGGAATCGCAGAATCATGTCTCCGACCATAGCGACTTTGCGCCGCGCTTCGCCTTCGCTTATGCGCTCGACGGCCACAAGCAGGGCACCGTGGCAAAGACCGTGGTCCGCGGAGGCTATGGCTTCTTCTACGATCGCTTCCAGATCACCAGCCTGATGGGCCTAGAACAGAATCATGTCAGCACCACGCCCATCCAGCAGCAATACGTCATCTCCAATCCGACGAATCCGACCAATGAATCCTGCTTCAATCCCAACAGCATCACTTTGGCCGCATTGACCGCCTGCAACAACAGCACGGCTCCGACGCTGCAATCGCAGCAATTCAACCAACTATTGCCCACGTATCACTCGCCCTATAACGAGCAATTGGGTCTCAGCCTCGAGCGGCAGCTTACCAAGGTGTCAACACTCACGTTCACCTACTTGCACAGCTACGGCGTGCACCAGCTGGCGACTCGCGATTCGAATCCATACCAAAATGCGCCTGGAACTTTCAATTATGGTCCCAACATTAGCCCCACGCCCCTCCAGCGCCTGAACACCAACTTTGGGCCTGTCGATGAGATCTATCCTGAAGCCGTCTTCAAGCAGAACCAGCTGATTACGAACCTCAACGCCCGCTTCACGCCAAATTTCAGTGTTAGTGGTTTTTACTCTCTCAACTTCGCCAACGGTGATACCGGCACGGCATCGAACTCGTACAACCTGAAGCAGGACTACGGACGCGCCGGCTTTGTGCGACGAAATATGGTATTCCTGTTCGCCAACTATTCCGGCAAGTGGGGTATCTCTTACAATCCGTTCCTGGTTGCCCAGTCCGGCAGGCCCTTCAACATTGCGACCGACTCCGATCTGACTGGGGACAATTTCTTCAACGACAGGCCTTCCCTGGCTGCCAGTTCGTCTTCTTGCAGCGGGAACCCGCTGTACGCCCAAACTTCCTTCGGCTGCCTCGACACCGGTATCCCGCAATCGGGAGAGACGCTGCTGGCTCCGAACCTGGGCAACAGTCCCTCCTCCGTCACATTCAATTTGCGCGTCAGCCGCTCCTGGGGAATTGGCCCCAAGGTTCAATCGCCGGCCGGAGGCGCTGGCGGTCAACGGGGTCAGGGCGGTGGCGGCGGCTTTGGCGGCCCTGGCTTGGGTGGTGGGCCTGGTGGCGGCGGAGGCGGGGGTGGCCGCG
>JBEKPD010000041.1:0-50288 GCA_049521075.1 Occallatibacter sp.
ACACCTTTCACGAATCGCAACCTAGTCGTCGCCAGCATTGCTCTTGGTGCGATCGCATTGCTCGCTGCCGTGACGGTCATGGCGTTTCGCTCCATCGCACACCGCGGTCCATTCAGGGTGCAAAAAATCTCGCTCGCAAAGCAGGACGACTGGCAGGCCTTCGGCGGCACGTGGCAGTACGCCGACGGCGTCATGCAGAACAACTCCGACGAGCGAGGCGCAAAACTCATGAGCGGCCCAACGTATTGGGCCAACTATTCCATTGAGGCTGACGTGCTTCTGCTCGGCCAGTATGGAGATGCTGGCCTCATCCTTCGCGCCACCGACGAAGAGGAAGGGGTGGACGCCTATCACGGCTACATGGCAGGCCTGCGCGATCTCGACAACAGGCTCTTTCTTGGCCGCGCCGACTACGGCTGGCGGGAGTTTGCGATGAAGCCGGTTGCGCCGCGGGTCTACGCGCAGCAGTGGTACCACGTAAAGTTTTTGGCTTACGGCTGCGACTTCGCCATTAGCGCCACCGCGCCCAACGGTCAAACCACCGCGGAGGCGGTCGAAGATCCCGGCTGTCTGACCGAGGGGCGTTTCGGGCTCAAATCCTACAACACCGGAGCGGAGTGGAGAAATGTTGAGATTCGCCCGGCGACTCAGCAGGACCTGGTAGCGATGACCGGCGGTGCGCAGCCTTCGATCGCCACTCCTACCGTGCTCCCTACCGGCGCGGTGCCGGAAGATTACGATCAGTACGTCGACCCCATCCAGCGCGATCTTCTCGCCCATCGCACCGACGTAAACGCGCAAACCATCAGCAGCCTCCGCCTGCTTTCTCCCGATGTGCCCGCTTCGGTAACCGTCCATGGCGTGGTCACGCTCACTTCACCTGTTCTCTTCATTCAGGATCCTAGTGGAGGCTTGGCCATTCCCGGCAGCCACACACATGTGCCGCTGCAGATCGGCGACGAAGTCGAGGCCAAAGGCGACGCCGAGCTGCACGACTTCAGTTCGCGGTTGCGCAACGCCGAAGTGCGCCTACTTTGGTCGCACACACCCGTTCCGCCGGTCGCAGTCACTGCCGCACAGGCGGCCACAGGAGCTTTTGACGCCGAGTACGTCGAGATCGAGGGCCGGCTGGAGCACAAGGACCAGGCCCCGGGAAACACCTTGGTCTTGACGCTCGACGAAGGCAGCCAATCGTTCCTGGCCATCGTGAGTGAGTCAGGACAGTCGGGACGTCTGCGCGCGTTGAAGGACAAGAGCAGGCTGCGGCTGCGCGGAATCTGCGTCGTTGATTCCAGCTACACTCACGATTTGACTTCGTTTGCGCTGCTCTTGCCGTCATTCAACGATGTCGAAGTCATGGAGGGACCGCCGTGGTGGAGTGCCGGGCACATCGTCGCCACCATCATCGGCGTGCTGTTGCTGGCCCTCGCCGGATTGAGTTGCTATATCCTCATCGAACGCTGGCGCATGCAAGCCGTTCTCGAGGAGCGTGAGCGCCTGGCGCACGAGATGCACGACACGCTGGCGCAGAGTTTTGCGGGATTAGGTTTTCAACTGGAAGCCATCCGCAACGAAGCCAACGATGGAACCAATATCGTGCCGCAACTCGACGTAGCGCGCGACATGGTGCGCAACTCGCACGAAGAAGCCCGTCGCAGTATCGCCATGCTGCGCCCGGAGAATCTGGAATCGATCGGTCTGTTGCGAGCCATGGAAAACTGCGCACACCGCATGGTGAATGGCACCTCATCGATCGCGGTATGTGTATCGAGCGAAGGCAGTGAACGAGCCATCCCCTTGCGCATCTCCGACACACTGATGCGCATCGGGCTGGAGGCAATCGCCAATGCCATCCGTCACGCTCACCCCGCACACCTCAACATCTCCCTCACCTATCTCAAATCCGCGGTCGAGATGGCGGTCGAGGACGACGGCTGCGGTTTCTCCATCACCAGCGAACTGGCGGGCTTCGGCATCTCGGGCATGCACAAACGCGCCGACAGCATCGGGGCCACGCTCGCCATTCGCAGCGCGCCCGGTGAGGGAACCACATTGTGCGTGCATGCGCCCATGCCGCCTTCGTTCCTCCGCTCATTCGTGCAGCGAATGCACATACCCTGGAGAAAGGCATCCCATGGAAACGCAAACAGGTAGAAAGCCAATTCGCGTGCTGATTGTCGACGATCATCCGGTAGTTCGCGCCGGATTGACGAGCTTGTTGCGGAAAGAAGGCGGGCTAAAAGTGGTCGGAGCGGCGCACAACGGAGAAGTGGCGCTGGATCTGATGTGCCATTCCTCGGTCGACGTCGTTCTGCTCGACCTGCGCATGCCTAAGATTGACGGCATGGATTTTCTCAGCAGGCTGCGCGAGCTCGCGGACCCTCCCGCGGTTCTGATTCTCTCCAGCTACGCGTACGAAGAGGAGATCTATCGCGCCTTAAAGGCTGGAGCCCGCGGCTATCTCTCGAAGGACGCCTCTGGCGCACAGATTGTGGAGGCCATTAACACTCTGAAAGCGGGCGGCAAGTATCTTTCCGGGGAGATTGCGGGACGTCTCGCCGAGCGCGAATCGCGCTCCAGCCTGAGCCCTCGCGAGACGGAAATCCTGGAGATGGTGTCCAAGGGCCTCACCAACAAGGAAATTGCCCGGGTGCTTCAGATCAGCCAATACACGGTCCGCAATCACATCAACAAAATCAGCGCCAAGCTGGAGGTTGGCGATCGCACCGAAGCCGTAACCGTAGCGCTGCAGCAAGGAATCCTGACCCAGCGCTGAAAACCTGTATCAATATATACTCCGCGTGTGCATGGAATTCTGCGTTTGATAGCCGTGATCGCGGCGTACGGAGCCTCGAGCGTCAGTGGCCAGGTGCCGGCACCCGCCTGGCAAACTGCCGTCGAGGGCGTGATGCGCCAGTCACCTGAAGCGCGCATCATCGTCGTCGACATTGCAACCGGCCGCCTGCTGGCGTCGCACCATCTCGACGAAGCCGCGCGAACCCTCGCTGCACCCGGCTCGACATTGAAGCCCCTGGTTCTCTATTCGTTGGTCCGCGCGGGCCGCTGGAATCCCTCACGCCGCGTGGTCTGTAACCGGCAACTTGTCGTCGCCGGCCATCGCCTTGCGTGCACGCACCCGCCCGCACCGCCCTTCGACGCGCAGGAGGCGCTCACCTGGTCCTGCAACAGCTACTTTGCCGCGGTGGCGCGCTCGCTCGAACCCGGTGAACTGGGCCGCTTGCTGCGCCGCACTGGTTTGCTCGGCGCAACCAGCCTTGCACGCGACGAGGCCATAGCCGAATTCCGTGAACCAGACTCGGCAGATTCGCAGCAGCTGACTCTGCTCGGCGTTAACGGTGTGCGCGTCACGCCGCTCGAGCTGGCCACGGCCTATCGCTGGCTCGCGCTCGAGCTTGCTGCGCACGCCGATTCCGATGCAGCCCAGGTGGTGCGCGCGGGGCTTGAGGACTCGGCCAGCTTCGGCATGGCGGGCCAGGCGAGCCTCGGAGGCTTTGCCGTCCTGGGCAAAACCGGAACCGCCGAAAGCGAGGCCTCAAGCCGCACCCACGGCTGGTTTGTGGGCCTCGCGCCCGCGCAAAACCCGCAGGTTGTGGTGGTTGTGTTTCTGCCTTCAGGCCGCGGCGCCGATGCTGCGCATGTAGCCGGCCGGCTACTGGCCAACGCGAATCCGGAGCAGCCATGAGCGGCGTCCAGTCCCGCAAAACACTCCGTGCCCCATCCTTTCGCGCTTTTTGCGAAAGGGTGGGACAGCAAGACCCTCAACACACCTCTCCCAACTCACCACAAAAACCGGGTGCCCCAGGTCTCGATTTTGAGACCTGGGATAGCACGAACCTAAACTCGCCTCTTTCAACCGAGCAAAAAGCTCAGCGCTCCCTCCTTTCCCGTTTTTTGCGCCAAGGGTGGAAGACCGCGAAAATCCATCGTTTTCTGACGAGCTTCCTCGCCGCGGCGTTGTTCATTAGTATCCTCACGCTGGCGCCTCAACCGGTAGTCGCCGCCGATCAGCCAGCCTCCGTGCGGGAAACGATTCGCGTGGGCATGTGGACGCTCTGGCACGATCGCGACGTGACGCTCAGACCCACGGGGCCAAAAGAATTCACGTTACTTCAGACTTGTGAGCGCTGCGCCACCGAAGTGCTGCACGCGCCGGCGAAGATTCATGCAGAAAAAGACAGCGTGATCCTTGCGGCAGCGAGCAAAACTGTTCGTTCGAGCGAAATCCGGTTCAGCGGACCGGTCACCCTCATGGCTCACGGCGAAACCGTAACGCTCCACGATCCTGTCGCCATCAAAGCACATGAAGGCGTACTTGTCATCGTCGTCACACTGCCCGCCGAAAACTACGTGGAGCGCGTAGTCGCGAGCGAGAGCGGACCCGCCGACTCGCCGGAATCGCTCAAGGCCCTCGCCATCGTCGTGCGCAGTTTCGCCTTGCACGAGGCGCACGGCCACCCTGATTACGACCTGTGCGACTCAACCCACTGCCAGCTCTTGCACTGGAGCGGCGCGGGCGAACGCAGGGCCGCAGCGCACGCGGCCACGCTCGCAACCGCCGGCGAGACGCTTTGGTTTCACGAGCAGCGCGCTCTTGCCTACTTCGGCAAGGATTGCGGCGGCCGCACGGCCGCGCCCGACGAAATCTGGCCACGCGCCAAATCGCTTCCCTATCTGCCTTCCCTGCCCGATCGGTTCTGCGCGGCGCGCGGCGCGACGCAGTGGGCTTCTGAAATCACGCGCGAGGATTTGACAGCAGCCCTCGCCGCGCGCGGCCTCGCGCGGCCCGGCTGGCAGAATCTGACTGTCGCACGGCGCGGCGCATCGGGACGCGCCGTCACGCTGCAACTCGACAACGCCGAAATCTCCGCCGAGGATTTTCGCCTCGCCGTTGGCGAGTCGCTCGGCTGGAACCGCGTTCCCAGCACATGGTTTGAAGTAAGCCGCCAGGGCGACCGCTTTCTGTTTCATGGGCGCGGCTGGGGGCACGGCGTTGGCCTCTGCCAAAAGGGCTCGGCCGAGATGGCCGCCGAAGGTCACACCATGCGTGAAATTCTCGCGCAATATTTTCCCGGCGCTGAAGCTGCCGACGAAGCCTCCGGCCGCGCGTGGCAGAGCTTCAAGGGCGACGGATTCCAACTTGAATCGCTCGATGCCGGCGACGCCGCGTTTTTGCCGGCTCTGAATCGTGCCCGCGCCGAAGCATCCCAGCGCTCCGGCCTCAACGCGCCGCATCCCTTCACAGTCCGCTCCTTCCCGTCCACGCCGGCATTTCGCGAGGCCACACTTGAGCCGGGTTGGGTGGCGGCCTTCGAATACGATGACTGGATCGGAACACAGCCTTTGAAGACTTTGGCTACGCGGAAGCTTTTGGCCGATACCCTGCGCCACGAGTTTCTTCATGCATTGGTCGAGCGCGAGACCGGATGGCAGGCTCCGCTTTGGCTGCGCGAAGGACTGGTGGAAACGTGGGGCGAAGCCGCAACGCCAAAGACGAGCGTGACCCAGCCTCCACTTACGCTCGAAGCAACCTACGCCGGTCTCGATCATGCCACCAGCGAGGCCGAATCCGAAGCCGCGCATCGCGCTGCCGCGTGGTACGCCGCGCAACTCCTCGCGCGTTACGGCCGCGCACAAGTGCTCGATTGGTTGCGCTCAGGCGTTCCCGCCGGCGTCATCGCCACTCTCGGGCAGCGGTAGCTTGACGGAGTCTTCACCAAGCGGCCCGGAACCCACAGGAACCAGATGCAACGCGTCATCGCCGGGCTTGGCCGCTGCGGGTGCGTCGCGGTCCAGCACCACCGTCCCCCACGCCAGCAGCAGCACCCAGCTCGCAATCGCAAGCAGATACGCTCCCACGGGTTTCAGAATTGCGGCCGTAATCTGATGCGACACCGTTCCATGCGGCTCGCCGTGGAAGAAGTAGCTGGGCAGCAGCACGCCCAGCAGCGCCGCAATCACCGCGCCAAGCCACCAGCGCCAATTGAGCAGCGTGCGGAGTAGTTTTCGCCACGGCAGCCGGCAGCCCCACTGGGTCGAGGCAATCGCATGCGGAACCACCTTCGCTGGCACCACGATCCAGCGGAAGATCCAGATAAGAACCGTGAGCCAAAGCTGAATGTGATCGTAGGTGAAGAACTGGGCGCGGAAGTACGCCGGCATGCGCGAGTTCAGATAGTTGGCCCAAAGGTAAGTTTGATCGTCGCACCAGTCCAGAATGAACCACGCAATCCCGGCCACCGCGATCCAGACCAGAAGCGTGAGCGCGCCCCACGCAAACTGCACTCGCCGCTCCTCTTTATGGAGAAGGCCGCGCATCGTCCCGGCTTCGAGCACGAGTAGTGCGGCTAGCATCCCGACAGGCAACAGCACCGTCAGCCCGACCTGCCACAAGTGCTTTTCCGGCACGCGCGTCCACGCAACTCCTGCCAGCACGATCAGCAGCGTCGCCCAGAACTGCGCAGCAACCCATCCCCTGGCTTGTCCAATGCGACGCAAAGTTTCAATCAAGTAGCTCACAAGCGCACCTCGTTCTCGCAGTTCATAGTTAGCAGTCCCTGTTCCCTGTTTTCTTGTTCCCTTCGTCCCTGTTGTTATTCCACTTCCAGCGTCGCGGGATCGGTGGTGGTCTCAATGTTCGGCTGGTACATGGGTCCGGCATCGGCCGGGCTGATGGCAAACTTGCCAGGATTGTCAACCTTCAGCAAATACACATACTCGCGGCGCGTGGCGAAGTCGGTGTTGAAAAACGCCGCGCGGTCGTCGTGGAATTCCTTGCGCGTAAACCAGTCGGCCCACCAATCCGGTTTGTTGTTGAGCTTGTAGAGTCCACTCTCCGGCAGAAACTCCGTGCCCGCAGGAATCGGATCTTCAGCCAGCAGATACTTCCAACTCGTGCCGCCGATTGCCAGGCGAACCGCAACAATGTCGCCCACGTGCACCGGCCCTTGGAGCGGAACTAGATCGTAAGTAATGGCATCGTTCGGCTTGTCCTGTCGCTTTTGCAACAGGTAGTAGTCGCGCGTGATGTTGAGCGCGAGTTGGCCCTGCTGGAACGCCTTGCGGTCGGCAGAGTACCAACTGTTCTCAGCGGACCAGTACGTGATGCCATTGCCGCTCTTGCGGATGGTCACCTGCCCGCCGTTCGCCAACTGCGCCGCGGGAACTTTGATCTGCCACGGAGCGCCAAACGAATCCTCAGGACCGAAGTGCCGCTTGCCCACGCTCGCGCCGTTCACCAGCACCTCCACGTCCGACGCGTTGGCGAGCTCGCCGCTCAGCGCCAGGTAATCGGTCAGCCCCTGGATCACCATCGAGGTTTCCTTGGTCGAGTACCAGTAGTCTCCATCGCGATGCTCGGCGAGCCATCGCGCCGCCTTCGGCATCAGCCCGCTCGAACGATCCTCCTCGACGATCAGCTTGAGCGCAAAGGCCGTGGTCTCCGGCGACGTGTCGCCCCAGAAATCGAGTAGCTCGTCGTAATTACCTGCCCAGTATGCATCGACATCTGTCTGATGCGCCTTCTTCTCGAGTAGATCTGCTGCTTGCTTCGCGCGACTGTCATGAACCGCTGTCAGCGCCAATCCCGTCAACGCCAATCCCTCGTCACTGAGCTTGTCGCGGCTGTCCCAAGCTTTTTCCACGGCGTCATGAGGCGCAGTACCTGTCGTGGCCAACGCATACACGGCGTACGCCCTCAGGTCCGGAATCATATCGGGATGCGCCGCCAACTGCGCAGCCAGCCAGTTCCGGGCCTTGTTCGCGCGGTTGCCGTCCACCTTGTATCCGGCATTCTGCGCCTGTCCCAGCCCGCTCACCACGTAGGCTGTCATAAACACGCGGCTCTCGTCGTCGGGCCACCAGCCCCAGCCGCCATCGTCGTGCTGGAAGCTATAGAGCCGCTCGAGGCCCGCCTGCACCATGCCGTCCAGCATCTTGCGATCGATGGGCGATTTCAGGTGCAATTTGTCGACGGCTTGCGCCACAATCACGTCAGGCAGGAAGCTCGACATGGTCTGCTCGGTGCAGCCCCACGGATAGCCGGTGAGGTAATCGAGCGCATCAAACACGGTGCCCGCTACCGACGGCGCGACCGAGATCGTGAGTCCGCGCGAGTTCGCGTCCGATCCTGCCGGATAGCCGAACGACCACTGATTCTGTCCTGCTCCCGAATACATTTGACCGGCGCCTGCAGCCCTTTGTTTCACGCCGAACGGCAGAATCGGCAGCGTCATTTCGAGCGCGTCCGATTCCTCGTTGGTCAGCGCCTTGGCTGTTAGCGTTGCTGTGCCCGTTTTTTGGGCCTTCACCCGCCAGTCCACGTAGCTCTCGCCCTTGGCAGGAATATTCACCTTCTGCGTTTGTCCGCTCAGCACATCCACTCCGCTCACGTCGAGCGCAAAGGTCACGTCCTTCGACGTCTCCAAGTAGTTATGTGCAATCACACGCAATACCGTTTCGTCGCCCTGGCGGAAGAAGCGCGGCGCGGCCAGCCTGACAATCAAGTTCTTGCGCACCAGCACGCGCGTCACCGCTCCGCCGGCTTTGCCGTCGTCCGTCATGGCGCGAATCGTCGTCCGCCACGTGGTCAAGGCATCCGGGAAGTTGAATTCGACGCGTGCGTGTCCGTCCGCGCCGGTGCGCACATTGGGATTCCAATACGCGGTGTCTGGAAACGCCTTGCGCACCTTCGGCACCACCAGGTCCGATCCCGGTTTCACCTGCGCCATGCGCGGATGGTAGAGGCCCGCCAATCCGGCCAGCATGGGGCTCTTTGTGCCTGCTTCGCCTTCAAAATAAAACTCGAAGGAAGTTTGCGGGTTGATATTGGCTTCGCGCTTCGGATAGAACGATGCCACGATGTCGCCAGAGGTATCGGGCCGCACCGAGTAGAGCGCCTCATCTACCACGCCGAAACTCAAGTCGGCTTCGACAGGTTTGCCCGCAGCATCTACGGCCTTCACGTCGAAGCTTGCTTTGTCGCCGGGCTCGTATTGAGTTTTCTGCGGCGTCGCGGTAATAGTCAGCGCGCGCTCCACGAGCGGAACCTTCAGGCTCTTTTGCGCCGTCATGATTTGGTCATCGTGGACCAAAAACGCGGAGACGACGAGATTTGGCTGCGCCTGCTGCGTGATGGGCACATCGAACGCAGCGCTGGTACCCGTCACGTGAATCATGCGCTGCGATTGCACGCTGTCGCCCTCGGTCGTCACCACCGCCCACGACTCATTGAGCCCTGTCACGAGCAGCAGGTGTGCGATGTCGCCCACCTGGTAGGACTTTTTGTCTGCGACGATTTGCGCCTGTGCGTTGGGCTGGTACCACGCGCCCGCGCCATTCCATATCCACACCCTCGTCTGGCCTTGCACCGTGCGGTTTTCAGGCGTCTGTGCGCTGGCCGTGATTTCAAAATCTCCGCTTCCGCCCAGTGGCAGATCTACCAGCACCGTTCCATCGGCGCCGGTGGTGGCATCCTTGCTGGCTACCTCCGTTTGCGACCGCTGGTGATTCGCCGCATCCCACCGCAGCACGGCGGCAATGTGTACTTGCGTCTGCACCGGCTTCGAGTCGTAATCCTGCGCCGTCACCTTCACGCGCGCCGGCTTGCCGTTCTCCACCACGTAGCTTGTCGGCTCCACGCTCACGCGGAACGACCCATATGTAGCCAGCACTGTGGAGTGGCCGCTCACCTCGCGGTTGGCCGCGTCGGTCACGCGCGCCTCAATGCGATAGTCCTGATCGTTGTTCTTGCCATCAACTTCCGTAGGCAGCGTCACCGTCAGGCGGCCATTCGCGTCCAGCACGCCCTGCTGCTCCTGCTTTTCGGTCTCCCCATAACCGTATTCGGATTGGTCTTCATCCGCTTCTTCGGCAGACGCGGCATCCTCGCCGTTGTCGTCCCCTTCGTCTTCGTCCCACCACCAATGCTGCGAGGTGTGCACCACATACGTAACCTTGGCGTTCGCCACCGGCTCGCCGAAAAAGTACCGCGCCTCAATCGTGGCCTGAATCGTGTTGCCCTGGAGCACACGCGGCGCGGTAGGCTTCACCGTCACCTGGTACTCGGGCTTCTTGTACTCCTCGACGTAGAAGCTGCCGCTCCCGCCGCCCTCGCCCTCATCGTCGTCGCCGGCATTGGCTTTCCCGTTGAAATCGATGCTGTAGTAACCCAGCGATGCATCGGGGGCGAGTTCGAAGTCCGCCGCCACCGTTCCATGCGCGGAAACAGGCAGCTCCTTGTTGAAGACCACCTTGTTGTCGGGCCCCGTCACGCGCATGGTGAGCGTGTGTTCATCGGGCAAAACAAGATTGTCGTTGAGTTCCTTGCGCACGATGGCTTTGATGTGCACAGTGTGGCCCGGCCGGTAGACGGGGCGCTCCGTATAGATGTAATCGCGCTCCTGTTGCTGGCTCGATGAGCCGAACTCGTAGCCCATCGGCGTCACCACCGCTGCATCGGCTCCATGGTGGGCCACGATCATCACATTGTCCGGCACTGCGCCTTGTGCTCCGCCGCGCACCGTGTAGCTGAGCGATGCCAGGCCGTCGCCACCCGTCTTGCCCGACGACTGCAGCTTTCCATCGCTCCACAATGAAACGTTCGCCGAGTCAATCGGCGCACCTGTCTTGCGGTCCGCCACAAACAGGAAGGCCTTCCCGTTCACCGTCCGCTCCACAATCGCAATCTTCGTCACGATCGCCACGGTGTACGCCTTGTACGTTCCGTCCGTAGCCTCGATCAGGTACACGCCCGCGTCGAGTCCGTCGATGGGCAACTGCTGCGTCTCGCTCACCAGTGCCGGCGGCACCAACAGCTTCCACCGCGCCACCAGTTGACTCTGGTTCAGCAGCGGGACTCGCGCAAACTGCGAAACTCCCACCACCTTGCTGCGCTTACCGAGCTTGCCCTGCCGCTCGAGAATACTGTCCTTTGCTTCGTCGGTAAATTGGCCCCGGAAGAAACGCCGGATGAGATACCAGAGATGCGATTTAACGTCGTGAATCCGCTCTAGCCACGTTTCCCGATCGATCTGTTCGCTTGGCGACTCCGTGTGCACGCCGAAGCTGTGCGGGTCCTTGAGCCCCTCAAAGAACTTCTCCGCGTTGCGCACTTTGTAGACGCGAAACTCCAACTCCGGCACGTTGCGTGCGAAGAGCTGGATCTTCACACTGTCGCCCGGCGCAAACGTGCGCGTCGTCGAAAGCGAGAACGACCGCGGCGGCTCGCCGGAGGCGGCATGCGCAACGGCGGCGGCTGAGAGCAGCACAAGCAGAGTGGCAGCAAGCGCCGATTTCCCGAACGACGATTTCCGGTCGAAAGCGTTCCTGTGGGGCAAAATCCGGTAGAGCGAATTCCGGTCTATCATGAGGTTCCTCGCAGAATGTTCCAGCGATAGACGCCGAGAAAATTAGGATTCCCGGGTGTAGGCCGCCATTGCGGCTGGGGATGGTCCAAAAGCTCGGAGAGGAGAACACGGCGGATTTCACCAGGCGCGCCGTGATCCGGCCCAGTGTCGTAGACAACCTCGGCCGCGGCGCCGCCGCGCGTCACAATCATCGAATGCCACGGCGACGACTGACCGAATTGCCGGTAAAACAGCAGGTCGCCGGGCAGCGCGGCGCGCACGTCGCGGCTGACGAAATACGCGTTGCGCTCCACAAGAGTTCGGGCGTCGGCAAATTGCGCAAATGCGCCGTCGCTCAAATCCTCCGGCTCGAACGCGCCCGGCTTAACGCGGAAGAGCACCGTGCCCAGCGGCGAATGCGGGTAGCTCCAGGCGCGAATCTCACCCGGCGGCGGCGCAACTTCCATGCCGGTGGTTTCAAACCAGCTCTCGTCGTGGCGCTTGAGCGCTTCGCGATACGAAAAGCGCAGCAGGCTCGCGCAATCGGTAATCTCCGCCGGCACTTCCGCCCGCGGCCTCGCCGCCTGATATGCGGCAATGAGCGTAAACCAGCGGCGAAACGCCGCCTGGTCGGCCGCATCGGTCAGACGAACAAAATCAGGCGTTCCATCGCCGAAGCGATCGCCCAAGTAGAGTGCAGCCGGTTGAAGCTGCGGCACACGCGTGTGAGCTGTCTCAGCGTGAACCGGCAGCACTCGGTGCAGCAAACGCCGCCCCGCCGAGCCGCTCCGACCCGCGAAACCCAAACCCGCCAGAAGCACCGCAAGCGCGGCTACCACAAGCGAAGTCAATCGTCCTCTTCGGCGGGTGCTTGCCGCCGGCCTTCCGACGAGGAATCTATCGCGTGCGCTCACGTGAATATGAAGCCGCACCAATCGTACGGTATTTCTCCGGCTTCGCCGCAAATTTTCTTCCACAAGTGCGTTGGCTGCCGCTACCGCGGTCTGGCCGGAACACTCGCGTTGTCTCCCAGCCGTCATCGCACCCTCCCGCCGAACTGCCTGCGCCTAGAAAAAATGCAAGCCGCGCGCCAGTCAACGTCGACTGAAAGCAAATGATTTGTCGATCTCAGCGTAGGCCTCATCCGTGTCAGCAAATACACACTGTGTGCAGGCTGACACGCGCAGCTCCGGCCACCCGCGACGATTCTGTTTCTGTCGCCGAGGCCAAGTCCAGTCCATTTGCCACGCGCTGAATCTCAGGGGTCCGTCTCTAACTCCACTAACCCCGCTAAAAAAGTCATGATCGTACTTTTGGGGGATACATGGGCACTTATCGGGGGCGTACAGTTCGTCACGACTCAGCAAAGTCGATTCTGTGGCGTTGGAAACGACGGGGATGAGTCTGTGCAACCGAACCGGCGCATAGCGCCACGGGTTTCGCGGACTCCGAAATGAAAGCGGCCTCACAAGCGCTGATTCAGGCTTGTGAGCCGCTTGAAGCCGGATTTCGTAGCCCTTGTACTCACTTCAGGAGGGTAGTTATGCAATCTTTTAGCGCAAAGAGCCTACGAGTTCTTGTGCTCGTTATCGCAGCGGGCTTCGTTGGCTTTGGCGTGCTTGCCTACGGGCAAGGCACCAGCGGCAGTTTAACCGGACAGGTCTCCGATCCCACGGGTGCGGCTGTCGCCAACGCGACGGTCACGCTCAGGAACGTTGACACCAGTTCTCTTCAGGCGACAACTTCGAATAATGCTGGAGTTTACTTACTGAAGCCGGTGATGCCCGGCAATTACATGCTGACCATCACCGCAAGAGGCTTTGCCGCGTACGTGCAAAAAGGCATCACCATTACGGTCAACCTCTATGCAACCCAGGATGTGAGCCTGAAACTCGGTTCGGCCGAGAATGTTACCGTTACCGTGACTGCCAACGCAGAGCTGATCAACACCACATCGGCCGAGCTGGGATCGACGGTCAATGAAGCCGCTATCTCCGGGCTACCACTTGACGGACGCGATCCTTCGAGCCTGGTTCTGCTGGCGCCCGGCACCGTCAACGTTTTGAATCACGGCGGCGAAGGCATCCAGACCGGCTTCTCCTTCCCGACCGAGACCGGCGCCAGCGCCTCCGGCGGCCGCCAGGGTAGCACTTTCTATATGCTCGACGGCGTCACTAACATGGATAACTACAACCTGCTGACTGCGCCGTTTCCCAATGCCGACGCCACGCAGGAGTTCAAGGTCATCACCAGCAACTACGGCGCGCAGTTCGGCTTTGCGCCCGGCGCGGTAGTCTCCATCGCCACCAAGAGCGGCACCAATAGCCTCCACGGCGGCGCCTTCTGGTACGTCCGCAACAATGCCATGAATGCCACCGACTGGTTCAGCCACCAGGCCGATACGCTGCGGCGCAATCAGTACGGCTTCTTTGCTGGCGGGCCCATCAAGAAAGATAAGCTCTTCGCATTCGGCAGCTTCCAGGGCACCAAGATCATCTGGAACTCAACCGACACGTTGACCTCTACGCCGACCGCCGCCATGCTGACAGGTGACTTCAGCGGCCTCGCCTCCGCGCCCGATCTGGCTGCAGGCAAGACAGACCTGCTTGGTCCATTCAAGACCATCGCCGGCAAGCCCAACCAGCTCGATACCAGCATCGCTGGAGTCAAACTTTCTCCGGCCGCGCTTTACTTTGCGAAATACGGCATGATCAAAGGCGCCACGACGGTGGCCAACGGAACCACTCTGAAACCCGGGGTGCAAACGGCAAACGGCGATATGATGTACACCTATCCCACCGTCCACAACACCTACAACGAGGGCACCCTCAAGCTGGACTACAACCTCTCGCCCACACAGACCCTGACCCTGCGCTCGTATACCAACTCCTACGCGCAACCGTCGTCCGACGTTCCGGGCAACATGGAAAGCGCCTACAACCACGGGTCGTGGACGGCCACCTTCTGGAACCAGGATTTTTACTTCAACAACCTGCTGCAGCACACCTGGACCATCAATCCGAGCACGGTCAACACCGTCTCGGTCTTTATGAACCAGCAAAGCGCGCACAGCGCCGCCCAGGAGTTGGGGAGCGACGGAAAGCCGATGTGCTTCTCCAATAACAGCGCGGATGCGAATGGCGTGAATATTGGCGTCAACGAGCCCGCGGGCAGCTGCTTCATGGGCGCTCTCCGCATCAATTCGAACTACGGCTTTGAGAGTGGCTGGGATGAGCCCTCGGCGGAAGTTCGCAACACTTTGGGCTTAACCGATACGCTCAACAAGACCCTCGGCAAGCACTCCATCACCACAGGCATCGACGTGTTGCATCAGCACGCAGTCGAGAATACGGCGTATCCGACGCAGCCGTTGATCGGATTTGGAAGAAGTGGAACAGGCGGTGGCACGAGTTCTTATACCGGCATTTCTTGTCCCTCAACTGGTCCCGAAACCAACTGTTCCCCATGGGGCGGATACCTGGCCGACTATATGTTGGGCGCAGCATCAGGGTACATGCAAGGCGCCGGCGAAATTGCCGATGTGACCGGCTGGCAGGTTGGTCCCTTTATCCAGGACGACTGGAAGATTCGTCCCAATCTGACCATCAATCTCGGTTTGCGCTGGGATCCGAACACGCCTCCTGTCTCCCAAGGCAGCCGTGGCGCAGCCTGGGTACCCGGCAAGAATACCGTCGCCGGTTTCGCGAATAGCACCCCCGGCCAGCAAAGCACCGTGTTTACCAATGCTCCCGCGGGGCTCCTCTTCCCCGGCGACCCCAGCGTGCCCAATACCCTGATGAACAGCGACTACGGCTACTGGGAGCCGCGCATCGGCGTGGCCTACCAGCCTAAGATGCTGTCGCATACCGTCTTCCACGGCGGCTTCGGCATCTTCACCGGTCCGCTGCAGTACTCGGAGTACAACCACGCCGCGGACGTCGCGCCCTTCAGTCCCACCTTTAACTTCTCGGGATGGGATTGGGACTCCACCTGCAACAATGGGAATGGTGCTGCCGCCTGTGCCGATCACACTCTCCAAGGTGGGATTATCCCCTTTGACAACCCCTGGTCCGCCAGCGCCGCTGGCTCTCCCTATGCGACAAGTCCTTTCCCGGGGACATTTCCTTGGGCGACGACTGGCTACAAGCCCGCGAAAACCATCGCCATTCCCAAGGGCCAGGTTGGCCAGGAATTCGCACGCAACTTCAAGCTGCCCACAACGTATGCCTGGAACGTCTCGGTCGAACAGCAGTTCACCCCGACGACGGGCTTCCGCCTGGCTTATGTAGGCAGCGAAACCGATCACCTGTCGGTGGCCATCGACATGAACCCGCCGTACGCTTCAAAATTGGCCGTGAACCCGAACGTGGGGGACATCTTCGAGGACCAGAGCTGGGCAACGGCGAGCTACAACTCATTACAGGTGACCCTCGATCAACACCTGTGGCACGGCCTCCAGATGCAGTCCAACTTCACCTGGTCGCATACTCTCGACATCGCGAGCAGCAGCAACATCTCCTTCGGCAATCCGGCGCTGGGCAATCCTATCAGCGCCGCCTGGAACCGCGGCAACGCCAACCAAGACATGCCTTGGAACTGGATCAGCAACTTTGTCTACCAGGCTCCCTCGTTCAAGCAAAAGGGCACGTGGATGGCAGAGGCAGTTGGCGGCTGGCAGTTGAGCAGCATCATCACCGCGCAGAAAGGCAACCCCTTCTCCATCGGCCAGTGGAACTCTGACCCCGGAGTCGGAATGTGGAATGACCGCGCCGATTTTGTTCCCGGCCAAGCCATCAACATGGGCAAGGGCAGCCGCTCGGATTGGGTTAACCCGAACAAGGGCTACTTCAACCCGGGCGCCTTCATAGATCCGTTTGGCACCACCACCGGCCACTTGACCCCCGCTTGCAACGACAAAACGCCGGGATGGTGCGGCTTCGGCAACACCAGCAGGAACGCCTACTGGGGACCGGGCGTCTTTGGCATCGACTCATCGATTATGAAGAACTGGACGTTGATGGAAGGAAAGACCCTCCAGTTCCGCTGGGATGCCTTTAACGCCACCAACCACCCGAACTTCAGCAACCCGTCGTCCACCGTGAATCAGGCCGCAGGTGTCTTTGGCGTGATCAGCGGCATGAACGGCCACCCGCGCGTCTTCCAAGGCGCTCTCCGCCTTACCTTCTAACCTGCGGTTCTCTCGTAAAAAGCAGTCCGGGCCGTTCGGCCCGGACTGCTTTTTTATGCTCCATCTTTGACGTCCGGGGCGACCTTGAATTTGGGTGTCCCACGTCGAGATTTTGGGACGTGGGAAGGTGCGAACCTCGGCTCGCCTCTTTCAACTCACCACGGAAAGCGGGTGCCCCCTCCTAAACGCGCTTTTTGCGTTTAGGAGGGGTTCTCTGTTCTCTACTCCCTATTCCCTGTCTTTCGCGGCACGCGCACCTCAATGTGCACACCTTTGCCCGGCGCACTGGCCAAGTGGAACTTCCCGCCCGAGCGCTCCACCCGCTCCTTCATGCCTTTGAGTCCGAAGTGGTGGCCATTGCCCCGCTCCGGCTGCAGGGGATCGAATCCGCAGCCATCGTCGCCCAGATCTAGAACCAGTTCGCCGGTCTTGTAGCGGAGCGTCACATCCACATGCGCCGGATGGCCGTGCAGCACGGCGTTGTACACCGCCTCGCGCGCCACCATCAGCAGATCGTGGGCTACCGGCTCCGTCACCGCGAAGGGCGTTCCGCTCATTTGCCACTCGACCGGCACTTTAAACTCGCCGCTCACCTGGCGCGTCATGCTTTCCAGTTTTTCGCCCAGGCCGTGGGCATCGTCGGGCTTGCGCAAATTCCAAATTGCTTCGCGCGCCTCATTGATGGTGTTGCGCAACTGCTGCCGCGCAAAGTCCATCAGTCCCGTTCCACGGCTCTCCTTCTCGCCCTCCATGGAGAGCGCTTCAAGCAGCGCCGAGACGCCCGTGCACCCCTGGATCACGGTGTCGTGCATCTCGCGCGCCAGGCGGCTCCGCTCTTCGAGAACCGCTTCGAACCGCACCTGCACCTGGCGCACCCGGTATCGGTAGAGGACCAAGACCACGAGCGCGATGAGCCCGGTGCAGGCCGCGGTAAACCACCACGTACGATAGAAAAACGGCCGCTGCACCACCGCGATCGAGGCCTCGCTGACCGCACCGGGATCGCTCACGTCGAAAGTTTCCACGCGGAAGCGATACCGGCCGGCAGGCAGGTTGGTGTAGTCGGCAGTGCGCGCCGTGGTAGACGCGCTCCAAGTTGAGTCGAAACCCTCCAGCATGGACCGGAAACGCAAGCCATCCTGCGAACGCAGCCGGATGGGCGTGACTTCGAATTCCAGGCGTCCGTTGCCGGGCCGCAGCACCACCGGCCCCGCGGCAGAAACCGGCCGCCCGTCCGCCAGCACGCTCTGGATGAGCAATGGTGGCGGCGCCAGCGCCGTCCGCCTCAGGGAAGGGATATGCAGCGGCCCCAGGTTGCTCGGGAACCAAACGTCCCCCTGCGGCGTTATACATCCAGACGATTGCGTGCCTCCGTAAATCTCCGTGTTGGCCGCCATGTCCGCGGTCGAGTAAAACGTCATCGCAAAATGGCGCGGGAAGGCCTCGGCCTGCGCATCCAGCTCGTGGCGATTCACAAGAGCCACACCGTTGGGGCCGCTCAACCACAAATGCCCCGCCGCATCCTCCAGAATCTGATAGATCGCATTGCCCGGCAGGCCCTCCGCGGCGGCGAAATGCGCCACTTTGCCTTCACGGTACCGGAACAGGCCGTTATTGCGCGTGCCGAACCACAAGCCTCCGTCCGAATCTTCGTGAATGGTCCAGACCTTGGTCTGCTTCAAGGCCGCCGTCACGGCATCGTCCACAAACTGCCCGAGGCGCAGATGGCTCACGCCGCGATCGGTGCCGATCCACAGATCGCCGTGGCGATCCTCCAGCAGCGCGCGCGTGCTGAAGTAAACGAGGCCGTCTCGCATCTGGAAGCTCTGAATGTGCGGCCGCTCGTTCTGCCACAGAATGTGATTCAGGCCTTCGTCGGCCGCGATCCACATGCTACCATCGCGGTCCTGCGTCATGGCGCGCACAAAATTGTTAGACATGCCCTCGCGCGTGGTCAGATGCGTGGTTTGGCCCTCCGCGATGCGGTACACGCCGTCGCCGTCCGTGCCCACCCAAAGCGCTCCGCCCCGGTCGCGATACACATTGCGCACGTGATCGCCCTTCGTCCCCTGCAAGCTCGTGGGCGTCACCGCGCCGTCTTTCATGCGGAACAGCAGCGTCGAGCCGATCCAGAAGCTTCCATCGCGATCCAGGTAGATGGTGCCGAAGTCGGAGTCGTTGGCCTTGGGCAGCGGAATGATGCTCACATCCGCCTCGGTCAGCCGCAGCATCCCCGACTGCGTGCCGATCCAGAAGTTCCGCTCGCTGTCCTCATAAAAATTCAGCACCGTGTTGCTGGGCAGCGACGCCGGAGCGGTAATCTGCGTCAGTTTGCCTTCGCGAAACTCATACACGCCCTGCCCAATGGTGCCGATCCACAACACCCCATCCGAGCTCTGGCGCAGGACGCGCACCGTGCCCGTAATTCCCGCGACGCGTTCAAAGCTCTTCGCGCCAGCCGTCATGCGGTTCAGTCCCGACACCGTGCCCACCCACATGGCTCCATCCGGCGTTTGCAAAATAGACTTCACGCGGTTCTGGCTGCTCTCGCCGCGCATCGTGTATTCCGTCACGTTCCCGCCACTCAGGCGAATCAGCTTCGATCCGCCCACCCACAGGCCGCCGTCGCGATCAAGATAAATGGAATGCACCGCCAGCGAGGGCACATCCCCTGTCCCGTCCACGCGGATAAACCGGTTGCCCTCAAGTCCGCCGCCCTGGGGTCCGCCGCCCTGGAGACGCAGCAAGCCGTTGTCCGTGCCCGCCCAGATGTTTCCTTTGGCATCCTCGGCCAGGGCCCGCACAAAGTCATTGCTCAAGCCCTCGCGCGCAGTCCAGGAGCGGAACTCACCCCGCGCGTAACGCGCCAACCCTCCGCCTTCGGTCCCGACCCAAAGCGCCCCATCGTGCGACACCATGAGGCAAAAGATGCTGTTCTCGTGCAGCGCCGGCGTATTCTGCCGGTCAAAGACCGTGAAGTGGAGGCCATCGAAGCGCACCAGTCCGCCGCTGGTGCCGATCCAGAGGTATCCATCCCCGGTCTGCGCAAAGGCCTGCACCGTCTGCTCGGGCAGCCCGTCGGAGGCCTGCCAAACGTGGCGCGTGTATCTGGCAAGGGGCCCCGTCTCGGCCGCGGTCGAGCTGTGCACGCCCATCGCAATCCCGGCGGCCGCAATGCAGACGGCGGCGACCCAGGCGGCAGACGTGCGTGCTCTTTGCATGGCGGCGCTAAGTATACCGCGAAGCAATTGGCCGCGGCCAAACCCGCAAGAAAGCCCCCGTACCCCATCCTTTTCCGCGCATTTTGCAGAAAAGGGTGGGAGACCGTGGACCTCAATACATCTCTTTCAATTCACCCTGAAGAATGGGTGCCCCGGGTCTCGATTTTGAGACCCGGGATAGCACGAAGCCAAACTCACCTGTCGACTCACCCCAAAAGATGGGAAACCAACCAAGTCCAATCACCGTTATCGGCAATGGCGAGAAATCACCCGCTCGATCCGACTTTCGGCGGATCAAAAAAACGCCCTCGGGGAATAGAGTGGTCTTTCTCGAAGACGATGCTTCAATCACATACTCTAGGAAGCATTTGCAGGCAGGAGCCTGGCGCAATGTGGTCTTATATTTCGTTCATTTTGAAGGGCTCCCGGCCATGCCGGGTGGAAGGGTTTCTGCTGGCAGGCGTTTTTCTCATCGTCGCGCCGCTTTCGTGCGTCTCGGCCTACGCGCAAACACCAGGGACGGCAATTCGCATCGACGCCAGCCAACCCTGGCGCGAGCCCGGTCCCGCGCGTTACGACGAAGGCTCCGCGACAAATCCATCCGGACGCACGCTCGGCCTGAACAGCCGTTTCCTCACCCGCGACGGAAAGCCTTGGATTCCAGTAGCCGGTGAATTTCACTTTTCGCGCTACCCGCGGGCTCGGTGGGAAGACGAAATCCTCAAAATGAAGGCCGCTGGGGTCAATGTCATCTCCGCCTACGTAATCTGGATTCATCACGAGGAGATCGATGGTCAGTTCGACTGGGCCGGGCAGCGCGATCTTCGCGCCTTCGCCCAGCTTTGCCTGAAGCACGACATGTATTTGATCGTGCGCATCGGCCCATGGGACCACGCCGAAGTGCGCAACGGCGGATTGCCCGATTGGGTGCTGAAGCAAGGCCCCACGCGAGAGAACGATCCCATCTACCTGGCTTCGGTCCGCGCCTGGTACGGCCAGATCGGCGACCAGTTGAAAGGCCTGCTCTGGAAAGATGGCGGTCCTGTCGTCGGCATCCAGCTTGAAAACGAGTATGCCAAACGCGGCCCGCTTGCCGGCGAAGCGCACATACTCGAACTCAAAAAGATCGCCCTCGCCAGCGGCCTCGACGTGCCGGTCTATCTCGTTACGGGATGGGACAACGCGGTGGTTCCTCAGCGCGCCGTCATTCCCGTCTACGGCGGCTATCCTGACGCGCCCTGGGACAGTTCCATCGTCAAGCTTCCGCCCCCGGAGGTCTTCGCCTTCCGATTCTTGAGCCGCGTGGCCGCCAATCTGACCGCCGACCGCAGCCAAGGCGAGACTGGCGCTCCGCCTTCAGAAGCCAGTGCCCTGCCCTACCTCACCGCGGAAATTGGCGGCGGTATTGAGGACACCTACCATCGCCGCCCCATCATTGCCTCCGACGACATTGCCGCCATGGTCCCGGTGATGCTCGGCTCCGGCGTCAATCTCTATGGCACCTATATCTTTCAAGGCGGAGAAAATCCTGACGGCAAACTCACCACCTTGCAGGAGTCGCAGGCCACCGGTTATCCCAACGACCTGCCCATCAAGTCCTACGACTTTCAGGCGCCGCTAGGTGAGTTCGGCCAAGAGCGCGCTTCCTTCCGCAAGCTCAAGGTCTTCGACTACTTCCTCAACGATTTCGGCGCAGATCTCGCGCCCATGACCGTACGTGAGCCGGATGTGCTTCCGCGCGACCCCACCGATCTCTCTGTTCCGCGCGCAGCCGTGCGCTCCAAGGGAGACGCGGGGTTCATCTTCTTCAACAACTATGTGCGCGGAGCCGCAATGCCAGTGCGCCGCGCGGCGCAATTTGAGATTCACCTGCCCGGTCCCGAAGGAAAACCGAGCATCGACGGCAAATCCGGCGCGACTCTCATCGTCCCGCGCCATCCCGTGGATCTGCCCTCGGGCGCATATTTCATCTGGCCATTCAACCTGCGCCTCGGCGGCACAACGCTGCGCTACAGCACGGCGCAACTCTTCACGCACCTCAATAACTTTGGAACCGAGACGGTTTACTTTGAAGCCCTGCCCGGCATCGCGCCCGAATTCGCCTTCGACGCAGCAACTGTCCGCAGCGTGAAAGCTTCGAAGGGAGAAACCACCACGGATTCCGGCGTTATTTACGTCACGGGCATCGCAGCCGGCGTCAACTCCTCGATCGACGTGCTGTCCTCCGGCGGCAAGGCTTTGCGCCTCGTGGTGCTCACATCGCGCGAGGCTGAAGACGCGTGGAAAGTGCGCATCGAAGGCAGCGATCGTCTGCTCATCACGAGCCAGGATTTCGTGGCCGACCCGGATACGCAGCCAGAGCACATCTGGCTGCGCTCAATCGCCACGCCACAGTTCGAATTCGCCATCACGCCGCCAACTTCGGCTCCGCTCCAGGCCAATGCGCCCCTTAAGACAGTCGACCCCACCGGCCAGGTGTCCAGCTTCACTGCCGAGCTTCCGCAATGGAATGCCGCGTTGGACTACCAGCAAATTCAACCTGCCGGCAAAGCACCTCCGATCAAGCTCGGGCCGCCGCCAGACTGGCGTCCGCAGGGCGTGGCGCAGGCGCCCGCCGCGGGCGAACTGCCGCAGGCCGCCAAATGGTCCATTACAGTTCCGGCCGGCGCTCTCGACAACTTGAGCGAGCTTTTCCTCGAAGTAAAGTACCAGGGCGACGTGGCTCGCCTCACAGCCGATCACAAGCTTCTCGTCGACGACTTCTACAATGGCAAGCCCTGGATGGTCGGGCTATCGCGTTTCCTCGCGCCCAACGACCAAACCAATTTCGAGCTCAGCATTCTTCCCCTGCGCAAGGATGCCCCGGTCTATCTTGAGCTCGGCCGCCCGCCGCAATTTGCCGCGAACGGTCAGATCGACAAGCTGGAGAGCCTGCGCCTGGTTCCCGAGTACCAGCTTGAGATCGCGCCGCAAGCCCACTGAGGCTGCCATGATTCGACGAACCTTGAATCCGCTTTACACCCCGAGGCCATGAGGAGCAATCTGGAGGCACGCTATGGACGAACAGCGGGAAGATGATCGGCGCGGGGACGAACAGGTGGCCTTGAGGGATGCGGCAAAGATAAAAGTCCTGATTGTCGACGACCACCCCATCATGCGCGTGGGCATTGCCGCCATCATCGACGCCACTCCCGATATGACCGTGGTTGCCCAGGCAGGCAGCGGCGAAGATGCCATCGAGCTTTTCGAAAAGCATTTGCCCGACATCACGCTCATGGACCTGCGTCTGCCCGGCATAAGCGGCGTCGAGGCCATCCGCGTCGTCATGGGGCGTCATCGCAATGCCAAATTCGTCGTGCTCACTACGTACGAAGGCGACGAGGACATTCATCAGGCGCTCGAGGCGGGCGCACGCAGCTACATCATCAAAGGCATGCCGCACGAGGCCCTGGTCAGCGCCCTGCGCCGCGTCCAGAGCGGCGGGCGTTTCCTGCCCCAGCCCGTTAGCCGCGCTCTCAACTCGCGCATTCCAAATTCCGACCTGAGCGCGCGCGAACGCGAAGTCCTCGACCTCATCGTGCATGGCAGAAGCAACAAGGAGATCGCCTCTCAGCTCGGCATCACCGAGTCCACCGTCAAGTGCCACGTCAGCGTGATTCTGATGCGCCTGAACGTCAACGATCGCACGCAGGCAGTAGTAACCGCCTTGCAGCGCGGCCTCATTCACCTCTAGCGTGGTGAGTCACAAGCTCGCACCACAACAAAGTTGTCACCCTGAGCGAGTCCCGGCGCGCCGAGACGAGTCGAAGGACCTGCGGTTGTTTTTAGCTCGTTCAATCCAGCACAAAAACCCCGTGCCCCATTCTTCGAGCTTTTGCGAAAGAGTGGGATTGGCGCCTTTCTACTTCCTACTGGCTACTCCCTACCCCCTGTCTTCTTGTTCCCTCGGTCCCTCGTTCCTTGTCATATTGATACAATCCACACCATGGCTGCCCCAACTGTTATAGGAAGATACGAAATCGTCGCGGAGTTGGGCCGCGGCACAATGGGCAGCGTCTTCAAAGCGCTCGATCCCGCGCTAGGCCGCACCGTGGCTCTCAAGACCATCCATTCCGCGGCGCTCAACGGGGACAATGCCGCGGAATATCGCGCGCGTTTTTATCGCGAGGCCAAAGCCTCGGGCGTCCTCTCCCATCCCTCCATCGTGCCCGTCTTCGACGTGGGCGAGCACGACGGCGCGCCCTTTCTCGTCATGGAATTTGTTGAGGGCCGCACCTTGGCTGAGGCCATCAAAAAAGGCGAGCGGTTCACCCTCGACCGCGTCTGCGAGATCGGCCAGCAACTCGCCGAAGCACTCGGCTATGCGCACCGCCAGGGCGTGATCCATCGCGACATCAAGCCCGCTAACATCCTCATGACTTCGCGCGAAGTTTACGGTAGCGAGCGGCCCCGCATCACCGATTTCGGTATCGCCAAGCTCGCGGCCAGCGAGATCACCACCACCGGCCAGTTTCTCGGCACACCCTCCTTCATGCCCCCCGAGCAGTTCACCGGCGCTTCGGTCGACGGCCGCGCCGACCTTTTTTCACTGGGTGTGATTCTCTATTCGCTGGCCACCGGCGAGCAGCCCTTCCCCGGCGAAACCATGACGGCGGTTTCTTACAAGGTAGTCCACACTGAGCCGGTCCCGCCTTCGAAACTCAACCCCGCAGTTTCTGCGGGCATCGAGCGCGTAATCCTGAAATGCCTGGCCAAAAAACCTGCCGACCGCTATCAAACCGGCGAAGCACTGGCGCAAGATCTTGCCACTTTGCGCGCCAATCCCAACGCCACCACGCTGCTCGCCACCGCGCCACCCGCAAGCGATCCCAACACGCCCCTCGTCGCCACGCCCCGCAGCATCTGGGATCCCCGGGCGTCCGTAATGGCGCAAACGCCCGCCCCTCCATCGGTCAAAAAACCCGTCAAGCCATCAGTACTTGTTGCCGTGGTGCTTCTGGGTGTGTTGGCTGGTGTCGGCGGCTGGTGTCTGCTTCGCCCCTATCAAGCCGAGGCACCACCGTCGCAGCAGGAGGCCGTCACCACTTCCACTCCACAACCGGCCGAGCCTGCGCCTTTGCCCGTCGTGCAGGGAACCACAATTCCTACACCTGAGCCGGCCGCTCCGGTCAAGCCGGCGCCCTCCAAGCCCGCAGCGTCAGCCGTCAAACCCGCTGCGGCCAAATGGGCCACCGCAGCCGCCCCGGCTGCTCCGCCATCCGCAATCAAACCATCCGCGGCTCAGCGTGCCCCAACCAGTGGAGTGCCTGCCAACTATCCGGCAACGCAAGTTGCCCTGGCAGCCGATCCGCACAAGCTCGATCCCAGCACCAACAGCAAATTCAAGATCGAGTTGAACCATTTGCCCAGCGGCCTGCCCATCACCGTGCTCATGAACAAGGCGATCTATCTCAACTTTGTCACCGGTGAAAAAACCGATCTCAATAACCTCTACGTCCCGCCTGGCATTCAGACCTTTCGAGTCACCGTCCAGAATGGCGGCCAGCAGGTCAGCTCGAATATCGTCTCCAGCGAGTTCAAGGCCAAGAAGCGCAAAAACCTGAAAATCGGGTTACGCAACCAGGGCAACGTGCCCGCCGGCTCCCCGCCGCGGCTCAGCCCCGATGCGCAGATCTTCGTCTCGCTCACCAGCCCGCTTTTGTAACCCAGCTTTCACAATCGTCCGGTAGCACCGCAATGTTCCGTGTCCCATCCTTTACCGCATCTTTTTAGGGATATGGGTGGAAAAATGTATCTCGGATCATCGGCTGGACCAATAGAGCGCGTTTCACAAATGGTTTCGTGAAAGGGCACGACTGGGGATTCAACCCAGTGCTTGGGTCGCATGCCAAAAAGTGCAGTAAAATTGCGGTGCTTTAACCCCTGAGGAATTCTGCCGGAGCATTCAGACCATTTATGAAACGCGCCCTAGCAAATGAACTGGTCGGTCATCCTGCCGTCGTTATGGGAGGAAAAGGCGGTATCGATGGTGGGGTTGCCCTGCCGACTCCTGCAACATTCCCACCCCTCTTTGTCTATTTATCTATCCCCGGGCCGAACCCGAGCTGAATAGGCGCAGCCTATCCAGCCCGGGTCTGGCTACAGGGCTTTCGCTGTCTGCCCTGGCATTTGACTTATTTTTTCGCTGGCCTTTTAAAAGTTCCGCCAAACTGGTAGAAGATGCCGCCGGTCATGGTAACGACGTTGGTGCTGGCAGTGATACCGTCCAACTTGAAGCCGCCAAACCGGTTATCGCGAAGTTCCGCTCGCACGCCCCAGCTCGGGCCCACGTAATAGCTCAGACCGCCGCCGCCGCCCACGTAATTCCCGTTCAAGCTTGCGCTCTGGCCGCTCTCACTCGCGGTAAATCGAGCACCGCCGACGCCAAAAACGCCGTAGGGAACGACCCTGCCTGCGGGAATCAAGTTAAAACGAGCCGCTGCGCCGTAATTGAGCATGTGTTCGCTGACGCCTGAGACCTTAGGCATGGAAAAGAAATTGAATTCGCCGCCGACCGCGATGTACCGCGTCACGTTGACCCCGCCGGTGCCACCGGTGGTGAATCCGTTGGTGGTAGTGTCGTTGAAGTTATTGCCTTTACCGACGTGGTTGTATCCGAGACTAAACGACGCATCGCCTGAAAGCGGAGCCACCTGGCACCACGCTGACGCTGACACCAGCAAGCACGCAATTGGTAGAACGGCCTTGAGTGTTCGAGAATTGCGAATAATTGACCGCATGGGGGTATCTTGTTCCTTTCTTCTTCCTTGTTTTTTAGGGAATTTCCGGGGGCTTTGGGGGCACTCCACGGCCCATTCACAGCAAACAACAGCTCAATTGCCCGGATCAAAAGAGTTTAACACCACGCACCCGAAGCCTTTCCACAGAAGCACACCAATGAGCGAGCGTATAGCCCCTCGCCGCGCCTTTGTTCTTGCCCGGGATTGGACGAATCCAACTAGCCCTTCAATCCAGCGCATGCATCCCGTGCCCGATCCTTTCGCAGATTTTTGCGAAAGCGTGGGAAGCCACGAACCCAAACCGATCAATCGTGTTCTTAGTCCCGTGGCCCTGTAGTCCCGCAGTCCCGGCTTCTCCGCACCCCTTGCGGTATCATTGCGTCTATAAGGTATGCGCGGCTAGTCTTCCCTTGCGGCCGTCCCGGTGGTGTCAGTGTCCCGACTTTTTCAGCATCTCGTTCTCGGATTCTCCCTGGCGATTGGCGCCATTCTTCTCTACGGGACGTTCTGCGTTCATGCCGGCGACCAGCAGAGCGCCGCATACAGCCAGATGCGCGTCTACGCCGAGGTCCTGCGCAAGATCCAGAACTTCTACGTCACCGACCCCAACATTCCCGAAGTCACCAACGGCGCGCTGCACGGCCTACTCGATTCGCTCGACCCCGACTCCAGCTATCTCTCCGCGGCCGAGTACAAGATCTATAAGGACCGTCCCGCCACTGAAAATGCGCAGGTGGGCCTCACCGTCTCCAAGCGTTTCGGTTACGCTACCATCGTCAACGTCCTTCCCGGCTCGCCCGCCGATCAGGCGCATCTCCGCGATGGCGACGTGATCGATCTCATTGAAGGCCAGTCCACGCACGATATTCCCCTGGCCCTGGTGCGCTTCATGCTCGATGGCAAGCCCGGAACTACGGTTTCCGTCTCCGTGGTGCGTCCCTTCAAGCCCGATCCCGACAAGGTCAAGCTTACCCGCACAGTCATCGCCGCGCCCGCACTCGGCGAGCAGTTCTATGAGAACGCGACCATCCTTTACCTCAAGCCCGGCGTTCTGACCGCCGCGCGCGTCGACGATCTCGCCGCCCGCATCAAGGGCGCCGGCAAGGGCCATAAAATTCTCCTTGACCTGCGCGACACCACGGGCAGCGACCCCAAGCAGGGATTGCGCCTGGCCAACTTCTTCATCAAGCAAGGAACCATGGGCTCTCTTGAAGGCCAGAAGTTCCCCGTCGAGACCTTCACCGCCGACCCTGCACAGTGCCTCACCGCTGCCCCGGTCGTCGTGCTCGTCAATCGCGGCACCTACGGCGCGCCGGAGCTGACCGCAGCCGCCATCGAAGGACTCAAGCGCGGCGATGTGGTCGGCGAGCGCACTTTCGGCGAGGGCTCCGTGCAAAAGACCATCGACCTCCCAGACGGCGCCGCTCTCATGCTCACTGTGGCCAAATATGAGGACCCCGCCGGCAAGAAGATTGAAGACGATGCGGTCACGCCCACCGTCGTAGTAGTCGGCCCCGACGACAACGACGAGCCCATGCCGCCATCCAACGGCGACGACCAGTTGAACCAGGCCCTCTCGTTGCTGAAGTCCAAAACCAGCTAGCGCTCTGTCTCTAGAGTTCGCGCCGAAATTGCTCGGTTATCCTGAGCGAGTCCCGGCCTGCCGGGACGAGTCGAAGGACCTGCGGTTGTTCTTCGCAACTTCAACTCACTACAAAAATGGGTGCCCCACATCTCGATTTTGAGATGTGGGATAGCAAGAACCCACACCTGCCATAAAACACCCGCGCCCCAGACCCTGAGCAGGATCTGAGGCGCGATGAGATGGTAGATAAGTTAAACGCGCTGCGTTTCTACCCACGCCAGCCGGCGCACAGTCGGCGGCGCAACGGGGCGGCAAGCATCATCAGTCCGCTGCCCAGCAGCAGCAGGCTCGAGGGCTCCGGAGTGACGGTGGCTTCCACATCCATCAGGTAGGGCCCACCGGTATTTTGGTGGACTCCGCTCTCATTGCCGTAGTACTCCCCGGCCACGCCCGGGCCAGATGTGCCAAAGTTCCAGCTCCAATCGGCGGAAGAGGCCCCACCCGGGGAAGTCAGCTCGATCCAGTAGCGGGTGTCGGCACTGAGTGCAAAGTCGGTCGTCAACGTGTAATCCGCCGGCGAAAAAGTCAGGGCGGAATCGCCGATCGTTCCGATCGTTTCCAGAGCCGAACCCGGCGAAGTTGAGTTGTCGCTGTCCAGCGTGACCGTGACGATACCACCGTCCCCTGAATTGCCATTCCCAGGGTCAAGCAGAAGCTCGAGCGTAACGGAATCCAACAAGACGGGGGAGCTCCCAGTCGAAAACGAATCGAACACGATGACATCGCCGTAGACGGAATCGGCCCCAAAAGGGCTTGCCGAGAGGTTGTTGTAAAGCGTGGTGGCGTGCGCAGCAAGCGTCATGCTCAGCGCCAGCGCGCCAAAGACACTTGCCCCAATCAAAGGTAACTTCATGGATAATGCCCCCGGGGATAGAATGTCGCGCCGCGAGTTGCTCCATAAATGCGGCACTTTACAAGAACGCATGCAAGTATGCGCCCATTTCTTATTCATTTATTTTCTGTCGGTTAGTGAAACAGGGATGATCTAAAGCGCAAGACATTGCATACAGTGAGAGAAGGAGACTTCTTGTGTCTACCAAATCAGAGAAGCCTTTCCCCACTCTTGCACACCATGGTGCACCCTCCGCCCCACCGCATCTTTCCACTTCCACCCGGTGTTAGCCTTAAGGAAGCGTCTGCTCCGCGGTACGCAAGGAGCAGCCTGTTGAGAGGCAAGACCCGCCTTGGCTGCTACCCCCCAACAGCCGCCAGCGAAGCTGCGGCACGAGCCACGTGTTGTCGAACCGCGCGTGGTTGGACTACGCCCCGCCGAAGCTCGCGTCGCCGAGAAAGTTGACTACCCCGCGCGCCGCACCTTTGCTCCGCCCCTCCCCGCGCATCGCCGCCGCAAGCTCGCCGGCCGCTCGGTGCTGGCCGTGTTGATTGTTCTCGCCGCCGCCACAGGCTCGCTCGCCGGCCTCACGCTCGTCTACTCCGTCAATCTTCCTCAGATTCAGGAGCTCGAGCAGTATCGCCCCTCCACCACCACCGATCTCTACGACCGCAAAGGCCGCATCGTCGGCTCCTTCGCGCTCGAGCGTCGCGAAGTGGTTGGCTACGATGGCTTCGCGCCCGTCCTCCGCCAGGCTGTGATCTCCATCGAAGACAAAAACTTCGAGTCGCACTGGGGTATCAATGTCTTCCGCGTGGCCGGCGCCGCCTGGCACGACATCCGCTCGAAGGGCCGCGCTCAGGGCGCGTCCACTCTCACCATGCAGTTGGCGCGCAACCTGTTTCTCTCCGCCGATCGTACTCCCGTGCGCAAGATTCAGGAGGCCTATCTCGCCATCCAGATCGAGCGCTCCTTCACCAAGCAGCAGATCTTCACGCTTTACGCCAACCAGATCTATCTCGGCAGCGGCATGTATGGCTTCGAGGCCGCATCGCAATATTTCTTCTCGAAACACGCCAAGGATCTGACGCTCGCCGAGGCGGCGCTTCTCGCCGGACTGCCCAAGGGCCCCGTCGCATTCTCGCCCATTTCCAATCCCGAGCGCGCGCTGCACCGCCGCAACCTGGTGCTGAGCGAGATGGAGTCGGACGGCGTCATCACCCACGCTCAAGCCGAGCAAGCCCGTGCGATGCCGCTTGGCCTGAACATCGCGCAGCCCGTCGGAGCCGTAGCGCCGTGGTTCCAGGAAGAAGTCCGTCGCGAGCTCGAAAAGCACTTCGGCACAGAAGAAGTACACGAAGCCGGTCTCCGCATCGACACCGCGCTTGATCTCGACCTGCAGCAGACGGCCAACCGCGCCGTAGCCGACGGCGTAGCCACTTACGAGCGCCGTCACGGCTGGAATGGCAAGCTCGAGAATGTTCTATCCGGCGACGTCACTCTCGGCAACTATCGCCATCCCGACTGGGCAGTCAGCTCCGGCCCCGGCGACTACGTGCACGCGCTGGTCACGCACGTGCTCCCACTCGAAATTCATGCGCGCATCGGCCCTCCCGACCAGCCGGGCGCAGAAATTGTCATCCTCCCCGCCGACTGGCAATGGACCGGCCAGCGCCACGGCGACGCGCTCGCCAAGCCCGGCGACGTTATCTATGTCCGGCTGACCGCGGCCACGGAAGGCGCCGCGCGCCGCGCTGCGCTCGAGCAGGACTCCGGCGCAGAAGGCGCTCTCTTGGCCATGGACAACACCAGCGGCGACGTTCTCGCCATGGTCGGCGGCCGCGATTACGCGATGTCGGTCTTCAACCGCGCCACGCAGGCCGAGCGGCAAGTTGGCTCCAGCTTCAAGCCTTACGTCTACACTGCGGCCGTCGAAGACGGCGTTAAGCCCACCGACATTATCGTCGATGCGCCAACAAGATTCGGCAGCTACGTTCCGCACAACTACGAGGGTAACTACAAGGGCGCCATGACCGTCGCTGACGCCTTCGCCGAATCGCGCAACATTCCCGCCCTCAAGCTGGCCGATCGCGTAGGCATTCACAATGTCATCGATGTGGCGCATCGCTTCGGCGTCACTTCGAACATTCCCGCGTATCTGCCAGTGGCTCTGGGCGCGGTTGAAATCACGCTCGAGCAGCAGGTGGCCTCCTACGCCGTCTTCCCCAACGACGGCATCCGCGTCACGCCGCGCCTCATTCGCAAAGTTTCAAATGCCGACGGCATCACGCTCTGGCAGGACACGCCGGCTGTCAACGAAGTCATCAGCCGGCAAACCGCGCGAACCATGATGACGCTCCTGCGCGGCGTCACCGAGCACGGCACCGGCGCAGCTGCTGCGCAATTGAACCATCCGCTCGGCGGCAAGACCGGAACCACCTCGGAGTTCACCGACGCATGGTTCCTCGGCTTCTCACCCACAGTCACAACCGGCGTGTGGGTCGGCTACGACACCCGAGAATCGCTCGGTAACAAGGAAACCGGCGCCGTCACCGCGCTTCCCATCTGGATCGACTTCATGCGCGCCGCCATCGCCGGCAAAGACGACGAAAAATTCCCCGGCGACGACGAGCCCGATGCGCACATGTTGAAAGCCTCCGCCAAACCCGCAATCAAGCCGCACATCCGGTAATCTGTCATCCTGAGCGAGCATTGGCGCATGAAATGCGCTAACGCGAGTCGAAGAACCTGCATTTGCTTTTCGCGCATTCAACTCAGCACGAAAGCGGGTGCTCCACATCTCGATTTTGAGATGTGGGAATCCACGAACCTCAACTCCCCATATTCAACTCAACACAAAAGCGCCAACCCCATCTATTCCCACGTTCCCGGCGGAAAAAAGCTCCCCTTCAAGCCCTCAAAAAACCAAATAGGCCAGCCTTCTTCTTATCCGGCTTCTCTTCCCGCACGCCGCAGGCCGCAGCCACTATCTTCTTCATGGCGCGCCGAATGCCGGCGGACTCCTGCAGTGGTTCAGCGGTGTCCTGCATCCGGCGAACGGCCGCGAAGTCGTTGGGAATTCTCCATTGCGCGGGCAGGGTCAGGACGCCTTCGATGATCTCGTCGTCGATGCCGAACATCTCGGCCGTATACCGATTCCATATCACCTCAATCTTCGCGGTGTAGTCCTGCAGGCACTCGGTAATCAGCCGGTTGGAGTTGCGCATTTCGGGAACGCTCACCTGCGTAACCAGGAAGATGGTGGAAACGAGGTCGAAAATCCGCGTGTCCGCCAGCTCCAACTTGGCGCCCCCATCCACCACCACATAATCGAACGACTTCGAGGCCACAGCCAGCAGTTGGTCCACGGATTTGTCCAGCGGTGGGATGCGAAGATACCTGCCGGGAGCGCCAAGCACGTACAACCCCGATGCATGCTTTGACAACAGCCCCGACAGATACGTGGCATCCAGCCGGTCCGATTGGCCCAGCGCATCGAGCGTGGAAAACTCGCTGGTGATGCCGAGGCACAAAGCCGCATCGCCCAGCGGGAGATCGAGGTCGATCAGGAGCGTTCTCCGTTGCGATTCCTGCGCCAGCTCAACGGCAAAGTTGCATGCCGCCGTGGTCACGCCGGAGCCGCCCTTGGCTCCGAGAAAAACGAACGACTTGCCGATCGCCTTCCTTGTAATCGGCTTCAGCTGGCCGCGGCTCGCTCTGCGATGGAGCGCGTCCTGGATGACATCCTGCTCGAAGGGATAGTGCAAAAATTCACGCACGCCCGCCCTCATGCACTGGATCAGCAATTCTCCGTCGGGATGTTCCCCATAGACGATGGGAAACAACCCGCCCGCGTGGCAGATTGCATCGATCGCCCGCAGCGATCGTTCCTTATCGCCATCCAAGGAAAGAAGGACCACGTCAACACCTTGGTTCTTGAGAGCCTGTGGGTCCTCCAAATTCGTCAGTCTCGTTACGCGCGGCATCGATCCGCTGGGCCGCAAGGCGCGGACAATGTCCGACACCGCGTCGCCGCGTTCCATGTCCGCATCGACGATCGCAACCGACATCCTGCGCTCGACGTCTGAGCTCTCATCAAGACTGTTGCCAATCTCTTCTTCACTCCCCTGCTCAGTTCCTCGTTCAATCCCTTGTTCGATCCTTCGTTCAGTCCTTCGTTCAAGCGCTAGAGAAATCACGGATACAACCTTTCCCTACCCCGGACGGCGCACGTTTCTGCTCCTGGAATGTAGAAGACCTCTGCGTCTCAGAAAGTGAGCGATGCGAAAATTCCGCGGGATAAAATCCCCGGGGATCGTCACCGCGCCATCCTATAAACGAAATCGGCTCCAACGTGAACCGGAGAGAGCATGCTTGGCGATTCGGGGGTTACTATAATAATGAAACTCCAATAAATACAGGAAAACTCTAATTCCAAAACAACTTACGTAAGCGCAAAACCCGTTTATCGGACCAGTGCTAGCACTTAAGCCGTACCCTTGTCCCCGAAGAGTTCATAGAGGCGGAAGAAGTCTTTTGCAGCATGAACCTCGGCATCTCTTTCTCAACTCAGCACAAACATCGGGTGCCCCATCCTTCGCTTTTCTCTAGCGAAGGGTGGGATAGCACGAACCCAACCCAAACTCTGTCATCCTGAGCAAGTTTTGGTCTGCTTCTTGCATCAAAACGAGTCGAAGGATCTGCGGTTGCTTTCCTCAACGAATTTCGGACTCACCACACGAAGATTCATTCGAAAAAACAGGATCGAACCTAGTTCACGCGCGCAAAATACCGCTTCGCCCGCGCCACATCCTTAAAAATCTGCACCTTCAACGCCTCCGGCGACGGCCACTCCCGCTCGCCGCGCAACCGCAGCAGAAACTCGAGCTCAACCGGCGTCTCCTCGTTCATCTCCACTGCCTCAAAATCAAGAATGTGCGATTCGATAGCGAACGACGCCGCGCCGAACGTCGGCCGGTTGCCCACATTCGTCACCGCTTGGAACGCACGGCCGCCGATTTTGAGCCGTGTCACGTAAACGCCGAAAGCCGGCAGCAATTCGTTGTACGTGGCGAGATTTACTGTCGGCACCAGCAGCCGCGTGCCGATGCCGCGCCCTCGCGCCTGAGTCGAGAGCACCGCGAAGGGCCTTCCCAGCATCCATCGCGCCCGCCGCACATCGCCCGCCGCCACCAATCCGCGAATCGCCGAGCTTGAAACCTCCAGCCCGCGCACGCGCACCGCCTCGTGCACATGCACTGCGAAGCCTAACTCCGCGCCCATCGCGTCCAGCTCTGCCACGCCGGCCGCAGCTCCGTGTCCAAAGCGGAAATTATGCCCCTCGTGCACGCTCCGCACCCGCAGCGCACCAACCAGAATCTGCTCGACAAACTCACGCGGTGCGAGATTCGCCAGCGACGCATCGAATCTGAGCACCAGCGCGGCATCGATTCCGGTTTCGGCTAGCAAACGCAGCCGTTCGGCATTCGGCGTAATCAGCCGCGGCGCACGATCCGGCCGCAGAAACTGCTCCGGGTGCGGGTCGAAGCTGATCGCAACTGCACGCGCTCCCATGGTTCGCGCCTCCGCCATCACCGCCGCAAGAATCGCGCGGTGCCCGCGATGCACTCCGTCAAAGTTGCCCACCGCGGCCACCGCGGGACCGAACGCCAAAGGAATCTCCGCAAGCGAGCGAAACACCTGCATCGCGCCGGTTGATTTTGGGCCGGCGTCTGTCTCCACGCCGAACCGCGCCTTGCGTTCACCGTTCATAGCGTCACGGGCACGCTCAGCCCGTCGTAAGCCAGCTTTGCGTTTTCCGGCAGGCTGCGGTTAGTTTCTTCGTGGCCCAGCTCGTGCGCGATGTGCGTGAACCAGGTTTGCTTGGCGCCGATGCGTTGCGCCCACGCGAGCGACTGCTCCAAGGTGGCGTGGCTGGGATGCGGCGCGTGGCGCAAAGCAGAAATTACCAGCACCTCCACGCCCTCGAGCAGCGCAAAGCTCTCCTTCGGGATGGCGCTCACGTCCGTCAAATAGGCGGTATTGCCGAAGCGGTAACCCACGATCGGCAACTCTCCGTGCAGCAGTGGAATGCGCACAAACTCCACGCCGTGGACAGTATTGCGCTCGGCCAACGGCTTCAGCTCCACGCGCGCCCGCGTAGGATACGTGGCATGCGGTGAAAATGTGTACGAATAAATCTGCTCCAGAACCGCCGTCGTCTCTCGATCGGCATAGAGCGGAATAGGCCCGCCCCGGCGAGCCGCGATAAAGCTCAGCGGCCGCAGATCGTCCATGCCCAGAATGTGGTCGGCATGGGCGTGCGTGTAAAACACCGCGTCCACGTGCGTGAGCTTTTCGCCGAGCGCCTGCTCGCGGAAATCGGGACCGGTGTCGATCACCACGACGCGTTCATCTCCGCCCTCCGCATCGCGCCAACGCAACAGCACGGAGGGACGCAGCCTGTGATCGTGTGGATCGGCCGACGTGCACACCGCGCACTCACACGCCAGCGTCGGAACCCCCATCGAGGTTCCCGTGCCTAGAAATGTGAGGGTAGCGTCCATGCGAAAGCTTCTAGCTCCTAGCTGCTAGCTTCAAGCTGGAGCCAGCAGACTGTCGCGCTCGGCTCAAATGCCGGCTCATGATTCGGAGTCGGAAATCGATGTAGAAGTGTGCTCAACAATGTCGTTGTAAGCGAATCGAGCTAAAAGCTAGAGGCTGCTTTCACTTCTTCGGCGCTGGCGGCGGCACACTCGGCACCGTCACCATGCTGCTCAGCTCCAGGAACGCCAGGCGTAACTCAAACAGCACTGACTGCAGCATGCCATCCTCGGCCTGCGTCAGGTTGCCCTTGGTCTTTTCCGCCAGAACGCCCAGCAGATCGATAGTGGCGCGCGCGCCCATGATGTCCACCCGCGGCCGCTGGCCCTCCTGCGTGCCCGCTCCCATCTGCATCATCGCGCTCAAATAAAACTGCTGCACCAGGTGTTCAAACCCCACCGGCGGCTGCGGACCCACCGCGGGATTCTGCGCGCGGATCAGGTCCTCGATGCGTTGCGCCGATGCGTCGTAAGCGGCCTTCGACTTGCTGCTCTCCTCGGCACTCGGCGGCGGAGGCAACTCCGGCTCCCGTTGCTGTTCCGCGGCCTCCGCAGGCTCCTGCTTTTCGCTTTCGCGTCCGGACTCCTCGCGTTTAGCCTCGTTCACCACCAGGCGCGGCCCCGGCGCAGGCTCGCCGAGAGCGGGCGCAGCCGGCTTCTCCACCGGCGCGGCCGGCGCAGCGGTTCCCCCGCTTTCCTTTTCTTCCTCCGCCTTGATCTTGCGGCGGTCGATCACTTCGAATTTTGGCGTCTCGCTCATATCTTCAAGTCTCTCATCCGGGCGGCCCATTGCTCCACCGCAGCCCGAACCTCTCGCCGGAACTGCGAATCGCTCACCCAACCACGCCCGTGCCTAACCCAGCCTCGGCGGCGCTTCCAGAATGCTCGCCGTTCCCGCTTGAGCCCCATCCTTGTACCGGAAGCTCTGGCTTCTTGCCTCGGCCTCCGCGCGCATCATGCCCAAAGCAAACACCCGGGTCCCGGACTTCAACATCAACTCCGCCGCGCTGGTAATTGCTCCCGCAACCGTGCCGTCCTCGAGCGTCAGCTCCGTACCGCTCGCCGGCGCCGGCCCGGCCAGCTCCAGCGGCCGCAGATGCCGATGCACATTGCCCCGCGAACGTATGCGCTCCACAATCTCCTGGCCCAGGTAGCAGCCCTTGCTAAAGTGCAGCGCCCGCATCTGCGCCGTCTCCTGCGGCAAGTCGCGCTCCACCATGTCCGTGCCGTAGGCCGCAATCCCCTCAGCCACGCGAAACGCCTCGAGCGCCGCACAACCTACCGGCGTTGCCCCGCCCGTGCGCAGGCACGCCCACAGTTTGGCCAGCCCCGCCGTCGGCAGCCAGAACTCGTAGTGCGGCGCCAGCAAGCCGTAGCCGCGCAGGATTCGCACGTTCCAGCCGTTCCAGTTCACACTGGTTCCCGCCATCGGGCTCACAATCGCCGGCAGCCCCACGCGTTCCAGCACCTCTGGCGCCAACGGCCCGCTCACTCCAATCGCCGTCTCCGAACCCGCTTCGCCCACCTGCTCTTCGCCCAGCGGAACCAACTCCACATCGTCCATGACAATGAATTTGTTCAGGTGGGCCAGCAGTTTATCGACCTGGTCGGCAGCAATCTCCAACTCCAGCTCCGACTCGCCGGCAAACGGGGTCCCCAGCAGTCGATCGTCCGCGTCATTTCCGGCTTTTGCAGGGTTCACGGGCTTGCGCCGCTGTGGCGACTGTTCTTCGCCCATCCGCCACACCGTTAGGTCGCCCAGGATGTGCCCCTGCGCATCCAGCACCAGGTTCCAAGCCCCGCTGTTGGGGAACAGATCGTTGACCGTATTGGTCACCATCCCGCTCAGCCAGCGGAACCGGTCGGCTCCGCGCACGTCCACGCGTCTCAGCCAGCCCAGATCGTGCAGCGCCGCCCCGTGCGCCAACGCCTCTGTTTCCACCTCCGGCACGTCCAACTCTCGTGGAGTCAATGCGCCGTGGTAGGCAGTCAGTTCATGGGGTGTATGTGCGGATTCAAGCAAGGTGGCCAGCGCCGTGGCCTGCAGGTTTGCGGCGAGTTCGGACTTGAGCATGGGAACAATTCCGTGGTTCGGCCCCACTTTCAGGGAAAATCCTGGTGCAGAACCGCTTCCTGATTATAGCCTTGAAGTGTGAGGCACGAATTGACCCCTCAAACGCACGGCGGCGAGCCAAAATTCCGCAGAAAGAATCGAGAGAATCGATGAAAGTGCACCACAAAAACGCAATCTTCCCCTGGCGCAGGCCTATTTTTGTCCTTTCGCTTTCGCTCGCCCTCGCTGCGGCCACCCCTGCCCAAGATGCCGCCCCTCCGCCCGTACAAAAGCCCGCTCCCGTCGCCTCGGCAACCCCGTCCGGCTGCCCTCTCCCGTCGGGCCCGTCCAAAACCGCTGACAAGGCTCCGTCCACGATCACGCCCGAGCAGGCCCGCCAGCTTTTCGCGCTCGTCGACGTGCTGCTCAAATTCTCATCCGACGAAACCGGCCTGCCCATCAAGAGCACCGTCAAGCGCCAGCTCACCAACCGCGATGCCGTCGTCAAGTACCTCGAAGAAAAATTCAACGACGACGAAGGCACCAAGCGCCTGCAGCGCGACGAAATCGTGCTTAAAAAGTTCGGCCTTATCGACCACGACTTCGACCTCAAGCCGTTTCTGCTCGATCTCCTCAAGGAGCAGATCGAGGCCTATTACGATTCCAAAACCAAGACCGTGAACCTGCTTGATTGGGTCGATCCCGATGATGAGCAGCCCGTCCTGGCGCACGAGCTCACCCACGCCCTGCAGGACCAGCACTCCGACCTCCAGAAGTGGGACGATCAGACGCCCGACAACGTCTCTACCGACGCCGCCGGCGATAAGGATCATCTCGCCAAAGACGAGATGGACACGGCGCGCGACTCGGTAGCCGAGGGTCAGGCCACCGTGGTCATGTGGGATTGCGTCCTGAAGCCGATGGGTAAAAGCCTCGTCAAGGATCCAGAAGTGCTCGAGCTGGTCAAGTCGCAGATGAGCGGCGCAGAGGACTCGCCCGTGATGGCGCGCGCCCCGCTGCTGCTCTCTGAATCCATGCTCTTTCCCTATCGCGAGGGCATGAGCTTCGAGCAGGACGTGTGGATGGATCAGGGCCAGGCCGCGGCCTTCTCCGGCGCGCTCGACCGTCCGCCCACTTCAAGCTGGGAGATTATCAATCCTCGCGAATACGAAAAGAAGCACGTCCCGGCTATCCCGCTGATGCCCGATATTCACCCTCTTCTCAATCCCACATACAAGCCCTACGACATCGGCCAGGTGGGCCAGCTCGACGTGCACATTCTCGCCGAGCTTTTGGGCGGCGATAACGCGGCGCGCGATCTCACGCCCGCCTGGAACGGCGGCATTTACTGGGCCGGGCAATCGCGCAGCGCCACCATCCCCGCCCAGCAGGCCGATACCGCTTCCATCGGCCTCTTCTATCTGTCGGTCTGGAAGAACGCCGACTCCGCCAGCGTCTTTGCCAAAATTTATGCGAACAATCTAGGCCACAAGTACTCTCACGTGAACGAACTCTCCTCCGGCGCGTCTACCGCCAACGACGGCTCGGTGGAGCGGCTCTTCTCCACCAACGAAGGGTCAGTCCTCATCACCATCCGCGGCAAAATGGTCTTCATCGCAGAAAGCTTCCCACTGCCGATCGCGCGCAAACTCACGTCGCTCATCCTGGACGCCCAAGGCGCCGGCCCCATGCACATGGCCCAGGCTCCGCTTGTGCTCGGCGCGCCGGCCCTCCAATCCGATCCGCACGGAAGCGCCCTCACTAGTGATCTAGTCCACTTCTTCGCCGAAGCCGGCGTAATGAAGTCCGCAGTCGACGCCGAACGCTTGGCCCTGCAGCAACGCCCCGCGCCGTAGGCGCAGCGTTTGTTAGCCCCGCGTTTCACCGGGGCCCCCAAGAAACGATCTTTGTTTCTTGAGGTGGAAGCGTGCGGACAAAGACCGAAACAACTCGACCAGTCCCGTAGGGACGCAGCCCGTTCGTGTCCCATCCTTTCGCGCTTTTTGCGGAAGGACGGCCAACCCGTTTCACAACGAATCGGTACTCGAAACCCATCGCCCCTGCCATCGTTAATCTGCCTACCCATGAGCAACTTCCGATTAGGTAACAATAGGCCCACAACTCGCAAAGAGGATGTGCATCGTATAGGTGCGAAAGCAGTACGATTTTTTAACATCCTCTGCTTTCGCGGCTGGAAGTAAACGCATCTAAGAAATAATGTAGCGTTACTCATATTTAGGTCCGGGGAGCTAAGTCGGCAGGGGGAGCCGCTCCAATTTATAAAGTTCAGACACACTGAGAGCAGCCGAGTTTATCAATAATTCCGGATAAATCAAGCAGTTTTGTACCCAGGGGATAACTCTGGGCTCATCACCTTTCTACCGCATACCAAGGAGGCCACTTCCATGCGCAAGGTCTATGTACCTGTGTGCGCCGGCATGCTTTTCGTTGTCGCAGCATTTCTTACCCGCGTGTTCGCGCAGACTCCGGGCGAGATCATCGCCTACGCCGGCAACGGCACTCCCGGCAGCACCGGGGACGGGGGGCCAGCCACAAGCGCCGAACTCTATAGTCCGACAGGAATCACCCTTGATAAGTCCGGGAACCTGTACATCGCCGACTTGTATAACCAATGCATCCAGAAAGTGACCCCCTCCACCGGCATCATCACTGACGTGGCAGGGCAATGTCAGAGTGGCATCGGTAAACTCGGATATTCGGGAGACGGAGGTCCGGCCACCGACGCCAAGCTGAATTTCCCGACCAGCATTGTCTTCGATAGTGAAGGCGACTTGTATTTTATCGACTCGGGTAATTTCAGGATTCGCAAAGTTGACGCTGCAACTGGCGTCATCACCACGGTGGCTGGAAATGGGGCTGACAGCGATACAGGGGATGACGGACCGGCTATTATCGCATCGCTGATGAACCCCGAATTTCTCGCCATCGACACGTCGGGGAATCTGTATTTCACCGGCAGTAACGATAACGTCGTCCGCAAAGTTATCGTCTCGACCGGCATCATCACCCGGGCGGTAGGCACCGGTGCCCAGGGCTATACCGGCGACGGCGGACCGGCCACAAACGCCCAACTCTACAGTCCATTCGGCGTCGCATTTGACAGTGCGGGGAACCTTTACATTGCTGACCAGAGCGGTGACGTTATCCGTGAGGTCTCGGCCTCCACCGGCATCATCTCAACCGTTGTGGGAGATGGTGAGGTCGGCATCTCCGGAGACGGCGGGCTGGCTAAGAATGCCACTGTGAACAACGTTCAGGGCATTACTTTTGACGGGTCCAACAACATGTATATTGCGGACGAAGACAATCTACGCATTCGCAAGGTGACTGCCGCCACTCAGGTCATCACCACAGTTGCTGGAAATTACTTCTTTGGAACGCCCACGCTCAATGCGCCGGCTCTGCAGTTCGCTTTCAAGAAACCGTGGGGGATTGCAGTGGACGCTAACGACAACTTCTATATCTCCGACAACGCCGCCATGCAGGTCTACAAGGTTTTCGCTGGCGGGCCCGTGGAAAGCACAACGTTCCTATCCACGCAAGGCACAACACCCCTATCCTCCGTAACCTCCGAAGTGCAGGCCGGTCAAGTTTTCGATCTCACCACCAAGGTGGTCGGCTCCCTTGATTCACCCGCCCCCACCGGCACAGTCACCTTCTATGACACGAACACGGAAAACACGACCACGGAACTCGGGCAGGTCTCAATAGATTCCTCCGGGGTGGTGACGTTTTCGTTGAGCCTGCCGGACGGTAATTATCAGATCACGGCCACTTACAGCGGCGACAAAACTTACTTCTCCAGCAGCAGTGTGGCGACCGTGGAGGTGCGTTCGCAGACGGCCGCGGCGCCCACGTTCGCCCCTGCAGCCGGGACTTATACCTACAACCTGCAGGTCGCGATTCACGACAATACTCCCGGCGTCACGATCATGTACACGACTGACGGAACGATTCCCTCAGCTACCAATGGCACTCCCTACGCGGGGGCGATTCCCGTCACGGCAAATACCACGATCAAGGCTGTGGCAACGCAGTTGACTTACCCCGTGCAGTACCTGAACAGCCCGGTCGTATCCGCCACCTATGTAATCAATCTGCCCTCCGAGGCCCCGCTGCCTCAAGGCCAATGGGCCTGGGAGAGCGGCGCCAGCGCCTCTACCGGTGGAACGGGGGGCTGCCGATTCCTTCCCGGGTATCTCGGAGTTTTCGGAGTAGAGGGGGTTCCCGCTCCCAATAATGTGCCTGGAGCGCGCTCGCCGGGCGCAAATTGGACAGACAACAACGGAAACTTCTGGATATTTGGCGGCGAAACGGCCACTGGCCAGCCGGACTACGGCTGCAATGTCACCAATGACCTATGGATGTTCAATCCCACCACCAAAGAATGGACATGGATGAGCGGCTCCGATACTTTTTCTGGAGACCAATTCGTATCCCCAGCCGGAGTGTATGGTATGTTGGGCAAATTTGCGCCGGCAAATGTCCCAGGCGGCCGCGCCGGTTCTGTCACGTGGACCGACAAGTCCGGCAATTTATGGCTGTTTGGCGGCGATGGCTATGGGCCGACCGAGCAACTGGTCAGCTTCAACGATCTTTGGGAATTTAATCCGGCGACGCGCCAATGGGCCTGGATGGGCGGGAGCAACACTTACAATCAACGCGGCTCCTACGGGACTTTGCATGTGGCCAACAGTGGCAATATTCCTGGAGCCAGGTATGGCGCCGCAGGCTGGACCGATCGGAATGGCAATTTCTGGATGTTCGGCGGTCAGGCCTACGATTCAACCGCCAACCAAGGCGTCATCAACGATCTTTGGGAATTTAATCCTTCCACCCGGCAATGGGCATGGATGGGCGGAAGTGAGCTGGTCGGTCAACCCGGAACGTACGGCTATCTCCATGACCCCAGCACGGCCAATATCCCGGGCGCACGAGTCGGCGGAATGACCTGGGTCGACAAATTGGGTGAGTTCTGGTTCTTCGGCGGCGACGGCTTGGGGGCTACGAAAACTTACGGAACGTTCAATGATCTTTGGACATTCGACCCCTCCAATCTGACATGGACCTGGGCCATGGGAAGCGCCTATGGAGGCACCTACGGCAACCCGGCGGGAGGCGATCTAGGTCAGGGTGGGGTTTACGGCAACATGGGTGTGCCCGATCCTGGGAACACTCCCGGAAGCCGCTCGGGATCCGCCACCTTCACCGACGCCCAAGGTAACTTGTGGCTATACGGCGGCGGTGGCTTTGACTCAGCCGGGAATCAGGGCACTCTCGACGACCTATGGGAATTTGACCGGACAAAATGGCTATGGGCATGGATGGGCGGACACGAAGTCGCACCGCCCTACGGAGTAAGTCCCACATACGGTACCTATCGCGTTCCTTCTTCAGAGACTGACCCCGGACCGCGGAGTGGTGTGGTGGGTTTCACGGATAAGAACGGCAACCCCTGGATGTTCGGAGGAGTTGGAGCATCCGACACTTCTGTCCAGAACACGTTCTTATACAACGATCTGTTTGAGTATCAGTTGCCGTAAAGCAGCTTAATAAACAGCAAACCCGCTCGATCGTTGCCCATCCTCTTCGCCAAAAGCCCGGCGAAGAGGATGGGCATTTTCGTCATCTATAGGCTTTCGTTGGTCTCTGCCTTTCAGCAAGTCATCCAACCAGTGAGTACGAAACTTCGTGCGAGGATAAACCATGCGGGTTCCGAATCATGTACAAGAACACATAGACACAATCGCCAAGCACGAGCAGGAGTTTCTGGCGCGGAGATCGCCGGCGGAAAGACTGGGAGATTTAACGGCTTCCATCGTCGGCAATCTAGGATTTGTAGCCGCTCATATCGGTCTCTTCTTTTTCTGGATTCTCGTAAACACCCTTCATTTGCCGCACATTCGGCAATTCGATCCCATGCCCTTTTCGCTTCTCGGAACCGTCGTTGCCATGGAGGCTATCCTTCTGGCCAGCCTGATCCTCATGAGGCAATCGCGACTGGCCCGCCGTGCCGATGAACGGGAACATCTCGTCCTCCAAATCCTTCTCCTCACGGAAAAAGAGGTGACGGCGGTGATAGGCATGAACCAGCAAATTGCGAATAAGGTGGGATTATCGGACATGGAAAACAGCAAGGAAATCGAACAACTCAGCCGCAATACTTCAATCGATGAAGTGGCTCAAGACATACAACGAAGTCTCTCAGAAGATCAGTAGGAAGCGTAGTGCGCGGCGTCCCACTTTAAGCGCGCGGCCCCTTTTTCCAGAGCTGGTGGAAAACCCATCCCCATCCGGCCTGCCTTCGCCTCTATCATGAAAATCCTGAAGCAGATCCAGGGAGACTCGACGTGCAAGGCAAGCTCGAACTCATGATGGGACCCATGCGCAGCAACAAGACCGCCGAATTGTTGCGCCGCGCTGACATGCGCCGCCAGTACGCCAAGCAATATGTTCTGGTTCTCAAGCCCAGCGACGACACCAAGGGCGGGCCTGGTGTGGTCGAGAGCCGCAATCCCAACGGCGGCGGCAGAATGGACGCCATCACATTCAACTCCACCAATCCCTGGGAAGTTCTTGAAGCCATCCGCGACAAAGAGCAGGAGATCGGCAAGCGCGTGGAGTCGATCGCCATCGACGAAGGCCAATTTGTCAGCGAGCTTTTTCTATTCGTCAAGCACCTGCTCGACGCGGGTCACGATGTGCTTGTCGCCGGCCTCGATCTCGATTTTCGGGCGATGCCGTTTGGGGAAATGCTAAACCTCTCATGGCTCGTGAACGCCTACGGCGGCAGCATCACGGAGTGCATGGCCTACTGCGCCTGCGGAGCCCGCGCCCTCTACTCACAGCGCCTCATCGACGGCAAGCCCGCAGCCTATGACAGCCCCATCAAAATGCCCGGCGACTCCTACGAGCCGCGCTGCGCCGACCACTTCGTGCTGCCCGGCAAGCCGCACTAAAGCCTGTTATTAACTGGCTCTGACCGCACGAATTGCTGCCTGGGAAATTCGCGGCCCATCGTTTCGCCCATACAACAGGCGAAACGATGGGCCAGCGAAGGTTCTTCTTCACTGCAGTCTAGTAGTTACTCGAGATCGCATCATCCGCCGCGATATAGCTGCCAGAAGTGACGTACTCGTAGTCGTGCCAGCCCGTGGTGTTGGGATTGGCGCCGGTTTTCGAGATCTCCATGCGCAGCGCATCGTATTCCACGCCCTGCACATTCCCGGCGACGCTCAACTCCAGAGTATCCTGGCTCCCGCTGGCCACCAGGTCGGAGGTCGGCCATTCGAAGACCACCCACTGGTAGTAGCCGGAAAGTCCGCTGCGCACCGAGCAATCGCTGTTATTGATCGCATTCCAGGTCAGCGCGTGCCCGTTGAGCGAGGCCGTCAGGTTTGCTTCCACGCAAGGCAAGCCGATCGAGATATCGACATAACTGCCTTGCGCCACCTGCGCCGCTGTGGTGGTGAAGTAGACATACCACGGTGGAACCGTCGTGGTGACGCCGTTGGTTCCGCTTTCGCCCGCGAGACTTTTCACATAGCTGGGAATGGTATTGACATAGTTGTCGGTGGTGTCGTTGCTCGAGTCATACAGGCCGGGATCGAACTGGTTCCACTGCGTGTAGTTCCATGCCAGCGGATTGTTGGTTGCGGGCGTCGAGCCGACGGCCGTCGCGTAGTAGACCACCGAGCCCTTGTTGGCGGAAAAATCCGCCCAGTAATTCCAGTTGCCAAAGTACTCGCGGTCGTCGCATCCCGAGCACGAGCCCGCGTTACCGGAAGTATTTTTTCCGTGCAGGAACTCATGTGAGGAGCGATCCGGAGTACCGATGGTCCACACGGCCGAGTCGCCGCTGGGGCTGAAGTTTTCCGGCTTGAAGACCAGGCTGGGGCTGGTGGTGTTGCCCGCCACCACGCTGACGCCGTCATAGCGCAGCTCGCCCCACTGCCCGAGCACATACGCACTCAGACGATACGTGCCCGGCCAGACGTTCGAGAGGCTCGCATTGCCGCTGGAGTTGTTGGCCACCCAATATTGATACCCGACGCCCGAGTACTGGAAATTCTTGTTCTCATCGCTCAGCACCACCCAGGCGGTGTTGGAGGAGCCCGATCCTGCGCCCGAGATGGTCGGCGAAACGGTACCGCGCGTGGTGCCGGTCGGCACATATCCCGCGGCGGTTAGCGTACCGTCACCGGCGAAATTCGTCAGCGCGCCGGCAATCGAATTCACCGCATTGTTATACATCGTCGAGGCAGATTGGCCCTCGGAGAACTGGAAGCCAACAGGGCCCCAAACGCGCGTCGTGGCGCCCGTCGTCACGTAGCCGGGCGTGTCGTTGTCCAGATGGTTCGAGTTCAACTCGCCCATCACAATATTCTCGGTGAACGCCAGATTCTGCTTGGTTGGGCCGCCCTCATTGGTTTCTGTGCTGGGAAAGATCGAGCAGGCGCCAAACTGGCTGCCGTACACGCACTGCGCCTTGTGCAGATACTCATAAGTCGAAAAGTCGTACTTGGTATAAAACTCGCGGCCCCACGCGGAGGGCAGCGAGAAGCCGTGCAGGTCCTCGGCGGCATTCTGCACCGCGCGTCCGGTGTCGGTAGAGCCAAGATCCGTCTCGGAAGGCAGCGTAAGCGACCACCCGCCCAGATTGTTCAATCCCTCGTTGACTTGGTAGGTGTCGTAGAAATAGACCCAGCTGACGCGGAACAGGAACTGGAGTTGACCGAAGGTGCCCTCTGCCGCGCCCGAAGCGTGGTTAGCCACGTAATAAGTCCACACCGTGGGATCGTTGGGAAATAGAACGTAATGCAAGGTCAACGTCATCCCACAGCTGGAACCGGCCGGCCAGCTGATCCACCAGTCCAGGTAGTGACCGCTATCCAGGTGATAGTTCGCAGTAGGGGTCGCGGAGCTGCCGATTCCCTGCGTCATACACGTGCCATCGTTATCCATGTACAGGCCCTTGGGATGCCCATCGCCGCCGGTTTGTGTCAGATCGACGAGATTGTCGCTCGAAAAGGCATTCAGGTACATGCTCCAGATTTCTCCGCCCGCCGGATTGAAGTCCATCGTCAGAGTGCCGTTGGTGATGTGCCAGTCTGTTGAACTGGTTTCGGTGAGGCTAAGCTGCGCGCGGGCCTGTGGTGAAGCCAGGCCAAGCAGCAGCGCGAATGTTGCGGTGACAAGCATCCGATTCATAAAACTTTCCTCCCAATTGCAAAAATCACCCGGCTCGGCGATGTCTCCGAACCGGCAGTCGACCTCTGGCTGCCGGGCTGTGTTCTTACCAGCCGCCCAGCCATCTACGAGCAATAGACCGTGCCAGATACGACGCGAAAAACGCCGCCCTCGCCGTGACCGGGAGATCACAGCACCGGCAATACGAGACAAGCAATGTTTGTAACAGTTTGCTGAGAGATGATTCTATAAATCATCTAGTATCATTTACTTATAGTTAACGTTTGCTCGCAATCCGCGAACGTTACGGCTCTCCGGTCGCATCTTTTTAAATTGTGGTAAACTTTTTCGATTGAGGAATTCTCCGCCGTGACGCATGCTAGGTCGTTTCGACCATAGCGGCCCGCTGAATTGCTTTTCTGCACAAGCAGCGGACGGTCATCTCAGCGCCAAACGGCGTTGAGGGACTTGGATTTGCATTTGCATCGCCCCAGATCTCACTTAAAACCTAGAATTGGGGCTCTATGCATATGTCGACACCGGCCAGCACCGCAGCTCGCAAGGGTGAGCGGCTTTCTCCTGAAGCGGCCAATGCGGTTCGCCGCCATCTTCGTGACATTCTCTCGAGTAGCAGTTTCGCAACGTGCAGACGCGCCCAGGATTTCCTTCGCCTGATCGTAGAACATGCTTTGGCAGGCGAGTTCGACAGCTTGCGGGAGCGGCAGATCGGGATCGAAATGTTCGGGCGTCCGCCGGGCTACGACACCGCCAACGACGCCGTGGTCCGTGTAAAGGCGACAGAAGTCCGGAAAAAGCTCAACAATTTTTACCTCGAGACAGAACCGGAATCCGTGGTCCGGATTCAACTTCCCAGCGGCGCCTATGTTCCCAGGTTCCTTTTTGATCAGTCGATAGAATCTGCAAAATTCCTGCCCATAACATTTCCTCTGCACCTACATAATCCACAACCAAACCAGCCGAACCACATCCCCCACCACATCCAGGATTCCGAAACCATCGGCGGCGAAACGCGGAGCAACGCGAAAGCGCGGTCATGGCTTTCGCCACGCCTATTCGTCTCTGCGGCGCTTGCTCTCGCGCCTGTCGCAATTCTCGTGTGGCTCGGCTATGTTCGATGGCATCATGTCGCCCACGCGCAAACACAAGCCCACTTTGCGCACGTAAGAACCGTAAACAGCGACGCGGAGAACACCTACCTGCAAGGCATGGTCCGGCTCAACGAAGACGATGCCAAAGGCGCGCTGAAATACTTTCAGAAGGCCATCGCCCTCGATCCTAAATTCGCCGAGGCCCACTCCGCATTGGCGGCCTGCTACGGCTGGCTGGGTGAAACGGAATGGATTCCCGATGCCACGGCCTTTTCAAAGCAGCGCGATGAGGCGCTCGTGGCGATCAAACTCGACAGCTCGTTGCCCGAGGGCCATGCCGAGCTGGCAAACGCACTAATGGATTTGAGCTGGGACTGGACGGGGGCAGAGAGAGAATTTTATCGGGCGCTCGAACTTAGTCCAGGTTCGGCCGAGACTCATATAAGATATGCAATGCTTTTAGCGCGAACTGGGCGCGGCGCTGAAGCCATTGCCGAAGCCGAACGTGCCAGAGCGCTCGATCCATTCTCTTCCCATGTGTTTCTTGGCGCCATATCGATTTATTACACCACCCGCAACTATGATCGCGCCGCAATCTTGTTAACCAATGCCCGTGCACAGGGGTTGAACCTGACCAATGAGGCGTTCTTCTGGGGCGTTATCTACGCTGAGAAAGCTAAGTACGCTAAGTCAATCGGCGAGTTTCGCAAGGCAGGCACAAGCGCCAGGGCTCTGGGACACTTAGGCAACGCATATGCCCGCGCAGGACAGGTTGATTCGGCTCTCAAGATCGTCGCAACACTCGAAAGCCAGCAAACGCCCGATGGCACCGGAGCCTACGAAATCGCGCTCGTGTACGCCGGATTAGGCAGGAAGGACAAGGCTTTTCGATGGCTCTCGGAATCCTTAAAGGCGCATAGTCAGGCGCTATCCCATCTTCTCGTCGATCCCTGCCTCGATCCCTTGCGCTCCGATCCGCGCTTCTCCGATCTGCTACGCCAACTAAGTCTCGGTTAGGCCGAAAGTTTGCAACATAAATACAGCTATCATCCTGAGCGACCAAAGCGCAGCGGAGAGATTCGAAGGACCCGTGGTTGCTTTTCAGTCTCGTATCACGACATAACTTCCCGGGTGCCCCACATCTCGCTTCTGAGATGTGGGATTGCATACATCGAGCCTTGAAAGGGCACGGCTTCAGCCGTGCCGAAAAGGGCAGGAAATATGAGGGGCTTTGCCCCCTGAGGGATCCTCGCTGGCTAGGCAAAGCATTTGTGAAGCATGCTGTCCGCGGCGAAACCGTGCTCCGAATCGGAAGGATGTCAGCAATCGCCCACCACTGCAGCTTCCACCCAGACAATGATCGCCACATGCCGACTTATGAAGACCTATTTGATTTCAGTGAGTGCTTCGGCAAATCTGGCGCCAATTGAGATTTGCTGCCAGAGCGGCAAGTTTCGCTGGAGTGGAGCGCGTTCATGCGGGTCTATCTGGCTGTTGTCTGTGCCGTGTCGTTGAGAATGACCCGACTTGAATCGTTACGAAGAGTCGTTTTCGCGCGGTCCCGGATCAGGCTGGCGGCACTCGCGCTGTCGTTCTGCCATGCGCGCTGGTTTTTCTGCGCCTTGTGAAGGTACTCATATCGTTCCTCTTCCGTTCCATCAGGTGACCCGTAAGACTGCGCCATGGATGTGTGCAGCGACATGATCTGACTCTGTAGCCCTTGAGCCTCCGTAACCATCTCTTCAAAATGCTGCGGCACCAGGGCCGATATGGGAGTTCCGTTCCACGTGGCTGTGGGGTCTTGAAGACTGGTATTTTCACGGCATTGTGAAAACAGGTTTCTGGCGTCGTAGTAATCACCGGAGTACTCCTCATAAAGTGCGCCCCGGAAATCGATTTCTAGCTGTAGGCGCGGAGGAAGTCCCTGCTGCGAATAGGGAGGAACCGAGTTCTCCCGGACCCAGTCAATCAGCTTTTCTTCAGCAGAATGAAACGCCGAAGTCCGCTGCTCCCAAAGTTCGGCCTTGCGAGCGTCAGAAGTTTCCTCCGCTTCCTTTGCCATCAAGTCAAAACCCCTTTTCGCGAATTGATTCATGGAGTCCCAGATTTGGTCGGCCTTGGTGACTGACTTCATATTGCTCTCATGGGTCTCCTGTTGCTTCTGATTCCCCAAGAGGCGCTGCTCATTCTCCTCCGAAGGTCTTGGCGCCACAGGACCGTCAGTTCCACGTGGAGGTAGCAATTCCGGCATCCGCGCGCCGCTTGAACTGATATCGAGCGGCAGGG
>JBEKPD010000042.1:0-57826 GCA_049521075.1 Occallatibacter sp.
AAGCTTTTCGATTCCGATTACCAGAAAGGCTAAGCCCAAAAGGACTCTGAGAAACCAGGTGATGATGAGGCGCGCTTTTGCAGTCGTCGCTATTGTCATAATCCTCTTCCTGGAAGGAGATTGGGGGGACGCTCGACGTGAAGTGCTCAAGGAGCGAGTTCAGATTAGCACTCGCTGATCCTGTTAAGAGGGAAAGTTGGAACACTTACTGAAGTCGTGCCCTGACACTTCTTGCTGTTCTTGAAGGGTTTTCCGCAACCCTTAAAGCCGTGGCCTTTCAAAACCGGGCCCGTGCAACCAGTTCTAACTTCCCCGCCCTTCTGGCTTCTACACCAATAGTGGTAAGAGGCCCGGGCGAAATGGCTTGCCGGGCTCTGTGACACATGTTAATTTGGACTAGATCAATCCAAAAACAATTGAAGTGTCGTGGCTCCCCCTCGACTGAAACGTTTTTTGTGAACGAGTAAAACGAAGGAGAGCAGCATGTACGAAATTTCCCGGAGATTTGCGGGTCAACACGTCGCGCGTTTCAAAGCAGTGCTGGCCGGCCTGGCAATCACAACGCTTGTGGTGACGGGTGCAGCCGCACACGCCACGGAGCTGGTTCAGAATGGCGACTTTTCCGAAAACACTGGTCTCGGCCAATTGGGCTACAACGGAATTAGCGCAACTGACTGGAGCAACCCCTACCCGCAGTACAATTTTTTGTTCTCGTCCTCGAAGCCAACCGGGGTCGTAAACGGCCAATATGGAGGGTTGTCGCTGATCAACGTAGCAACGCCTCCCGCCGGCGCTGATTTCGTCGGCCTCGATGCGGACTATCAGACCGGCCCGCTTCAGCAAACCATTAACGGCCTGACGGCCGGCGACAGTTACGATCTGACCTTTTACTGGGCGGCCTCGCAGCAGACGGGGTTTACAGGTCCCACGACGCAACAGCTCCAAGTGAGCCTGGGCGGCCAGACCGATAAGACCCAGGTGTATCACCTTCCGAGTCAGACCTTCTCGGGATGGATGCCGGCGTCGATGGAATTCACGGCGACCAGCAGCAGCGAGGTCCTCTCATTCCTGGCAGTAGGCTCGCCGCAGGTGCCTCCCTTCACGCTGCTGGACGACGTCTCCTTGACGGCGACTCCTGAACCGGAGAGTTTTGCCCTGTTGCTCACGGGGTTGATGGCTGGGGCGGGCCTGGTGAAGTCGCGGCGCTGGCTGCGAGCGAAGCGGTAACGATAGGGTGGCGCCCCAGAAGTTGGTGCCCTAAGTTGAAGCCGCAAATGCAGGTCCTTCGACTCGTTTTGGCGCGAAAATTGCGCCAAAACTCGCTCAGGATGACAGAGTAGTTTGGCTGCGAACTTCAGAGATAGGACGCCAGAGGAAGACAGTAAAGGTGAACGGGGAGCGCTTGGCGATCGGCGTTCCCCGATTTATTTCTTTTGACGCCTGACGGGCAACTGAGCAACATGGAAATTTTGGAAAGCCTTCCGCAACCCGCGCGACAGTTTCTTCTGGATGTTCTGCGGCTGAGCATTTGGTTTTTCATTCTTGCCGTGATCTTCATTCCGCTGGAGCGGATGTTTGCGGAAAAGAAGCAGAAGATATTCCGCGCGGGCTTGGCACGGGACATTGGCTACTACATCGTCAACAGCCTACTGCCGAAGGCTCTGCTGGTAGTTCCCATGGCCGCGCTGGCGTGGACGATGCATGCACTGGTCCCGCATGCTGTGCTTGCCGCGGCCGGACATCTGCCGCTATGGGCGCGCGCTATGGCGGCTCTGGCAGCGGGCGAGGTTGGCTACTATTGGGGACACCGCTGGGAGCACGAGATTCCATTCCTGTGGCGCTTCCACTCGATCCACCACAACGCCGAAGAGATGGACTGGCTGGTGAACTCGCACGCACATCCGCTGGATATTGTCTTCTCGCATTTCTGCGGATTCGTGCCCATGTACGCGCTGGGACTGGCGCGTCCGCTGGCGGGGCATCAGGTGGACCCGGTGCCGCTGATCGTCATGTTGCTGGGAATCATGTGGGGCTATTTTATCCACGCCAACATCAACTGGCGGTTCGGCTGGCTGAGTTTCCTTGTCACAACGCCGGCATTTCATCACTGGCATCACACGCGGCGCGATCATGTGGACAGGAATTACGCTTCGATGCTGCCCTTCGTGGATCTGATTTTTGGAAGCTGGTACATGCCGAAGAAGCAATGGCCGAAGGAGTACGGAATTGACGGCCCGGTCGATCCGGGACTGATGGGGCAGTTGCTGCAGCCGTTTGCGCCTGTGGCGGCGGCTGTGCCGCATTTCGAGAGCGCTGCAGCGGTTGAGTCGGTGCAAGGCAATCTGTAGGCCAGCGAACGAGCAGTGCCGGTGAGCCTCTGCCACGCTTCGGCGATATCCGTCCTGGAATAAAAAAGGCCGTGTTCGCTTGGCGCGAACACGGCTTTGGTTTGTTTGGTTCGGTTAGTTGCTGAAGAGCAGGACGCCGGCTGCTTTTTCTTCGGTGGCGTTTTCGTCGGCGCTTACGGGGCGATAGAAGAGCTGGTTGATATTGAGGTAGACCTCAAGGAACGCGGGGCGCTCCTGGATCTGGCCGGCGATGAGCGCTTCAGAGAGCGGATCTTCGACGTAGCGTTGCAGTGCGCGGCGCAAGGGACGCGCGCCGTAACTGCGGTCGGTGAGTGTCTTATCCAGAATCCACTTCTTGGCGTCCTCGGTCACCGAGATGGTGATCGACTTCTGCGCCAGATTGACGTTCAACTGCTGCACCAGGAGCTCGACGATCTGGATGAGATCGGGATCGGAGAGCGACTGGAACAGGATCACTTCGTCAAGGCGGTTGAGGAATTCGGGGTTGAAGGTTTTCTTGACCTCGTTCCTCACCAGTTCCTCGACCTTGTCGCTCACGATGTCTTCGCGCTCGCTTTGGAAGCCGAGGCCCTGCTTCTTCTGCAGATGCCGCGCGCCGATGTTCGAGGTCATGATGAGGATGGTGTTCTTGAAGTCGACCGTGTTGCCCAGACCATCGGTCAACTGGCCGTCTTCAAACACCTGCAGCAGGATGTTGAAGACATCCGGATGCGCCTTTTCGATTTCGTCGAACAGGACGACCGAGTAGGGAGAGCGTTTGACTCGCTCGGTGAGCTGGCCGCCCTCCTCGTAGCCCACGTAGCCCGGAGGCGAGCCGATGAGCTTCGAGACCGAGTGCTTCTCCATGAACTCCGACATATCGAAGCGGATGAGCGCCTTGTCGGAGCCGAAGAGGAAGTTAGCCAGGGTGCGCGCCATTTCTGTTTTGCCCACACCGGTGGGGCCGAGGAAGAGGAACGAACCGATGGGCCGATGCGGCGACTTGAGGCCCGCACGGCTGCGGCGGATGGCCCGCGCGAGCGCCGAAATCGCCTTCTCCTGCGAGATGACGCGCTTGTGCAGCTCCTCTTCCACGCGCAGCAGCTTCTGAGTTTCTTCTTCCTTGATGCTGGTTACAGGCACGCCGGTCCAGCGGCTCACGACATCCTCAATATCCTCGCGGCCGACGATTCCTGCCGCAGAGTCGTCGAGGTGGTACTTGTCGCGCAGGGCGCGCAGATTTTCGCGCTCCTTGCGTTCCTCGTCCGAATAGAAGCGCGCTTTCTCGAACTCGTGGTTGGCAATGGCTGAGTCCATGCGGTGCACGATGAACTTGATGCGCTTCTGCACCTCGGTGATCTCCTCGGGCAGCGAGGTTTGGCGCAGCTTGACGCGCGCGCCAGCTTCATCAATCAAATCGATGGCCTTGTCGGGCAGGAAGCGGTCGGGGATGTAGCGGTTGGAGTGCGCCACGGCGAACTCGACAGCGGCATCGGTGTAGCTGACCGCGTGGAACTTCTCATAGCGGTCCTTGATGCCCATGATGATCTTGATGGCATCGGCCTCGTTGGGCGGCGGAACTTTGACGGCCTGGAAGCGCCGCTCGAGGGAGCGGTCCTTCTCGATGGACTTGCGGTACTCTCCCGGCGTGGTGGCGCCGATGCACTGGATTTCGCCGCGAGAGAGCGCCGGCTTGAGGATGTTCGCTGCATCGAGCGACCCCTCGGCCGATCCCGCGCCCACGAGGGTGTGCAGCTCGTCGATAAAGATGATGGAGTTTTGATTTTCCATCAGCTCTTTCATGATGGTCTTGAGGCGCTCTTCAAACTGGCCGCGGTACTTGGTTCCAGCCACGATGAGCGAAAGATCGAGCCCGAGCACGCGCTTGTCCGCGAGAAAGCTGGGCACCTCGCCGTCGGCGATGCGCTGAGCGAGTCCCTCGACGATGGCGGTTTTGCCAACGCCAGGCTCGCCAATGAGAACAGGATTGTTCTTGGTGCGGCGGCAGAGAATCTGAATGGCGCGCTCGAGCTCGCCTTCGCGGCCGACCAGCGGATCGAGTTGCCCGTCCATTGCAGCTTGGGTGAGATCGCGGCTGAACTCCGCAAGCAGACTCGACTCGCGCTGCCGCTGCTGCGGCGGGGCTTTTTCCTGCGTCACGCGCGCCAGCTCGTCGCGAATCTGCGCCAGCTTCAATCCGCGCTCCTGCAGAATCTCCGACGCGAAGCACTTCTCTTCCCGCAACAGGCCCAGGAGCAGATGTTCGGTCCCGATATGTTTGTGGCCCAGCCGTTCTGCCTCTTCCGCGGCATAGGCGAGGACCCGCTTGCACTCGTTCGAAAGCGGCAGATCCACACTGGTCGACACCTTTTCGCGGATCGTAGTGTGGGCTTCAATTTGCTTCCGGATCGACTCCACCGAGGCGTGCGAACGCAGGAAGCGGTTGGTTAACGCTTTGTCTTCACGTAGCAGCCCCAGCAGCAGGTGCTCGGTTTCGATATAAGGCGAGCCGAATTGGCTGGCCTCGTACCGCGCGAAGAAGATGACGCGCCGCGCCTTCTCCGTATACCGTTCGAACATAGTGTGCTCCCTTAATCCGAGCTACCCGCCGCAATAGTCGTCCGGTGTTCGAAAACCCCATCGGTGTCGGCTCATTGAGCCACTTGTCGCTGGGAATCTGGTTCTTCGGCTTCGACCCTGCTGCGTGCGCCCTTCCTGTTGCTTCGCCTCCGGAGGACTCTTAGAAGAGATTACCCTCCCTCCGAACGGCTATTTTGGATGGTTCTGGGTCAATTTTTACCCTTGCCGTCGCCGGTTTGTTTGCTCCGGCTGACTTCCATCCCGACCTCTGCAGACCCACCTGGGGAAATGACCTTTTTTGGGGCCCTAACTTATAAGACTCAAAAAATGCGGAAAATGATGCAATACCGCAAAGAAGTTACAGGTTACGTTGATGGCCGCACTGCGTCTGTGAGCGCCGTCAGCCTACCGTTGGCGAGACGAAGAGTCCGTGTACATCGTTGGGCCAGCTCCATATTGTGGGTTACCAAGATGGAAGTAAGCCCGTGGCTCAAATGCAAGCGCTCGATCAGTTCGAAGACGCGGCCGGCGGTTGTGCCGTCCAGGTCGCCTGTGGGCTCGTCGGCCAGGAGCAGCCGCGGGCTGGTAACCAATGCGCGGGCTAGCGCCACTCTCTGCTGCTCGCCGCCTGAGAGCTCGCCCGGCCTGTGGGTTCGACGATCGTCCAAGTCCACCTCTTTCAGCCAGTTCCCTGCAATTTCGAGGGCTTCAGACTGGCGCATGCCGCGCGCCAGAAGCGGCAGGGCCGCGTTCTCCAGGGCCGTAAACTCCGGCAGCAAGTAATGGAACTGCCAAACGTAGCCGATCTCGCGGTTGCGAAAGGCTGCCGCCTGCCGCGGGGAAAGCGAGGCCACATTGGTTGAGGCGCAGTATACCGTTCCCGCAGAAGGGGTATCAAGCGCACCCAGAATGTGCAAAAGTGTGCTTTTTCCGGCACCCGACTGGCCCACAATCGCCACCATCTCGCCGGCCTCGACCGAGAGATTCAGACCGTCGAAAAGAACCAGTTCGCCGCGCGCCGTGCGATAGGACTTGCGCAGGGCTTCGACCTGTATGAGCGGAGTTTGCTTTTCGCCGAGCGGATCTGGTCTTTCGTGGGTTACGGATGTCCGCGACTCGCTCTCCCGCGGGGTGCGGGTTGCCTGTTGGGCAGCCGCTAGAGGGGAATGCATCATCCGGTAGACACCATTTTACATGGGACGAAGGCTTTTCTCTGCGATTGGATAGTCAGGGTTGCCCCTTACCAAAGTTTGATGCGGGACGATGTGCCGAAGGGTGGGTGGCGCAATTCCCGGGGACGGGAAAAACAAATCCCCTATTCGCCGATTGGCTTTGGACTATTTAACTTACGAATGTCCTCGGATGCACGTTCCATCGCACGCTTTCTTACCGATTGCATGAAAAACCAGGGCAGCCACATCCAGGCCAGAAAAGCGAGCATCTCCAGCCATCCATTGTCCATCAGGTTCGAATGTCCCTTGAGATATGGCGCCGCGAACTCAAAGAAAGACAGGCCATATGCAATGATTGCGATCGCTGTCAGATAAACCGAGATGACTTGGGACAAATCAAGCGGCTGCCTGATCGCTTGCACGAACTTCTTTGGCACAAACGGCAGTCGAGACTGCCCCGGGGCCGGAGTAACGCGCAGCGTTTTGATTGGAGCCAGGGGCACGTACAAAATGCAAAAGAACTCGGTCGCGATGTAAGAACCATCCCGGCTCATTCGCCGGCAGCCAAACAGACTGTAGCCCGCACCGCCAATGGATGTACCTCCCACGACATCTCCTCCTGGATGGTCCTATATTAACCGCGTCAATATATCTCAAATCGACGCTTCCGTCGGAAACCATCCCAGGTTGTTATCATCAAAGTTGAATAAGCGGCGTTTCGCGCCATTGCGTAATCTTCTTTTGTCCCCATGACCCCTGTCTCCCAGGCCACAGTTCCGGCTCCTCTCACCGCACCGCGTGGTGAAGAACCGCTGCACGCGCACGCCCTGCACGCGCCGACGCCCGGCACGACGGCGCTGCTCATCCACGACCTGCGCGAGCTCTTCAAGATCAAAGTGGTGGGACTGGTGCTGGTCACGGGATGGGGCGGGTTTTATCTTGGCTCGATGCAGTCGGGCATCTCCACGCTGCAGCGGGGCCTGCTTGACGTGCTGCTTGGCATCGGCGCGGTTTCGGCCGGCGCGGGCGCACTCAACCAGTGCCTCGAGCGCTCGACCGACGCGCGCATGAAGCGTACCGCCAACCGGCCGCTGGCCTCGGGCCGCTTTCCGCTGGCCGTGGGAATCATCGCCGGTCTCGGCGCCATTGCATTCGGCGGGCTTTGGCTCGCGCTCTATACCAACCCGATTACCGTTGCACTGGCGATGCTCACGGCCTTCACTTACGTCGCCATCTATACGCCGCTCAAGCGCGTTACATCGCTCGCCACATTCGTCGGCGCGTTTCCTGGCGCGATGGGTCCGCTCCTGGGCTGGACCGCAGCACGCGGTCGCATCGAGTGGCCTGGGGTGGCGCTGTTCGCAATTTTGTTCGTCTGGCAGTTTCCGCACTTCATGTCGATTGCATGGCTCTATCGCGACGACTACGCTCGCGCCGGCATTCGCATGCTACCCGTGGTGCAGCCCGACGGATGGTCCACTGTTGTCGAAGCCATCTTCTATGCGGTGCTGATGATTCCCGTGAGCCTGGCGCCGTGGTGGCTCGGCGTTACGGGCGCGGTCTACGCCATTCCGGCAACCGCGTTGGGACTGGTTTATCTTGCGTACACGGTTCGCTTCGCGCGCATACTCCACGCAAAGACTGAAGACGAAAGCCGCATGCTGGCCCGCGATCTGCTGAAGGTGAGCGTGCTTTATCTGCCGCTACTGTTTACTACGCTTATGCTTTGCGCGAGGGCGAGATCGTAACGACGAGAGCCGAACTTGTCATTTGATAATAATGATGAGGGCAGATTGCGATGAAAGACTACATAGCACTTTGGCTTGAAGGATTGCCTAAGTTGCATCCCTCGTCTTTGGAGTTTCCCGTCAGCGCGACAGGCGTATGCGAAAGACATTTTGGCGGGCATTTAGCATTTGCCAAGATTACATTGAGAATTGAACCAGCGGCGTCTTTCGAGGTCGTTGACGATTTGCCCGAAGACGAAGAGTTCCGAAAGGGAGACTATCTGGATTGGGCTGTCTTTGGACTAGGGAGACTATCTGGATTGGGCTGTCTTTGGACTGCTTGATGTGCTGATGCTTGCTGAAACCGGCCCCATTGGCGCAATACGCGTCGTTGTGACGGCAGCTGAACATTCTCGTGTCGAATCATCCCGAATGGCATTTCGTTGGGCAGGGCGAGATGCAGGAAAGCGAATCATCGAATCGATCAAGGAGATTCGTCAATCAAGGATCAGAGAAAACCCCAGGCTAAGGGAGCCGATAATTAAGTTAACCAAATGACCATTACCGCACCCACCTCCGCTCCAGGCTCCGGCACGGCTCCGGCCATTGCCGCCATTCTTTTGATCAGCGCTGCGGCTACGACGTTTCTTTTCTGGCTTATCTATATTCATCCTGCCGCGGCTTCGAGCGCACAATTCGCCTTTCTCCCCGCGCTCAACGCCATCCTCAACGGCTTGGCCGCTATTGCGCTCACGATCGGCTATACTTTCATCCGCGCGCGGCAAATCCGACGGCATCGCGCCGCGATGATTACAGCTTTCATCTTTTCCAGTTTGTTTCTCGTGAGCTACATTCTGCACCACGCGTTGCACGGCGATGTGCGTTACCCGATTCACGCGGCGTTGCGCACGTTTTATCTCTGGTTGCTGGCGAGCCACATTGTCCTCGCGGTGGTAGCACTGCCTCTGATCCTCATTACGTTTTTCTTTTCTCTCTCGGGGCGCATTCCGCAGCACCGCAAGATAGCGCGCTGGACGTTTCCGCTGTGGCTCTACGTTTCCGTGACGGGCGTGATTACTTATGTGATGCTGCGGCTGGCGCAGGGTTAGTCCGCGTAGCGGGCGTAAGAACCCCGTCGTTCAATTAGCATTGAACAGACGCTCATGCCCTCGATCCCACCGAAAAGCGCAACGACCACTCCACCCGACGACGGCACCCGCCAGCTTTTGCAGTGGGGTGGCTCGATGGTCGCAACAGGCCTCGTGTGCGTACTGCTGCTGATCACAGTGCTCGGCGGCTACTCGCGCAACGGCGCCAGCACCAATGCGGGCTGGTTCGCGCTGATCGTGGCCTTGATGTGCCTGCCCTTCGGCGGATTGCTGCTGACGCTCGGGGTTGCCAAATGGTTTCGCAACCGCCGCGATAGATCGTAAGCGCGTTCTCCGCTCCAAAAGCCAACCGGCCTTCGCGATGTGCGAAGGCCGGTTGGCTGGAGAGAACTGGCAACTATGTGAAGCAAGTCTGCAGAATTAGGAAATCGTCGCACGGGCAGCCGCGCGGCGGTGGCGCCAAAAGACCACCAGACCGATCAGGCCGAAGCCCGTTCCGAGCAGAACCAGCGAGCGAGGCTCGGGAGCGACGTCGATGTGGATGTTCTCCTCCATGCCCTGGAATTGCGAGTCGCTCGCAGCACCTGCGCCTTTTCCCGAGAGCTGGCCGTCGGCGAAGCCGTAAACAAACGTATCGCTTGCCGCACCGCTCGCGTCGTAGTTGGCTGTGATCTGCAACTCGATCTCGCAATCGGCGCCTGGTGCGAGCACTTCGCCTGCGTAGCAATAGCCGGAGCTTGCATCGTTGATGACGTCTACAGAAGAGAGGTAATTCTTCTTGCTGCTGTCCTGGCTTGCCACGGGACCGCCAATCGCGGGGACGGAGTTCTTCGCCCACGGATTGCCCGGTGCGCTCGGCAGATCGCCCTCACCGATGGCATAGGTCCAGCCGTTTTCCGCGAAAAGAAATTCGCCCGGCGTGTCGCCGGCTGCGCCACTTACTGAGTTGCCCCCAAGAAAGAACACGAAGCCATCAATGGTGAGGCTCTTGTTGTTGTTGGTGTTCAGAATTTGGGCGAAGTCAGTTAGGGTGATTGTGCCTTGGTCGGCCGGGTTATCCGAGTCAAGTGTTATCGAGGGGCTGTCGTGATTGAAGGTCAACGAATTGGCGAAAGCAGCCGGGGTAAGCGCAACGGTGGTTGCCATTGCGGCAACTGCAAATAGAACCTTCTTCATTTTCATTCTCCTAAGTTCAGACAGCCTCGTACAGCTCCGCCTTTGCGGCTGCGAAACAGCAAGGGGGAGATCAGCCTTATTCGTGGACTCGGTGAGTTTGAAAATTGAAAGTTACTGTGAGAATTGCCTCGAACCGGCGAATTGCCACTCCCACATGCTGCCCGTTCAATGATCTGTGTCTCTTCCCGCGTTCAAATAAAGTCGCTGGCCGGGGCCTGATTCCGTCGCGCCAACCACGTGGAGACACGGAGCTTGAATCTCTAATACACAAGATTGAAAGCAATCTTCGCTCCAAAGTAATTGCGTTTGTTTTCAACCATTTAGCATTTAGCGACGGAAATTTGTGCAGAAGGTTTGCCTAGTTGAGAGGAAGTAATTTTCCCTCGCGAGATCCTAACCATCTTCCTTCGGTGGTCAACCTCGGTGGTCAGCGCAGAAACAAAAAGGCGGTTCCGATCAGATGATCGGAACCGCCTTTTGCATTCTTGGGAGGTGATCGATTACGGGTTGGGCACGGTCTCTTTGGCCGCGATGGTGGTTCCGCTGGTCACGAAGGAATAGTCGTTCCAGCCGGTTACAGTTGGATTGGCGCCGTTGGGAGATAATTCCAACCGAAGCGCGTCGTCGGAATTTTCCTCGAAGGTTGTGCCGGAGCCAGCGGCAGTGATGGTGATGACGTTGTCTGTGCCTGCTGCATTCAGCGCGGAGACAGGCCATTGGAATGCGATCCACTCGGTGTAACCGCTGAGGCCCGAGCGCTCGATCGCATCGCTGTAGTGGCTCGATCCAGGCGCGTAGCTGATGGCCGTCGAGCCATTCAACGATACGCTCACCGCAGTTTGCGATGAGGCCAGCGCGTTGCTCAGCACGACGTAGCCCGAAGCCGGGTTCGACGCCAGTGTGAAGTGAATCTGCCACGCAGGAACCTTCGTGGTCACGCCGTTGGTTCCGCTGGCCCCGGGCAGACCGCTGACATACGCGGGAATGCCGATGTTATCGCCGAGGCTGACACATCCCGTGTCCTCGTAGCCAATCACATTCTGCGAAGTCGTGATGTCCTGACTTGCAAAGCAGTCGCCGCCGTAGAGTCCGGGATTGAAGACATACCAGTGCGCGTAGTTCCATGCCAGGGGGTTGTAGGTCGCGGTGTAGCCCGGACCGTCGGTGAGGTTGTAGATGACGGCGCCTTGGGTCGAGGCGAAATCGTTCCAGTAGTTCCACGCGCCGGGGTACTCGCGATCGTCGTAACCCAACGGGCCGTCGGAGTAATTCTGCGTGTAGGCGCCGTGCAGGAATTCGTGCGAGGAGCGGTCGGGGGTTCCAATGGTGCCCACCACCGCGCCGAAGTTTTCGGGCTGGAAGGCGATCGGTCCTACCGGGGTCGTGGTTCCGGCCGTGACGACGACATTGTCCTGGCGATACTCGCCCCACTGGCCGAAATTGAACACCGAAAGGCGATAGGTTCCGGGAACCACATTGGTGAAGGTCCCGGTTCCATTTGCGCTGATGTCGATGGTGTACTGGTAGCTCATGGTGCTGTTTTCGTGGTTGACCGCATTTTGCGCGAGGACGGCCCATGCGGTTCTGGGAGCACCCGAGACGCCACTAACGCTGACGGCGACCGAGCCGCGCTGCGTCGATGGAACGTAGCCCTTCGAGATCAACACCGGCTCGTTGTCATAGAAGTTCATGAAGCTGGCGGCTGCGGCAACGGCGTCGTCAAACATATCGTCCTGGTTCTGGATGGTGCCGCCGTCGATGGTGGAAATGGTTGGCATGCCGATTTGACTGAGGCGCACGTAGAACGGCCCATAGATGCGTGGGCCGAAGGTGGTGCCTGCGGCGATGGACGTGGTGCCGACGCCACCGGTCCTGTAGTGGTTCGAGTTGGGCTCGGTGGTGACGATGTTGTTGGTGGTCAGGTTCAGATTCTCTTTCGACGGACCGTCGATCATGGTATCGTGGCCAGCCGATAGGGCCACGAAGAGGCCATATTTACTGCCAAAGAGACCTTGGCCAGGGTGAATGTACTCGTAACTGGAGAAGTCGTACTTCACACAGAAATGGCGGTGGAAACCCAGGGGAATCTCGCTGCCCGGAGTGCCGGCAGGGTTGAAGAAATTGCTTACACCGACCTCGGGATGGAGATCGATGGTGTCAAACCCTGTAAGGTCCTGGTCATTGCGGCTATCGTCGGAGGAGAAACAATCGTCGCTCGACGGCATGGGGGTGCTGACGCCGTTGACCATGCTCAGGTCCGCGAGCCTCTGATAGAAAGTGGAGAGATTTACGGCATTGGAGCGGAAGACCCACTGCACCTGGCCGCCGATAGTGCCGGCAATGTTGTTGGTCATGGTGGCGCCGCCAACACCGACGGGCACCTGCGCGGGATGATACAGCGTGAAGTAGAAGTGAATGCCAGGGTCGTTGGGCGTGACCACGAAATGCTCTTCGTACTCGGTGGCGTTCACTATCGTGCCGGGGGCGCTGGCGTATGCGGGATAAGCGCCCCAGAAATCGAGGTAATCGGGGGTGAGCGTGTATCCGCTGGTCTCGGTGCCGGCTGTCGTGAAGCCCGACAGGCCCATGTAGAAGCCCTTGGGTTCGCCGCCTCTGGGATAGGTGACGATGTTGCCATTCTTGTCGAGGCCGGTGCCGGTGGGACCTGTCCAGGCCGCAGGAAGAGTGCCCGAGGTGTGGCCGGTTCCGTCGTTGGGATCAAAGGAGGTTCCGGGATCGAAGTCGACGATCTGATCGTTGGTGCCGGTGGGCACAATGCTCCAGATTTTCCCTCCCCCGGTGGCGTTGAAGTCGATGGTCATGACGCCGTTATTGATGATCCAATCGGTCGTTCCTCTTGAAGTGTCGATGGTCAGCGTCGAGGAGACGCCGGTGGCAACCACCAGCTTAGAGCAATTGGTGCTGGCGAAAGTATTCGCGGTCGAGGTCGAGCCGCTGACGGAGACATAGTATATGCCTGCGTTCAAGCCCGGCACGGTGAATTGGATTTTATAGAGCGGTCCGATTGCGGTGACGAGTGTGGCCGTGGCGGAGGTTTCCGAACTTCCGCAAGTCGACGCGACGCCGATACTGACGTCGCCAGGGGTGATGGTTCCAGAGGGAAATCCGGAACCCGTGATGCTCACACTGCCGCCGCTGGCGCCGGTGCTGGGTATGGTGGACGCCGAGAGCGTAATGTTGGATTGCGCACGCGACGCGGCCGGCAACAGCAGCAACAAGCAGACCAGAGGCAGCGCTTTGGCGACCTGCCGGCGCTTGATCCTGCCGGCTCCAGCGAAAAACAAAATTCCCAGAATGCCGGTGGCGAGCAGAAGCCACGTCGAAGGCTCCGGCGTGACGGTCGCGTCGATCTCCGCGAAATCGCCGTCTTGTAGAGGGCCGCCGGGATCGGTGATCGTGGCGCTGAAGGTATCTCCAACACCCACCCAGTCGGTGCCATTGAGCTGCATCGTGTTCTCGACAAAGTCACCGTTCAACGTTGCGCTGATGGCATTTGCCAATCCAGTAGGCGGACCGGACAAGGTGGAAAGCTGATCGCCGTTCCAGGAGAGCCCATCGCTGGCCAGCGTGAAATACGACTGTCCATACGTTATCGATACGCCACCCGTGAAATCCACGGTGAGGCTGAGATCGGTCATGTTTAGATCACTGGTTATTGGGAGGCCGAGCGGTCCGGTGAAATTATCGATATCGAATTCCGCGACGTTGGTTCCAGTTACGTCGTAGCTCACGAATCCAACGAATTCGGCGGGATCGGCCCAGGCGCGCGCGGACAAGCACGCCACCGCGAATGCGGCACTAGCAAAACAAATCAGGGTTTTCTTCATCATGAGATGCTCCCTTGCTGAGTGAGAAGTTTCTTGCTTGGGCTCGGTTGGGGGATTGAACTGCAAGCCCGTAGATTTTTTGATCCAGCGATGGTCACCGGGGGATGAACACGATCTTTTACGCAATGGTGCCAACGGGTCTCGGGGCACGGCCAACACGTTTACGCCGCCAAAATGATGCTTGTCAAGTGAAAACTTGTTTCAAATGGGATATTTTGGGCGGCGTGTAAATCGACTCGATCCGGCTTCAGCGTGCCACCCCGAATAATGGACGTAAACTACTGTTTTTAGGAGGCTTATTTTATGAGAGCGGGGTGCGGTTTACGGTTTCTGGCTGGCCGCGTGTGGAAAGAGTTTTACTTATATCGAAACAGATTGTCTTTTGGAATTGGGGTCGGTCTGTTTGCCTATGACGGTGAAAGAGTTGCGTTCGAAAAGTGCGCGGCGCCCAACTTATCCTCCTCCGACTCTGAGTTAGCCGCGCGTCTTGCCCGGGTCGCTGACCCCCTTGACTCGCACCAGTGGAGTTTGTGCTCAAAGCCGCCCGCTCATCGCGATAAAACTGCGATGAACGGGGCACAGCCATTTATGGCTCATTGTGATGACCGGGCCACCTGCCACCGCTACGTCCCCGACCGCGCGAGTTCGCACCTGTGGAGTTCGTGCTATCCCGGGTCCCAAAATCGGGACCCGGCGCATTCTCATTGGTACTAGATCAAGAGTGGTCAGAAACCCGGTTGCCGATTTGCTAACTCGCGAATGCGCGCGCCAACGCGCACGAACTCGCTGCTTACATTCCGCTCTCCCCACTCTGCTCCGGATGCACCACTCGGTAGCTTGCGCCGCCGTTGGCCCAGACCAGCAGCAGAATGTCCTTGCCTTGCGGCGCTGCGTGGACCTGGCTGACGAAGTTGTCGGCATCTGTAACCGCGTGGCGATTGACTTCGAGAATCACGTTGCCGGGAGCGAGGCCCGCATCGTCGGCTGGGCTGCCAGGGCGCACCTGCTGGACCGCTGCTCCCTGTACCTGTTCCGGAATGTTGAACTGCTGGCGCACGTCGGGCGACAGATTGGCGACAGCCACTCCCAGCCGGCCGCGCTGCTCGCCTGCGCCGCCATTGCTGGCTTCTTCAGTCTTCTGGTTGTGGAACTCGCCCACCGTGACGTGAATCGTCTGGGGCTTGCCGTCGCGCAAGATGCCTAGATCGATCGCCGCTCCCGGCGCGGTTTCGCTGACTGCAACCTGCAGGGCGCGGCCGTCTTCAATCTTCTTGCCGTTGAGATCGCGGAGCACGTCGCCGGTCTTCAGTCCGGCGCGGCTGGCGGGCGAGTCGGGTGATACTTGGCTGATGACGGCGCCGGTGGCGTCAGGCAGGTTGAAGAACTGTGCGTTCTCGGGCGTCACGTCGTTCATGGCAATGCCGAGATAACCATGATGCACGGTGCCGGTCTTGATGAGCTGTTCCACTGAGGCCTTCGCGATCTCCGAAGGGATAGCAAATCCCGCGCCCGCGAACGAGCCGCTGTTCGAGATGATGAAGGTATCGATACCGATCAGCTCGCCGTGCGCGTCCACCAGCGGCCCGCCGGAGTTGCCGGGATTAATGGCTGCGTCGGTCTGGATAAAGTCGCCAGGCTTGCGCGCGTCGTCGGTGTAGGGATTGGGGCGGTTGAGGGCGCTGATGATCCCGCGCGTGACCGAGAACTGGAAGTAGCCGAAGGGACTGCCGAAGGCCAGCACCGTTTGGCCGGGATGCAGCTTGGCCGAGTCGCCCCAGGGAATGCTGGGCAGGTTGTGCGCATCGATTTTGATGACGGCGATGTCGTTGAGCTTGTCGACGCCAACCACCTTCGCCGTGAAGACGCGGCGGTCGTTGAGCGTGACGCGCATTTCGGTTGCGCCATCGACCACGTGGTCGTTGGTCACGATGTATCCGTCGGGCGAGATGATTACACCGCTGCCCACGCCGTGCTCAATTTGGGGCTGCGGCTTCATCATCTGGCCACCAGGACCGAAGAAAAATTGCCGGAAGCCGGGAGGGAGGTCCTGCGGATTGATGCCGCCGAAGCCTTGGCCGGAGCCATGGCCCCCACCGTCGCCATCGCCTTGGTCATCGGGCGAGACACGCGAGGTGACTGCGACGTTGACTACGGCGGGCGTGACACGCGCGGCGACGGCTTCTACTGCGTTGTCGAGCGCGGTTAGGGCCGAGACGCTCGAGTCGTCGAGAGGGCCGGCTGCGGCAGCCATGGCCTTGTTGTGGTCGAGGACGAATGCAAGAACAAAGAGAAGCGTGGCCAATATGCCTGCGGGCACCGCCAGCTTCTTGATTTTTGCTACTAATGAATTAGTTGACATGAACATTTTGATCTCCGTTTTGGGTTGAATCTTTCTGGTTAAAGTTGCCTGTTAGAGTTGCCTGTCTTAAAGCTGTAAGACCAGCCATCCGCTCGCGGGCAACGGAGCGGGGGCTTGGCCGGAATCGGAACCTGTTGAGCGCGGCGGTTTGGAGCCGGGAGCAGGGGCGTTGGAGGTGATGGCGTTGGGCCGCGGCGCGACCAGGAAGATCAGCCGCGTAACGGTGATTTGCAGTGCTGGACGCTTGTTCGTTTGGTTTGCGGCATCGGCAGATTGTTGTTGCTCGGGCGCGCGGGTGTCGTAGTCGGTAACGATTCCGGCATTGCGTGGCGAATATGTGACTTGTTGCCACGCTGTGAGGACGACGACTTCGGCCGGACCGGTGAAGCCGGCTTCCGCGACTTGTCCGATCAAGCGTGAACTCGTGGCTTGATCTTCGGAGCCAGGATTTGAAAATTGTCTGTTCGCAATTTGTCTGGCGGAAGCGGAATCGGCAATCGGCATTTCGGCCTTTAGCAGGATCTCACGCGGCGCGGCGAAATCGGTGAATGCGACTTGGCGCTCGGATGTGTCTTCAGATTTTGCCTTTGGCACAAGTGCCCGGAGCGAAGAAGCTGGAGCGAAGGGCGCAGCACTTTGGTACGAAGGCAAGATTGCCTTGGTTTCGACCGGGCGGAACATTGAATTGCCGCGCGCTACGATTGGCTCTGCGAATACTCGATCTCCATCGCCTTCGACGAGCGCTGGGCGAGTCTGTGCTACCTGATTTTGCGACGCTGCCTCGGGCACGAACGATACCATTTGCGGGCAATGCGCGAGTTCGAACGAGGCAACCAGCAGTCCACAGGCGGCAACACCGACTAATGCGCGCGCCGCTATGGGATGAAGCGTCTGCTTCCGGGCAAGAAGGCTCAGGACGCGACGTGCCAACTCAGGGCGGCGACTGAATGCGCCGAGTGAAAGCGCGTGGGCGCGACGCCGCTCAAGTCGAAGCTCTAGCCGGCGTTCGGCGAGGCTCGTGAGGCAGGCCGCGTAGGCGCGCGGCGCTTGCGTGCGGCGCACCACACCTTCGTCGCAGGCCATCTCGCGCTCGCGGCAGAGGCGGCTTTCGATCCAGACCAGCGCGGGGTTCAGCGGGAACAGCACCAGGGCCAGCTTCTGCAGGAGATTGGTCCAGTCGTCGCGGCGGCGCAGGTGTTCGGCCTCATGCAGAACCACCTGTTCGAGCTCGGCGGGGGTAAGCCGCGAAAAGAGCCAGTCGGGGATGAGAATGCGTGGCGCGAAGAAGCCTATGACGCTGGGGCGGTCGAGCTGGCTCGTAGTGCAAAGCTCGATTGGCCGACGCTCTGGGGAAGCCGCGGCGATTAAAGCGCAAATATTTACGTCGGCAGCGACAGGCTGAGCCGAGTTCCACAGGCGGCGCAGGGCGAGCGAATGCGCGGCGAGACTGGTCGCGCGCAGCAGAGAAGCAAGCAGCCACAGTGCGGCAATTGCGAGGGCCCAACGGCCGTCAAGTTGGATGTGGGGAAGTTGGAACCAGGGAGTGGGCGTTGATGCACCGAAGGAGGCGTTGCCCGCAGATTGCAACGCCATGCCGCCCGCCAGCGAAGGTAGAATCGGTGGCAGGAACGGCAAAACCGCAACCGCCGCGAAGGCTGCGGCCCACAAGGAGAAGCGTTGCGCCGCGGCTATATTGATGCGCGGCGTGAAACGAAGGCACAGTCCGAGAGCAAGAGCGACGGCCGCGCCTTGCCACAAAGCCGCAACGGCTACGGGCGCTGCTCCATGTGCAAAGGCAGTAAACCAACCGGCGGCGCTTGCCAGCGCGGCGTGCACCGCATTGATCGTGAAGATACTCTGCATCGTTTATTTCCCGCTTCCCTTCTCCACGTTAGCGCCGCCCCGGCTCGAGATTTGCACCGAGCCCCGACCCGAGTCTTGCCCCGCGCTGTGGATAGCCTCTTTCATCCGCTTCAACTCTTCCATCGTGATTTCTTCGTCGCCCAAAAGTGATAACACCAGCTGCTCGCGCGAGTTGCCGAAGAAGCGGCTGAGCACGTTGCGCACCTCGGAGCGGCTGGCCTCGTCCTCGGCAACGCGCGGCCGGTAGACAAAGGCGCGGCCCTCCTGGCGATGCGAGACGTAACCCTTCTGCTCGAGGATGCGGATCGTGGTCAGCACTGAGTTATAGGCCAGCGGCTCGTCCTGGGGCAGCGCCGCAACCAGGTCCGTGACGGCCGATTCGCCGCGCCGCCATAGGATCTTCATGAGCCTGAGCTCGGCCTCGGTCAGCGTGTTCGATTTTCTTGGTGGCATGGTTAAGTTATTGATTTTGCTGGAAAATTGCCGTCAATCTCCCTCTATCAAGCTCGCCCTCGCACTGCTATAGACGAAGCAACTAAAGGATTAGTTAGCAGTTTGGCAAAGATTTTTTCTGTGGTCAAGAGTCTCCATAGTTCACGTGCCTTATGCGCTTTCGTGGACGATGTGAACTAAGCCGCATCAACAGAACTGCCCGCGTAGCGGCTGCGCTGGCGTGAATTGCAAAGACTGAAAGACACGTTCGCCGTTGCCAGCCAGAAGTTTCTGGGGCCAGATGGACTTAGCAGTATCCAGCGCCGAAGTGCATGGTGCTCAAGTGGCAAACGCAGCGCCCGCTGAAAGCAGGACAATTGATGTTAAGGTTCTGCTCCGGCTCATGCCGGTTCTTTATGGCGAGACAATCTGATTACAATCTCGGGCCGAAAAAAATGATACTATCGGCCCTAAAGCGACAGGTAGCAGGCTCGACCTTATAGTTAGTGTTCCGCATTTTCCCCGGACTAATCGACCAAAAACTGAGAGGACGCAAATGAGAAACTATTCTCTTGCAGCTGTCGTCGCGCTCTGTGCGCTGACGACCCTGAGCCTTTCCCTGCCGAGCCGTGCGGCGACCGCAAACCATGTCGAGACACTGGGGCCGGCAGATCAAGGCGCGATTACACATTTCAACGTTTACTTGCCACTGACAAATCAGGACGCGCTGGAACAGTTGCTGCGCGACCAGACCGATGCAACGTCCGCAAATTATCATCAATGGCTCACACCGGCCGAGTTCAAGGCGCAGTTCGGACCCAGCAGTTCCGATGTGGCCAAAGTGAGAGCAGAGTTAGAGGCCGCCGGACTTACGGTGGTGAGCGAAAGAACCCAGAGCCTGGAAGTCGAGGGTCCTGTACGAGCCGTGGAACAGATGTTTGCAACGCACCTGATGATGGTGCGAACCGAAAAAGGCCTTGTGAAATTTGCAGCCGCCGAGGGCCACCTGACAATGCCCGATGCACTGACTCAAGTGGGCGCTGTGATTCCTGAGTTCACGACGAATCTGGTGGCGCACGTGCACTCTGCAAAGACGGCTTGGCCCCTGTCCAACAATCCGCTCTTCCGGCTCAGCAGCAGCAATAGCTTCTTCTATCCGAACGATCTCAACGAGGCTTATCAGCTGCCGTCATTTCAGACTGAGATTGTGCCCTTCCGCTCACGCCGTCCGGCGCAGATCGCCGGTGTGGGCACGCATATCGGCATCGTCATTTCGTCTGTGATCAGCCCTGCCGATCTGGATAATACCTTCAACTCGACGCTAAATCTTGGAGGGGGAGACTTGCTGATTCAAGCCTATTCGGCTAACTCCAACTTACCGGTACCGACGGTGACGATTCGTGCCGTGGACGGCGGAAGCGGCGCATTCGATCCCACCACCGACGATGCGGCGGAAGCTTCTCTCGACACGCAGATGTCATTAGGCACGGCTCCCGGCGCCGAGGAGACAATCTACGACATGCCCGAGCTGAGTGACGCGGCCATCGCGGACGCCTATACGGCTGTCGATGAGGACAATGCGGTGGATGTTGTTAGTTCCTCATTCGGCGAATGCGAGTTGGACTTTACCGCGGCCTATAACGGCGGGGTCGACTTCACGAGCGTTCTGAAGACATTCCACGCGCTCTTCCAGCAGGGCAATGCACAGGGCATTACATTTTTGGCCAGTTCGGGAGACAATGGCGCGTTGGCTTGCGTGTCTGCAGCTTTCTCCAACAATCCGACCAACGGCACTTCGTTTGTTCCCGGCGTGGAGAATCCCGCGGACGACCCGGATGTAACTGCAGTGGGTGGGACCAACCTTTCTACCACTGCGACGCCGGGTGTGAATGATGCCACTTATGAGACGGAAAACGCAAACTTCGATCCCAGGCTGCCTGCGCAGTTCCAGATCAGCGCCACGACTACGGTTACTGTGAACGACAACACGTGGGGCTCGGGTGGCGGATTCAGCCAGATCTTCTCGAAGCCCTTCTACCAGGACCTCGTCGATACGGGGAGCAACCGGGATCGTTCAGTGCCCGACGTTTCATTGATGATGGGCGGCTGCCCCTCCGATGCGGACCTGACTGCGCAGAATTGCCTCGCTCTACCGCGCAGCGCCGCCATCGTTTGGATCGGCGGCCAGGCTGACCTGCTTATCGGTACCAGTTCCTCGTCGCCGGAGATGGCTGGGGTCTTGGCGCTTGCCGTGGAGTTGAGTGGCGGCCGGTTGGGTAACGTGAATCCGCTGATCTATGCACTGTCCTTAGTGCAGACGATAAGTGGCGGCACTAAGGCACCTAAGCCATTGCAGTTTTTCCATCGCGAGATCACGGGGGACAATAACTTCTTTACCGTGTCGCCGGGACAGGCGTACAGCGAAGTGCTGGGCAACAGCACGCTCGACGTCAAGAACTTTTTAGGCCTGTCGTTCGCGGCCCCAGCCGGCGCGCCGGATACACCAAGTAATCCGTGAGACAAGAGAATGAACCGTATTTTCAAACGGTATGAGTGTGACAGGGGAGCGGCCGAAGATTGCAGCAATTATGGCCGCTCCCCTGAGAAAATGCGCCGCTGATAGGTTGGCTCCTGTCATCCCAACTAGATCAGTGGCGATGCGGTGTCAGTGCTCCATAGGCGGAGCAGGCGACCCGTCGGACCAGTTACCAACCCAGATCATGAAGATTGTCACCCGCTCTTCAGGGTCATTCGCGGCTATAATCGGCGAATCATCTTTGTCGGCTCCCCAGCTCTTTGCCGCGTCGCCTGAGACAAAAAACATCACGTGCGGGTGCCAGCTCATGCCGCGGTCGTTCAGGTACTGCTGCTTCGACATCATGTAGCACATCGCTCCCGGCTCCAGTGCGGGCAGTTCCTTCTTATCCAGCGCCGAAGCGGTCGCCGCGAGGATTTCCGTTTTCGATTTTCCTTCGAGCACCAGTTTTGTCTTCATCAAGAAGATCGGCACAAAGCTTCTTGCGGCCACCGGATTAAAGCAAATGGGGGCGCGAACCTTGGGGTTCCAGAACTCCGGCTCGTCGGTAGCTGCGCCCCACGATCGCTCCACCAGACAGAGAAAGCCATTGGTGCCTTTCACTGCGGTTGTGAATCCGCTTCTGCTAAGCACCATCACCTCGGCTGCACTTGCGATCGATGCAGGTGCAGCGCTGCGGGCCAACGCGATCTCCGAATTTTGGTCGGCGATCAGATACGCATCCACGGGAGCCATGGCGGCATACGCAGCCTTCTCTGCCTGCCCCAGTGCCTGGCGTGTTGCGCCGGCCAGGCAAAGCTGCGCAAGAAGGACGAATGCAATGACCTTGAAATCATTCTTCCGCATGAGAACCTCCAATAGGGGCATCTTACTCGCTTATCAAATCCGCGCTGAAAAATTGAACAAAATTCTCTCTGGTGCGTCCATTTGGCAGCAGCGTAACGTATTAGTATTCGGGGGTCCTATGAAACGAGCCATGCTCGCTGCAGTTTTTGTCCTAGCCGCCGCTTTCACCCCGCTCCAAGCTCAATCCATCGCCGGCACGTGGCAGGGGACGCTGTCCATCCCCACCCAGCAGGGCGCATCGGTCAACCGCAATCCCCGCCTCGTCTTCACCATCGAGAAGAGCGCCGACGGTGGGTTCCGCGGCGGCATCACGTACATCGACTTCGGCAGCTCCATTCCGCTTACTTCCGTGACCTTCTCAGCCCAGGATGTCACCTTTGCGCAGAGTGACGCCGGTTTCAGTTTTCGCGGCAAGCTAAGTGCCGACGGCCAATTCATAACCGGAACCTGGATGCAAGGTGACCGGTCTCTCCCGCTTACTCTGCAGTTGGCCACGGCAGACACCCTCTGGAAACGCGAAGGCTCCGCGCTTCCGTCCATGGCCGCCGACGCCGATCCCTCCTACGAAGTTGCTACCATCAAGCCCGCCACTGCCGACGAGCAGCATCCCGTCTTCGATCTGCGCGCCCACAGGTTCAACGCCACTGGCACCTCCGCCAAAGAACTCATCAAGGTCGCCTGGAACATACGCGGCCGGCAGGTCATCGGCGGTCCACTCTGGCTCGACGACAAGAAATTCGACATCGTTGCGGAACCCGACACTCCCGGCAGGCCCAGCGAAACGCAGAGCCGCGTCATGGTCCGCAAGCTGCTCGTCGAGCGCTTCCACCTCCAGGCGCACACCAGCCAACAGGATTATCCGGTCCTCGCCCTCACACTCGATCCCAAAGCCCCCCGCCCCGCGCCGAGCGATCCCAAGTTCAGCGACAATGTCAGCATGTACGGCCGGCGCGATGGCGACGACATTGTCGTTCACATCTCCGGCGCGACCATCCCGCAGATGCTCGGCTTCATCATGAACACCTTCCAGGCCCGCCAGCTTGTCGACGAGACCGGACTGACCGGCACCTACAACATCACCCTCCGCATCGCCATCCCGGCGCCAAGCCCCAACCAACCACCGGTTGGCGACGAGGATATCGGAAACGCCCTCGTGCAGGCCGCGCAACAAGCCGGCTTCAAATTCATCGCGAAGAAAGAGCCGCTCCAGGTCGTGATCATCGATCACATCGACCCACCTACACCGAACTGAGAGAGGAAGTGGCAGCGGATAACTGCCTACGCAAAGGGTTCCAGCTTGGATAAGACGGTGGGGAGAAACTCCGCAACGGTCGGATGGATATGCATGGCGCGCTTGACTACCGTATACGGCGCCTTGGCGTACATGACGTCCAGCAAGACCTGAACGACTTCATCGCCCCCGGTTCCTAGAATCGCGGCTCCCAGAATTTGTTTTGTTTCCGCATCGACAGAGATTTTGATGAAACCTTGGGTCTCACCCTTCTCAATGGCCCGGCCCACCTTGCTCATGGGATATTTCACAGCGAGAGCAGCGCGCCCAGACTTTCGTATTTCGGTGTCCGTCATGCCGCATCGGCCTAGCGGCGGATCTGTATACAAGGCGTATGTATGGATTCGATCTGACACGCGGCGATGGTCTGCATTGAGCAGATTATCGGCGACGATCTCATAGTCGTTGTATGCAGTGTGCGTAAAGCCGCCGTAGCCGTTGCAATCACCCAGCGCCCAGATGCCGGGTACGCTGGTTTGCAATTGATCGTCAATGACAATGTAGCCGTGTTCGTCCATCAGAACTCCGGCGTGTTCGAGGCCGAGGTCATCGGTATTGGGAGTACGTCCTACCGCAAGAAGGACGTGAGTGCCTACGACTTCCGGCGAACCCTCAGTACATTCCATGCGGACTGCGATACCACTTTCCCGCTTCGCCAGCGATATACATTTCGCATTCAATCGAATCTCGATCCCCTCAAGCTCCACGATCTTTCGCACTTCATCGGAAACATCTTCATCTTCACGTCCAATCAGGCGCGGTCCCATCTCTACAATCGTGACCTGGCTCCCGAAGCGGCGATACATCTGACCGAATTCCAACCCGATGTAACTTCCGCCGACAATGACGAGATGTTCGGGTAGAAAATCCACATCGACCATTGAGGAGTTGGTGAAAAATGGCACATCGTGAATCCCGGGAAACGCAGGAATAGTGGCGCGCCCACCAACATTGATGAATATTTTGTCGGATTCGAGGAGTTCATCGTTGACCACGACAGAGTGGGGCGAATCAAAGCGGGCATGGCCTTGGATGACCGTACAATTTTTGAGTCCTCGTAACCATTCCTCCACGCCCTTGTTCGACCTTCCGGAAATTTCATCCTTGCGCGCCTTGACACGCTTCATATCGAGGCACACATCGCCATTGACTTGAAATCCCAATTCCGCGCCTCGGCGAGCGAGATGGGCCGCATTTGCGCTGGCAATGAGCGTCTTTGTGGGTATACATCCCGTATTCACACATGTGCCACCAAACTTGTGGCGCTCAATAATGGCGACGGACCTACCGGCGCCCGCTAACCGCGCAGCCAGGGATGGGCCTGCCTGGCCGGTCCCGATGACGATTGCATCGAAATGCCGCGACACGAGGTACCTCCTCTAAGAAACTTCTGAGGCAGCCTTTGGCCAGCGCAGCAACGCATTGCCCGCCGGCGCACGAACGCCAATGACGATTATGATGCGCTCTCGAGCTAACCGGCGACGAGCTGTTGCCCGCCGTCGACGTCGTAGGTCGCGCCGGTGAGGGCCGTGTTGGACATGATGTGTACGGCGAGTGCGGCGACGTCGGCCGGTGTGACAACGCGCCGGATGGGAAGCGTAGCGCGAAGCTGATTGCGGCGGTTGTCGAGCTCATCGCCGAGAAGCGATGCCGACAACGGTGTGTCGACGAAGCCGGCGGCGATGAGGTTGACTCGGATGGGCGCGAGTTCGAGTGCGAGACTGGCGGTGAGGGCGGGGAGCGCAGCGGTGACTGTCGATACAATTCCCAGTCCGACGCGGGTGCGACGGCCGCCGACGCCGCCCATAAACAGCAGCGTGCCACTCGGCCTGACCTTGTGGACGGCGTTGCGGGCGACCTGGAGCATCTGCAAGAGGTGGGTGTCGAGGGCGCTGCGAGCCTGCTCGAAGTCCATGTCGAGAAGGCGCCCATAGTGCGGCTGGCCGGCTGTCACCATCACGTGGTCGACGGTGGCCGGCAGGTCACGGAAGAAGCGCTCGAGTGAAGCAGGATCGTTGGCGTCGAACGCCGCTGTGCTTAGTGCTTCGAGCTCGGCGGCGGCGAGCTGAAGGCGCTCGGAATTCCGGCCGGTGAGGATCAGATTGGCCCCCTCAGCGCGTGCTCGCCGAGCCGTTTCGAGGCCAATGCCGGCGCTGCCGCCGATGACAACGACAGTTTGCCCGAGGAGTTCCGGTTCGCGACGGACCGGAACGGTGGTGGTTGCGGTGCTCATGATTCCTCCAGGAATGCGCTAGTGGGAATCCGCGATCAGGAATCCGCGATCGAGATGGGCGACGATCGCGCCGGGAGCGATGCCGCGGCGTAGTTGTTTATTGCGGCAGCTCTTTGCCGGACTGCTCAGCCACTATATAAGCGGCGTACCAGTCTGGCCAATTCGCGTCGCGCTGCCCCAAGCGCTTCTCGTGATCGCCGTGGGCGGCCTCCGCACGCCGAAATGCGCTCGCCAGATCGTTCGCCGATGCGAAGGTCGTCGCCGTCGAGTCAATGCGACCGGGCAGGCGCGCCGTGATTTCCTGGAACAGCCAGCCGTTTCCATCCGGATCGTTGAACGAGGCGAAGGATCGATAGCTGCTATGCGCGGGATCAGGACCGCTGACCCTGATTCGCCCAAACAGGTAGGGCTCGTCCGAGCCGGCGTACACGTCGCCAGCGCCGTGGAACATCTCGCTGACCTTAACGCCGCGACGAAGCAGATTGTTACGCGCAGCCTCGATGTCAGTGACGATCAGATACAGGCCCTGAGCGGAGCCGGGAGCCGCGCCGGTGACGTTCTTGCCGAAGATGACAGAGCACCCGGAGCCAGGCGGCGTGAACTGAATTATGCGAAAATCCTTACCGTTGTCGTAGTCGGCGTCGAGCCGCCACCCGAGGCTCGCGTAAAACTCTTTCGCGCGATCGACATCGGAGACGGGGATAACGACGATTTCGAACTTCATGTCGACTGTCGTGGCGCTCGCCCCGCTGGGGACCTCGTTTGCTTGGACTTCATACGTCGCGTTTGCCATGTTCTTTCCTCCTTTGCGTTCAGCTCAATCGCGTGGGTGCAACAAGGTCTGGCTCGGAAGCGAACTTCAAGGGGATGGGATTCGCCGATTTCTTTGCTTGGGGCTCTGCAGCTTGTGAGCGACAGCGAGGAACGGGCACAACGAAGCCGAACACACGCCCACAGACAATGATGGTGCAGCGTAATCAATCAAGTTGCAATTGGACAAAGGTATTGGTCGGCATCTGGGTATCTTCATAATCCGAATCCTGCGTCGATTAGCCATCCGCGTAAACGGAAGTCATCTGCGGCTGAAGCCGTGCCCTTTCAAGATGGCAAGCTGCTGCACAGGTCCTGAGAATCGCATTTTCCCCGCGGATGGATGAGAAAGAAGGTTTCCCTCCCAGTACCTTGTGCTACGATCCCTGCAACGGCAAAACCAGGGTAGGTGTATCTGTTTTGGATCGGCCAAGGCCGCCGCTCCCTGGGTTCGCGTCGACGTAATGACAGTGCTTTGGAGATGCCACTACCCTGGTTTTGCTGACGCGTTCACGGACTCGATTCTTTGCGCCGAATCGGCACGGAAATCTATCTTCCAGCGCAGGCCTCGGCCAACCGGCAGCCCGCGCCGCATTTCTGATTAAGGTCTTACAAGAGGTGCTATGGACAACCAGTTACGGCCTTTGAACCTGGGCGAAATTCTGGACCGCACGGCCGACCTTTACCGTTCGCGCTTTCTGCTCTTCACGGGAATCTCGGCGGTGTTTGCCGCCGTGATGCTGGCGGTGCAGCTGCTCCATTTGGGCGCGATTCACCTGATGGGATATCCGCATATCGAGCCGCATCTGCAGTGGGCCTATTTCGCGTCGGCGGGCGTAGATTATCTGTTCATCTCGCTTATGGCCGGACTTTCGATTGCCGCCTCCAGCCGGGCAGTAGCCTGGGTCTATCTGGGAAAGCCCGCCACGATTTACGCGGCCGTCAGCAGCATCTTTGCGAAGGTGGGCCGTTACCTGTGGCTGATGACAGTGACTATGTTCTTCGCATGGTGGCCGCTGTTTGTTGTCTATGTACTGCTGTTTGGGATCATCTTCGCTGCCGGCTTCGGCGGGGACATGTTCGCGCCGCAAGCAACACCCCATCCCACGACCTACGGCCCAGGGGCAGTGGCCGGAGCGTTGATTGGCATCCTGCTGGTGCTGGTGCTGCTCGTCCCGGCATTTGTTTACGGAGTCTTCATGTGGCTGCGCTATTCGCTGGCCATGCCGGCTTGCGTGGTGGAGGGATCGCCGGCAGGATATGCAATTAAGCGCGGTATTACTTTAAGCGAGGACTCGCGGCTACGCATCTTTGTGCTTTGGCTGCTGGTGTTCCTAGTGCGCTTCATTCTGGCAATTCTCTTCGGATTTCCCTTGTTGTGGCTGGCAATAAAGCATCTGGGGCAGCCGATCCCGATCGGATGGATGATTTTTCAGCAATTCGGCGTATTTGTCGCGGCCACGTTGATCGGCCCTCTATATTCGATCGGGCTTACGCTGTTCTACTACGACCAGCGGATTCGCAAAGAGGGCTACGACATCGAATGGATGATGCAGGCTGCGGGACTTCTGCCCGAGCAGGCCGGCGGCGAGCTCGCCGGGACCACCGTCGATTAACCGGGCAGGCGAGACTGCCTGCACCACAACAAATTTGAGCAAGCGGGTACAACCATGAACGAGATATTGCGTCCCTCGGCTCTCGGCGAGATTCTTGACCGCACGTTTCAGATTTACCGGAATAACTTCTGGCGGTTTGTGGGAATCGCTGCTCTGCCATTGGTGGTGGCGTTCCTTCTTGGTATACCAGCGGTGGCGATTTTCGCGATTCCAGGAATTGCCGGAGGCAGGGCCGATCCGGTGACGATGGTCCGTGGAATAGCGTTCGTTCTTGCCTACATCATTTTTCTGCCGCTCTACCTCGGGGCTTACTCGTTCTCCATTGCCGGCATCACGCAGGCCACGGTCAGCGTGCATCGCGGCGAAAAGACCACGATTCGCGCCGCGCTCAAAAGCGTGTGGCCGCGATTTTGGACCTATCTCTGGTACTTTCTGCTGCAGGTGATCATGGCGTGTCTCGTTCCGATGTGCGCCGCCGGTGTTGTCATCGGACCGCTGATTTACCTCATCTCCCGCTCGGGCGCGGGTTTAGGCACCGGATTTGCGCTTGGGTTTCTGGTGTTTGTTGTGGGAGCAGTGACGATCGGGGTGATTGCCTGGCTGGTTTTGAGCTTTGCGGTGGGCATGGCGGTGTGCGTGGTGGAGAAAAAGACGGCGTGGCAGTCGCTCAAACGTTCATGGAGCTTGAGCAAGGGAACGCGCGGCCGCATCTTTGTGCTCTATTTGCTAATTTTGGCGCTGTCGTTCGTAGTGCTGATGATCACCTATTTTCTGGCTGCGGTGATCGCTGTGGCGGCTGCGTTCATCGGTCGCGGCTCAACGGGCGCGGTGATCGCCGTGATCGTAGCCGCGATTGTGTACGTCGCCGGGATCATCGGTACCCAGATCATCCTCGCGCCCGTGCCCTGGATCGCGCTCGTTCTTTTCTACTACGACCAGCGCATCCGGAAGGAGGGCTACGATATCGAGTGGATGATGCAGCAGGCGGGACTCGCGCAGCCACCCTCCACTGCGCCGCCGGGCGATAGTGCGGGTGGGGGCACGGGAGTTTTTCCGACGGTTACGCCGCCTGATACCTTGGGAGCTGATACTGTGGGAGATCGATGAGTTCGTTGCGGTCCGTATCGCAAAAGTGGAATCGTGGAGCGCCGGCGGGACTGGCTGCGGCAGCTTTACTCGTGCTCGCCGCCATGGCGCCTGCGCGCGCTCAGGAGATTCCCTCCAGCTCCGGCTTTCGCGATGTGGACTTCGCCCAGTACCGCCAACATCTTGAAGAGCTGGACGGTGTGGTTGCCGACTGCGCGGCGCAGCTCCAGCTCAAGGCCCCTCCGCCTTCCAGCGAGAATGTATGCGATCCCGATCGCGTTGGTCCCGACGACCGCGTGCAAGGTCCGGCTGGCTCGCAGGCGCGCGAGGTGCGCTACGACTGGCTGCGCTCGGTCCTGAGCCACGCGGGGAAGAAAGAGAGCGGCGTACCTGCCGTCGTGCTGGGAGCGCATTCGAGCGCAAAAAACAAGCCGCCGGGCGCGAGTGCTCTGCTCAACGAAGCTCATCAGCGCCTGCAGATGGATGAGCAGCAGGCGGACAATCCGTTCACGGCAAATCCCGCGTACGCCGACCAGCGAAAATCGCTGAACGCGATTCTGGCCCAGCGGGAGTACCGGGACGTGACCAAGGTTACGGTCCAGGAGGGCCTCCGGGATCGCTTCCTGGAATGGCTCGCAAACGTGCTCAACGCAATCATGGCACGCCTCGCGGGGATTGGGGCGCGCGCCCCATGGATCGGCACGATGCTGGAGCTATTACTGATTGCCGGCGCCTTGACTATATTGGTCTGGCTCGTGGTGCGCCTGGAACGCAACGCGCACGTGCGCCTGGTTCCGGAGATCGAGACCGTGCCGGGAGCGCCTTCGGCGCGCGAGTGGCAGTTGTGGCTCAAGGACGCGCAGAATTCGGCGGCTGCGGGCGCATGGCGCGAGGCCATTCACTCAGTCTATTGGGCGTCCATCTCGCGGCTCGAATCGGGGCGCACATGGCCGGCCGACCGCGCGCGCACGCCGCGCGAGTATCTTGGACTGCTGCGCGGAACCGATCCGCGTAAGCCTACGTTGACGGCGCTGACGCGGAGTTTCGAGCGCACATGGTACGGCGGGCGCGAGGCCGCAGCTGCCGAATTCGACGCTGCGGTGCATCTGGCCGCGGAGCTGGGGGTCGAAGCGAAATGAAGCTCTTCACCTCGCTTGACGCCAAGGACCTCTTTCGAGGAATCTTAGGCGCAGTCATTCTGGCAGTGGTTGTCATCCGCCATATTCGCCGCCAGATTGCAGCCCGTCGCGAGACAAAAGGCGAAACAAATATTCGAAGCGGACCGATACTCTTCGCCTCGCTCGAAGCCAAAGACCGCAAGCTGCTCATCGGCTGGTCCTGCGTCGTCGTTGTGCTGGCGGTAGTGACGGCCTTAAACCGCGAGCTACTTTCCGACAGCATCTGGGCCGCAGCGTTTCTGGCGATGGTAGTCGACAGCCTGATTCGCCGCCGGATTGCAGCGCGCCGCCGGACAAAGAGCGAAACTAAAATTCGAGGCGGACCGATACTCTTCGCCTCGCTCGACCCAAAGGACCGCAAACTGCTCATCGGCTGCCTCTGCGCTGTTGTCGTGCTGGCGGTGGTCACCGCACTTTTTGCGCGCGATGAAAGCCGCGACGACAATCCCGTGCCCAGTACCTATCTCACGGGCAGGCACGGTGCACGCGCTGCCTTTGAAATGCTCCAGTCCAACGGCTACAACGTGGAGCGGTGGGAGCATCCGTTGAGCGAGTTGGCGGAGAAGACCGACGCACAAACAGTCGTGATCTTCGCCGAGCCCCATCCCACTTCGCCCGAGGATTTTAGAGCGGCGGAAGATATTGTTGCCCGCGGCGGGCGCGTGCTTTTGACCGGCCAGTGGGGCGGCATACTAGCTCCCGGCGGCAATGTGCAGCCGTCAACGCAATTTCAGGCAGCGTGCAAACTCACCCCGCAGGGGCTCGATCCCCTGGCCAGCTCCGGCGAAGTATGGATGGCTCCGGAAGCATCGTGGGGACTGAATCGGCCGCTTGACCGCATCGAGTTCAACTGCTCCGGAGCCCCGGCCGTAGTGGAATACACGAGCGGCAAAGGACAGGTGATCTGGTGGGCCAGTTCGACGCCGCTCGAAAACGGCTCCATTCAGCGCGCAGAAAACCTGAACCTGTTTTTGAATTCGCTGGGAGCACCTCAAAACCATCGTTTTTATTGGGACGAGTCGTTGCACGGCGAAATCTATTCGAACTGGTATTATGCCGGCGGGGCGGCACTGAATCTGCTGCGGTTTGGCCTGCTGGGAATTGGCCTGCTGGTGATTTTCAGCTTCAGCCGGCGGCGGGGGCCGGTGCGCGATCTGCCAGCGCCGGTGCGCGCTACGCCGGTGGAGTTTCTTGAGGCGCTGGGCTCGCTCTACGCCGAAGCGCGCGCTTCTTCAACTTCAGTGGAGCTTGCCTACGAGCGCTTTAGGCGGCGCATGACCGACCTGTGCGGGCTGAAAGGGACTGCGATGAGCGCCGACGAGCTTAGCGCCGCTGTGCGCCGGCGTTTTCCGAAGGGCGACGAGGCGCTGGAGAAGGATCTGGCGGAGTGTCAGGAAGTGATTGGGGACGAAACATTGCCTCCCAAAAAGGCGCTGGCGCTGGTGCAGGCATTGAGCCGCCACGGCGAGGCGTTGGAGGCCGCGGCCAGAGCAGGGAGACGGCTGGGATGAATTTGACGGCATGAACCTTGGGCACCCAGGTTCATGCTTGGTTGAAAGAGCTGAATTGAGGTTTGTGCATTCCCACATCTCAAAATCGAGATGTGGGGCACCCAGAATTGTGCTGGGTTGGTAGCGCGAGGTGGGCTTGAGGCTATCCCACCCATTGATATTGCTGAATCGAGTTTGAAAGCAAGGAGATCGGAATGAACGAAGAAAATTCGTTGGAACAGAGCACGCAGACTGAAGGCACAACCCTCAAGGCAACGCAGGAGCTGCTGGTGCACGCGCGCGCGGAGCTGGGACGTGTGATTGCCGGACAAGGCGAGGTGATTGGCGAAGTGCTGGTGGCCGTGCTCACGCAAGGACACGCGCTGCTCGAAGGCGTGCCGGGAATTGCCAAGACACTGATCGTGAAATCGGTGAGCCGGCTGCTGGGACTCAGCTTCCAGCGCGTGCAGGGAACGCCCGACCTGATGCCCGCCGATATTCTGGGTACCACGATTTTTAAAGCGGGCACGGATGCTTTTACATTTCATGCCGGCCCGGTGTTCACCGATCTGCTGCTGGTGGACGAGATCAACCGCATGCCGCCGCGCACCCAGGCGGCACTGCTGGAGTGCATGGAAGAGCGCCAGGTAACGAGCGACGGCGTGGGGCGCCAACTGCCGCAATGGTTCACGGTGTTCGCGACGCAGAATCCGATCGATTTTGAAGGCACCTATCCGCTTCCGGAGGCGCAACTCGACCGTTTTCTGCTCAAGATCAAGGTGGGTTATCCCGGCGCGGAAGAAGAGCGGCAGATGCTGGAGAGGCACCACGGCACGAGCGTGAGCCTGCTCGACGATGCGAAGATTCGGCCACTCGCGGCTGCGCTGCTGCAAGCAGCGCGGGACGAGATTCGCGCCATTCGCGTGGCAGCAGATTTATATGGCTACATTCTGGAACTGGTGCGGCGCACGCGCGAGTGGCCGATGCTGGCGTTGGGCGCTAGCCCGCGTGCGGCCATCTGCCTGTTGCGCGTGGCCCAGGCATTCGCTGCATTCGAGGACCGCGACTACGTGATTCCCGACGACGTGAAACGCGCCGTTTTGCCGGTGCTGCGCCATCGCATCCTGCTCAAGCCTGAGGCGGAGCTGGAGGGCTTTGATGCCGATCGGGTGCTGAACGATGTGGTTGCGGCGGTTGCGGTGCCGCGGGCATGATCTCGGCTTCGCTCCATCCCGAAACAGTACGCGGACAATGCAAGTTGCGCAGGCGCTGGTTTGCGTTCGGTTTTACGCCGCGCACCATCTGGCTGCTGGTTGCGGGCCTCGCACTGGCGCTGCCGGGATTCTGGTCGGCGCGTCTCGGCTACGGAATGCTGGTTTGGGATGCGCTGGTGCTTCTAGCCGCGCTATGGGATGGAATGCGGCTGCCGGCTCCGCAATCGATCGAAATCGAGCGCTCCTGGAGTAACGCGCCGTCCCTTTCGAGCGCGACCGGGATTGAGATTGCCGTGGAGCAGAGTGGCGGAACAATTCTCGAGTGCCGCATTGTCGACGACCTGCCGGAGGCGCTGGTGGGCGTGCCGGCCACGCACAGTCTTCGCGCCTTCCCGCGGGTGCGGGCGGCGTTGCGCTACGCCATTGAACCGCGCGCACGCGGCGATGTGACCACCGGAGCGGTGTATTTTCGGTACCGGTCGTTGCTCGGACTCGTCGACAAATGGGCCATGGCGCCGCTCGAGCAGACGGTGCGCGTCTATCCCGCGCTTCGACAAGGTGAAGATCAGGAGATCTTCCTGGCGCGCGGACGGCAGATCGATTTGCAACTGCGCCAGGTGCGCGAGCGCGGGCTGGGCCGCGACTTCGAGAGTTTGCGCGAGTATCTCGAAGGCGACGACCTGCGCGACATCTGCTGGACGGCCACGGCGCGGCGCGGGCAGTTGATCACACGACGCTACCAGACGGAGCGCAGCCAGGCGGTGTGGATCGTTCTGGACGCGGGACGACTGCTGCAGGGGCGCATCTTGCGCAACACCGAGGACGAACAGCGGCGCGGGTTTTCGAAGCTCGACTATGCGTGCTCGACTGCGGTCGCTCTGGCGCAATTGGCGCTTTACTCGGGCGATCGCGTGGGCCTGCTGGTTTATGGGCAGCACGTGCAGCAACGCATTTTGCCCGGCCGTGGCCCGGCACATTTGCGGCTGATTGTGGAGGCGCTCGCGCAGGCACACGTCGAGGGCAGCGAGGCCGATCACCTGCGGGCCACGGCGACCCTGAATCGCTGGCAGCCGCGGCGGGCACTGATTTTGTGGATTACGGATCTGGCGGAAACGGCCATGCGGCCGGAGGTGATCGACGGCGCCATGCAATTGCTCAAGCGGCACGTGCTGCTGTTCGTGGCCATGGCGCAGCCCGACGTGGAGGCGATTGCCAAAGGCCGGCCGAAGAATGTGGAGCAGATGTTCCGCGCCTCGGCGGCGCAGGAGTTGGCGATGCGCCGGGAGTTGCTGCTGGCGCGGCTGCGCGAGCAGGGTGCCTTAACCCTCGATCTCGATCCCGACCGGCTTACCTCGGCGGTGCTGAACCAGTATTTGCGCGTGAAGGAACGGGCGATGGTTTAGGGGCGCACTTGTCGCGCATTTTCGCCGGCCACCTTCACAGGGCGGAACAACCACACCAGGAGCAATGTGAACAGGCAGCCGCCGACGATGAACTTGAGCTTTACCGGTGCGCCGGAAGGCGAAAAGAAGCCCTCGAGCGAGCCGGCGATGACGAGCAATGGAATTACGCCGGCGACCATGCGCGTGGCTTCAGCGCCTGCCAGGGCGATGGAGTCGCGCCAGCGATAGAGGCCGGGAAAGACCACGCCGCGCCCCAGGCGCAGACCAGCGGCTCCGGCAAGGATGATCGAGGGCAACTCCAGCGAACCGTGCGGGGCCACAAAGCTCCAGAGGTCGACTGCCATTCCGTGCTGTGCACAGGCCGTGCCAACCACGCCGAGCAGGAGACCGTTGAAGAACATCGACCAGATGGGCCCAATGCCGAAGACGATGCCGCCGGCAAAGGCCATGAAGCAGACCGTAATGTTGTTCGTCATGATGGCGCTCGTTGCCGCCGGCTCGACCCCCACAATCGAGTCGGTCCACATTTTGTGGTGTTCGATGGTGTCGACCATCGTTGGGCCCAGCATGTGGCGCATGAACTGAGGGCGCGCCAGCGTGAGCACCGTGCCCAGCGTGGCACCTGAAAGGAGCATGATCAGGGACAGCAGAACGTAGCGGAAGCGCCGCTGCACGAGGGCGGGATAATCGTCGCGCAAAAAGTAGAAAATTTTCAGGAAACCTTTGCGCCGGCTGGAATAGATGATATGGTGGGCGCGAGCCAACAACTGGTTGACAAGGTCGGCGTAAGCGCGGGCGGTGGAGTCCTGGCGCAGGGTCGACAGGTCGCTGGCCACCTGGCGGTAGAGCAGCGCGGTTTCGCGCAGTTCGGCGCGCGAAAGCTGGCGCACCCCGCCTTGAGCGGCCTGATTTAGGAGCCCGTTGAGGCGGTCCCAGTAAGGGCGGCGTTTGGCGAGCCAATGATTGGAGAGAATAATGGCCATGGAACCGATTGGAGACCAGCTTAACATTGACACCCCGGAGCTTGTGGCCATTGAATTTCCACTGGCCGGCATCGGCAGCCGTTTCGTTGCGGTTCTGGTCGATACGCTCATCCTGGCCGCGGCATTTCTCTTCCTCGGCATTCTTGCAGCACTCATCCTTCCGGCTCTAGGCGTCTTCGGCGGGAAAGCAGCAGGTTGGGGATTCGGCGTTTTCATTCTCATTTTCTTTCTGGTCTTCTGGGGCTACTTCGCGCTCTCTGAGGCGTTCAACAACGGGCGCACGTTGGGCAAGTACGTGGCGAAGATTCGCGTGATTCACCAATCGGGCCGCGGAGTGAGTTTTGTGGAATCGCTGGCGCGCAATCTGGTGCGAATCGTGGATTACATGCCGGGTTTTTACGGCGTGGGCATTGTCGCCATGTTTCTGAGCCGGCGGCACCAGCGCCTGGGCGACATGGTGGCGGGAACGCTGGTGGTGCGCGAACGCGAAGTGGATGCGCCGACGTGGGGCGAAATTGGATCGCGTACCTTCACGGCCTCGGCGCTGGCCCCGAATTCACCTATTCCTCCGCCGGGATCCCCACAGAGCCGGGGCCCCCAAGAAGCGGCCTTTGCTTCTTGGGGTGGACAGACGGATTTCGGCCCGTGGGGTGGTCCTCCGCATTTAAGACTGGTGCTGCCCGCACCGGCGCTCGCCAAACTCATTGCATCGGACCTCGAGGTGCTAGAAGGCTTTTTTTCGCGGCGGTTGGACATGGACCTGACGACGCGCGGCGCACTGGCGCAGCGCATTGCGGCCGCTCTGTGCGCAAAATCCGGACTCACTATTCCTCCGGATACGAGCGTGGAGACCTTCCTCGAAGCCGTTGCGCATCAGTTCAGGGAATTGGGGCGGATGGGTTGAGGCAGGGAGCAAGGGAGCGAGGGAGCAGAAGTACGCGTGAGGGTTCGTGCTATCCCACATCTCAAAATCGAGATGCGGGGCACCCCTTTTCTTGCTGAGTTGAATGGACGAAAGGCAAATGCAGGTTCTTCGACTCGTCCCGGCACGCCGGGACTCGCTCAGAATGACATCCGATTTTTGATCGTTCAGGATGACAAGTGAAGTTTGATCGTTCACCTGCTCCCTTGCTCCCTTCATGTCCTGCTGATGCGTCTGACATATAATTGCCAAGATTTCCAGGAGACCTGCGCGATGCGCCGCTACTCTTTTCTGACACTCCTGTTGGTGCTCAACGCCTGCCTTTGCGCGGCCGGCCAATCACCTTCAGCGGTTCTCGATGCCATGCGGATGGAGCTCGATCGCTCCATGCAAAAACTCGGGACGCAGCCGGTCCCGCCTTATTTCCTGAGCTATGAGATTGTCGATACGCATGACTATGCCGTCAGCGGCGCCTTTGGCAAGCTCATGCAGAGCAGCGAAAACCATCGCCGCCAGCTCGACATCGATATGCGCGTGGGCTCTTACTCCATGGACAACACGCACGAGATTCGCGGCGGCCTGCCCTTCGGCTCGATGGCCAACTCTTCCAGTGGCGCGGTGCCCATCGATAACGATCCCGACGCGATTCGGGCAGTGCTTTGGTACCGCACCGACGCGCGCTACAAACAGGCCCTGGAGCAGTTGACGCGCGCGAAGACCAATGCGCAGGTGGAAGTGGCGCCCGAGGACAAGTCCGACGACTTTTCGCACGAACAGGCGCAGCAGTTCAGCGAGCCGCAGCAGGATGTAAAGGTTGACTTGAAGGCCTGGGAAGACAAGATTCGCAAATACACCGCCCCCTTCGCCAAATACTCGAACATCTACGGCGCCCGGGCGATTTTTGAGGCCAGCGCCGAGACGCGCTGGTTCGTAAATTCGGAGGGCTCGCGCATCCAGACCTCGCAGCCCACGTGGCGGCTTTTCCTCATCGCGTATACCAAGGCCGACGACGGCATGGAGCTGCCGCGTTACGAATCGTGGCTCGGATTCAACGACAAGGACCTGCCCAACGATGCGGCGGTGTTGAAGGCCGTGGACAAGATGATCGCCGACCTGGAAGCGCTGCGCGTGGCGCCAGTGGCCGATCCATACACCGGCCCGGCCATCCTCTCGGGACGCGCCAGCGGCGTGTTCTTCCACGAGATATTCGGCCATCGCGTGGAAGGCCACAGGCAGAAGCAGGCGAATGACGCTCAGACCTTCAAAAAAATGATCGGGCAGGAGGTTTTGCCCAAGGATTTTTCGGTGTACTTCGATCCCACGGTGGGGCGCATGGCGGGAACGGCGCTGGCGGGCTACTACCTTTATGACAACCAGGGGGTGAAGGCACGTCGCGTCGATGTGGTCGATGACGGCGTGCTGAAGACGTTCCTGATGGCGCGAGCGCCCATTGAAGGCATTCCGCAATCGAACGGGCATGGACGAGCGCAGGCGGGATTCGCACCCGTGGCGCGGCAGTCGAATCTGATCGTCGAGGTGGCCCAGGCGTCGGTGAAGCCGGACTTGAAGAAGCTGCTGATTGAAGAAGTGAAGAAGCAGGGACTGCCCTACGGTCTCTATTTCGCCGACATCTCGGGCGGGTTCACCTTTACGGGGCGCACCGTACCCAACGCCTTCAACGTGATGCCGCTGGTGGTGTACCGCATCTATCCCGACGGGCGCGAGGAGCTGGTACGCGGCGTGGACCTGATCGGTACCCCGCTGACCACGTTCAGCAAGATCGAGGCCGCGGACAACCACGTGGAGGTGTTTAACGGCATCTGCGGCGCGGAGTCGGGAGGCGTTCCGGTTTCCGCGGTTTCGCCGGCAATCCTGATTTCGCAGATTGAAGTGCAGAAAAAACAAAAATCACAGGAACGGCCGCCTATTTTGCCCGCGCCGTTTGAGCAAAAGTGAGGCCCGCGATGCTGAGACGAAATTGGAACACGCGAATTGCCGTTGCTGGGCTGCTGCTGTGCGCACTTGCCTATGCCATGCCCGCGCGGGCGCAGGACGATGTCGTCATGAAAGCCATGCGCGACGAACTCGACCGCTCGATGAAAAAGTTACAGCTTGAAAACCTTGAGAAGCCATACTTCATCGCCTACCGTGTGGTCGACTCGGAAAGCACGCACGTCTCGGCCAGCTTTGGTGCGTTGGACTCGAGCAATCAGGGCCGTTGGCGGCGCATTACGGTCGAAGTTCGCGTGGGCAGTTACCAGCTCGACAACACCAACTACTTTTCATTCAACTTCAACATGTCGAGCATGGTGCAGGCGTTTGGCGGCACGGCGGAACTGCCGCTCGACGACGATTACAAGGAGCTGCGGCGACAGATCTGGCTGGTGACCGATTCCACTTATAAGAAGGCGGTCGAGGATCTCTCCAAGAAACGCGCCGCGCTCGAAAACAAGGTCGACACGGATAAGATTCCCGACTTCTCGAAGGAGTCTCCCACGCAAACTGCCGAGGCTGGTACGCCAGTCCACGTGGATCGCGCGCAATGGGAAACCGAGGCGCGCACGCTTTCCGCGCTCTTCCGCCAGATGCCCGGCATCTACACCTCGAGCGTGAGTTTTTCAGCCGAGAACTCCTACGTGCGCTACGTGAACAGCGAAGGAACCTGGTACACGCGCGAGGAGCCGCGGGTGAACTTCAACGCACGCGCCACGTCGCAAGCGGCGGACGGGGCTCCGCTTGAAGACTCAACATCGACATACGTACAATCGCTCGACGCCCTCCCCGGCAGCGGCACCCTAACCACGCGTGTGCGCAACCTGGGCCAGCGGCTCGAGGACCTGCGCACTGCTGGAACGCTGCAAACTTACAACGGCCCGGTTCTGGCGGAGGGCGATGCCGCGGCACAGCTCTTCCGGATGATCTTTCTGCCCAACCTGCTGGGCGTGCGCCGGCCCATGATGGACGCGACGCTGGGCGCGCGCGAGAACCAGGCGGAGAATGCGTTCCTCGACAAGATCGGCGGGCGCGTGCTGCCGGATTTCCTGAGCGTCACCGACAATCCCACGCTCGCGGAGTTGAACGGCAAGCCCGCGGCCGGAACCAGCAAGGTGGATGAGGACGGAGTGCCTACGCGCGAAACGCTTCTGGTCGACAAGGGCATTCTGAAGACGCTGCTCACCACGCGCGACCCGGTGCGCGGCATCGAGCACAGTTCCGGAAGCCGGCACGACGGCCAAGCCGCGCCCTCGAACGTGATTGTGACCGCGGAAAGTGGGCTGAGCCAAGACGACCTTCGCGCCAAATTTCTGGCCATGCTGAAACAACAAAACAAGGAGTACGGGATTGTGTTGCGGCGGATGAGAACCGCCGGGCAGCCCGTGATGGCGTACAAGGTCTACGCGGACGGGCACGAGGAGCTGGTTCACGGTGTGCAGCTCTCGGGTCTCAATGCGGCGGCATTCAAAGACATCGTGGCGGCGTCGAAGGAGCAGAACACTCTTACCGTGGAGTTCCGCCCCGCCGAGGTGCTGATGAGCATCATGTCGCTCGGCGACGAAGGCTTCGCCCCGGTGACGCTAGCCGTGCCTTCATTGCTCTTCGACGACGTAACGGTGCGCAAGATCCGCCAGGAGAATTCGAAGCCACCCATCGCGCCCTCACCGTACTCCGAAGAAAAGCAATAGCACGCAACCTGTGGCCGTATATTAAGATTCTTCCAGTACGCGCGTACGGATTCCTGGAAGGGCACAGCGCCGCGCGGCAATTTTTCGACGAAATGCGGGACAAATACCGGTTTCGGACAGGAGCAAGAACATGGCCAAGAGTGTTAATAAAGTCATTCTTCTGGGAAATGTGGGCAAGGACCCCGAGATCCGCTCCACGGGCGGCGGCACCATGGTGGCGAACTTTACGCTGGCCACGAGCGACCGCTTTCAGGATGCCCAGGGCAACTGGCAGGACCGCACGGAATGGCACAACCTGGTGGCGTTCAAGCGCCTCGCCGAGATCGTCCGCGACTACGTGAAGAAGGGCTCGAAACTTTATATCGAGGGCAAAATCCAGACCCGCAGCTGGGACGACAAAGAGAGCGGCGCCAAGAAATATCGCACAGAGATTATCGCTCTCGATATCTCGCTGCTTTCGGGCCGCGAGGATGGCGGCGGCTACAGCCGCGGGTCAAGCGCTCCCAGTAGCGCTTCGAATAATATGGATCAGCGCCAACCGGCATCGAACGACGACTTCGCGCAGTCAGCCGAGATCTCGGACGAGGACATCCCGTTCTAAAATGCAGGGAACTAGGGCCTAAGGGAGCCAGGTAGGCTCCCTACAGCTTAAGAGCTATCCTCTAGTCAAGAATGGTCCGTCAGAACGGCTGGCTTCCAGCAACTTGTTGTTGGACCAAACGCACAAGATGATTGATAGCTTTGGCGACGTGAGGGGCAACCGTGGCATTTTTGCATTTAATGTCCATGGTGACAACGTCCTCATCGTCGGGTTTGATGCCATTCGCTTCAGTCTGCCCCTTAAAGGCAGAGTGAATGCACTTCATCATACCGTTGCATGAGAGCGCCACAGCGCTCGTGTCATCGCCTGAAGTGGCCGAAAGCGCAGCGGCATTGAGCAGGTCCAGCCGGCGCTCCCATCTCTCATTATTAGCGGTCAACATTGTGCCGGTCAGCGAAACCCCGTACTCAGTATTTGCGTTAATGTACGCTATAGTTTCATGAATGCCAGGGCTCTCTGGTTCTGGCTGTTGGGCAACTGCGGCGCTCGGCAAGCACAAACATAGTGCGAGCATATATCGGAAAGGGAAAGTCATACGTTTCTCCAGACTGCAACACCCTTTTGAAGCATTTTCTTGATGATACCCCTTCTACGTTCGTTTTTTCGGCAATAGAGGGTCATTGCGTGACTGAATACTTTTACAATACGCCAGGAAAATCCCTCTGCTCGAACCCGATTTCAATCAAAATATCGCGGCCGGTTCCAGCCGATTTCGATGTCGCACTATCAAAAGCGTTTCTAGCCATCTCGCCATCAAAGGTTGCATCGTGAGGCACCTAAATGAAGCAGCGGGTCAATTGAAGCAAGTGCGAAGCATAAAACCCGATTCGACAGAACTTCCCCGGGAAGAATACGTGTTTTTTATCTGCCGAAGATCCTGTAACTTGTATCTAACACGTTACTTACGGGCATGTCAACGGCATTACGGTCCGGTTGACTTCGCCAACTTCGTCGAAACCAGTACTAAGGTAAGTCCCCTTCAGCACTCGCATCCCGGAGAACATCCATGAAAAAGCTCTTTGTAGCCGCCCTTCTTGCCTCTTGCCTTGCGCTGCCGGCGCAAGAGACGCGCCGTGAAGTCAGCCACGCAACGGGAAATCCGGCGATCGATTCAAAGCCTAACAGTCCCGACGTGCCCGATGTGTTTGCCGTGAGCGGGCATCTGGAGCGGATCGTTGTGCTGCGCTTCAAGTTTGGCACCGATCTGCTGGCTGGGCTTGAGAAGATGATCGCGCAGGAGAAGATCAAGAACGCCGTGATTCTTTCGGGATTCGGTTCGGTGCGCGGCTACCAGATTCACCAGGTATCGAACCGCGAACTGCCGTCGAAAAACATGTTCATCAAGAATCCCACCGCACCGGCCGATATCATCGGCATGAGCGGCATGGTGATGAACGGCCGCGTGCATCCGCACATCGTGCTGGCCAATGCCGACAAGGCCTTCGGCGGCCATCTGGAGCCGGAAACTACGGTGTTTACTTTCGCGGTGGTGACGCTGGGCGTGCTCGACGACTCGATGGACATGAGCCGGTTTGATGATTCGTCGTATCGATGAGACAGGGAGCAAGGAAATCGCCGGACTGCCCGCTTCGGGCAAAACACATATGCTTCATCTTTGAAAAGCAGATTCCGCAGGGTGTTCTCGCTCCCTAGCTGCCTTGCTCACTTGCTGCCTGGTTCTCGAGAGGGTCATTGTCGCGGTCAGTGACTTCTGCCAATGCGGCGAGTCGCTCCGCCAACTCTTCGGTCCAGCAACTCTCGGGCGCGCGCCAGCTCCAATTGCCTTGCGCGACGGCGGGCGTGTTCATGCGCGCCTCGGTGCCGAGTTCGAGCAGATCCTGCGCGGGTGCAATGGCGATTTCAGCCACGCTGCCCTGCTCGGCGCGGATCAACGGCCATACTGGCCGGCCGTTTACCGGACCGACCAGCGCTTCCACGGCTGCGTGCTCCTGGGCGCTGGCCTTGTCCCACCAGCCCTGCGTGGTGTCGTTGTCGTGGGTACCGGTGTAGGCGACGGTGGCAGGCAAATATCTCTGCGGCAGGTGGGCATGCGCGCCAGGCGAGTCAAAACCGAACTGCATCACCTTCATGCTGGGGAGTTTCATTGCGAGGCGCATCGCGTCGACCTCCGGTGTAATCACGCCGAGGTCTTCAGCAACCAGCGGCAGGGGTCCGAGCGCGGCTTCAATGGCGCGAAAAAGTTCCGTCCCTGGCGCTTTAATCCATTCGCCTTTGACGGCGGTCTTTTCCACGGCAGGAATCGACCAGTAGCCCTCGAAGCCGCGGAAGTGGTCGAGGCGGATGATGTCGTAGATCTCCGCGGAGCGGCGCATGCGCTCGATCCACCAGGTAAAATTCAGGCCGTCGTGTCCGCGTTGGGCGAGCACATCCCAGCGATAGAGCGGATTGCCCCAACGCTGGCCCGTCTCGGAAAAGTAGTCGGGCGGCACGCCGGCCACGTGGATGGGCTTCAGATCTTCGCCGAGCTCGAAGATTTCGGGGTGAACCCAGACGTCTGCCGAATCCATGTTGACGAAGATGGCTACGTCGCCGAAGATGCGAATCGCATTGCGTGCTGCAGCGTCCTGGAGCTGTTCCCACTGGCGGGAAAAAGCAAACTGCAACGCCTGCTCAATCATGCGCTCGCGGGCGTATTTGGCGGCTGCTTCGGCAACAGCCTGCGGATCGCGGTGTCGCAACGGCTCCGGCCACTCCGCCCACGCGCCGGTATTGAAGACGCGGCGCAGCACGGCGAAAAGTGCGTAATCGTCGAGCCAGGCAGCCTGGTCCCGGCAAAACGATTCAAAATCCGCCCACCGGTCCTCCGCACTCCACAGGTCGTCTTCATCTTGACCGGCGAGCGCCGACGCATCCAGCGCGCGATCAAGAAAATTTCCCGCAGCCTCGTGGAGGAGCGGGAACTTTTGCTGCTCCACTCGGTAAAAATCTACCGGGCCGGAATCTGCAGGCAGCCCCGCGATACGATCGGCGCCGATCCAGCCCCAGTCGCGAAGCACCTCCAGGCTGATGAGCGCGGGATTGCCGGCGAACGCCGAGGAACCCGCGTAGGGCGAATTGCCGAATCCCGTGGGGCACAACGGCAGAACCTGCCATATGTGTTGTTTGGCGCGCGCCAAAAAGCCGATGAACTCGTGGGCGGCCGGACCCAGGTCGCCAATGCCGCCCTGCGAAGGCAGCGAACTGATGTGCAGCAGAACTCCTGCGGAGCGCTGAAATTTCATAGTCTCATTATTACCGGAGGAATGACGCCGTGCGGAAAGCCCTCCGATCTGAGACACTGAAATGCACAGCAAACGCACATCTTCAAGCGCCTCGAAAGATGAAGGAGCAGTCCCTTGAGGTTCCGCCACCGCCTTTCCCGGTTTTGCCTTCTTCCTCTGGTTTCGATTCTTTCCGGTCTTGGGCCGTTGCCCGCCGCAGCTGCGCCGCAACCCGTCACGCTTGCCGCTGACTGGATGTTGCAGGATGTAGCCAAGACGTCGCAATCGGGCGCGGAAGTTTCCGGCGCGGGCTTTGACACGCGCGGCTGGTACGCAGCCACGGTTCCGGGCACAGTGCTAACTTCGCTGGTCGACGACCACGTCTATCCTGAGCCGCTCTATGGCGAGAACGACCGTCCCGAGATCATCTCAGAGAGCTTGTGCCATACCTCGTATTGGTACCGAACCGTGATCCGCGTGCCGCGCGCATACGGCAATCATCGTGTATGGCTGAACTTTGACGGGATCAACTACTCGGCCGAGGTGTGGGTGAACGGGGCTCAAGTTGGAAAAATCCGCGGTGCGTTTATTCGCGGCATCTTCGACATCACCGCGCAAGTCAAGCCGGGCCGGATGGCGGTGGTTGCGGTGCTGGTCGCGCCTGAGCCGCATCCCGGCGTCCCGCACGAACACACGCTTCGCGATGGCGTCGGCTCGAACGGCGGCATCTCGGCCAGCGACGGGCCCACGTTCCTCTCGACAATCGGCTGGGACTGGCTGAACGCGGTGCGTGATCGCGACACCGGCATCTGGCAGAAGGTGTTTTTGTCGGCGACCGGGCCGGTGGTGCTCAAGAATCCGCTGGTGACGACCGATTTGCCGCTGCCCCGCACCGACTCCTCCGATGTGACTGTGCAAACTACGGTCGAAAACGTGAGCGACCAGCCGGTGACGGGCGTGTTGACTGGCGAAATCGAAAACATCGTGTTCACGCGGCAGGTGGAGATGGCCCCGCACAGCACGCAGATCATCGTCTTCGACGCCAAAAACACGCCGGCGTTACACATTGAGCATCCGCGGTTGTGGTGGCCCAACGGCTATGGAGCGCAGGAAATGTACCGGTTGCACCTCGTGTTTAGGACCGGACACGCCAAGATCGGCGGCTTTGGGAGCGACGCCGAGGATGTCGATTTCGGAGTTCGTAAGATCACCTACTCGGTGCCGGGAGCGGATACGCTGACGATTTCAGTCAACGGCGTGCCCGTGTTCATCCGCGGTGGCGACTGGGGACTCGACGAAGCACTGAAGCGCATTCCGCGCGAGCGGCTTGAGGCGCAAATTCGTCTGCATCAACTGGCGCATCTCAACATCATCCGCAACTGGGTGGGCCAGAGCACAGGCGAGGACTTCTACGAGCTGTGCGATCGCTACGGCATCCTGGTGTGGGATGAGTTTTTCCAGCCCAATCCCGGGGACGGGCCCGATCCCACAGACCTCGACACCTACGTGGCCAATGTGCGCGACAAAGTGTTGCGCTTGCGCAATCATCCTTCCATCGCGTTGTGGTGCGCGCGCAACGAGGGCTTTCCGCCCGCCGATATCGACGCGGCGCTGCGCAAGTTGCTGGCGGAACTGGAGCCCACGCGACGCTACCAGCCGAGTTCGACCGACGGCGCCGGAGTGCGCTCGCATGGACCTTATGCGTGGCGCACTCCGCGCGAGTTCTACACCGTCACTGACGACTACTTCAAAACCGAAACCGGCAGCGTGAGCGTGCCCACGCTTGAATCCATCCACGGCATGATGCCCCAAAAGGATTGGGAAACGATCGACGACGACTGGGCCGCGCACGACATGGCCAAGGGCAACCAGCATGGCGATCTGTATCCCGGCATTATCGCTGCGCGCTACGGCAAGATCGCAAATCTCGCCGATTTTGTGCGCAAGGCGCAATTGGCGAACTACGAGGCCTTCCGCGCCATGTACGAGGGGCGCAACGCACAGCTCTTCCATCCCACCACGGCCGTCATCACGTGGATGAGCAATCCCGCCCAGCCAAGCTTCGTGTGGCAGATTTACCACTACGATCTGGAGCCGATGGCTTCGTATTTCGCCGTGATGCACGCCGCGGAGATGGTGCACATCCAGCTTAACGAGGCCAACGGGCAGGTGCAGGTGATCAACAACACACCGGAGGCGTTGAACGGGCTGATCGCGCATGTGATCGTATACAACCTGGACGGGACGCTTGTCTACGAGCACGACATGGAGGCGACGGCCGCTCCGGATGCGGCGACAAATCTTGGCTCGATCGATTTCCCGACAAAGTTGAGCCGCGTGCATTTCATCGAACTGTCGCTCTACGACGCGCACAAATCGGGGCCGCTGACCTATTCGAGGAATTTCTACTGGCAAGCGTCGCCCGATAGTCCCGATGATTTGACTGACCTGGAAAAAATGCCTCCAGTGACACTCAAGACCCAATCGCTGGGGCAAAAAGACGAGGACGGCGTGCGCACCGTGACGGTGTCGCTGGAAAACCCAACACCGCACATTGCGTTAATGGTTCATATGCAATTGCGGCGCAAATCCGGCGCGCGCGTATTACCGGTCTTCTACAGCGACAATTACGTTACGCTGCTTCCTCATTCCAGTACGGCCATCGAGATGCACGCGGCAGTGAGCGATTTTCGCGGCGAAGACGTGCTGATCACGGTGGACGGATGGAACGTATCGGTAACTCCGGCAACATTTGGCAATGCGGCTGTGGCTCCCAATCTCGATGCGCAACCGGACCATTGGCCCGTGACAGGATTGCCGATTGCGACCGAGGGGTTGCGGTAGAGCGGTTCAGGTGTGAGTGTAGCCGGAGCTTGCGCGATCTCAAGTCTTCAGAGCGGGACGTGGGACACACGCTTTTGCCGCCAGTATCGTGAATCCGAAGTTCGCTGAAAAGCAACCGCAGATCCTTCGACTCAGATTGGCGCAAAATACGCGCCAATCCTTGCTCGGGATGACAACGAAATAGACGAAGGCCGGACAGCTTCATCGTCACACTCAAGTAGATCGCACGAACATGAAAAGGCCCGCAACCTGGATGGCTGCGGGCCCTTGGATTTCGGCTGATCGGCGATTACATTCCTGGCGTCTGCTGCGTCTTCGCGTTAAAGGTGATCAGTTTGTGTTTCTTGTAATCGTTCCACACGCCGCTTAGGAAGACCTGGAAGGCTTCGTTGCGTTTTTCCTGGAGAAGCTCGTCCCGCGTCTGGTCAAGGTTCTTTGCGATCTCGTCGGCGCTCGGCTCCTGCTTGTCGAGAATCTTGACCACCACACCGGTGCGCCCGGCGTTGATGGGGCCGCTGATGGAACCCACGCTCATCTCGAAGAGTTGCGGAGCTACCTGGCCCACTTCGCCAAAATCGGGAACCTGTCCATTGGCGCTTACAAGATCACTGGTCTTCACCGTCGCGCCCACGGCCTTGGCCGCCTTGGCAAGATCGTTCATCGACTTTGCCTTTTCGGCGAGGTCCTTGGTTTTCTGGCTCAGCAGAGCCGGCAACTGCTCGTCGCGGTAGTCGTCGAGCACGTGGGTCTTCCAATCGGCAAAGGACGGCGCGTGCGCGGGGACGACGCCTGTCACTTGGAATACAGCATAGCCCTCGCCCGTGGGCGCGGATTGCGGCGGATCGCCCTGCTTGGCCGTAAACGCCTTGGCCAAAAGCTGCGAGCTGTCGGGCAATGCGGCAATCACGCCGCCGTGTCCCACCGGCTGCGAGGTGACTACTTCCAAGTGATGCGCCGCCGCGGCTTTCTCGAGTCCGTTCTTGACGGCCTCCGAGGTCAACAGCTGCGCATAGCGCGACTCCGCCCGCGCCGCGTCCTCGCGGGAGAGCGCCGCGACAATCGTCGCCTGCACTTCGCTCAGCGGCTTGGTGTGCGCACTCTGGCGCTCTTCCACCTGGATAATGTGATAACCGAAGCTGCTCTTCACAATGGCGATGTCGCCGATCTTCTGCGTGAAGATAGCTTTGTCGAACTCTGGCACCATCTTGCCGTGTTGCGCAAATCCCAGTTCCCCGCCCTCGTCCTTGCTGCCCGGATCTTCTGAGTACTTCTTGGCCAGGTCGGTCCAGCTTCCGCCGGCCTGAAGCTGCTTGAGGATGCCCTCCGCCTTGGCCTTGGCCGCCGCGTCGGTCTTGGCGTCGGCGCCTTGCGGGACCATGATGAGAATGTGCCGCGATCGCGCCTGATCGGGAACCGAGTAGTCGCTCACGTGGTCGGTGTAATACTGCTGAATCTGCTGCTGCGTGGGCTGCGGAACGCCCCCAGGAATCTGGTCCTCGGTGAAGGCGAAGTAGGTGATCTTACGCGCCTCGGGCACCGCCTGGGCGTAGCGCGCCGCATTCTGCTTGAAGAACGCCTCCAGATCGCTGTCGGTCGGGTTCATGGCCTTGCGCAGATCGTCGGCTGAGATCACCGCATAGTCGAACTTGACCTTGATATTGGCGCGGCGGTAGGTCTCACGGACTTCCTGGTCGCCCACGGTCACGCCCGCGGTAATGAACGCCTGCAGGCGGTGGAGCGCGATCTGGTCCTTAATCTGGTTCTCGAACTCATCGACCGAAGTATGCAGCCGTTCGTCGATCAACTGACGATAGGCCTGCTCGCCGATGAATTTGCCGTCGGGATAAAGAACCTGACCGGTAGGCCCGGTGCGCAGATACTGACGCACGTCGTTGTCGGTGGCGTAGATGCCGAGTTTGTGCGCCTCCTGCAGCATCACCTGCTCCTGCACCAGTTGCTGGCCTACTTGCGGTTCGAAAAACTGCAAGGCCCTGGGATCCGAGGCGTATTGCGGGGCGCGCTGGCGCAATTCGTTCTCCGCCATCTGTTGCACGCGCGTTTCGGTAATGGTGTCGCCCGAGGACAACATCTTGCTGTACCAGTGCGGATACACGACCGCGTAGGTATCGGGCGCTGCAGCGCCGGCGCCGGTCAATCCGGGGATGAGGTAAACCACCATGGCGACCGATGCGGAGCCGATCACGACCACGAAAAGCGCTTTTGTGATGCGATTGTCTGATTGCAGGAAACGAATCATGGATGAACCTGGACCTTCAACTCTCTACGCGCAGTCGCGCCTCATGAGTCGGGCAGCAGCGGCAAATTCCCTGCATTCCGATGGGCCTGCGATGCGCAGTTCACGCTTAGCTGCGACTCAGACATTATAGACGACGGCGCACCACGATTTGCTTGCCGGGCAGTGGCACAATTTCCGGACGTCTGGCTCACTTTTCGATAATGTACTCTACTCGGACCGGCTGCGTGATTTTTGCATGGACATGGCCTCTCCCCGTGGTAAACTCCCTTCGGTTCGTGCTATGACTCCACTCATTCGCTTTGCTCTGATCGCAGCCCTGTCCGCCACTTGTTGCCTTGCCCAAACGGGCACTGTCACCTTCTACAGTCCAGGCATTTCGGCAAAGAGCGTGGCCGCAGTTTACCTTCCCAAAAGCGAGCAACCCTTCGGCGGCTTGCAGGGCGGTTGGCTCTTTGACGGCCCGCAGCGTCTGGCCTGCGTCCGCATGGGCCGCTTCGTAACCTTCCATCTCAGTCCCGGAGAACACTCTTTCACCGACCTGGGCCCTACCGGGCCCAGCAAGAAGCCTCTCGTGATCAACGTCAAAGAAGGCGGTCAATACTGCGTTCGGCTCTTCGCAAAGATGATCAACCTACAAGCATATGCCCAGTGGGATAACCAGATTGAGGAGGTCCCCTGCGAGCGGGCGCAGCGTGAAACAGCGCACCTGAAGCCAATCGAAATCAAGCGGGTCGACCCGGCCGTCCAAGGCGAACTTGACTCTAAGACAACCTTCCCGGACAAGATTCAGTCGCAGCATTAGCCACGGAAAACTCGCCCACGCAGCAAGTTCAAGGGCGCAGAACGCTGACCGTATCACCGGGCAACTAGAGGCTGCAGTATTAATGCGCACTGTGAAGCGCATTTGTTCAACACAAATCGGGCATCCGCTCTTGACGGATGCCCGACTCATGTTCCCTTGTTCCCTGTCTTTGTTTACCGCCAGTAGTACGCCCCGCCCACTACATAGTAGGGCCGATAGTAGGGCGGCGGATAGCCGTAGTACGCCGGGCCCGGGCCATATCCGTAGCCTCCACCATAGTAGGGCGATCCGTAGGGGTAGCGGCGATAAAGCTGCGGTCCGCCGGGATACAGGCCCTGGGCCAGCCTTGCCGCCTCTTGCGGCCCCACCGGCTGCACCGTCAGCGGCGCTTGCAGGTGGAAGGTGACGAGGGCTTCGGCAGGAATCCAGGCCCGCGGTCCGGGAGCGGCTGTCCCCGCCGCCGTGCCAGCAGCTACGCCCGCGCCGGCGCCGATGGCGCAACCCACGCCGCGGCCCACCGCACAGCCGATGATGGTGCCGATTACGCCGCCGGTAACCGCGCTGCCCACCGTCTGGCCGGCCTTATTCGGAGCCTTGACCTTGAACTGGTCGGTCTGGATCGGATAGTTGCGCCCACCCAGATCGAGCGAGGTAAGAGTGAGCCCCAGAGTGGAGCTACCACCCATTTGGCCGGAACCGACGTTCTTGGCCTCGCTGATGACGCCATGTACGACTGCGCCACGCGGAATGGCCAGAACGCCGCCCATGGTCACGTCCTGAATCACCATGAATTGCACGGGCTCGCCGTCCTTGGCTCGCTTGCTATCCACCGGTTCGCTGGTGCGCAACTGCAGCAGGGTTCCTGGAGCCAGTGTGACCGGGCCCCTTGGTGGCGCATAGTTCGGCGCTGCCTGCCCAGGTCCGTACTGAGGCGGATACTGTGCCCCATACTGCGGCGGATACTGCGAATTCGGCGGGCCCTGGTACTGTGGCCGCTGCGGCGGAGGCGGCGGATACCCGCCCTGCTGCGGATAGGTTCCTTGTTGCGGATAGCCGCCTTGTTGCGGAGTTGGCGGTTGAGCCGGAGCCTGGCTCTCGTTCTGAGTCTGGCTCTGCTGATTCGGATTCTGATTCTGGGTGGCGCTCTGGTCGGGAGCGGGACCGGGAGGCGGCAAGCCCGCCATTTGCTGTTGCGCCTGCGACTGATTGGCGTCGGGCACGTCCTGCGAGTCCGGCGCGGGCTGCAGGTTCTGGGCATCTGCGCCCGGATTGCCGACCTGCAAATTGTTGTGCACCTTGGTCACGCCATCCACGTGTGCGGCGATCGACTCAGCCAATTGCTTCGACGCATCGGTCGATACTGTTCCTGAGAGCGTAACCTCACTCTGAATCGTGGCCGCTGTAATCAGGTCGTTCTTGAGAGCTGCAGAGGCATCGAGCGCGTGCACCACGTCCATCTCAATCTGTCCATCGGGGCGCGGCCCCTGCGACGCAGCCGGCTGCGCCTGCCCCTGCGATTGACCTGCCGGCGCACCGGCATCCTGCGCCCGCGCGGCCACGGCGTACAGCAGGGCCATTGCGGCGAATGCTACGAGCGGTCTAGTCATCTTCTTCAGCGCGCTACCCTTCATTTTTGGTTCTCCTCTTCAGTTCCCCTTGTCCTCCAACCGCGCAACGCCACGCGGGGAGAACGATGCTTCAAGCCTTTATGGGCGGCTCACTCCGTTAGACGAGCCCGGCCGTGAGCCTGTTACCCTATGAGACACCGATCCCGGGAAAAAGTTTCTTGTTTTTGAATGCGCGGTTGCACCGCAAGTGCCGCATCCTCAACGCGCCAGAACCCACGGATAAATTTTCGCCCACGGCTAGCTGCGTGTCGGACAACCCGGAGACCTAGCCCAGCGCCGCCGCGACCGCCGCATTCAGCGCATTCAATCCCGCAGTCACATCGCTTCCGAGGTGAACCCTGATGGCGCGACGACCGCGCGACTCCAGCACAGCAAGATCCCCGGCCGCCTGGGCGTCGATCACCGTGCCGAAGCTGTACTGCTGACCCGGAATGTCCACGTCGTCGGCGTGCCCCGCGGTGATTTGCAAAAAGACGCCGGTGTTGGGGCCGCCCTTGTAATCCTGGCCGGTGGAGTGGAGGAAACGCGGCCCGAAGCCAAGACACGTGGCCACGTGTTTCTTGTTGCGCACCTCGTGTCGCAGCACCTGGACGGCTGCCTCGTGCTCGGAGAACATGGGCAGAAAGGCCAGGGCTGCAAAGTAGTCGCCCGCGCGCAGTTGATCGAAGTGGGCGCGCAGAAATCCCGTCAGCGAATCGGTGGGCGCGGAGCCGCGCAGCTCGGACGCGTAGGCGTCAGTCGCATACAACTCGATTCCGGACTCCGACAGCACCGGTTTGCGCTCGGGCAGCTTGCCGGTCTTCTCGTACTCCGTGGTCAAGGCGCGGGTCTCAATCTTCGCCGCCTCCACGTCGGGCTGGTTGAAGGGGTTGATGCCCATCACCGAGCCGGCCACCGCGGTGGCAATCTCCCAAGTAAAGAACTGGCCAAAGATCTCGTAGAGGTCCTCGATCTCGATATAGATCACGGGATGGCCGGCAGCTTCAAGAGCCGCAACCTTCGCGTCAAGACTCGTATCCGCAGTGCTCTTCAGGCGCACGTAGGCGAAGACGCGGTCGTTGCCGTACACCTCAGGCGCGCCCATGGCCTCGCGGTCGACGGGGGTGATTCCTTTGCCTTGCTTGCCGGTGGACTCGGCGATCAACTGCTCCATCCATGCGCCCAGATCGGAGATTTCGGGCGAAGTGAAGGTGGTGATCTTGTCGCACCTGAAATTGGCTGCCGAACCCAGCAGCAGACCGAGTTGCACGCCGGGATTGTTCGCTACAGGTTCTTTTGCGCTGGCCACGCCTTTGCCGGCCTCTTCAAGCAACTTGCCTACGTGCAGACCCGCCACAGTGGCCGCGACCATGCCGAAGTTCGAGAGCGCCGAGTAGCGCCCGCCGATTTCGGGATCGCCATAGAAGATGAAACGGAAGCCGCCGTTTTTGGCCACCTGTTCCATCTTCGAGCCCGGGTCGGTGATGGCTACAAATTGGTTGCCCGGATCTTCCGGCGCCACCGCGCGGCGCACCTCGTCAAAGAAAAACTGCTTCAGGATATTGGGCTCGAGCGTGGAGCCGGATTTGCTGGCCACGATGACCAGGGTGTCGCCCAGATTCACATCGTCGCACGCGGCCATCACCTGCGCGGGGTCGGTTGAATCGACGATATGCAGCTCTGGAAAGCCCGGCTGCGGGCCGAAGGTCTTGGCCAGCACCTCAGGGCAGAGGCTGGAGCCGCCCATGCCGAGCAGCAGGACCGATTTGAAGTCGGCACTCTTTATGTCGCCGCCCAACTCGGCCAGCTCAGCCATGTCCTTCTGCTGGCGTTCGACGATGTCGATCCAGCCCATCCACTTCTCCTCGCCGTCGCTGGTCCAGAGCGTGGGGTCCTTCTTCCAAAAACGCTCGATCTTGTTGTTGGATTGCCAGTCGGCGGTGGCCGCATCCACGGCGCCGCGAAGGTTAGCAGGAATTGCCAGTCGAAAGTTCATATCACTATAGATTCTGCATCACGGGGGTGGCTGCAAGGCAAAGATTGTGAAAAAGTTTACGCTCGACAGGAGCACGAGTACATCACGGCCGTGGTTCCCTTGCTCCCTGTCTTACCCCGGCCAGTTGGGCGTAATGCGGATCACTTCAAGCAGCTCCCCGGCGGTACTCACATTTTCCAGCACAAACTCAGGCGACAGGGCAGGCACTGCCACAATCCCTCGCTGCGGCAGCTCTACCTGCTCGAAGCCTGTGCCCGCGAGCCGTCCCGCTCCGGCGGCTGCAAAGAGATAGGCAAGCCCGCGTCGAGCGCCCGGCCAGCGCAGGCTTTCGCTCGTCCGGCTACCCTCCACCGGAATCCGCTCCACGCGGAAGTACTCGACGTCGATGAGGACGGTGCGGTCGGCGAGCCGCTGCGGTACGATCTTGCCGGCACGCGTCGCGAGCTTCGTGGCTTCGAGCGATTTAGCGATGTGCAGTTCGCGCGGCCGGCCGTAATCGAACATGCGATAGGTCAGATCGCAGTTCTGCTGCGTCTCGAGCAAAATCGATCCCGGCGAGATGGCGTGGATGGTGCCCGCATCGACAAAAATCATGTCGCCTGCCACCACCGGAACGGCGTTCAGGCTGGCCTCGAGCGTGCCGGCCTGAATTTCTTCTTCGATTTGGACGACCGTTGTGCCAGGCTTCACTCCAAGAGCCACTTTCGCGCCCGGCTCGGCGGCCAGCGCATACCAGCACTCCGTTTTGCCGCGCGGATCGCCGTACTTCTGCGCCATCTTGTCATCGGGATGGACCTGAACGCTGAGTTTTTCGCGGGCAAAGAGGGTCTTGATCAGTAGCGGCGAGTCGGGCGAGGGCGCATCGGCGCCGAGCAGCGCCGTGTGTTGTTCTGCGAAGAGCGCGGCGAGCCGCTTGCCTGCGTGGGGCCCGGTTGAAACCAAACAATCGTCGCCCGTGAGCCAGACTTCGCCGATGGGTTCGCCCTCGGCCACACGATCGTACCAGGGGCGCAGATCGCGAAATCCCCACACGCGCGTATCGAAATGCGGCTCAATTCGAAATGGCGCCAGTTCTGCCACGGAATTACTGCTTAAAATGGTCGTCTCGTTCATTCCTTCCCCACTTTAGCAGACCGCAAATCCGAGTCAGAATGCCGCTGCCCTCCACGATTCCCGCAGGGGTGAGCGCCGGGCACGACGTATTCGCACGCAAACCGCCGCCTCTCAGGCTATCCTCTTTTCCATGCCGCACTCCGCGATCTTCGACAGCATGTTCCATCTGCCGCTTCCTATCCTGGAAAAGCTGGCCCGTCCCGTCATCGTCTACCTGGCGCTGGTGGTGTTGCTGCGCATCTTCGGCAAACGCGAATTGGCGCAGCTCAACCCATTCGACCTCGTGGTTCTGCTCTCGCTCTCTAACACGGTGCAGAACGCCATCATCGGCGACGACAACTCCGTCACCGGCGGCATCATCGGCGCCGTCGGACTACTCGCCGTCAACTGGTTGGTGGTGCGCGCTCTCTTCCGCTCTCCGCGGCTCACGCGCATGATGGAGGGCCGCTCCACCGTGCTCATCCGCAACGGCCAAATCGACACGCGCGCGTTGCAGCGCGAGTCGCTCACGCGCGAGGAACTCGTCGACGTCGTTCACCGCCAGGGATTCGACGATCTTCACGCGGTGCGCCACTGCGAGCTTGAGCCCAACGGCACGTTTTACGTGGAAGCCTTCGAACCCACTCTTGCCGAAAAGCACCACGAGGAATTGCTCACGCGCCTCGACAACCTCCAAAGCCAGATCGCCGCACTAAGCGCCCGTCCAACGAGCTAGTGAATTCAGGTTCCCGTTAGCCAAATTGCCGCGATAGATTTACGAATATTCCTGTTGCAGATATATCCGTTATGGATATATAGTCTCTTCATGGCCGCCGAAACCGCACCCGCGACACCCCTTTCACCAGCCGTCTTCGCTATCCTCCTCTCTCTGGCCCGGGGCGAGAAGCACGGCTACCAAATCATGAAAGACGTGCGTGCGCCTGAGGGCGGCGGCGTGCAAATGGGCCCCGGAACGCTTTACGGCTCTCTCGATCGCATGATGCGCGACGGTCTGGTCGAAGAAACAGGGCTCACCGACGATGAGCGCCGTCGCTACTATCGCCTGACCGCCCGGGGCGACTCCGACCTGATCGCGGAACTTCGGCGTCTCGCGGCAGCCGTCGCCGGCGCCCGCTCGCTCGGGCTGCTCCCGCACGGGGGCCGCTCATGACCCAATCCGTACAGGACCGCACTCGTCTCGAGTCACTCTATGCACTCGCCCTGCGCGCTTACCCCACGCGCTTCCGGCAGGCATACGGCGCGTCCATGCGCCAGGCGTTTCGAGACGCGTTCAGCGACACTTCGCTCTCTCGCCGCACCCTCATCCGGCTGGTCTTCCGCGACCTCGTCACGTCTCTCATCAAGGAGCATCTCGCCATGCTGCGCGACACCTTCGCCCGTCCTGCTCTCCTGTTCAACGCCGTCATTCTCAGCGCCCTCGCCTCGGGACTTGCATTGGCACTCTACTCCATTCCGCAACAGGTTCTTCGCCAGGGCGCCAACGACCCGCAGATCGCGCTTGCCGGCGATCTGGCCGCAAAACTCGAGCAGGGTGTCGCGCCGACCGCCGCTGTCCCCGCGGCCTTTGTCGACATGGCGCGCAGCTTGACCCCCTTCGTCATCGTCTACGACGACCGGGGCCATCCACTTGCCTCACAGGCGCAACTTGACGGGCAGATACCGGTGCCGCCGCAAGGCGCCTTCGACTACGTTCGTCAACATGGCGAAGAGCGCGTCAGTTGGCAGCCGATTCTGGGATCGGTTCGCGGCGTGCGCATCGCCGCCGTGATCGAGCGAGTCAATGGCCCACAGCCCGGTTTCGTCCTCGCCGGCCGCAATATGCGCGAAGTCGAGTCGCGCGAGCAACAGGTCAGCAAAATGGCCGGCCTGACCTGGATCGGTATGATCGGGGTGATTCTTCTCGGCACCGCCGCATTCGGCTGGTATACGCGGCCGAAGACCGCATAATCGCCTATCAATGTCGTCGCATCGGCACGGCATTGCCTATGCATGCCAATGACAGTCCCGTCCGTGTGCGGAGCCGACGGTCAACTTCGCCTGGTTGCTGAATCTTCCTCAGCACGAATGGCGCGTGAAGCGCGCGTGTGCCTGGACGGCCGGTCCTTTGCTAATCTTGGCGCAGCATGATCAAACAGGTTGCACCGATTGCCGCGGTTCTTCTTCTCTGCGCTCTTCCCTCGCTCGCGCAAAAGAAAGCTTCGTCCGCGCCCAGAAAGGCCCCCGCGCCCGCGATCCGCTTTCAAGGCGCGCCCCAATACACGCAAGAGGAGTTGCTCGCGGCCGCCGGCTTCAAACCAGGCGCGCGCCTCACCGCCGCCGAAGTGAAAGCTCGCGCCAAACAGCTCAACGATACCGGCTTCTTCGCGGCAATCAAGTTCAGCAGCGACAGCAAGGGACTGCTCTTCTCGTTAACGCCCGCCAGCCAGCTCTACGCCATACACCTCGACAATCTGCCGCTCCAGTCCGGCAAAGACCTTGACGCTAAACTTCACGCGCGCTTCCCGCTCTATCACAGTCTCGTGCCCGTCAGTGGCTCCGTGCTCGATGGCATCCGCCAGACCTTCGAAGAAATGCTGGCAGCCGAGGGCGTCAAAGCAACGGTGAAAGCCGCTCTCACCAGCGGCCTCGGCCCGCAAAAAATCACGGCCATCGATTTCACCATCACCTCGCCGGCGGTGCGCATCGGCCCCATCCAGATCTCCGGCGTTTCGCCCGCTATGCTGTCCAAAGTCAATCTCCTTGCCGCCGGCCAGACCGGGAACCCATTCGATACCGAGAACACCGCCATCGGTCTTCAGCACGCCTTCGAGGACCTCTACCAGGATCAGGGTTACGCCGCTGCCGATGTCTCTGTGATCGAAATCGCGCCCGTCATCGATGCCAACCAATCCGTCGCGATACCCTTTACGGTCGCGATCAAAGAAGGCGGAATCTACAAGCTCGGCTCTCTCGGCTATCCCGCCGACGCGCTCGTCCCCCGCGCAGACGTCGAGAAGATATTGTCCAAATACCCCGCCGGCTCAGGAAGGCCGCTCGATCTGTTTCTCCTCGCGGTCCGCGACGCCTATCATGCCCGCGGCTATCTCGAGTGCTCCATCGTCTCGCACCCCTCATTCAACGAGGCCACGCACATCGCAAATTACAGTCTCGAGATCGCTCCCGGCCCGAGCTACCAGATGGGGACGGTTCATTTCGACGGCGCACCAGACGCCATGGCCGTCCGGCTCACCCGTCTCTGGAAGATAGCGCCGGGCCAGCCTTTTGACGAAAGCTACGTCTCAACCTTCGCTGCGCGAGCCCAAAAGCAGGACCGGACTCTCGCAAAATGGATGCAAACCGTCATCAACAGCTTCGACGTAAAGCCCAACGCAACCACACACGAAGTCAACTGCATCTTCCACTTCGCGAAGGCCGCGCCCAGCGCACATTAAGAATTGCACTCAGACCATTCAGCCAATAAAAAGACGATGCCGCAAGCAT
>JBEKPD010000043.1:0-49778 GCA_049521075.1 Occallatibacter sp.
TTTGGGGCCCCATGATTGCCACGCAAGCATGGGGTAGCGGCTTGCCGCTGGGGGGAGTCGAAGGATCTGCGGTTGCTTTTCAATCACCCTGCGCTGTCCTCAAAAAACAGGACTTGGCGCTATGCGTATATGTCGATACAGCCTAGAAGCCGCCACGACGAGTTCGAACAAGGCTTTGGGAGCAGTGCCGGGAAACCAGATGCCAAAGATCCTAAAAGCCTCATTCGGTCCGAAAAACATTGTTCCGTGATCGCCTGGTCAGTCCGAAGTTCTGGAGGCAACGTCAAAAGCTGGCACAGAAAGAAGCAATTGCCCAAAATCTGAAAGCGATTTCGTGATCTCCGTTTCACTTAGAACCTCCGAAAGAACGCCATCGATGATGCTCACTGCGTTTCGAACTGAATCGGTCGCCTGGAAATTCGCGGCATAGTCAACACACTCGATGGTCTGAAGTGCATTGCGAATACGATCATTCATCCAGGCGATGGTTTCGAAGCGTCGAAGCATCTCAATTCTTTGCTCTCGCCGAACGAATTGCCAATGCAACGACAGCATAATCGTCAGAACGCCGGCCAGTGTGCTGCCCACAATACGGAGAGGTCCTCCCCAGTGCATCCAGTCATCGTAGATGAGCCATTGGAGAACGAGCGTAATGGTAGACACGGCGCCACCCGCGATTAGGGATATTGACCAAATGGTTGGTCTCGATGCTATCTGGTGGGAGAGAAGGTCGACTCTTCTGGGTAGCATACCGTCGCTGCACCTCGGAATAGCGTTATTCAATAGCGAACCGTCACAGGAACGATCACGCGAGGAGTGTCACGGGGCCCTTAAGGTTTGAGAGAGGATGGTGGCAGTCTGCAGTGGAGCTCTCAACTGCCGCAACTTAGGATGTAGGTCGGGATATTTTCGGCGGATTTTGGTGAGCGGTGAGCAAAGAACGGTCGCACGAGTAATCGCCTACTTGGCACGCCAACTCATTGCGATCACGATTCGCTTCCCTGACCTGCTCTTTGTCCGCAGGGTCCAGAAGCGAGTTGTCGCAAACGCCCTCACCGGTCTTGCACGCCAGCAAGTTTCGCTCTCGTTTTATGCCGGAAATCGTCTCCGTTTGCAACGGGGTCAGCAGAGAAGGGTCACAAATTCCATCTCCACTCTCGCACGCCAATAGATTGCGCTCTCGCTCTAGACCCATGATTTCCACCAGCTGATCGGAAGAGAGAAGCGAGCGATCGCAGTCGCCGGATCCCGTCTCACAATTGGCGAGGTTTTGAATGCGCTCAATCTTGGCGACTTTCGTCGCCTCCTCAGGTGTGAGCAGGCTTCGATCGCAAAAGGCTGGCATGGTTTCGCAGGAGAAAAGCGCATCCCAATGGGCAACTTGCGCAGATTCATGTGATTCTGCGGGCGTTAGAAGGGAGCGATCACAATCGCCGGTGCCATTCAGACAGCTCAAGAGGCTCTGATCGTGCTGCAGCTTCGTAATTTCGGTTGCCTGCATGGGCGTCAACATTGCGTGATTGCATGTGCCGATTCCATCAAAGCATGCCTCCAAGTTTTCCTCCTTGGAGTTGAATTCGCTCTGGCCAAAGGCCCTCGTAGAAGCGATTCCTAGGGTCAGCAGAAAGATGGCTACAAAGTATCTCATTCAAGACCTCCTTCGTTGAAGTCAGATTCGTAAGTCGCGCGCAATACCGCTGGACGGCTTAAATCAGGGGATAACCGCAACTCACCATCCCGCGTCAGCGCCCGCAGCCAACGGAATGGGAAGCCACGTGAATTATGGGAAGCCACGTGAATTCCAGGTCGACCACGATTACCGGCTTTAAGGCCGCATCCAGAAGGGCGCGCCAGCAGGCAGGCGTGCGCGCCCCGGATCGGAAGTCTACGGCCGCCGCTGCTTCCGGGTTTGGACCTCCGTGACCGCCGAGGGGATGGTAGCAACGGTAAGTCGGCTCACGCCGCCTCATCCCTTCTTCGTCGCAGTCTCCGTCATCTCGATCTTCATTGCCTCTGAAAGATCCCCCCGCAAAATCGGCAGAGCCTCTGCAGCATAGGACCTGAGAGCCGGAGTCTGCGCGTGTGCAGATTCTTTCTTGTAAATCTCGATGGCCCTGGTGTCCTCTTCAATCATCTCCCTGACAAAACGACGGTCGAAAGTTGCGCCCTTGACCCTCTGAAATGGATCAATCATCGTCCTGTCGTGATCTTTGTCGATCGCACTGGGTACGTGAAGGCGTGATTGGCGCGCGATCTTGGAAAGCGCCTGAAAGTCGTCTGTTTGATCGGTAACCAGCTTTTGAGCGTAATCCCTTATAGGCTGGGAGGGCGCTACCGTCCTTGCCAACTGTGCGAGGTTGGCGTCCACCATGTCAGTTTGTCCAGCGAAGTTGACAAATTGCTGATCGCTCAACGACGATCCGGAACTCTTCTTCTGAGCCAGTCCGGGAATCGCGCAAAGCGAGAAGCAGCAAAGCAGAGTGAGAGTATGTTTCACTTTATTTCCTCCTATTTGACGGTTTTTGGTCACCTGGTGGGGACCACCGCATCCGCCTGCGGACCTTTCTGACCTTCGACGATGTCGAACTCGACCTCATCGCCTTCATTGAGCGTTTTGTACCCATCCAGTTGGATTGCTGAGTAGTGGACGAATACATCTGGCCCATCTTCACGTCCGATGAATCCGTAGCCCTTGGCGTTGTTAAACCACTTTACCTTTCCTTTGTGCTCAGCCACGGGCTCCTGCCCTCCTTGGGTCTTTTGTCTTTCACTTCAGTCCCTCCTATCCAACAGCTCTTTCGCGGCAGACCAAGAACACAAGCGTAATGTTCGCAAGCCAATGGATACTTGTCCCAATCCGTATCGGTAATCGCCCACCATCCAAATCTCTAACTAGTAAGGCGAGAGTAATTGATCTCTGGCTCCGAAGCTCAGTTACCGTGAGTGCTCAGGCTGACCTGCTCGTTACCAGCCGCTTTTCCTTGCAGCTTCGAAAAAACGGTCAGACTTGGCTTGGGCCGCTGCCACAGCAGACGTGCCGATGCAATATCGTTTGGATACATCTTCGTCGACTCCTGTCCGGTGGGCTCAAGAACGACGTCGACGCGGCGGTTATAGGCAAGCCAAGTGGCCTTTCGGTTTTTCTCCATCCACTTCTCGGGCGTTTGAACGTCTTTGGCCTGAAGCGACTGAACTGTGCCGAGTGTTATCTCGTCGTCTTTCCCTTTCGCCTCGACCCGTAGTTCTGACGCTGGAATACCCTTGGAAACGAGATATTCTTTTGCGAGTTCCGCCCTGCGTTCGCTCAGCGCCTGATTGTATTTGTCAGAGCCGCGGACGTCGGCGTGTCCAATGATCGTCAGGCCGGCATTCTGCTCATAGTCCCCGAAGTTGTCGAACTGTGTGGCCAGGCGGTCGAGAACCGCTTTCTCACTCGGAACGAGGCCGAGCTTTGGATGCCGCATGGTTGGATAGGCGGTGGGATAAAAGAGACTGGCCAGCGTGGTGCTCGGGGGTGGGTCTACCGAACCCTCAACATGCAACGTGGCCGTTTTGGTCACGGTGCCGCCGCAAGGGTTAGAAGCAGTGAGCGTGTAGGTGAGCGCTTGGTCGACTGGCCCTACCTGCCCCTGCTTTGGATTTGCCATAATGGTCTGGCTTCCGTCGAGCGCCTCTTCTCCGAGCGGATTAATCGTTGCCGAAACGGCGTTTGAGGCCGACCAGCGCAACGTGGCGGACTCCTGCTGCACGACTTTGTCGCCGATCTTGTGATAATGAATTACTGGCTCGCTCAGCGCCAGTGTTGCCGTGGGCTCCTTGTTGACGCCGACCGTTACCGTCTTCGTCACCTCACCGCCGGGCCCGATCGCTTTTAAGACATAGGTCATGTCCCGTGTTGGTGTCACAACGCGATCGCCGTCGTTGGGCACGGTTCCAAGTCCGGTGATCGAAGTGTTCACGGCATCCGTGGAACTCCACTTCAACGTATCGCTTGCTCCACACCCAACGTTATCCGAGTTAGCTGCAAGCTCCGCCGTCACTGGGGAAACCGGAACTGTCCTACTTAGAATTCCTGCATGGAATCGCGGTTGGGGTCCCAACTTTTCTCCCGCGGCAAAGTTCTTGTCAACCTCCCTGCCGTTATCGTTGAGATGGATGATCGCTTTTTGTCCAGCGGTCGCCGTAACGTTGCCGGTCCAAATGGTGTTACCTTCGCGCATCACTGTGATGTGGTAACTTCCCGGCTGCACGAGCAGTCGGCGGTGCCAAAGCCAGTCCCAGTCAAATTCGCCGGCGCGGCCAACAAAGTATGCCGGGGTTGCGCCGTTCAGCAGGACCGCCGCCTGATGATCTCCCTTGAACTCGAGGTCCGCAAACGGACCGCTGACCCTTCCACCGTAAGGATGCAAATCCACATTCAACTTGGTTTCGTTCCCGCTGGTTAATTGCACCTTTTGCGTGTTGGCGGTGTAGCCATAGTTGCGCACAGTTATCGTGTGGTCGCCGGGCGCCAAGTGGATGGCATGGCTCCCCGCTCGAACGGCCTTACCATCGACAAACATGTAGGCCTGTTTTGGCTGCGCATGAACCTTGAGTTTTGCTGAGTCTTCAGATTGAGCAATTGCCGGATTGAGCCACAGTAAAGCGGAGGGGCACAAGGCAAGAAAGGACACCTTCAATAACATCATTCGCATCGCCACTCATCTCCTTTGCGGAATGGCTGCGCGCGGATTTGGAAGATAGAGCGGGATCACCGAGGCATTCGAACGGAGAGTTCCAGGCAAGCTGGATCCCACTCTGGTTTGCCACACCGCGCAATTGTTATCGGGTTTCACCCGCGACGAACGCAAACCATCCCACTTTTTCAGTGTGGATGAATGGACCCTGCCTCGCTGTTCCTTTTGGGACAGGTGCGCTTATCTCCCGCATGCGGGCAACTGAAACTGGTTAAGTGAAACCGCTGATCTGTATGGTTGGGACGTTGCCTGAACGAATTACTGCTTGAGATTGGGCGGGTGATGGTGGTGGTGGTGGCGTACTCTCATCACAACTTATCCCCACGCCGCATATGGCGCTGCGAAGCAGAAATGGGGGCCAAACCTATCCAGAGTTTTTTCATGCTCTATTGTGACTTGACACTGCGCGATCTGCTGAGCAACTTTGGAGATGCAGACCAAAGCTCGCTGATGAGCAATCCGCCTAAACACTGTTTACGCTTCTGAAGGATGAAACCAGCTTGCCGGAGAGCCAGGGAATGGTCGGGCAGGCTGCGCACTTCGAGCCCAGTTAGCCATCCGAAGGCACGGTAAAGCGCCCACACTGCTGGTCGCGCTACAAGTCGGCCAAACCCGTTCGTTGGAATAGCGAACTCTGAGACGATCCACTGAGACCCAGGAGACACTGTGCGAGCCAGGTTGGCTGCCAGCAACTGAACCTCAGCTGTGGTGAGGCAATCCAGAAAAAAGTGCGAAACGATCAAGTCGTAGGGTGGGTTATCGGGCTGCCATTTCCGAACGTCGGCGTGGAAGGCGCGAACGCGGGCTGCGTCCGGGCCTGCCCGGTAAACGAGCGCCTCAAGCATGGCTGGACTGGCATCGACGGCGTCAATCTGGATGGTGGGGTTTTTGCGGAGCAGGCGAGCGGTGAAGCGGCCATCGCCGTCTCCTAAAGCGAGTGCGCGGCGCGCGGCGCAGCATTCATTCAGGAAGGCGCATCGGCAAAGCATGAGCCAAGGACCGAAGCTCGCCAACTCCATCCAAAGATAAAGCCGAGAAAGCCGGTTGAAATTAGGTGGTGGATTCATCGGAGCAGCAGTACAAGCGGGGTAAGCAAGACCAGATCGGCGGCCGAACGCAACGCCAAAGGGGTTAGACGATCGCGAATTCCGTCGAGCAAGGCGAGTAGGCCGGCGCTGGCAGCGCCGGCTCCTATCAGAGCTGTTTCACTGGAATGAAGTGCAAAGAGAACGATTGCGCAAAGGAGACCGGCCAGAGCAAGCAGGCCTGCAATGGAATGAATTTGAGGACCGGAATAGGCTCGCCCGCCTGACTCCCAGCACTCGATAGCGTGGCAGTTGAGCCAGGCCAGACCTGCAAAAAAGAAAATTACAACTATAAATGCAGCGGAAAGGACTCTCATTCGGCCGATAGTGGGAAGCACACAGCCTGCCGTGAACAAGACAGCCACGAGCAATTCTTTGGGAAGCAGCGCTCGAAACTTGGTTCGCGTGTGGATACATGAGAAATAGGTAACGCCGGCCAAGGCGAGCAGGGCGTTGCGCTCGCGCGCTTCGTCCGGCATGAAGAAAAAAACGATCCAAGCGCAAACGCAGGCGGCTGCGAGGGCGAGAGGAAAAATGCCGCGGCGGTGCTGCCAGTGGAAGAGATGGCGTTGGCGAAGATGGTGGACCTGTTCTGTGCGCAGCGCAGAGCGAGCGTCCAAGAGTCGGTCACCTATATAGACGCACCAAGTCACGAGGGCCAGGAGTAACGGAACCCATGCAGGCAGCCGCACTCCCGCCGCTTTGGCAAAGCCGAGCGACCACGCTAGAGCAACGGTGGGTGCGTCCAGGCTCAACAGGTGCCAAAGACGCACGGGAGCCGGCGCATCGAGTATCCCGCCTATTGATTGAGAAAGCGTGAGCTGATTGACGGTTTGCTGCATCGAGTCGATTGTAAAGGCCGGCTGTCGCACAAATTGCCGCTGCAGTGTTGAAAGACGTGCAGTATTCAAACGGGAACTGTCCCCAAAAGAACAGACTGACATTTAGGTTATATGCCAACCTCAAAATCGTGGGCGTGTCTCTCTGACGAAGGATTTAACCTTTGGAAATATCTGGCACCATCGCATTTGCTACCGAGGTAGCGATGTGATGATCTCGATGCAGTCACCCCGAATATTCGCTCGTTCGCGGCTTTGTTCTCACCATCCGAAAAGTGCAAAAATGGCATTGAATCACGAATCTGGTGCCGAGCCGTCTCATTACGGTAGAGGTCAAAATCCAGTATGGTTTCTCGGCTGAGCGTTTGCTGTCAGTTGTTCCTTGCGATTTCCTGCTTCGCATATGCCGATCCAGCGCCGTTCGATCTCGCTGGTCCCGCGCTTGAAGTTAAGGTAACTCATGCCGGCAGAACGCTGCCAATTTCGGAGGTGCCGAATCTCTCCGCTAGCGATCAGATTTCGATCAAGGCCATTCTTCCGTCTGGCCAGTCCGTCCATTATCTTCTCGTAGCGGCGTTCTTGCGCGGTGCAACCAACCCGCCGCCGGAGAGTTGGTTCTTTGCATCGGAGACCTGGAATCGCAAGCACAGCAGCGGGCTAAAGATCACGGTTCCGAAGGACGCCCAGCAAGTTCTTATCTTCCTCGCGCCAGAGACCGGGGGAGATTTCAAGACACTTGTCGGTGCCGTTCGCGGCCGGCCTGGCGCCTTCGTGCGTGCGTCTCAGGATCTCAATCAGGCCACGCTTGACCGTTCGCGGCTGAAGGTCTATCTGGCAGCCATCCAAAGAGTCAGCCAGACCGATTTCGATCATTTGAAGACAGCCTCACCGCTGCTGGCGCGTAGCCTCTCCATCAAATTTGATTCCGATTGTCTTGAAAAAATTCCAGCGCTCCAGGCTCCCTGCCTGATGCAGGGTCAGGATTCCCTGATCTTGAACGATGGGCACAGCGCTTCGATTGTCCAGGCGCTCAGCGCGGGCACTCCGGTTGATCTGGTCCAGCAGTTGAGCGACACTCCGAAGGCAGATTTTGGCTATTACAGCCCCTATATCGCCTCGGTCGTGGACATTGCGCGCATCATGGATTCCTTTCACACCGCGCAATATCAGTACATACCCGCACTGGCTACTGAGCAGGACGATCAACTCGCACTCGAACTCAATACGCCACCCGTTCCACCAACTGCCAGAAATCAACCGCCGCAGTCCGGCGCCGGAGGCGCAACTCCGCCGGGATCGTCCGGAACGGCTTCACCGCAGGGAGAACCGCCCGCTCGTCCGCAACCTGGACCAAAGGAAGTCTCAGCGACCAGCGGCACACCCGCCGCCGACGACTCGCCGGTAGGTCCACCTTCAAAGGAACCCAAGTAGGGCAGCGCGCTCAGTCGCGCAGAAACACATTCAGTAGTGATTTATGAACCCGGATTCGCCCGTCGTATTCAATAAATCCGAGCTTGCGAAAACGGCTCAAGAAGGCGTTGACACGAGGGCGCGTACTACCGATCATGCTCGCAAGAGCTTCCTGGGAGATCGGTTGAATCAGCGCATCGTCTTCCCTTGACTGGCGGTACTCGGCGAGCAGCAAAAGCACTCGCGCCAGTCGCTTTTCCGCACGGTTGAAGAGTTGATCGACCAGATCCGCTTGTGTCCTCAAGTTGCAATCGAGCAAGAAAGAAGAGAACAAGTTGGAAAAATCCTGTTCATCGCGCATAACCGTGAGAAACTCCGGCCTGGCGATTCTGAGCGCGGTACAGGCGGTGACGGCTGTTGCTGTGGTTACGCGGAGCCCTGGTTCCGCCGCCATCGCTTTCTCACCGAAAAAGTCGTTTGCCGCGACCAGGCGAATTGTGGCTTCTTTTCCGCTCGAAGAGACAACCGAAATCTTAGCGCGACCCTTGTGCAGGTAGAATACGCAATCAGCTGGATCTCCCTGAGAAAAGAAGACTTGCGAGCTGTTCAACTGCACGATCCTTCGCCCAGGCCCGGCATTCCTCAGATATGCGTCAACGTCGAATCCGGGTTTGCTCACATTCGCCATCGGTGGGGTCGATTCTCAGGGGCGTCTGGTAAAGCAATATCGTAAAAACAAGCGAATCAATTCATTATAGGGAACTCGAGTTCAGCCCCGCGAGAATGGCGGCCAACGACAGTAACGAGCCCAATCGACTGTCCCAAAAGGAACACCCGTTGTCGGATTTCTTGACCCACAATCAGATTTACACTTCTGGTTTTATCTCATCACCCGCATGCAAGATACGGTAAACGGCACGCCGACCTGTTCTTTGTCTCAAGAGAGAAGGGGCGTCGGCCTCAACTATAGCTATTTCATGAACGATCAGGGCCGGTACCACTGTGGCCTGCTGAAGTGCGCCCGGATGGTGGGCAGCGGTGGCAGGATGCACGGGGAAACTGTCAGATTGTCATGAAAGCGCTCATGCATCTTCTGAAGGAGTAATCCATTGGATCGACGTAATCGGATTCTGGTTCCTGTTGTATTGCTTGTCGCCGTGATTGCGGTCGCGGGTTGCAAGAAGAAGGTGACTCCGCCGCCTGCCCCAACCGCACCTCCTGTGGTCGTGCCCGCTCCTACTGCCAAGATCACAGCCTCGCCCACTGTAATTACTGCCGGCGATAACGTTGTGCTGACTTGGAGCACGACGAATGCCGCTACTGCCTCTATTGATGGTCTGGGCGATCTACCAACCTCCGGCGTAAAGACGGTGACCCCAACCGTCTCGACCGACTATCACTTGGTTGCGAAGGGGCCTGGCGGTACGGCAGACGCCTCGGTACGCGTTACCGTAAATGCTGCGCCGGTTGTGGCCACCACGCCTGTTAGCGCCGTCAGCGCCGAAGACGAGTTCAAGGCTAACGTTCAAGACATCTTCTTCGACTACGACAAATACGATGTCCGCAGTGATGCTCAGGGCACGCTCGCGCACGACGCGGCATACTTTACCAGTCATCCAAACGTGAAGATTCTCATCGCTGGCTACTGCGACGAGCGAGGATCCGATGAGTACAACCTCGCACTGGGGCAAAACCGGGCCGAATCCATTAAGAAGGGGCTTATCAACGCCGGGGTGGCGGCAAGTCGCCTCCGCGTCATCAGCTACGGCAAGGAGAAGCCCTTCTGCACAGAGTCCACGGAGTCTTGCTGGCAAAAGAATCGTCGCGCGGGATTCTCACTGGACCGCTAAGGCAGGATTTCATGCGCTCCCGGATGCTCATCTAGGAGGTTGACGCGAGTCGCTGCAACTTCGCATTTACTTGCGGGGTTGCAGCGACCTTACGTTTCGAGATTGAAGAAGATTAGTCGCAGGCGGAATTCACTTTCACTCTCCCCGGTGTTCATGCAGATCGAACAGAGTAGCTGTGCGCATGGGTGAACGCGCCCTCCGCTTGAGACGGCTCTGGATGAGTCTGCGAGCCAGATTTGATTGAACCATGCGAGCATTGGAGGACACTTATGATGAGACGAGTTTCAAGAGATGTGTCTTTTCGTCGGATGTTTTTGGTTAGCCGCTGTAGGTGCGACTGCTCAGGAGGTGGTTCATGCCATGACTGGAACTGTAAATAACATCAACCTAACTGCAAAAACAATTACGATCGTCGCCGACGACGGGTCCGACGGCACTTTCAAAGATTTCACGAATTCCGACACCAGGATCGACTTCGATAAGAGAATCCGCGCCGGCGCAACCGAGGTCGATACCTTCAATAAGAAGGACGCCTACGTGATCGTTTTCTATTTTGGAGAAGGAAACATGCGGACCGCGGTAGCCGTGCGGAACCTCGGGTCGGGACCGTTCATAGAGGGCAAAGGAACGATCACTAAGTTTGAAGGCCGAGCGCATTTGCTATCGGTCCAGGATGGGTCTGGGACGATCGGGTCTTTCAGGATTGCTGCGGATACCGGGGCAGACACCGGCCTCGGGATCGTTGATGGATTCAAGTTTCAACCCCACAAGGATGACCAGGTACAAGTAGTTACCACCTTGGCAAATGGAAGCGCGACAGCTCTTTTTGTCAGCGCGATGTAATGCCAATTGGACGAAGATCGATGCAGGTTATAGCCAAGGCATTCAGTGTGATTTCAGGGCATCAAGCCACTAGTTCAACAAGACTACAATTGGTGCGTACTTCGGTTGTTTTTCACAGCTCTCCTGCTCAAGAAGGGCACCTAAAATCTTGTTGAAATTTCAGGTGCAGCACCGCATTTTTGTCGTCGATGATGAACCCACCATCGCATCGACACTCGCATTGATTTTGAGCCAGCAGGGTTTCGAGGTCACTCCTTTCACCGATCCGCTCCAGGCTTTGAGAGCCATACAGACGGCGCCTCCCGATCTTGTGATCGCGGATGTAGTCATGCCAGGATTGTCGGGAATTGAGCTGGCAATCGTGATTCGAGACACCTATCCGGACTGCGCTGTGCTTTTGTTCTCTGGGCAGATTGCCACTGCTGCAATGCTCGAAATGGCCAAAGGTCGTGGGTACAATTTTGAGGTTCTTGCTAAGCCGATACACCCGGTGGAGATGTTAGAAAGAGTTCGCATGGGACTCGGACTCGGCTCGCATACCGACGGAGCGACAGCCATTTTCTAGCCGAACGACCGAAAGTTGATATTGGTGGGTCGGAGTTCGCTCAGGTGCGGAATCGGCGCACGCTTCGTTGCTGTTTCAGCACTCCGAATACCAGTTCGACCACCGCCATGCGCCGCGCGGACGCGAGCATAGCTTCTGCGGAGGTCGGTCGTATGATCGTTCAACCGGGCAGAACTCCATTTTGCCCGCCCACCGGGTCGGTTGTGGAAGAGTGACAATCCAACCGGAATCGGTTCTCTCCATGCGCGCTGCAGAAATATGGAGATCCTACGGGGAATTCAGAGTGCCCCGAGTTGGGCGAGCAGATGTGCTCGTACCGGCTCCTCAACAAACGCCGCGCGCAGAGCCTCGCGGTTGCAAGCATGCAATTCGTCATCGCACCAGCCGAAGCGCTTTCGAAGGCGGTCATACTCCTGCTCCAACGTTACATTCGTAATTGTGCGGGCATCGGTGTTGATTCCGACCGACACACCCATTCGAAATAGTTGATCGACAGAATGATCGGCGTAAGTGGGGTAAGTGCGTGTCTGCACATTGCTGCTGGGACAAACTTCGAGATGGATGCGTTCGCGCCGCAAATGCTCCACCAAAGCCGGGTCTTCTATGCATCGCACACCGTGTCCAATTCTCGAGGGTTGGAAACCCCGAAGCGTTTCCCATACGCTGTCAGCCCCTCGCGCCTCGCCCGCATGAGCCGTGCGATGAATTCCATGGCTAATCGCGAATGAATAAGCCGGAATATGAGCATCGACTGGATACCCTGCCTCGTCTCCTGCAATATCCAGCGCAACCACGCGGCTCCCCTTGAAGCGCTCGACAAGTTGCGCAGTCAGTAGGCTTTGTTCCTGGTTGAAGTGCCTCAGCGTGCATAGAATCAGCCGCGCTTCAATTCCGGTTTTTCTGATGCAATCCTCTGTCGCGCGATCAACTGCTGCAACCACTGCCTCCGGCGTCAGGCCCTTCTCGATATGCAACAACGGGGCAAAACGAATCTCTGCGTAGATGACTTGATCGCGACGCAATTGTTCGAACAGGTCTTCCGTGACAAGGCGAAGCGCCTCTTCACTCTGCATGAGTTGAAACCCGCGAGGAGCGCGCGTTAAAAAATCGGCCAGGTTTTCGCACTGGGGAGGCGCAACAAACTCGGCGTCGAACCTTTGCCGGGTGACCGTAGGGTCAAGTCGCGACACGACCTCGTAACTTAGTGAACAATCCAAATGCAAGTGCAGCTCCACTTTAGACATATGAGCCATCTCTCAGATCATCTCCAAACACACCGTTTCATCGATTCTAGACTTCATAGTTCAGCAGTTCGTTTCTTTGCAACGCGATGATCGACTCAGGAGTTGAGTCTAGGAATGCGCCTCAAACCATTCAGCAGTGAGTCCGTGAGCCTTCACCCGCTTCTTCACGCGTTCTTTTGCTCTTCGACTCTTTCCACTCTGCTTCTATACTGGTGTTGTGAGTCCCCCAGGCAGCCAGGAAGCGCCGATGCCCAATTCTTGGGCAGGCATTCAGGGGCTATATACAAGTTTCTACGCATGGCTGTTGCGCCGCATGCCCGGCGAGCGGCAGCGCCTGCTGGCCGTGACCATTCTAGCCGGCGGGTTCTGTGGACTGGCCGCCGTGGCCTTCCACTTGAGCATCATGGGGCTTGAGACCCTGTTCATTGACCGTGCCAACGCCGCCTCGGGCCATAGCTGGATATGGTGGACGATCCTTTCCCCCACTATCGGCGGCCTGGTTGCCGGAGTTGGTCTCACCTACTTTGCGCCCGCTGCCGCGGGAAGCGGCATCCCGCAAGTGAAGGTTGCCTACTCCCTGCGGTACGGCATGGTCACCATAAGGGAAACTATCGGCAAATTTGTTCTTTGCGCCTTTCAAATCGGCTCCGGCGCGTCGCTCGGCCTTGAAGGACCCACGGTCCAGGTGTGCGCGGGCGTCAGCAGCATGTTGGCGCGGCTTGGCCCGACTCGGCCCCAAGAACTCCCGCCGCATGACTTCCGTGGGGATGGCAGCGGGCATCGCAGCAGCCTTTAATGCGCCCATTGCCGCCGTGACCTTCACTCTTGAGGAACTAATCGGCGACCTCGACCAGACAATGCTCTCAGGTGTGATTGTCGCCGCCGCACTGGCTGCCGTAGTAGAAAACTCGATTTTGGGCTCCAATCCCGTCTTTCATGTGCAGGCGAACTACAAACTCACCAAACCCTCCTCGCTTGTTTGGTACGCTCTTCTGGGCTTGCTGGCAGCCGTTGTCTCGGTTGCCTTCACCGATTCGCTCCTGGCGGTTCGACTCTGGTTCCGACGTTTCACCGCCCTGCCTCGCTGGGTCCATCCCGCAATCGGCGGTGCGGCCACGGGCGGCATGGCGGTCGCGGCCCTGGCGCTCTTCCACCTCAACGGCATCGCTGGAGACCCATACAAAACGCTCACCCTGGCGCTCATAAGCAAAATGTCGGTGACCGCCATGGCCGTCTTCTGTGTGCTCAAACTGGCGGCAACCGTCTCCTCGTACTCGAGCGGAGGTTCGGGCGGCATCTTTGCGCCCTCGCTCTTCATGGGTGGCATGCTGGGCGGAGCGGTGGGCTGCCTGGACGTGATTGTTTTCCACCACCCGGCCGATTCAATCGGCGCATTCGCTGTGGTCGGCATGGGAGCCGTCTTTGCCGGAATCGTCCGTGCCCCTATGACATCGGTCCTTATCATCTTTGAAATGACAGGCGGCTACGGCCTGATTCTACCCCTGATGATTGCCAATATAAGTGCCTTCGCCCCAGGCTGTATCGACATATAGCATTCAGTTGAGCGATTGAATCCAAATTGTCATCCTGAGCGGAGCGCGTTCGGGGCCCCATGATTGCCACGCAAGCATGGGGTAGCGGCTTGCCGCTGGGGGGAGTCGAAGGATCTGCGGTTGCTTTTCAATCACCCTGCGCTGTCCTCAAAAAGCAGGACTTGGCGCTACACGTATATGTCGATACAGCCTAGCTCGCCATTGGCGGCACATCCCGGTCTACGAAGCTTTGCTGGCCCAGGACGATATTTACCTTCCCCACGGAAGCGGCCCGTTCGACCCAGGCGGCAATGAATCCCTGCCGGGCTCGGAAGGCGATTCAGCCCACTGAACGTCTAGTTGTTTCGCAGGCGCCGTTGGTTATCGAGACGGATTCATTCGAGTATGAATTGCCCTTTGCGAATACGGCAGAGCAGTTCGATGACAGCGATGGTGAGCCCTGCATAATCAAAGTTCTTGAAGCCAAACATCGGCCCTGTTCGGGATCTACCCCCGGGTGGTCCTTTTCGATCTGACTTATCAAGGTAAGTGTCTGGATCTCCCTTTTGACCGAGAGGATGTTCCTTATCTCAAATTGTCCACCTATTTTGGGTGGACGCCTAATTTGAGAGTCGTCAACTGAATATAATTCGGTCATGCCGATCTCCAGGCAAGCACTTCTGTATCTCGTCGACTACTCCGTCTGGGCAGACCAACAGTTGCTCTCTGCCTGCACTGAGCTCACGCCTGAAGAGCAAAGTCGTGACCTGGGATCATCCCACACTGGCGTCTCGGGAACGCTACGTCATATCTACGATTCGGAGCGTTTCTGGCTCAGCCAATTTCGCAAGAGTGAGTTGCTCCCGCTCACCGAATTCACTAACCCGAGACGCTTTCCCCCCACCCCGCCTGAGCCGAACCTGCACGATCTGCAACAACGCTGGCGCGAGGTGTGGGAAGGCCTGCACAATTATGTTGAAACTCTCCCGGAAGCCGAATTTGCATTCGAACTCCACGCGATTGACTGGACCATCCCACGCTGGAAGCTCCTGCTCCATGTCGTCAATCACGCCACGCTCCATCGCGGCCAGGTCATGGGCATGTTGCGCCAGCTCGGCAAGCAACCTCCCACCAACGACATCTTTATCGGCTACCATCTTTCGCACTCTTAAATATCGACCGCTCTGCGCCATCGGGCGCTCGCACGGCGGCCCCAACTATCCGCCGTTATGCCTGTTCAAGTACTTCGACGATCTCAACTGGGTGTTTTTCCAGGCCTCGTATTCTCTTGGTATCTCGCGCACCTCTTGAGCAATGCAGTGCGCCGGCGCGCATACAGGATCATGACACCCCGGTCGAATTGTCGCTCTGCAAATAAATCTTTCACTCCTCTCGCGTTGCTCACCCTCGATCCGTTTCAATCAAATCGCCCCTGTAAACCACACAACTTCGGCGTTTGCACCAGAGCCATATTGACGAAAGGATTCACAACTCTTGTGTAAGAGTATTGCAATTATGGTTCAGCGATGTACTCGAAGACATGGGTAATTCGTGTTTGTCTGTCTTGATTCTCTCGAGTCTCGCGTTCGGATTTCCGCTGTCGGGAAGCGCCCAAAGCGCATCGGGGGCAATTGCGATCGTGGAGATTTCGGCGGATCTGGGCACCTGCTCTGCGCTAATCACCGTGACCGGCGCCGATTCCAAGCCGGTCTACGCCGCAAAGGTCAACACACGTATCCGCTACGGACTGCTCGGCGTGAAAAGGCTCGACCTTGAAGCCTTTACAAGTGCCGATGGGCAACTGAAGATTACAAATCTGCCAGAGGTTCTGAAGAAACCGATGTATATCTATATTCAAAAGGACAATAGGCAGGAGACCGTGGAATTCAGGCCCGATATGCAATGCCGCGCTACATTCAACGTGGAACTGAAGTAGGAAGACGCGACTGTGTTTCATTGAGGACTGCTATTCCGGAATCGGTATCCCACTTGGCTTTCGGCGAGTAGATAAACCGGGCCCGCTGCATCGTCTTCAGGTTTTGCACGCAGGTTGCTGATCAACACGCGCAGATTCTCGCGGCTTACACTCATTTCCGATCCCCAAAGCGTAGCGATCGGCGCGTCATGAGTTAACGGCTTCCCGGCGTTGTCCATGAGAATACGCAGTGCATTGAACTCCCGCGGCGTCAGGCGTATCGGAGCACCCGCTTTGTCCACTGTTCGGCGGGCAAGATCGAGCGTAACCCGGCCGACCGTAAGAGGCTCCTCCTGTGGAACTTTAGGCACACGAAAGCGGCGAATCGCTGAGCGTATACGCGCGGTAAGTTCGCGAATCAGAAACGGCTTGGTGATGCAGTCGTCGGCGCCCGCATCGAGAGCGTGCACTTTATCGTCCTCGCTGTCGCGTACAGTCAACATCGAGATCGGCAAGCGTGAGTACGAGCGGCGAATGCGCCGGCATGTTTCAATGCCATCAGAGCAGGGAATGTTCATGTCCAGAAGTACCAGCTCGTAATCGACCATTCGCAGGCGCCTTAGCGCCTCTTCGCCCGTGCTCGCCGCCTCTATGAGCCGACCTCCGAGATTCGCGCAACTGGGAATACTGGATTAACGGCTCAAGTTACAGTTTTCGACGGAGGAACTCGAAAATCGGGTAGCCGATAAGTGGCCTGCCCGATCTTTTGTACCGGCGAGATTGTTAGTGTAGCGCGGCACATACGAAAAGATCACCGCCGCCGCCCCGCAAGCCCTCCGAACCCCAGGTTCTCTATAAGCTACTCAAAACACGCCGCAAAATTTGCCCGCAGATTTGCATAGAATTATCCCCATTCGGCGCACAATGAAACCAGAGATCAGAGATCAAAAGTCAGTCCCTTAGTCCCTCAGTCCCTAGTCCCTCAGTCCATGTTCTTTCCCTCCCTGCCAGCTAGTTACCACTTTATAACCCCACCCCCTCCCCCTATCTCTTCCCGCACCTACCCCCTATACCCCCGGGGTCCTGAAACCTGACACCTGAAACCTGAAACCTGAAACCTGGAGCCTGACGCCCGCCCCCATATAAATCGCAAAAAACAAACTGTGAAACTGTGAGGCCGATAAGTCACAGCACAATAAACAACTTAAGCGCCAAAACCTCAAAGCCCACAGTTTCTGTGAAACTGTGACGCAACTTCGCATCGATTTTCGGGCAGAAGTTTGGCTTTTCGCTACGAACCCCGATCTGGCCCAGGAAAACAACGCCGAGATTGCGACCCAGATCACGGGCAGGCAGTATCTCGACTTGCCGCTCGAGCAAGCAGGCCGAATTCGAAGCCCTACGTCATTTGTGTACCTCGCCGCGGGCGTGCAGGGCGACCTCGAGTTGAACGGGGCCGAATATACCGGGGCGACCAATGTCATCGCCGCCAACGGCAGCAACATCTGGAATACCGAGTTGCTGGTCGACGGGTTCAGAAGGTCGACGAACGCGCCAATCATGCGCTTGCAGCCTGGTAGTTTGGCTAATGGCTGGTCGCTCCGCTGTCATTACTGACCATGAGGCTCGAGACGTTCACTGGCTCGAAGTCCGAGAGTGTAAGACTTCTTATGCACGAGAGATCGTCATTGTTCCAGCGAGCATCGGGAGTGCCGATCAGCCCTCCGCTGTCTCCATTGTCGGCCAGAATAATTCCATAGTTCCGCAATGCGGTGATGATAATGGCCGCCTCCGGACTTGTGGCGGCACAAGTGGGAGTCGCGACGGAAGCCTTCAGCCGGTAGATCTCTCCAGCCGCTCCGGACATGCTGCAGCCCACTGGGGGAGAAGATTGCGAAATCTCCGATTCCACGGGAATATCAGCCCCGCTCGTAGCCGTGCAAGACCCGACGCCCGCTGTTTGCGTAGCGGGCCAGACCCAGTAATTCAACATATGGTTGAGCGTGAATCGGATGGGATGCTGAATCGTGCCGTTAGGCGCACTGGGTGTGCCCGTTCCGATGACCTCATCCGCATTCGCCAGCAGTGGGCCTACCGGAAGCCCGGCCGCATCCGATGTTCCATTCCCCTGTGGCACCAGGTTATTTGAAGCTACGTTGGGCCAGAGTGCATTCGAGGAATCGGTCCAGAGACCGTCCTCGTATATTCCCTGCCACATTTCGTAAAGGGCTGGGTTGTTTCCACCGCCGGCCTCCAGATAGACCAGAACATGCATGTCTCCACCCGTGCCAACCGCGTTGGCGGTGCCTTCGACCGGAGCATACGCTGGAATCGGTCCGGAGGTGAAATAGGATTGATACATAGTGGTTGTGACAGGCACGTCCGGCTGGTTGTAAGGAACTTCGATGGCCGGTATTCCATTGGGAAAGTTAGCATACTCATCACCGAAGAACGGCTTGACCGTCTCAGGCAGATAGCCGCTGTACATAGGCGCCGCGGGGGAAGTGTCTACAGGCAAGCCGGTCGTGGCCGCGTCCACTCGATGATGAAAAATAGAAGTTGATGGGAAGATTTTGGCGAGGAACGCGTTGCTACCGTTAATGGCGAAGCTGATGTCCTGAGTCGCCTGTGCACCTGCCGAGTCCTCAACGACGAATTCGGGAATGTATGTGCCTTGACCGCCGATCAGCGAGCTGCTGATGTTCCCCGTATTTACATTGAGAGACATCCCCTCCGGCAATGGAGGATAGTCGATGTCGTCCGTGCTTAGCGAATACATATAGGGTGGAGTGCCGCCGCTGGCGGTTACTGTGCAGCCGGCATACGCCGTGCCTTGTGTTCCGCCTGGGCACGAAGTAGTGGTTATCCTCAATGGACCGCCAGAGGCCGTCACAGTGACCTGTGCCGTCGACATAGTTGAGCCGACTGCATTGGTAGCCGTCAACGTGTAGGTGGTCGTCGCCGTTGGGCTCACACTCGTTGAACCACTCGCTAATGTGGACGTGAACGTTCCGGGCGTGATGGCGATACTGGTCGCGCCACTCGTCTCCCAACTCAGCGTGCTGCCTGTACCGGGGCTAATGCTTGCTGGAGCCGCCGTAAAGGAAGTAATCGCCGGTGCGGAGCCTGCTCCAGAGAACGAGTTCGACTGTATCGTCGCGGTGCAACCCGCCAGCCCAACACAGGCAAATGCAATCAGCACCATCGCGCAAGGATCCAGTCCTGAAGCTCGGATACTCCGAGTGCTGAGTCCAATTCTGCAAAATGAGCCAGCTGAGTCCATGCGATCTCCGTTGGTAGTGGTCGATGGCATCATCCTAGCAACACCGCCCTCTTCGCAGAGCGTGTTTCAAAAGTTCCATGGGTCTCAGAGCATGACCTTAGTCATGACGAAAATGGTCGGAAAACAAACGGAATTGAGGTTCTTTGACAATGAGCGTTGGATGGGTCCTGAGAAACGAACGCAGACTCCCCCAGCCTCCTCGGACCCCAGCCCGGTGGGAGGGCGCAAGATTCCAGTCGCCTGGCCGACATTTCGGTAGTAATGCACCCTGACGGGTGGATTGGCGATGCTCCGTAAATCGAGATCGAAATACCAAAGACTCCGTCGGGATTCATCGCAAGAATTTGTCGATTCTCCGATTGAAGCGAGGTTTGACTGCAAAACGCTGGAACGCAATCGCTTTCTCTGGGACTTTTGGACCAGGAGACGCAGCGGTCCATGTATCGTAGCTGGATGAAATGGCTCGTATTGGCTGGAACATTGGTTCCGTGGCCAGCCTCAGCCCAACAGCCCTGCACCAACGGAATGCGGGTGGAAGGAATCGTCACCGATCCAACCGGGGCGGCAATCCCTGGAGTACAGGTGCAGGCTGCGAGTGGAGAAAAAGCCACGTCGGACGCGGCAGGCCACTATACGTTGCCCTGCGTGCCAGGAAATTCTGTCGTCATCGCCGTGCAGGCTCAGGGCTTTGCCAATGGCGCAACTCGCGCTCGCGGCCGCGTTGGGGAAGCCCTTCGCGTCAACATCCAATTAGTCATTGCATCGGTGCAAACGGATGTGCAGGTAAGCGCAGATGCGTCTGGAATCGACAGCGGAAGCGGGGCGGGCACAACGACGCTGAACACCCAGGCCGTCGCGCAGTTACCGGACGACCCCGACGATCTGCTCACCCAGCTTCAGGTACTGGCCGCCGAGTTCGGTGGCGACCCAACCACGGTGCGGGTGATGGTAGATGGCTTTCAGAATTCCAGTGCCTTACCGCCGAAAAACTCCATTGCATCGATACAGATCAACCGTGACTTCTTCTCTTCGGAATATCAGTGGCCACCATACAGCGGCGGCACGATTGAGATTACGACAAAGCCGGGAACATCCGCCATGCATGGAGCACTGTTCTTCACAGGCAGCCCCGGTGCCGTGAATGCAACAGACCCCTTCTCTCCGACACCCACCCCAGCGAGTAGGGAGCGCTACGGATTCGAGTTCTCCGATAAGTTGATTTCGCAGCGATCGGATATCTCGCTCGCGCTTGAGAAGCGCGACATCGACGAGTTCAATGTCGTCAATGCGCAGACGTTGGGCTCAAACGGCGAGGCTGTACCGCTGCAGCAGACCGTAGCGGCGCCGCAGCAACTCTGGATCGCCTCAGCCAGAAATGGATGGCAGTTCAGCCCCACGGACTCCGGATTCATCTCGTTTGCTGCAAACGTCAACAACACACAAAACCAAGGAGTCGGAGGGCTCGTGTTGCCTGAGGCCGGATATACCGCGACGGCCGGTGAGTACGATCTGCGCCTTTCGAACACGTTCATCGTAAGTCCGAACCTTCTCCACGAGACGCGTGTCGGTTATACATGGAAGCGAAATGAGACCGCACCCAACAGCACCGCCACCTCATTGCAGATCGCAGGCCACTTTACCGGAGGCGGCGCCCTTACTCAGAACCGGAACGATCGTGAACGCGACCTTGAAGTAGACGACGATGCGGTCTGGACACACGGCCGACATACGCTCAAGTTCGGCGTGCAATCCCTCGGCTACTTCGTTCATGATTTCAACCCAAACACCTTCAACGGCGCCTTTATCTTTGGCGGAGGAAGTGCGCCGGTCCTCGACGACAATGGCAATCCCACCGGGCAGACGACAACCATTACCAGCCTCGAACAGTATCGACGTGCCCTTGCGAGCCTTCCCGGCGGCACTCCGACGGCATTTGAGGTCGTCACCGGAGAACCGCTGGTGAAATATCTCCAGTGGAACCTGGGCGTATATCTCGAGGAAACGTTCAAGTTATCCCAACGCTTCACGGTAGCGGGCGGACTGCGCTATCAAATGCAGACCTCTCCCGACACCTTCGATAACTTCGAGCCACGGCTTGGATTCGATTGGGCGATGAATGAGAAGTCCACCTGGCTGCTGCACGCGCACGCTGGATTCTTTAACGACCCAAACGGCATTGAGGATATCGGCGACGGGTTCAGGCTCAACGGCATCCGCCAGACCCAACATAATGTGTACTCGCCAAGCTTCAACAACCCGCTGACCCCGGTCACTGGCTCAATTACAACGACCACGATCCAGCAGTTCGCGCCGTCGATGACGCAGAAGTCCATTTTCAACCTCTACCTGAATGTGGAGCATATCTTTGCGCACCAGTGGTCCGCTCGTGCTAACTACTACCTTGGCGAGGACTGGAACCGTCTAGTCCTTCTGAATATCAACGCTCCGTTAGTGGCAAGCAGCAACAACACGGTGCCTGACCCCACAGCCGCGCTGTTAGCCCCTCGCCCCGGTCCGCCGAACGAGAACATTATGCAGTATCAGAACTCCGGTCACCTGAACGGTAATTTGCTCTCCGTCACGCTGAACCAGCAGAGCTATAAGTGGTTTGGTCTGTCGGCCCGCTATCGTCACGCGCACTTCAAGTCTGATGGAGGAAACGGGGTGAGCACGCCCCAATCGTCTTACAGTGATCAGGGAGAGTCCAGCCGCGCCGACTGGCTCCGATCCGACGCGGGAACGCTAACAGGAAACGTGATCTTTCCCAAAAAGATCGATGCGGACGTTCAGTTCGATGGCGCAACCGGCGCTGCGTTCAATATTCTCACCGGCACGGACAATAACGGAGACGGCGACTTCAACGACCGGCCGGCCTATGCGACGGCGCCAGGCGCAGGAGTTTACAGTACACCCTATGGTTTACTTACATCCAATGCCGTCAATGGCAATGTTCCGAGGAATGCAAGCACCATGCCGCCACTATTCAGGCTGGCCCTCAACCTGAACCGCAGCTTTACGTTAAACCCGGGCGACAAAGACCGTCCACGTACCTTGAGCTTCAACGCCCGCGCAGCAAACCTTCTGAATCACACCAACGTGACTGCTGTGAACCAGGTGCTTTCGACAACATTAGGGCAGCCGATTGTGGCGGAGCCGGCACGGCGCATCGAGTTCGGAATTCGCTTTGAGTTTTGACTACCGGAGGAGCGAGAGGGTTAGAATTTCCTCAAACCAGGAAGGGTAAGACGATGAGCAAAATCCATGAGGGTGCGAGAACTCTCCCGGTGAGACCAGCGGCCGGACTGGCGATAGCCTTCCTGATCGCGGGAATTCTCGCCACCTGGACCGCAACTGAATGCTACCGCAACCTCGAACACTACCACCTGCAATCTCCTTTCGCTCCCTCACTCCTCTATGGCTGCGTGTACTGGATATGGTGGGTTGTCGTGACGTTGATTCTGTGGACCGTCGCGGACCGATGGGCAGCCGTATTCAAGCCGTCAGGACAGACAATCCTGGCTCATCTAGGAGCCTCGTGTGTCGTTGCGACCGCGCATATCACTCTGCTACAGCACGCCATCTGGTTCGCCTCGGGGCATTGGCCTGCATGGGGCCGCCACTATGCCACGTTGAGCGTGACGAATGTTGAGCGCTTCGGAGTGGAACTTGCGATCTACGGATTTGTTTGCGGCGTTTGCGCTTTTTTGCACTCCAGCATGCAGGCACAAGAGGCCGTCGTTCAGCGACTGGAATTCCAGCGCCAGCTGACCCATGCACAACTCAAGGCTCTACAGATGCAGATGGAGCCTCACTTCCTGTTCAACACCCTGAACGCCATCACCAGCTTGGTGGCTCAGGAAAGGAACCAGGAGGCGATGAAGACGCTGGCGCACCTGAATACCATTTTGCGCACGACTCTCGAACGCAAGGCTCCCGAGAAAGTACCGTTCGCGGAAGAACTGAAGGTCGTTGAGAGTTATCTGGCGATCCAGAAGGTTCGATTTGCGGGGCGGCTGGAGGTGAGAATCGATGCCAGTGAAGAGGCCTTGTACGGGTTGGTCCCGTGCTTTCTTCTGCAACCGATCGTGGAGAACGCCATTCAGCACGGCATCGCACCCAAAGCTGCCGGCGGTTTCATAGAGACACACGTCAAACGAGTGGGAGATACACTCTGGATGCAGGTTAGAGATAACGGCCGCGGTCCCGGCAACTCTGTGACGAAGGGTCATGGCATCGGGATGCAGAACACACGGGAGCGGCTGGCATATTTCTATCCGGGCAGTCACGAGTTTCTTGTAGCAGCTCCAGCCGAAGGCGGCTACGAAGTGACCATTCAAATTCCCTATGAGCGGGCAATGGCATGACGCTTCAAACAGTCATCGTGGATGACGAGCCGCTGGCCCTCGATCTGCTCAGGCTCCTGCTCGCCAATCACAAGGACGTTGAGATTGTCGCGGAGTGCCAGAACGGGCAGGAGGCGGTTTCCTGGCTGCAATCGAAGCCGGCAGACCTGCTCTTTCTCGATGTCCAGATGCCGGAGATGGGCGGCTTCGATGTTGTGGAGCAAGTGGGACTCCGGCATCTTCCGCCGACCATCTTTGTAACTGCTTACCACGAGCATGCGGTTCGAGCCTTCGACGTTCATGCGGTCGACTATCTGACAAAGCCCGTTGAGCCGGAGAGATTGGGAACGGCTTTGGAGCGCGTCCGCAGAAAGATCGCGGCAGAGAACGCTCTTCTGACCCAGGAGCAGCTTACCGCTGTACTGAACGGGCTGCGGGCATCGACCGAAGAATCGAGATCCGTTCCACGCTTCCTCGTGAAAGATGGCGAAAAGGAGATTCTTCTTTCCGCGGATAAGATCGACTGGATTGAGGCAGCTGATTATTACTGCTGCTTGCACGTAAACGGCCGTCGATACATGCTGCGCGAATCCATCGCCGATCTCGGCAACAAGCTCAACCCTCGGCAGTTTGTTCGCATCCATCGCTCCTCCATCGTGAACCTCGATCACGTTAGTGAGGTCTACCGTGAAGGGCAGACGGAAAATACTGTAGTGCTCAAGGATGGACAACGGCTCAAGATGAGTAGGACAGGTCGTCAGAAGCTGACAGAACTTGGTAAACCGTGACACAACTTTGACAGTGCGTTGTGCCAGGCGCCTTCACGCAATCGTAGTAGTCTCATTCTTTATATTTGATCTTTCAAGATCGACCGGCGATTACCTTCCAATGCGCTCATTGGACAGAAATCAGATGAGGATCTGCGGATAACTCCTCGTAAAAGCCGGCATATCGGTACATATCTGCCCTTGTTAAGTGCCTTGGAGCACGTATACCGCAGACGGCTGGCCGGGCTTTGAGGCGCTTCGCGGTCAGGCCGAACCCATAGGTCTCTCGGGATTACGTTCGGGCATTTGATCAAACAGGACCGCATTCAACAGCGACTTGTGAACCTTGATGCGCCCGTTGTATTCAATAAGCCCGAGTTTGCGAAATCGATTCATGAAGTAACTCACGCGGGAGCGAGTGGTGCCGATCATTTCCGCCAGGGTCTCCTGGGATATTTTGGGAATGTATTGCTCCGGATCGCCCGGTTTGCCAAATTCCGCCATTAACAGGAGTATCCGCGCAAGGCGCTTTTCACTGGAGTTGAAAAGCTGATCGACCAGGTTGGCCTGAATTCGCATGCTGCGGTCAAGCATGACCTTCAAAAAGAGGTCTGAGAAGCTGTGCTCCACATGCATAACACGGATCATCTCTTTACGGCTGATTCTGAGAGCAGTGCAGGCGGTAATGGCAGTGGCCGTTGCCAAGCGCAGCCCAGCCATTGTCACGAGCGCCTCTTCTCCCACAAAATCTCCTGCGGAGAGAAGCGTGATGGTAGCTTCCTTCCCGGCTGGGGAGACCACCGTAACTTTTGCACGGCCCACCTGCAGATAAAAGACCGAGTCCGCGGGATCTCCCTGCGAAAAGAAGGCTTCCTTTGGCGTCAGTTGGAAGATTCTTTTCCCCAGGCCGGCGCTCGCAAGGAAAGCAGCGGTATCGAATCCTGGCTTTTCAACCTGAACCATAGAGAGCATCCTTAAGGTGGCGCCTGCTCACGGTCGCATACTTTGCGGGAAGGCTACTTGCGGGTGTAAGCGACCGAAATGCCATCTGGTAATCAAAGCGGGTGCGCGATCGGCGTGGAATAGTCGCCTGTACACTATGCCCCCTGCCCCCTAAGTCGAACTATACTCCCGCTGAAAGTATTATGTTCAATTCTGCACAACTTGTTCGCGAGTATTTGAAGTATCTTGGTTTTTGTGACTCCGAATAGCGCCTGATAAGACGCGCGGAGAATCTCGCCATCAGATCGTCCGGCACGAAAGTATCATTGGGATGAGCGCCTCACGCCTGATGCATGGCGGAGAGCGCAAAGTAAGGATTTGAACCGATGCTTCCTCCTGAAAAGACTCGCGATTTGGCCCGCAGCCTCGTTGCATCTGAGGCTGAAGCAAGTAAGACCGCCCTCGAAGCCGAACCTGCAAGTGTGCGCGTCTATGAGAGACTGCGCTGGCTACTTACTGTTCGGGTGGGTGTTGACGGTTTTCAGTCGCTCGCATCCCGAGCCTTGTCTCTGGCCAAGTCGCAATCGCCCCGCCTCAGCGCGGTGCAGTTCACGCCGGATGGGGGCCTGCGCGGTCTCGGAGAAGCTGAGTCCCGGATCGACGAAGGCGAGGATGGCGACGCCGGGATCATTCTGATTGCACAGTTGCTCGGGCTATTTCTTACCTTCCTTGGGGAAACAACGACGCTGCGTTTGATAGAAGACTTACGCCTTCAGGCTGACGTTAGTAGAGACGCGGCCGCGAATCCGGAGGACGCGACCACCTCCGCGGCAGGTGGACCGGCAATGGCTGCGGCCTTCGAGGATCTTCTGCGAGAGACTGACCGGCTGAGGAGTGTGAGCGTCTGCATTGAAGCGCTCGCGGACAAACATCCCGCCATGGAAGATGGACTCGTGAGCGTTGCGGGAAACATACGCAGTATTGCCACGGTTTTGGATGTCTTCACACTTATCCGAAGCAAGGCCGGCGGCCCGCAAGAAGAGGCCCCTAACCTACAAGCGAATGGGTACATGAATTAAACTCCGCCAGCGCGCGATTCGGCTCTCTGAACTGGGAATCTGAAAGCAGAATGTCGCAACCGCTTGCCGTCGAGAGGACGAAATCATCTGATCGTTCCACGTAGCGTATAACAGTTACTGGAACGGCTTATCTTCAACGATGCAGGGTCGAAATGACGTTTCGCCTGGAGACGCGCGAGTTGGCACGGCGTCTTCTTATTTACGAATTCGAGGTGGGTAAGTCGTCCGAGCCAGGAGCGTCTCCAACTCTTCTCGTCTACGAGAAGTTGCGTCAGAGCCTTAGCGCATTTGCTGGAGTTGACGGATTTCAGTCGCTCGCTTCTCGTGCCTTGGCGCTGGCCAAATCGGAAGATCCAGGTTTTAGCGAAGCCCGGGTCACCGACAATGGATCACTAGAGGGCCTGGTCCAAATTGAGCATCAGATTGAGCATCAAATTGAGCATCAAATCGACTTTGACACGCTGGCTGGCGGGGAGATGTCCAGCGAGGCAGGCGTCATTCTCATCGCCCGCTTGCTCGGCCTGCTTCATATGTTCCTTGGCGAAGCTTTAACGGCCAGCTTGCTGCGGGTCACATGGCCAGCGGCAGCCCTCGAGAGTCGCAGGTCCGAGAAAGAGAGAAAAACGTGAGCACAGAAGGTAGAGTGACGATCAACAAACTTCCCACCGGGGTTGCCGGCCTGGACGAGATTGTGGGCGGCGGTCTCCCCGAATTCTCATTCAACATCATCGCGGGCGCTCCCGGAAGTGGGAAGACGACTCTGGCACACCAATTCGTGTTTGCCAATGCCACGCCGGAGCGTCCAGCTCTCTACTTCACTGTCCTCGGCGAATCCCGCCATAAAAATGCTGCGCTACCAGCAACAGTACACATTTTTCGATCCAGCCAAGCTGCCGGACTCTGTCCGCTTTATCAATTTGAGCCAGGTTGTTCTCGAGAAGGACCTGGGTGCAGTCCTCAATGAAATCACCAGGGAAGTTGAAAAGGCCAGCCCCGCGGTCGTGGTTGTGGACTCCTTCAGAACCATGGTGCGCAAGCCGCAGGGCGACATGGACCTGCAATCATTCATTCAACGATTGGCGCTGTTTCTCGCCAGTTGGCAGGCCACAACCTTCCTGATCGGTGAATATGCAGAAGACGAACTGCGCGACAATCCCATCTTTACCGTCGCCGACGGGCTCTTTTGGCTGCACCAGGTAGCGGAACGAAATTCCGTTGTGCGCAAGCTGCAGGTCATCAAGCTGCGCGGTCAGAATTCAGTGCCGGGGTTGCACACCTTTCGCATAACCAACTCCGGAGTGCAAGCCTTCTCGCGGACGCTTGGGCTGACCACACAAAAGTCACACCGGCCCCGCGATCGCCGCCTCTCCTTCGGTGTTCCGGAGCTGGACAAGATGATGGATGGAGGCGTGCGCGAAGGCGATAGCGTACTCATAGCCGGGTCTTCGGGAACCGGGAAATCTATGCTTGCAACCCAGTTCGTTTCTGAAGGCATAAACCAGGGAGAACCGGGTATCGTAGCGGTTTTTGAAGAGCGCCCGGATGCCTATACGGAGCGCGCCACCAGTTTAGGGTTGGATCTGGAGACGCCGCAGAAAGATGGAAAACTTACAATCCTCTATCTTCGGCCACTCGATCTGTCGGTAGATGAAACCATGCAGTCGATTCTCGACGCTGTTGAGAAGATCGGCGCCAAGCGCCTCGTGATCGATTCCCTGGCAGGCTTTGAGATGGCTCTGTCGCCAGGCTTCCGCGCCGACTTTCGCGAATCGCTTTACCGCATGATCTTCGCTCTCACTGGAATCGGGGTAACGATTCTGAGCACGGTTGAGGTCGATGAGTCCTTCACCGAATACCCGTTCAGCACCTACTCCATTTCGTTCCTGTGCGATGACATCATCCGGCTGCGCTATGTATCCATCGATGGCCAGCTTCGCAAAATCATGGTGGTGATTAAGATGCGGGGTGGAAATCACGCCAAGGACATTCGTGAATATGAAATCACTTCCAAGGGAGTGGTCATTCTGGGTAAACGCCTCACAGAATATCAGGGCCTTATCAGCGGAATCCCCGTGCACTCGGATCGATCCGGATCGAAAGAATAGCCCTCGCACGACTTCGGAATTGAGCACAGAACTTAACGGAACATCTACGAACTCGAAGCCGCGAGCAGTAACGGCCTCGATTCGGATTGGTCCTGTTAACGCCCCAGCCGACTCCAACCTCCCGCCCGATCCGCATCCGAACAGACCACCCAACGCCCCGCAAGCCCACCCAGTTCATCTTCCCCGCAACCCGCTGAAAACACTCCGCCAAATCCTCCCGCCGATTTGCCGAGAATTAAGTGCTTCCGGCGCACAATGAAACCAGAGATCAGGGACCAGTCCCGAGTCCCTCAGTCCCTTAGTCCCAATTCTTTCCTTCCCCGCCAGCTAGTTACTACTCTCTACCCCCCACCCCCTCCCCCCTACCCCACCTACCCCACCCCCTATACCCTGGGAACCGACCCCTGGAACCTGACACCCACCCCCATATAAATCGCAAAAAAACAAACTGTGAAACTGTGAGGCCGATAAATCACAGAAAAATAAACAACTTAAACACAAAAACCTCGAAGCCCACAGTTTCTGTGTAACTGTGACGCAAAATCGCATCGATTTTCGGGCAGAGGTTTTGGCTTTGGCTGACGACGCCGTTCGATACGACGACGGAACCGCCATGATGCTCTCTAAGTCAGCCACAGCGAATCGCAGGGCAAGCTCGCGCAGCAGTAAAAAACTCACCGGTCCAGTTAAGGCGGAGCAGTTCGCGCGCTTGAGCGAAGGCCAACATCCGTACAATCCGCAAAGAAGCTTTTGTTGCCCGCTGGTCTCCCGATGAATTACTGCCCAGTCTCGAACCTCACTTCGGCCAGCGCGGTTTGATATGCGTAGCGCGCGTTGGTCACGGAGATTTCGGCCTGGGTTTGAGCGAGTTGCGCCTGAGTAAGGTCGACGATGCCGCTTAGGCCAACCTTATAGCGCGCCTGTGCCAGGTCCAAAGCAGTGTTAGCCTGATCGAGCAACTGCTGGGAGACACTTATACGCTGGAATGCTGCCTGCGCATTCAGCACAGCCGTACGCACGTCACGAGCGACGCTGTCGCGCAGGTTGCGTACCTGTTCGGCAGCGGCTTGCGCGCGGAGGTCGGCTTCTTTACCGCGAGCGATGTAATCGAATCCATTAAAGACAGGAATGCTGATGTTGGCTCCCGCAGCGCCATACCACGAAGACTGAATCTGGTCGGCGCGAACTGGCGTGCTGCCCGCTGCCGCAATTGCGGAAACTGTGGGGCGCAGCAAGTCATGCTCAGCCGAGGCGAACTGCCTGGCAGCCGTGAAACGGTCATTGAGTGCCGCGAGATCGGGCCGCGCCTTGAAGGCCAATTGCACGAAACCCTCTGTATCGGCGGGAGGGACAGCGGGAGCCTCGCGTGTCTCGTCGACGAGGTCGTATTGGGTGTAACTCTCGGAGCCAAGGATGGCGTTCAGGTTTGCCATGGTTGTTTCGGAAGCGTTTTGCGCATCGAGCACTAGTAACTGTGCCTGGGAAACCTGGACATTCGCAAGGCTAAGATCGAGGGTCGAGCGCAAGTTGTTCTTAGTGAGGGCGTCGATCTGATCGCCGGTGGCCTGCCGAGTCTTGACGGTCTGCTGCGCTACGAGCAGGATCTTTTGTGCGGTGAGCGCCTGGTAAAAGGCCTGATCTACGGCCAAAGTAATATCTTCCGCCGAGGCGCGTTCGAGGTCGAGCTGCGCACGGGCGTTGGACTGTGCGTTGCGGATGAGGTTGTGCGTTCGGCCGAAGTCTGTAATGAGCTGGCTGACGGTGAGCCCGCCGGCGGCGCGGTCATAGACGATCGGGTTGTTCAGTGCGCCCGCTGTAATGCGGCTGTTGTCGTGAGCGCCGACCGCCGTGAGGTCGGCGAATGCCGAAGGCAGATCGCCGGCGCGAGCCTCGCGCGTAACCTGTGCCTGCGCGAGTTGCAGCAAGTGGGCAATGCTGATGTTGGGGTTATTCTGGAGGGCCATCTTTTCCGCATCGGCAAGGGTGAGCCTGGGGCCGGCGGGTGGGGTTTCGAACTGCGGTTGCTGAGGCGTGGATTGCTGCGCGCCCGATGATAGCAGAGGCACCTCTTGCCCGGCCTGCGCGATCAGCTGCGCTGCCGGAGCATCGGGTAGCGCAGGCTGCGAGAGTTGCTGAGCCGGACTGGAGCATGGCAGGAGCAACAGTACGCAGGCGATTGTGAAAGATTTCGATTTGCCGCGGTTACTCATGCCTGTGCCTCCAGTTTTGCTAAAGATTTCCTTTCGCGCCGGCCGTGAATGATGAGGTAGACGGCCGGCACCAGAAAGATGGTAACGGCGACGGAAGCGGCGAGTCCGCCGATGATGGCGCGGGCCAGCGGCGCATACTGTTCGCTGCCGGCTTCAAGTCCAAGCGCCATGGGAATCATGCCCAACAGTGTGGCCAGAGAGGTCATAAGAATCGGCCGCAGGCGGATCTTGCATGAGTGCACTACAGCATCGAGCAGCGGCTGTCCCTCGCCATGCAGGATGCCCGCGAACTCGACGATGAGAATGCTGTTCGAGACCACAATGCCGGTCATCATGATCAACCCCATGAGCGACATGATGTTCAACGTGCTGCCGGTAAGCAGCAGGATCAACAGCACGCCGACCAGACCGGGCGGCACAGCCATCAAAATAATGATGGGGTCAACGAAGGAGCGGAACTGCGCCATCAGGATGAGGTAGACCATCAAAACCGCAATTGCCAGGCCGACGCCGAATTCCTTGAAGGCCTCGTTCATACTGACCACGGCCCCGCGCAGGCTGAGGACAGTGTTGCGGTCCGTTTTGGTGTCGGCCAGCAGTTTGTTGATGCGCGTGCCCACGGATTGCAGCGCCTCGGTGCGCGTGGCCACGTAGATGTCGATGACGCGGCGGATCTGGTAGTGGTCCACTTCCGTTGGCGTGTTGATGAAATTGATGCTGGCCACCGAGCTGAGAGGCGTATAGCCCGCGGTATGGTCGCCGGTAGAGAAAGCGGCGGGCAAAACGCTGGCGCCGCGGCCCTCATTTCCAGGACCATATCCTGGCGGGTGCGTGCCGCGCAGAGGGATATTCTCGAAGTCCCCGATCGACATGTTGTTGAGCCAGCGGTCGGCATACTGCACGGTGACCATGTAGTTGTTACCGGTCGCGGGGTCGATCCAGTAGCTGGGCGCCACCATGCCATCCGATGTCATGGCGGTGATGACGTTGTCTACCACATCCTTGGTTGAGAGTCCAATCAGGCTGGCCTTTTCGCGGTCGATGTTTAACTGGATGCCGGGGTAGTCGAGGTTTTGCGGAATGTAGACCTCGGAGACATTTGGAAAGCCGCGAATTTCCGTAGCCAGCTTCTGCGCCAGCGCATAGGCGCTATTCATGTCGTTGGATTTGATCTGAATGTCGATGGGCGCAGGCAATCCCTGGTTGACGACGCCATCCACCAGGCCTCCGGCCTGTGCATACGTGGTGAGCTCCGGCATCTGACGCGCCAGCTTGTCCTGGATTTCGCGCGAGTATTGGTAGCTGCCGATGCTGTGGTCCTCTTTCAAGCTGGTCTGCACGAAAGCGGTGTCCATGGAAGCGTTTGGCGTGTAGATTGCGGACAGATCGGGATAGACGCCGATGTTGGAGACGATCATGTCGAGGTCTTTGGGCTTGACCACGCCGCGAATGATGTTTTCCACCTTGGCCATGTAATCGTTGCTGACTTCGAGGCGGGTGCCGCTGGGCATGCGCACATTGAAGATGAACTGGCCCGGATCGGTGCGTGGGAAGTAGGCTCGGCCTAGGAAGGGAAACAGGCCCACCAGCACCACGGCCATTCCCACTAGAAGCACTGTGGCCGTAAAGCCGGGCCGCTGCATGGCCCGGAAGGCCAGCTTCTCATACCACTCAAGGAAGCGCTGAAAGGAATCGTTGAAGAGGATCAGGAAGCGCTTGAAATACGCCGGCTTGGTTCCTATCACGGAATCCAGCTTGCCCTCGTCCTCCATCCCCTTCGGATCTAGGCGGACAAACGTGGCGCAGAACAGCGGCACTACTGTCATGGCGAAAAAATAGGAGGCGAAGATGGAAAGCACCACACCGAGCGCGAGCGGGGTAAAGATGTATTTGCTGATTCCGGAGAAGGAGGTGACCGGAAAGAAAACGATGGCGGTGGTGAAGGTGGCGGCCAGCACAGCCATGGAGACTTCCTCTCCGCCCTTCTCCGCAGCTTCTCGCGGAGGCACGCCCATTTCCATCAAGCGGAAGATGTTCTCGAGCACGATGACGCCGTTATCGATGAGGCGCGAGAAGACCAACGCCAGTCCGCCCAGGAGCATGGTGTTGATGGAACCTCCCATGAAATGGGTGATGAGCAGGCAGACCAGCATGGAAAGCGGAACCGCCAGCAGCACAGCCACGGTGGCGCGCGGGCTGCCCAGGAAGACGAGGATCATGATCGCGGTAAGCACCAGGCCGATGGAGGCTTCGCGCGAAACATTGGCGATGGCGAGCTTGACGAACACCGATTGATCGAAGACAACTGCCGTCTTGAGATTGGCGGGGATATCGACGAGGTGCTGGACTGCGGCCTTGATGCCGTTGACGATGGCAATTGTGTTGCTACCGCCGCCCTGCTTGAAGATGGGAACGTAGACGGAGCGCTGGCCGTCGATCCGCACAATGTTGTACTGCAGCGCTCCCGCATCCTCAGCTTTGCCGATGTTAGCCACCAGCACCGAAGAGTTGCCCACCGACTTGAGAGGCATCTCGTTCATCGAGTTGGCGTCGGGGAACTGGCTGTTGGCGTAAATGTTGTAGTCCTTTGAACCCACACGTACGTCGCCCGCTGGCAGAATCAAGTTGGATTGGTCAACTGACTGCACCACGTCGCTGAGACTCATGTTGTGCGCTTCGAGCTTGAGCGGGTCAACGTAGATCTGAATCTGCCGGTACGTTCCGCCGTACGGCTGCGGCACGGATGCGCCCTGCACGCTCGAAATCTGGTTGCGCACCTGGAACTGCGCCAGGTCCTTCAACTGCGTTTCGTTGAGGTTCAGTCCCTTGAGAGTCACCAGGCATACGGGCTGCGTGGAGGCATCCATTCCGAGCACAACCGGTGGCAGTGTGCCTGGAGGAAGGCGCCTCAGGTCGGCCATGGCGAGGTTGGCGATATTGCTCAACGCCGCGTTGGGATCGGTGCCGGACTTGAAGTAGATCTTGATAAGGCTGACACCGGTCAGCGAGCGCGATTCGCTGTGATCGACGTTGGCTGCGAGCGTGAAGAAGCGCTCGAAGGTGTTGGTGATGTCGGCTTCGATCTGTTGCGGCGGCATGCCGTTGTAAAACGTGGCCACGACCACGACCGGCATGTCGATTTCAGGGAATAAATCCACGGGCATCTGCACAGTGGTGACCGCGCCGACCAGGGCCACCATCAGGCAGAGCATGATGATGAAATAGGGAAATTTGAGAGCAAACTTTGGCATTAGTTGTTGCCTCCCTCATTTTCCTCGGCCTTCATGTCGATGGTGCCGCCGGTCTCATGCGCAGTGTCGGACGCAGGCTCAGAGGTAAGAAGAGGGTCGACCTGCTGGCCTTCACGGTAGTTCTCCTGTCCGCCGAGCACGACACGGTCGCCCGGACTGAGTCCGCTGACAATCTCGGCAAGCTTTTGTCCTTCCAGCCCCACTAGAACGCTGCGAATGTGTATCCGATTGTTGTCGTCAAGTACGTAGACTTTCTGCTGGTTGCCGTTCAACACCAACGCTTCAACTGGGATGGTGATGACATTTCTGCGATCTTCAAGTTTGAGCAGGGTGTTGGCATACATGCCGGGAGCGATAGAGAGATCTTTGTTGTCAACATCGATCTCGGTCTCCATGGTGCGCGTCTCGAAGTTCACATTCCGCGTAAAACGCACGATCTTGCCGGTGAAACTGCGGCTGATCGCGTCGACGCGCACTTCGAGCTGATCGCCTGCATGCACATACTCCACGTTGTTCTCGGGTACGGGAACGCGCAACCGCAGAAGGCTGCTTTGCGACAAGCGCACGATTGGCAGTGCCTGATCATTGGAGTTTGTGCCGCCTTGAATCAGTGCGCCCGTATCGGCGTAGCGCCAGATCACGACGCCCGCGATGGGCGCTGTGACATTGGTGTAGTTTTCGAGCGCCTCAACACTCTGTTGGTCTGCAGTTGCCGCTCCCATGTGCTGTTGGGCGGCGGCCAAGGCAGCCCTGGCGGAATCCACTTGCGCCTGGGCTGAAAGATCCTGCGCCTGCGCATTGTCCAGTTCCTGTTGCGCGATGAGCCCGGGGCGAGCAGCAGCAGCCTGCTTCAACCGTTCCGACTGCGCGTGCAGGGCCGAGTAAGTCGCTTGGGCGCGATCGATTTCATGTTGTGCACGCGTAATCTCTTCTTTGCTTTGCTCCATTGCGAAGGTCGCGGACCGCAGCTGAGCCTTCAACTCGGGCACCTGCAACACTGCCAGTGTTTGCCCCTGATGAACAACATCACCGATATCGACATTGATGCGTGCCATATAGCCGCTCACCTTGGGGTGAACATCGACAACCTGGTACGGTTGGAACTGACCGGCCAATGTGAGCACGCGCGAAATATTGCCGCGCTGAGCAGCAGCGACACGCGCAGAGGGAACGCTGGCCGCCGCAACATTCGGGTTTCCCTTGCTATCATGGCAGCCGGAGAAGACAAGCGCCGCGCAAATTACTGCGAGAACAACTGTAAGAATACAAAAAGGTTTGTGCATTAGGGTCCGACTCCTGGTAATGGGAGTTTCCTGTCTACGAATCGCTTCTCTGACAACTAAGGGATAGAAACAGTGAGCTTCAAGCGATCCTGGCGGTATCCCGTTTGATGCTTAGCCGGGGACCTGCGTCCTCGTTCGTGATGAAAGCACGTACTGATAACCCGAATCTTGCAGATTCCACAGGTCAGGACGGCAAAAAACTGATTATTTGGAAAAGTCGCTTGTCGAGGACTAGAGAGCCGGCGGAGGGCGGAAGAACAGGCTGGGAGAGAAGTAAGGAGCGGCGGAAACCGGGATGTGGTTGAAATCAACGTCGGCGCCGGGGAGAGGATGGGCGTTCGTCCAAGCGATTACCGCGACAGACGCTACGAAAATCAGCGCGAGCGGCAATGTGACCGGGGGAAGCGTAGAAATGCCATGAGATACCAAGGCAGGCAAATCCGCCGGAAGCGCCTTCTGGCTCTGGACATCACTACTCGGCCCATTTTCCGGACCGTACCAGGCGGTCTTTGCTTCCAGCGCAAAGAGCACCGCCAGCAGGCACAGACCCAGAGCCAGCGTGTTGCGCCTCATTTGCTGGGAAGCAAAAAATCTCATCATCGTTTGCAGTTTATCACGCTGTTTCTTAAAGTACGCGAACTCGCCTGCCGCTTTGACACGACTGCACCTTTCCGCGTTGGCAATCCGGAAACGATTTGCGAAGCAACAGCGCTTCATCAGAGAGGGGAGTTTGCCTTCGTCATGAAGGTCCGCAGGCACTACAACCTTTGTCCCAGTTGAAGTCCCAGGATTGGATAGATCAAAGGTGAATGAAGCCCATTCGGATCAGAACCAGCGATCCGGCGGCGACTGCGACCCACAGCAGGATCCCCTGCAGAAGCGGCCGGCTTCGAGAACCTGATGCAGATTCATATCGAATCCGAGTCCGACGACCGACGGTTGCAGCAGAAGTTTTGAGCCAAATCGCGCCTGGATATGAAACGCATGATCGAAACTGAATCCGTAGGCAATACCAAGAGCCAGAGCAATCGGCGGCGATAATCTTCCGCTCGCCGCAAGCATCAAACCTTCAATAACCACGATCTTCGACACACATTCAGTGTTTGCCGAAATGAAGCCCCCAAGTACAAGCAGAAAGACCGATGCCGCATTAGCCCATCTTATCTATCCTTGGCAGGCTTGCCTGATTTGATCTTGCTCGCGCCTTTGACCATGGTGGTTTCAAGCACATAGTTGTGAAACTCTGCTGCGGGCCCTGAAAGGGCGGGAGCTTTGCGTGAAATCAGGACAAAGTGACGGCGAAAGCGAATGCCTTTGATCTCCACAATTCGGAATGCCGATCCGAAGCGCAGATCCTTGGCGATCGCCCAACGCGAAACGAAGCCCACACCGAAGCCGGCCTCGACGGCGGACTTGATGGCTTCGGTCGAATCTAGCTCCATCACAACATTGAGCGAGCTTCGCCGGATATGGTTTCGCTCGAGTGCCAGTTCGACGATGTGGCGCGTACCCGATCCGCGTTCGCGCATCAGCAGCGGCATCCTCGCCAGCTCGTCTGGCGTAATCTCAGTACGCTCGGCCCACTCGTGCGCAGCCGGCGTCAACAGCACCAGTTCGTCTTCAAGAAATGGCGTCAAAGTCAGGTCCCGGCTACGCGGTGGACCCTCGATGAATCCGAGCGCAAGCTTTTTATCCTCGGTCGCGCTCACAATCTCTTCTGTATTACCGCTTATAAGTGTGGGGCTCACGCGCGGATGTGTAGTGCAGAATTCGCTTAGCAAACGGGGAAGAACGTATTGCGCGATGGTGGTTGAAGCTCCCAGGGTCAGCGCGCCGGTCTGGGCTCCGCTAAAGCTGGCGACGGCGTTCCTAGCCTCGCGCAACAGCCGGCTCGACTCCCCGGCATACCCGAGCAACGCTTTGCCGGCGGGCGTGAGCCCGACTTGGAAGCCACTGCGATCGAAGAGAGCGACACCCAGTTCCTCTTCGAGAGCTTTGATTTGCAAACTGACCGCGGGCTGTGTGAGATACAGGTCTTCAGCGGCTTTGCGAAAACTCAGTTGAGCGGCCACCTTGCGAAATACAGTAAGCCGGAAATTCTCTAACGAGGTCATCGCAATGATTAGAACACTGTCCATCGATTTCTGGACACAGTCTGAGTCTGGTGCAGGAGGGAACCAGTCTCACAATTAGCTCGGTAGTTCCTTATGCACTAGTTCGCAGAGCCTCATGATCAGAGGGTTGCTCAGTCCGTAGTAGACAAACAGGCCGTCCTTCCGGCGCTTGATGACTCTCGCCGCAGCCATCAGCGAAAGATGCCTTGAGATATTCGATTGCGTCGCACCGGTCGCAGCTACAATCTCGCCAACCGTCAGCGGTTTTTGACAGATCGCCTGCAGAATCTTCAGGCGCATGGGCTCGCCAAGCAGGCGGAATTGTCCCGCCACCTTCTCCAGATCGGCGTCGTTCAGATCTCGTGTTGTCCTAGTAATTGACATGCATCACTGATTGATCATATAATCACATATAGTCAAGATCGAAATCAAGTCCTCTTCCATTCCTCCCGCCGCGCTCGCCGTCATTCTCGGCGACGGCAATGCGCATGAGTTGCTGGATGTCCGCACGCCTTCAGAATATGCCAGCGCGCACGTGCCGGGCGCAAATTGATTCCACTCAACGAATTGAAGGTCGAGGCCATTCTCGCGGAACACAAGCCGGGTATACCGATCTATGTCCTCTGCCAGGCTGGCATGCGGGCGAGCAAAACAATCGAGCAGTTCGAGCGGGCTAGCTGTAACGACTGTGTTCTGGTCGAGGACGGCACGCAGGCCTGGATCGACGCCGCACTTCCGATTCATCATGGCGCCCGCAGCGTGCTCCTGCTCATGCGGCAGGTTCAGATTGTCGCGGGTGTGCTTTCAGCTGCCGGCGCGATCATGGCACTCGCCGTGAATCCCTGGTTCGCGGTTTTGCCGCTCTTTATTGGTTGCGGATTGATTTTTGCCGGCATCACCGGAACGTGTGGGTTGGCCTTGCTTCTCGCCAGAATGCCCTGGAACCACGGACAGGACAGTTCCTGTCATTGCTGCTATCCGGAGTAAATCATGAAAAGTGCACGCAGGATTGTCATTGTTGGCGGTGTGGTGGACGGAGCTTCTGCCGCTGCCCGGGCCCGCCGTGTCGATGAATCGGCTGAGATACATATCTTCGAGCGTGGTCCCTACAGCTCGTTCGCCAATTGCGGCCTGCCCTACCACATCGTCGGCGAAATCGAGGACCGCTCAAAGCTCTTGATCATGACGCCGGAGAAAATGTGGGCTCGTTCGCGCGTCCGCGTTCACGTGAACCACGAAGTCATCTCCATCGACCGGTCCGGCAAGGCAATCCGGGTGCGCTGCAACGACGGCTGCGAAGAAGATATTCCCTACGACAAGCTGATCCTGAGCCAGGGTGCAAAGCCCATCGTGCCCCCCATCCCGGGCGCAGACCTGTCCAATGTCTTTACTCTCCGCGACGTTCCCGACATGGATCGCGTGATTGCGTTTGCTGCCTCGCGCCGGCCCAAGACAGCAGCCGTAATTGGTGGCGGATTTATCGGCCTCGAAATGGCCGAAGCGTTTCATCGCCGCGGCATGCACGTGACTGTGATCGAGAAACTCCCGCACATTCTTCCGCTGCTCGACAACGACGTGGCCATGCAGTTGCAGAATCGTGTTCGCGCCGACGATTTCGCGATCATGACCGGCATGGAAGCGAAGTCCTTCAGCTCAATGGGCGTGGAGCTGACCGACGGCGCATTTGTTCCGGCAGAACTAATCCTGCTCAGCGTTGGCGTTCGCGCTGAGGTCGAGCTGGCTAGGCAGGCCGGGCTTGAAATTGGCATCACCGGCGGCGTCAAGGTGAATGCCCGCATGGAGTCGTCTGATCCTGACATCTACGCTGTGGGCGATGCGGCTGAAGCCACCCACATGCTTACCGGTGCGCGCACACGCATCCCACTGGCCGGCCCCGCCAACCGCCAGAGCCGCGTCGCAGGAGCCAACGCGGCGGGTGAACACTTTCTCTATCCCGGCGCGCTGGGAACCTCCATTGTCCGTATCCTGCACATGACTGCAGGGTTCACCGGCCTAAACAGTGCGCAGGCGGCCAAAGCCGGTTTCAGTTTCTTCACGAGCGTTACTGTTGACCCCAACCATGCGAGCTACTATCCCGGCTCAACACCAATGATGATCAAAATCATCGCCGAAGACGGAACCGGCCGCCTGCTCGGCGCGCAGATCGTGGGCGAAGAAGGCGTGGATAAGCGCACCGACGTCTTTGCAACTGCGATTGCCGGCAGAATGACCGTCTTCGATCTGGAAAGCCTCGACCTGGCCCACTCTCCGCCCTTCGGTTCGGCCAACGACCCAGTCAACACTGCTGGATTTGTTGCCGGTCACATCGTGCGCGGCGACTTAATAACGATTTCACCCGAAGATTGGAAGCCGAACGACGAATTTTTTCTCGACGTGCGCGAGATCAACGAAGTGGCCGAGTTCGGACGCCTCCCAGACGCCGTGCATATTCCGTTTGGCGAACTTCGCGACCGGCTGACGGAGTTGCAGCGGGATCGCAGGATTCTTCTCTACTGTCAGAAGGGACAACGCGGCTATCTTGCCGCTTGCGCACTCAAGGGCAGTGAATTCAAAGATGTCGTGAATCTTCGCGGCGGCTTCGCACAGGCAAGGCTCAACGGCTTCTGATCCCTTTTCAACAACGGAGCCCGTAAGTAGGCCCCGCATCAGCCAAAATGGTGGAGGCTACCGTCCCGGAAGATGGTAAATAGGTCCTGGTTGACCTTGCCGCCGTTCGCGAATCTAACTTGGGTTCAATTTTTTCACGAAGTCATCCGATAATATGTGGAGGTGTACGACACTCTGGGAGGACGGGATCGTCCGCAATCGTTATTTTGGTGATTCCATACCGGTCACCAGGAAGCTGATGAGGAGCGCATCCTGCAGCCGCCTTCACTTATCGACCGCGGAGGGTCACGGCCTCGAATAGCTCTCTATAAGCGCCTGTCAACATGCCGATGGTGAATGCGCAGTTCAGGCCGCTCGGATTGGGTAATACCCAGACCGCAGATTCGCCGAGTGTGGTTGGCTGCAATCCCCAAGAAAGGTCGCGCTGGTTTAGAAACACTGAACACGCTGACTTTCCCAGGAATGCTACGTATCTGGGCCTGTACTTCGCTATTTTGCGCTGGAAAACGGGACGGGCAGCGATGTAGTCGGCTCGACTGAGGTCTGTTGCGCTTACTGTCGGCCGAGCAACTGCAGATGTGATTCCACAACCATATTCGAGTAGAAGGCGCGCTTCCTCCGGTTCTAATTGTCTGGCGGTAAAGCCTGCGAGGTGAAGCACACGCCAAAAGCGGTTGCTTCGGTTCGCAAAATGGAGTCCGACTGCAGCCGACTGCATTCCCGGATTGATTCCACAGAAGACTACATTCAGGGAGGTCGAAATGACGTCAGGCAGGCCCATTGAACGTGCCTGTAGATTAGAAGACACTGCTTGCAACACTATAACGTCGACAGTTGGAATCCGTTTCATCCGGTAGTTCTCCAAGTAATCTCTTGGAGCCGCTTATGAATTCATTGCCACGTTCGTAGAAGCGTAATAAGTGGCCCGCTCCATGAGTCAGACCGATGCGCATGCTCTTGCCAATCCGGGCCGTCTTGCGCGCCGCCACAGCCAGCCAAAGCGATGAACTTACACTGCACAAGTCCAATCCATCGTGCTTGAGGTCAATCTTCATTGCCTTAGTCAATCGTCCTGGCCCTCTTCCTAGATCGGCCCATCGTGTCCTTGGACGCGTGCTATTCATGAGCTCGATACCCTCAAGAGGTTCAACAGCCCGTAACAAAACTCCTGTACCAACTTCAGCTTTCTCGCTTGTCACATTCAATAAGAACGATACGCCATAGACGAGATGAACATCTGCGTGTCACCGCTCAAGGAAAGGGGAGCTATTGCGTGGTGTCATGCCCTGGAAGGCATATCCAGCTGCGTCGCCAACCGGATAGGCCTCAGTTTCGACAATACGTCGGCTTAACCTGCCGTTTGCAGTGTCATGGACAATAACCCTGCCAAGCAAATAGCGCGCTAATTTCACGGTGTTAACAGGAAGGTCCACACGCAAAAAGGCGTCGAGGGCCCCGATTAGTATCGAATCGCGCCGGTAACTGTGATGCAGAAAACATTGATGCGGTGACTCGGTAATTCGCCCGACGAGATAGTGTAGACCGCTGATCACGCCATCCGCTGAACCCACTGGGTCCGCCAGGATGGCGCCTCAAACGGATCTGCGAAATACTGTGTCTCGTGTACAACCTTACCGTTGCGGAACTCCATAATGCTCACCGTGTACGCCGGCCGACCCTGGTAGACGATTGTGTATTCCGTGATCCAGAGATCACCTTTTCCGAGAATTCGTTTGACATCGAAGCCTGACGGCTTGTCAGGATGATGACTGCGCAAGGCCTGCAAATTGCTTCGCCCCAAGATTCGTTCGCCTGACTGGGGATAATCGCAGATGGCATCGTCAGCGTAAATATTGTGTTCCGTGTTTACATCGCCGGCTGCCGACGCGTGCCAGTGCGCATTCAGCGCTTCACGTATTTGCTCCTCTTGCATACGCCCCTCCAGGTGCAGATTGGCTTTCAAATTGCTTTAACTCGCGGAATAAAACGCGGGCTGCCGGGATTGAGCGGCATTTCATCTGGTGCCCCAAACTCCTGGACGCACTGAACAAGCAAGTTGACCGTACAGGACACTCCCATCTCGGTATTGAACATTGCGTGATACAGGTGGGGTTCTGGCCATTTCAGTCCCAGATACTGCCGGACGAACGTAGCTCGCGCCTCGTCTGTTGTATCGACCTGTTCAATTGCCTTGTCCTCAGTTGCGCCCATAGAGATCAGTCTGCGGATCTTATGATCGCGAGATGCGTAGAGAAACACATGGAAGACATCGTTGCGATTGCGAAGGAAATACTGCGAGCCTCGACCGACAATCACCGAGGGGCCGCTGGAATATGCCGACTTGACAGCTGTTTCCGAAACAGCGGCGATCCGCCGGGCGTCGAGCAGGTGCAGCCGGTTGGTGGGCGGCAAGCCTCCCTCAAACGCGCCGCGAAGAAAATCTTTGAAAATTCTGTATACGCCAGGATCGGTTCGCCATTCTCTCTGCTCGACCGCCTCTGGCGTGCTCTCGGTCAGTCGCGCGATCTCCTGTGTCAAGCGTTCGTCCCACAGGCTCCATGCCAAGCGGCCGGCGAGCAAACTGGCAATCTCAGACCCTCCGCAGCCAAACTCGCGCTCAATCGTGATGGCTTGAATCATTGTGGTTTCCTCACCCCACTGCGACATCTCCACTCGCTCCGGGATCGTTCTTCTTCAGGAAGAACGCAAGCACAAACATGACGGAGCAGAGTGTGCCCAAAACCCAAAAGATGTCCATATAGGACAGTGCGCCGCCTTGTTGATGCACTAATTCGTAGAATCTCGCAATCGCCTGGTTGACGGCGTCATCGGCCCGAAGCCCGGAATGCGCGATCTTTGAGCTCAGTGCATGGAGCGTCGAACGATATGCGGGGGAATCGGGAGTGATGTGCCCGACGAGGATTTGCTGGTGATATTGAGCTCGTCGGGCAATCATTGTGGTTACGACAGAAGTACCGATACTGCCGCCGATATTTCGCATGAAATTGATCATGCCGGAGACGCTGTTGCCTTTCTCTGGAGGAACTCCGATGTAACCCGCTGCCGTGATAGGGACAAACAAAAACCCGATTCCAATTACCTGGGCAACGCGCAGCCACATCGCGAAGTCGAAACTGACGAACAAATCGATCTCGTGCCCGCAATAGAACAGTCCAATCGCGAGGCATAGCCACCCTGTCGCGATCAGCCATCTGGCCTGAATCTTTGATGTAAGCCGCCCGACAATGGGCATCATCACCAGCAGCACGACTCCGCCGCCCGACAGGACCAGACCTGCAAGTTCCGCGGTGTAACCCATAAGTGTCTGCAGAAACTCCGGAATCAGGACCAGGGTACTGAAAAGCATGAAGCCCATCATGAACATCATTAAGTTCGCTGCCGCGAAGTTGAAGCTCTTGAACATGCGGACATCGATGATCGGCTCTTTGCGGAACCATTCCCAGATGACCAGCGAGATGAGGCAAACTGTTGCAGTGATCGCCAGGGTCATGATGAAATGCGAGCCGAACCAATCGTCCTCCTGGCCCTTGTCCAGAACTACCTGCAGCGAACCCACTCCCAGCGTCAACATGGATATTCCAATGAAGTCCACCCGGATACCCCCGCGCTTTAAGCGGCGGAGGAAAGGCGGATCTTCCACCAGGATGTGCGTCAAATAAAGAGCGAGGAGAACCGGGGGCAGCGTGATGAAAAATATCCAGCGCCAGGAATAGTTGTCAGTAATCCAGCCCCCCAGCATCGGCCCGACGGTAGGGGCAAGAACTGCTGTAATGCCGTAGACTGCAAACGCCGAGCCGCGCTGCTCCGGAGGAAACGTATCGTTGAGAATAGCCTGTGCCATCGGCTGCAGTCCGCCGCCACCGATGCCTTGCACAGCCCGAAAGAGCAGCAGCAGCGGCAGGTTAGGCGCCAGGCCGCAAAGCAGTGAACTCACCGTAAAAACCGCAAGCGACATCATGAAATAGCGCTTGCGGCCGATCAACTCCGCGAGCCACCCGCTGATGGGCAAGACGATCGCGTTCGCAGCAAGGTATGAGGTGAGCACCCAAGTACTGTCGTCGTAGCTGGCTCCCAGACCTCCGGCAATGTAAGGCAATGCGACGTTGGCAACGCTGGTGTCCAGGACTTCCACAAACGCCGCCATCGACACGGTCGCGGCAATCGCCCACGGATTGACTTTCGGTCGCCAGACGACCTGCTCCGACGGGAGAGTCAGTGTCGTGGCGCTCATCGCAGATACACCTTCGCTTCGACGTTCATACCCGGCCGAAGCTGGTGATCGCGATTCTCGCCCGGCTCCAGAACGATCTTTACCGGAACTCGCTGCACAATCTTGACGTAGTTGCCGGTTGCGTTCTCGGGTGGCAGCAAGCTGAAGATGGGGCCCGTTGCTCCCGCAATGCTGTCGACATGACCGTTGTATGTGCGGCCGTTCGAGTCAAGCTCAATCTTCGCTTTCTGGCCAACACGCATATGTTTAAGCTGTGTCTCCTTAAAATTTGCCGTAATCCACACCTGATCCAGGGGAACCACAGTGAGCAACTGTTCGCCCGGGTCGACATTCAGTCCGACGACAACCTTCTTAGTAACCTCGCCGGTTACAGGTGCAAGGATTCTGGTGTATCCGAGGTTTAACTGCGCTTGCTCCAGAGCAGCCTCTTTCTGCTTTATATCTGCCATTGCCGAAAGTGCCTTGGCGCGCGTTGAGGCAACGCGTTGCGGTCCGGCTAGGGCATCTTCGTAGCGCGCCTTAGCCTCAGCGAGGCGGCTGCGCGCTTCTTGAACGGCTTGTTGCGCTGCGGCCTCGTCTGCCTCTGCGGCGGCTATGGCCGCGGTATCAGTCGCCGCGGCGGCATAAGCATGGTCGTATACTTGCCTCGGTACCTCCTCCTTCATGAGCAACAAATGATAGCGGTTGACATCATCTTGAGCCTTTACATTTTCCGCTTGCGCCTCCAGAACGCGGGCGTGAGCGGCGGCGGCTTGCTTTTCCGCGGCCTGAATTGCCGCCTCGGCGTTCTTGATATCCGAGGATGCGAATTTCAATTGGCTTGAGGTATCGACGGAAGACACCGGCACATCGATATTCGAACCTGTCGCCGTCGCCTCTGAAGTATCGAGTGTTGCCTGGGCTTTTGCGAATGCGACTTCATAGTCTTTGGGATCGATTTCGACCAGTGTGGAACCTTCATCGATCCATTGGTTGTCATCGACGTCGACCTTCTGGACATATCCGGAAATGCGAGCGCTGACAGGGTAAAGATGGACGTCTACTTGCGCATCGTCGGTGGATTCGAAGCCGGAAAGATAATGCCATAGGAGGACGCCACCAACGGCCAGAACAACAAACGAGACAAGCAGTATCCAGCGTTTGTAGGAGCGCCTCCTGGGATAGACCGAAGCTAACGCGTCAGCTGTGCCGGCGTCGTTCGCTGTTGTGTTGTGCGGTGGATTCGTCGCTTGATGCTCTTCAGGCATACTCAATTTCCCTTCAAATACTCTGAGTATCTGGATTCGGCGACTCCGGTCGCCTTTGCCAGATATACTTTGGCTAAGTTGTAGCTATAGAGACTCGCAATATAGGCATCGTTCGCGATTGCCAAGGCGTCTTGAGCTTGAGAGACCTCGATATTGTCTGTAACTCCTGAACTGAATCGATCGCGAGATTGTTCTAACGTCTGAGTGGCGAGCGCGACCGCGCCTTTCTCGACAGATACTTCTTGCGCAGCTGATTCCAGATCGAGATAAACCTCGCGGACCTCCAGATCGATCTTGGCTCGTAAGTCATCCAGTCGCTGCTTTTCCTCTGTTAGCGAGGCGTCGGCCCGAAGAACATCTCCGTGCACTCTCCCACCCTGAAAAACAGGGATGCGCAGCGTTGCGGCCGCATCAACGGTACCGTGCGACGATCCCGGGTTGACCCCGGAGAGACCGTAGTCTGTCTCCGCACCAACCGATGGATACCGCTCGGCAGAAGCGGCTTTTCTCGCGAGCTCAGCGGACCGAACCCGATTCACCTGACTCTGAAAATCGGCGCGAGCCTTGTAGGCGCTTTCAAGCGCCTCATCGAGACCCGAAGGCGTCAACTCCTGGTAAGGAACGCGGGTGGTTATCTCGAATTGCTGGCCAAGAGGAAGTCCGATAGCTCGCGCCAAAATTAACTTCTGCTTAGCGAAATTGTTTTGTGCGCTAATCAGTTTCTGTTCGCGCGATTGCAGTTGCACTTGGGAGCGCAGGACGTCCACCGCTGAGGCCAGACCCGCAGTCTTCTGGTCGGATGCCTGTTGAAAAAGCGTCTTTGCCGTGTCCCGTTGCGATGTGGCTGACTCAACCTCCGATTGGTCGGCAATGGCCAGCAAATAGTTGGAGACGATCACAAGCACCACAAGCTCGCGAGCGTCTTTGGAACTGAACTCGGCCGACTTCAGCTGCGCCTGCGACGATCGCGCCCGCTCGATGTATGTCCAATCGAAGACCGATTGCGTAAGATACGCCCGCGAGTCGAAATAGCCAAATGGCCCAATGATCCGATGTTCATTGGGGATGGTTAGACCGAAGGCGGCTTTCACATTGACTTGATGAACTCCGAAACCCGTATCAGTGACGACGTTCGGAAGCAGGTCGCTTAGCGCCTGCCATTTCTCTCCTCGGGCGTCTATAACGGCATCCGTGGCCAACACTTCACCGAGATTTTGCTTAAGCCCGAGAGTGACGGCGTCTTCGAGGGAAATCTCCACTGGCGTTGCGCTGAGTTTTCCTGAAGGAACCCCTCCCAGGTAAGGATTCTGTGACTGGGTTTGATAGGTACTCTGTCCGCCTTGAACGGCTGATCGCGCCGCTCCCGTTACTTCGGCGAGTGCGATCGGGTTATACGGCGCAGGCGTAGCCGGCGCGCTGTATTGCGCAGAAGCGATGAGTCCGCCATACAATAAGCCGCCAAGCAGCATCGCTATAGCCCAGGTTCGAAGCCGCATGTCAACTCCTTCGTTGGCATTCCTACACCTTTCTTCGATGTCGGTGGGGCATCCTCTTCGACTCTCTGGTCCGCTGCTCGGCAAATTGCAGAGGGCAAATCCGGAGATCGCTTGCTCTTGTGTTCAATTGATAAAGCCATAGCTCGGTTTGCAGGTTGGAGGTGATGCGGGTCTTCGAATACCTTGGGTCGCTTGGCGACGCCGATATCTCGACTCCTCAACTACGCGCTAGTGTGCTTCGAAGTCTCCGAAGGCGCTATCAGACGAAGGTATCGGTCGCTACCTTCGTATCGGTTCGGGCAACCGCGAAAGTCGAAGCGAACGGTTTCGACAGTTGCGCAGAAGAATTCGATCGGTCCCAATACCATAGTCCAATTGTTTCGGGCTGCAGTTTCTGATGTGATCGATTCGTCGCTTTCTGGGTCGGGCGACTGTTCAGTCCGAAGACCTTTCAAGAAGATGTCCTTCATTTATTGCGTTCAGTACACTTCGCTTTCGCGGAACCCACCTTTCATAGTCGCTCGCGGACGGCAGTAAGCGCTGATGATGACGGCAAATGCGATTGGCCGCGTCGCATGAGCCAAGGGAATAGCCGGTCGGAAGCTCGGCAATAGGATGATGCGCAACGATCAAGTCGCCGTTCTGCTTCCAATGGTTGCCGGCTCGATCGCTGCTCTTTGCACAATCGTGATTCACTCCGTGGCATTAGGGGTTTCCGTGCGTTTATTTCGCCGCGAGAGGAAGCTGGGGCTAGTAGGATCACGAGTCTGGATCAATCTTGGAATATTTGTGATGACGATATCATTCGTCTTTGTGGCGCACTTGATTGAGATCGCGTTGTGGGCGGCCTTGTTTGTCATGTGCGGAGAATTCAAATCCCTCGCACTCGCGTACTACCACTCAGCGGTAAACTACACGACTTTGGGTTATGGTGATTTGATCATGTCGCCGTCGTGGAAACTTTTGGGGCCATTGGAAGCGGCCGATGGAGCGTTGATGTTCGGCGTCTCGACGGCCCTGATCTTCACGATCGCCCAACGCTTGATGCACGCCAAGTTTGCTGATCTTGAGGGATGAGTCCGGCAATTTCTCTCAAACAAAACGGGGAACTAAGCCGGACCGTTCATGAATGCTTTTGGCCTGCGAATCTTGAAACATAAGTTCGCTTCGGATCAACATTAGGAGAACGCTCTATGGCATCCACGGAGAAGCTCAACGCCCATCAGAAAGCCCTTCGCATCAATCTCGATGCGACCAGTTACGGCTCCTTCGCTGAAATTGGCGCAGGCCAGGAAGTCGCGCGATGGTTCCTGGTTGTAGGAGGAGCCTCCGGGACAGTGGCTAAATCCATCTCCGCTTACGACAAGGAAGTCAGCGACGATTTGTACGGAGCCGGTGCGCGTTACGTTTCCAAAGAACGCCTCCAAGCCATGCTGGATAGCGAATGGACGCAACTCATCAACCAATTGAACAAAAGCCGTGGATCGAATACTCGCTTCTTTTCCTTTGTCGATACTATCTCGGCCCGCAACTACGCCGGAACAAATGAGCCTCACGGTTGGGTCGGCATGCGGTTCCAACTGCAACCTGGCGGCCAACCTAGCGAAATCCTTCTCCATATCAACCTGCGGGATCCTTCCAACCCCCTAGAGCAAGAGGCTATCGGCATCCTGGGCGTGAACCTTATCTATGCCGTCTTCTATCAATTGCCGACGAAGGAATCTTTCCTCGAGAATATTGTTCAGGACGTGGGGAAACGCATTGAAATTGACTATGCGGAAGTGCGCGGAGCCGCCTTCGAAGGGTGGGGTCAGCGCGCGATTCTAGCTCAGCTGGTGCGCGCGGGCATTGCTGAAGCCGTCTGTTTTCCATGCAGTGGACCGCCTGTGCCGCCTATCGAACTCCTCCATAAAAAAGCCACAGTTCTCGCGCCAGGATCGTTCGAACACGTAGATTCCGCTCATGCCGCGATCCACAATAAACTGCTGACCTCCGGGATCCAGCAACTCCGCGAGGAGTTACCCGAAAAGGATCCCGCGCCTATCGGTTTCTTTTGCTTTTCTGCGATGCCGCTCAGGGAAACAGATCCCCCTCCGGAAATCTCTGACCTGCTCGGGCGGATTGATGCGCTTCACGCGCATTGCGGTGATGTGTTGCTGTTTCGTGAACGAGAACTCTACGGCATGACGACTCTCGTTAGCCGCTACACAAAGGAACCTATCCGCTTCGTCGTGGGCCTGTCTCTGCTGGTTCGCATATGGGAATACCGCTACCACATGCTCCCCGGCAGCTTCCTTGAAGCTTTATCTCGCCTCTTGCCGCAAAACGTCCGTATTTACGCTTATCCGATGACCTCAAAGGACCTCCAGCAAGCGGTTCAGAGCATCTCAGCCACCAACTGGCAGTGGACCGATACGAATGGATGGGTCTCTGCCTGCCAGCTTCATCCTCCACCGCCGCTCAGTCACCTTTACGACTATGTTCTCGCCAGCAACTTCCTCGTTCCGATGCAGATTCCGGCGGATCTGGCGACCGACGCATAGTTGTGGGCGCGAATCTGCGGCGGTGATAAGCCGACATTTCAATATTGATGCTGGTTTCGGTGAGTGACTCGGCGGAGATTAGCGGCCAACCTTACAAAACTCGCTGGTAAGCGAAGACCCTGATCTGGCGCGGGGTTCAGAGGTGTTCTATTATTCTTCAGCTGGGTTTCTTATCGTTTTGGTAGATCAGCCCAGCTCGCAACAATGGACTCACAA
>JBEKPD010000044.1:0-49422 GCA_049521075.1 Occallatibacter sp.
CCGACGTCGCCCAGCTGGCGTGGGACTTGCTCGGGATCTATCTGAGCCACCATGTCTCCAGCCATTCTCTTCGGGACCCGGACGCGGACAGAAAAGCACAGTTCTCTGTAAAGCGGCTCGTTGCCGCTATAGAAGCCACTAGCGAGAGCGCAGCTCACCATAGACAAGGGGGTCAGTAGCAACCGCGCCACGACCGTTCAGTTTGCGCCAGCGAAACGGCGTTGTCCCTTCGAATGTGGTAAACGCGCGGGTGAAGGCAGCCTGATCGCAGAATCCCGCCCGAAATCCCACCTCTGCCAGACTCAGTTTGGGTTCTCGAAGCAGGTTCTTCGCAGTATCGATTCGAAGCTTGATCAGCCATTGATGAACTGAAGTGCCAAAGCTCTGGCGAAAGCAACGAGAGAAGTGACTCGGGGAGAGCTGACAGGCGGCTGCAATGTCCGCAATTCTGATCTCGCCTTCAAGATGCGCACGCAACATCTCCTCGGTGCGAATCTTTTGCCAGCTCTCCAGGCTCGGCTGCGCCCGGAGAATGCCCTTACCGTTTCCATAGTGTTGCAGAAGATGTGTGCTCACAAGAAGTGAGACATCTTCTAATGCCAACATGTTGAGTGGTTCACGGTTGCGCACCTGACTGAGGATGGTCTTGGTCAATTGAGCAACGACGAGGTCCCTTTCAAAGAAGACCATCCGAAACGAATCAACCGGTGCAATCCTGTTGTCTGCTGCAACTCTGTCCAGCAGATCCCGTGACACATAATAGTGTAGATAGTCGAACGGACCTGCCGCCCACATCTCCATCGGCTTCATAAGATCGATTACCGTTGTTGCGAACGCGATCGAATGAGCGACGCTGACTTCTCGTCCGGCGATTCGTGCGCGCCACCGGTCAACCGGAGTTGGAGCTAAAGCCACGCAGATGAGCATGGCGCGGTCCTCAGGATAGGCCGGCGCCCGCTGCATTTCCATCGATCCACCCTTGAGCCTGGTGAGCGCGAAGTCGGGCACGCCAGACACATTCTTGAGGGAGCAATCGTAGAGCGGCGTCCGAAAGACCTCGGCTAGGTTGGCGCCGTAGAACTTCCGGTCGTGATCCGGTTTCGCCGCCGACGACTTCTTCGGAAGACTTTGCTTGCGAGCCATGCCCGTCTCCGTTCGAGCGACAGCCTCAATATAAAGCACCCAGAAAGACCCGTCCATGCTCGTTCAAAAGCGGAGTAGGTCAACTCTGAGGGGCGATTTCAAATCGTGCAGCAGCGCCAAAGAACTCTCACTGACACCTATCCGTTTTTGTGAGGCGGAGGGCACGAGTTTCGTAACACGCTCGCTCCTCCTCCTGCGCCTTCCCATAATCACAAGCTCAAAACACTAAAAAGCTTTTCGAGCCTTTCTCGGTTGATACCGGGACGTTTCGCGGGTCTTGGGGAAGGTCATCGCCCAATCGACGAGCGTCTTCATCGCCGGACAGAGCGTTTTCCCAAACTCGGTGAGTTCGTATTCCACCTTTGGTGGAAATTGAGGATGAACGGTCCGCTTCACCAACTCGCACTTCTCAAGGAGACGCAGCTGTTGCGACAGCATACGCTGTGAAATGCCGGGGACGGCGCGCTCAAGCTCAGAGAATCGCCAGATAGGGCGCGCGAAGAGCCGGTTCAGAATAACGATCTTCCATTTGCCTTCGAGAATGGAGAGCGCCGCCTCAACCCGCTTGGCTCTCTCGAACTCGAAGGGAGTCGCACTGAGATCTGACGATTCGGCGATTTCCTCCGTAACTAACAAGTCCGTTCGTATACCCATCGCGCATCCAATTCCTGAATTTGAGAAGCTTCTCCAGAATATCCGGAGTAATCGGCTTCAATACAGGGGGATGTATGGCGCAGGTATGGTTAGTCACAGGCAGCTCTCGCGGTATGGGTCGTGCAATTGTTGAAGCGGGCCTTGCTGCGGGCAATAAGGTGCTCGCTACCGCTCGGAGCATTGAGTCGCTTGCTGATCTGTCGAAACGATATGGGGATCAGGTCAAGCTCTTCGCGTTGGATGTTACCGACGAAGCAGCAGCGGCTAACGCGGTAAAGACGGCAATTGATCTATTTGGCTCGCTGGATGTCGTCATTAACAATGCGGGATATGGCAATCTTTCGTCCATCGAAGACACGCCTCTATCGGAATTCAGGGCACAGATCGAAACGAATCTCTTCGGAACGATTATCGTGACCAAGGCAGCTCTTCCGTATTTTCGCGAAAAGAAAACAGGCCACTTCATTCAGTTTTCATCGGTGGGCGGAAGGATCGGCCCTCCGGGACGTGGGCCTTATTCGGCGGCGAAATGGGGCGTCGAAGGCTTCTCTGAAGTGCTGTCACGCGAAGTAGCGCCACTCGGCATCAAGGTCACAATTGTTGAACCCGGTGGATTCCGCACGGACTTCGCGGGGAGTTCCACCGAACTGAGCGAAGGTCATCCCGCATACGACTCGACTGTTGGAGCTACCGCAAGATTTCAGCGCAACTACAACGGGAAGCAGCCTGGCGATCCGAAAAAGGCGGCTCAGGCGATCATCCAGCTGACCCAGGAGCGAAACCCTCCGTTGCGACTGTTGCTCGGCAGCGATGCGTACGCCGCGGTGGAGAAGAACGATCTTGCGCGATTAGAGGACGCACGAAAATGGAAGGAACTCAGTATCTCCACCGATTTTGAGACGGAGTGATCTAGCGGCGGACATCGGCAGCGCGGCAGGAATCGAGTTCCCCCTCCTGCACCTTCCCTTCAAATCTCACGAGCGTGCTTATCCAGGCTGATCGCAGCTCCTTAGCGCCAATTCAAAGCCGGGGCTACGGTGGTGAGAATTGCCTCCAATACATGCGCGTTGTAGGCAACGCCTAGTTGGTTGGGGATGGTCAGCAAAAGCGTGTCTGCCTCCGCGATGGCCTCATCCCTCTTGAGTTGCTCGATCAGCACATCCGGCTCAGCCGCATAGGACCGGCCAAAGACCGCCCTTCTGGGGCCATCAATATAGCCAAACTGATCGCCCTCCTGCTCTCCACGACCGAAATAGGTGCGATCAAGGTCGTCTATGAGCGCAAAGATGCTGCGGCTGACGGAGACACGCGGAGTCCGGGTGTGACCCGCCTCTTTCCAGGCTGCACGAAAAGCACGGATCTGTTTGGCTTGCTGAACGTGAAACGGCTCGCCGGATTCATCGAACTTCAGTGTTGACGATTGAAGATTCATCCCGAGCTTCGCCGCCCAGGCAGCCGTGGCGTTGGTTCCCGCACCCCACCAGATGCGGTCACGCAAGCCTTCAGAAAACGGCTCAAGCCGCAGCAGACCCGGCGGATTCGAAAACATCGGACGAGGGTTGGGTTGAGCGAAGCCTTTGCCGCTGAGCAGTTCGAGAAATTTCTCAGCGTGCCGGCGGCCCATGTCTGCATCTGTCTCGCCTTCGGCCGGAACGTGACCAAAATAGCGCCATCCCTCGATCACCTGTTCAGGTGAGCCACGGCTGATTCCCAACTGCAGGCGTCCGCCCGCAATGAGATCGGCGGAGCCGGCATCCTCAGCCATGTAATGAGGGTTCTCATACCGCATATCGATTACGCCCGTGCCGATCTCAATCTTTTTCGTTCTGGCGCCGATCGCCGCGAGCAGTGGAAACGGCGACGCGAGCTGCCGCGCGAAGTGGTGGACGCGAAAATAGGCTCCGTCCACCCCTAAACGCTCGGCCTCCACTGCCAGGTCGATGGACTGCAACAGCACGTCCGCCGCAGTTTGCGCTTGCGACTGTGGTGAACGTGTCCAGTGGCCGAAGGAAAGGAAGCCAATTTTCTTCATACTAGACAACGCCTTTCACCGCGCTCATGAGAGTTTTGTTCTGATTTGATCGTTGACCTTGAGAACAATCTTCAGGTCGCTGATCGCAGCCCCAGCAAAGAGTGGCGTCACAAAATCGTACGTGGGCGTTTCCAGCTTTGCCAGCAATTCCATGCCGGACTTCGTAATGTGAGTGGACACCTGCCGCCGATCATCCTCTGCCCTTTTTCGGGTAACCCATCCTGCTTTCTCCATGCGATCCAGCAGTCGCGTCATGTCTGGCGTCGCCGTCACCATTCGTTCCGATATTTCGTTCCTGCAAAGTCCGTCCGCTCCAGCTCCCCGGAGTATCCGCAAGACGTTGTATTGTGACTGCGTGATATCGAATTGTCGAAAGAACTGATCGACGGCATAAGACAGCTCGGACGCCGTGCGAAGAATACTCAGGTACACTTCCTGCTCTAACGACACGAAGGGCCGATTTTGCTTGAGAGCTGTAGCGAGAGATGACTTCTTTGCGCGGGCCATGATCTTTTCCTAGAAAGCCAATCGAGGCTGGCAATCTCCCGAAGGTTCATCGGGAGATCGATCAGCCTCTTTCAGCCTGGGTATGGTGCCGGTCTGTTGGTTTAATAGCCGATGGACAACTGACCACGCTCGTGAGCAGGCTTTTCGATCTCGTCTGCCAGAGCAACAGCGTAGTCCTCAAACGAAATCCGGCTATCGCCCTTTTCATTGGCGATCAGGTTTGTCGTTCCGAGGCGGAATTTTCCGGTGCGCTGACCTGGCTCGAAGAATCCAGCCGGGCTGAAGTAGGTCCAGTTGACATCCGACTTCTTGAGAACGCTCAATGCCTTTTCATGCGACGTAGCGATCGGGAGATACGCCTCGGGTAGATAGCCGGAGGCGATTAGCGTGACGCCCGGCGCGACTTCGAGGAGCCCTGCACCGCCAACCACGATCAGACGCGGTACCCCCACCTTCTTGACGGCTGCAATCTGGCGTTCGGTTACTCCGACGAGTGCATCGGTATTGTCCTGTGGAGGAGCATAGGCGCTTACGACCACATCCGCGCCGGCGATGACCGATGCAATCGCATCGACGTTGCTCAGGTCATCTTTCACCGCCTTCACCGTCGATGGCGCCTTTGAAGTGTTGCGGACGACTGCCGTGACTTCATGGCCGCGATGGGTGAGTTCCTGCAGAATCCGCTGGCCCGAGTTTCCTGTTGCTCCATACAGCACGATCTTCATTTTGATTCTCCTTTTCCTTGCGCCTCGCACCCCAATGGGAAAGCAATGCGTGTGACAACACGTATATGAGTGTTGAGACACGTATCTGGATTCAGGAAATTTTGAAAACCCGCATTTGCCCCGGAGTTTGGGGTTTGATTGCTGCCGCGGCTGGCTTCTATACTTGCCCTGCGCTATACGCTCTCAATCTGGGCCCGGGATGCGGCGGCTAGAGACGACGGCACGATTCCACGCGCTGATCGCGAATTCGCAAAGCGCAGAAGGTGCTAATGCTTTGATGGGTGATGAAAGCGTGCCTCTGTCTTCAAGAGATGAAGCCGACCGGCTCGATGGAGTGAATGGAGTCGGCGCGTCCGAAAGGCAACCATCCATCGAAGACAAACTTCGAGCGACGGCCAATGTGATTCCGGGCCATGTATGGTATGCAACTCCTTCCGGTGCGCTCATTTTCGTGAATTCACGAAGCGCAGATTATCTCGGGCTACCCAAGGACCATCCTCTTCGTTTCGGAATCGATCTCGGCGGGGAATGGGATTCTCACATTCCCCTGCTGCACCCAGATGATCACGATGAAACGCGTAGAGTCTGGTTTAATTGTCTCCGCACGGGGAGTGCGGGCGAGGTAGCGTTTCGAGTTCGCAATATGGAGGGGGAATACCACTGGTTCCTGAGTCGAGCTGAGCCGTTGCGAGCGAGTGATGGAACACTAGTACTTTGGATTGGGGTTAATCTCGACATTGACGAAGCAAAGCGGGCCGAGGTTGAACTTCGGCGGAGCAAAGCGCATTTAGCAGATGCCCAAAGACTCAGTCACACCGGTAGTGCCGGAATGGAAGCAGGCACCAAGCGGATGTTTTGGTCCGAGGAATCGGCTCGGATCTACGGGTACTCTCCCGATACTGAACCTACGCCCGATTTGATTCTGCAGCGAGTCCACCCTGACGATGTGGACCTTCTCAAGAACGTTCTTGAGCGGGCTGGACAAGGCGGAAGTGACTTTGACTTCGAGCATCGGTTACTGATGCCAGATGGTTCGACAAAATACATTCGTAGCCTTGCGCATCCTTTGAGAGACGGCGACGGCAACGAGGTATCTATCGGCGCAATCATGGATATAACGGAGCGTAGATTGGCCGAACAGAGGTTTCAGCAAAAGGAAGCGGAACTGCGGCAGGTGCTGGATCTCACGCCACAACTCATCGCTGTTTTCGGACCCCGCCGCGAGCGTCTCTATCTCAACCGCGTGAGTCTTGATTTCCTCGGCCTTACTATCGATGAGTGGCACCGCGGGATCCTACCCGGCACCCAGGTTCATTCCGATGATATGGAACGACTAGGTTCCCAATGGGCTCAAGCTCTCTCGAGTGGCTCTGCGTTCGAAATCGAAGTGCGGTTTCGCAGGAATGACGGAATCTATCGTTGGTTTCTGATTCGCTGCAATCCGGTGCGCGATGAACAGGGAATGGTGCTTCGTTGGTACGCTGCATGCACCGATATCGATGACCGCAAACGCGCGGAAGACAATCTCCAACAAGAGAACGCGGTTTTGCGGGAAGAGCTTAACCAAGCCTCGAAGTTCGAGGAGATCGTAGGCTCAGCGGAGCCTTTACAGAAGGTGCTCACTCAGATCAGCAAAGTGGCTCCCTCAGACTCAACAGTTCTCATCCTGGGGCAGACCGGTACGGGCAAGGAATTGATTGCGCGGGCTATCCACAAACGCTCAAAGCGGGCTGGGCGGTCCTTCATCGGAGTGAACTGCGGCGCAATTCCTACGTCGCTAATTGCATCCGAACTCTTCGGACATGAAAAAGGCGCATTTACGGGTGCCACACAACGCCGTCTGGGACGTTTCGAAGCAGCTAATGGTGGCACTATTTTTTTGGATGAAGTTGGTGACCTGCCTCACGATATTCAAATTGCATTGTTGCGTGTGCTGCAGGAGCGCGAAATCGAACGTGTCGGCAGCGACCGGCCCATTCCTGTGGACGTTCGAGTGTTGGCCGCAAGTCATCGCGACCTCAATAAACTCGTGAGCGAAGGCAAGTTTCGCGAGGATCTTTTGTACCGGCTGAATGTTGTGCCTGTCACGATGCCATCGCTACGCGAGCGAGTATCCGACATTCCTATCCTTGCTGAATACTTCATTGCGCGATTTGGAAAGAAGATGGGAAAGAAGTTTCGGACCATTGAGAAGAAGACCCTGAAAGCCATGCAAGAGTATGAGTGGCCGGGAAACGTCCGTGAGCTGCAGAACGTAATTGAGCGAGCTGTCATTCTGAGCGACTCGGATACATTTGCTGTGGACGAAGCGTGGCTCAATCGAGAGCCATCCGAAGTCTCTCATTCAAGCGCGGCCCTTAGCGGGGTCCTGCTGGCACACGAAAAAGAAGTGATCGAAGCAGCACTCGCCAAGTGTCACGGAAAGATATCAGGACCGGCCGGCGCCGCCATGAAGCTAGGCATCCCAGACTCCACCCTCGATACAAAAATCAAGCGCTTAGGAATAGACAAGTACCGATTCAAACCTCATATAGGGTGATGTGGCCGACCGCTTCACCTTTACAGAGAGCCCTCCCGAGTTTTCCCATTAGACGGGGAATCCCGAAATTCCGAGACTCTTAATAGCCCTAAGTTATTGATGCCCCATACATTTTGAATGGCCTTCTCCTTGCATCTATCTTCACCGGATTGAGAGCCGACTTCTTTGGCTTGACAGTCGCTCTTGAGCGGAGACGGCAACGGAATTCTGCGGCATGCGCACCACATGTCCGCGGGTGAGAACGCATATTATCAATCATTTGGGACAAATGGAGCGGGAAAAACAATGAGTCAGAATTTGGATCAAGAGAAGCATGGGAAGTCGGAAGTGCCAGTGGAAGATTTGTTTCTTCGTCGCTGGAGCCCGCGGGCCTTTGCAGAGACTCCCATCGACACCGAGACGTTGAAAGCGATTTTCTCCGCAGGCCAGTGGGCGGCTTCATCATTCAACGAGCAGCCTTGGCGATTTGTTTTGGGACGGAAGGGCGACCCCGTGTGGCAGCGGATTTTCGAGTCTCTCGTGCCCGCGAATCAGTCATGGACCAAGTTCGCGCCAGTGCTCTTTGCATCCTTCGCGAAGAAGACATTTGGTCCAAATAACGCAGCAAACCGTGTTGCTCAGCACGATGTCGGGGCCGCATCGGCTCAAATCTCACTTGAGGCAACAACTCGCGGGTTGCACACCCACGGAATGGCAGGATTTGACCCAGAAAAGCTAATCATATCCTTTGGTGTTCCGAGCGAATTCGAAGCAGTCGCTTGCTGGGCTTTGGGTTACCGCGGCGATCCCGAAGTGTTGAATGAGCAGCAAAAGCAGATGGAGTTGTCCCCGCGGAAGCGTAAGGCGCTTGCCGAAATTGTATTCAGTGATTGGGGATCGCCTGCATTTTTGAACCTGGATTTCCGATGAAGACGAACCTCGCGGAGCGGGAGCTTTCGGCATTCTTCGCAGCTGTTGAGACCTTGTTCGGTCCAGAGCAGGCGAAGCTCTCGGCAGAGGAATGGCTGGATGCAGCTGAGCAAGTACTTGGTCCAAATGAGCCGAATAGCCGTGACTGTCGAGGCCTCACCATAATCGCGGCTTCACGGCTGGCGCATCGATTGGCGGCTGCGAGCGGTGGAGCAAATGCCCGAAGTCTCTTACGCTCGCAATAAGAGAGGCTGCGTCAGAACTGGGAGTCAGCCAACGCTGGTTAGAAAAAACGGTTGGTCAAGATGAATACCGCTCATCCTAACTCAATTCAGAGATTTTCCCTCCACGTTTTCGCCTACTCGGATTTGGGAACCGACGATGACATTGAAAATCAATCGAATTCGCGAGGAACACGGGACTCGAATTTGTTTGTCCGGTGAACTTCGATGTTCACACCTCATTGACCTGCGCGCCGAGATTGAAAAGGCAGGACAACCGTCAACTTTGAATCTGGATGAAGTCGACGTTGTCGATATCGACGGAATTCGTTTCCTAAATGAATGTCAAGCACGCGGCATTCAAGTTTTGAACTGCTCGCCGTACATTCGCGAATGGATGCTTCAAGAAAATCGTGCTGGTGGGGGATGGCGATAGCGATTCCGTTCCTGTCGGCATCGTGGATGTGGGCAGCGGCGCTCTGGTAGATCACCCGATAGGTTCTGTCCTCAATTGGATACAAACCTCTTCGGTATCGCTTGAGTTGCCATTCGTAAATTTAACCCAGGGATGCCATTTAGGTGTCACCGTATCAGTTATTCCCCCATTCCCGGCCTGTCGGGAAACCCCGTAATTCCGGGACATCCTCCCGGGCTAACTGTCAGAAAACTCGCAAGATCCAAATGGCCATATGCTTGCAATTCTCTTAGCCGGTTCGCCATACAAGAGCCAATTATCCATCAGGAGATGAATTATGGCAGAAAATAAAACCGCCGCGGGGGTCGAGCCGGCGCGCCATTGGATCAATGGCGAATGGGTGGGCTCAGCTACGGTTGCAAAATCCGTAAGCCCTTCCACGGGCGAGGTGCTCGGGGAGTACTGCGCAGGTGGGCGAGCCGAGGCGGCGGCCTCAATTACCGCTGCGCGAAATACCTTCAATACTGGCGTCTGGCCTCACGACCCTCAGCTTCGATCCCGGGCACTCGTCGAGATCGCCCAAAGACTTGAAGAACGGGCAGATGTAATTGCCCAGACCATTAGCCGTGAGATGGGCAAGATATTGAGCGATGCAACACTGGAAGCGACTTGGAGCCCGACAACTCTTCGCTACAACGCGGGTACTGCGTTGTCGCAGACAGGCACGTCGGCTGAAATCGCGCCAGGCGTATTCGCTACCGCGATGCGCGAGCCGATCGGTGTCGCGGCACTCATCGTCCCCTGGAATTCCCCTCTCGCGCTACTGGTCCGCGCTTTAGGGCCAGCTTTGGCTGCCGGTTGCACAACAGTCATTAAGCTGCCCGGCCAGACCGCGCTGACGAACTCTCTCATCATGCAAGCGGTCGCAGCAACCAAGAGCTTGCCGAAGGGCGTGGTGAATATCTTCACTGAGGCTGGAAATGAAGGTGCACCGCTTCTAGTCGAATCGCCCGACGTGGATGTCATCAACTACACGGGCAGCACCAAAGTCGGTCGACAGGTTGCCGAGAAGGCAGCGCAGACGTTGAAGAGGGTCTGCTTGGAATTGGGCGGTAAGACACCGCTGGTCATTTTTGATGACGCCGACATCGACGCCTTTGCTCCTCTCGTCGTCAGCGCGTTGACCAAGTTCAACGGTGAATTTTGCATGACCGGATCGCGAGTCCTCGTGCAGCGGAGTGTGGCCGACGCGTGGCGGGAACGGATTGCGTCACTTTTGGAGAGCATCGTGGTCGGACGAGCTGACGACCCAAACAGTCAGATGGGTCCTGTAATCGACAGAGCCAATGTCGAGCGCATCAACCGCATTGTTGAAGGCGCATCTCGCTATGCCCGAATCATTGTTCGCGGCGGCCCAATCGTGGATGGCCCCTTGGCGGCCGGCGCATTCTATCGTCCCTCCATGCTGGAGACAGAGGCGCTAGACGTTCCGTTGGTTCAAGACGAGATTTTCGCGCCTGTACTGAGCTTTGAGACTTTCACGACAGAGGCCGAAGCGATCACCCGCGCGAATGCCACGGTCTTTGGTCTGGCCGCCGCGGTCTTCACCAAAGATATCGATCGCGCCCAGAGAGTCGTCCACGCCATCAAAGCCGGCACTGTGTGGATCAACAACTGGGGGCTCGTCCACGACGCTTTCGAAGAGGGCGGTTTCAAGCACAGTGGCATAGGGCGCGCGCGAGGTGCTCGCGCGATGGAAGAGTTCCAGGAAGTGAAGACGCAAATCCAAGCCGTAGCGCCCGCGCCGTCAGATCATCCTCGCACTTAACTCAAAGGAGAAAATCTATGCCCGTTCCCAGCCTGCCCACACTCGGGGCTCCTCCAGCCCCGGCGCCCTTACGCAAAATCGCGCTGGAGGAGCACTTCGGCCACCCTATTGTGTTCATGAGAGATAGCGAAGGCCGCTACGAGACCAGTAAGGAGGCCGCCGTGGGCCATCTCGGGCCGGAATATTTTGCGCTCGTGCAGGAGCGACTACTGGACTTTGACACGACACGTCTCCAAGCCATGGACGACGCGGGCGTGGACAAGGTGTTGCTCTCCTTCGGTGCGGGGTTTCGCACCTTCGGAGTGCAAGGCATCCTCGACCCGGTCGAAGCGCAGAACACCGCTCGCACAGTGAACGACTTTCTCGCCGAACAAGTGCGCGCGCATCCGGATCGTTACATCGGTATGGCTACCCTCGCGCTCCAGGACCCCGAACAAGCGGTGCGCGAGCTTGATCGCTGCATTACTAAGCTCGGCTTCAAGGGGGTCATGATCAATGGGTACACCCAGGTCGAGAGCCCAGACAACTTGATCTATCTTGACGATGCGCGGATGACGCCGTTGTGGGAAGCGCTGACAGCGCTTGATGTGCCGCTCTACCTTCATCCACGCGCGTCGTACAAGGCTCCCATGTACGAGAACCACCCGGAGCTTACCGGCGCGAATTGGGGTTTTGCCCCGGAGACGGCAACTCATGCCCTACGCATCGTCTATAGCGGCATCTTCGATCGCTTTCCGACTGCCAAGTTGGTGCTTGGTCATCTCGGCGAGTCCCTACCGTTTCTCGCCTGGCGCATCCAGCATGGTGTCAACTTCAGTCCGAATGGCCGCTATACGAAGAAGCGCCTGGTCGACTATCTCGCGGAGAACATTTGGGTCACCACGAGCGGTAACTTCAACACCCAGGCGCTTCATTGCACGATGCTCACGATGGGCGCCGACCGCATTCTCTTCTCGAATGACTACCCGTACGAGGACTACGCAGAAGGCGGGGAGTTCATCGATACCGTAGCGATTAGCGAGAGTGATCGTCGCAAAATTGCATACGAGAATACGACGGCGCTCTACAAACTCTAGCCGGACGTTCTAGCTGGACAGCAACGTTTGTACGAACAGCAGGGCCGAAGCGACGGGACAAGGAGCCGACATAACTATGAACAATGAAGAGGTCATCCGCAACGCCTATCACCTAGCAGAAATCAAGGACATTTCGGGTTGGGCGGCTAGTTTCACGGAGGACGGGACATTCACCGACGAGTCAATTGGCGTGACGTATCGAGGCTCGACAGAGCTCGGCCGCCCCGTTGAAGTCTATGCCAAGGCATTTCATGACATGCATCGTGAGCTCTACAAGTTTTACGTTGCTGGCGACATCGTTGTGGTGCAGTTGGCACTGCAAGGGACGCACACGGGACCGCTGGAAATGCCTTTCGGAACCATTCCCGCCACCGGCAAGAGAATGGACGCGCCTTGCTGCGATGTATTTCAGTTGAAGGACGGAAAGATCCAGCGTTTTGATTGCTACCCGTCCGGCACGGTTATTCTCTCGCAGCTTGGCGTACTCGCAAATCTCCAAGCAGTGCTCGCCCATTGACGAATAGTGTGGCCAGTTATGCATGCCGCACTTCGAAACGGTGAACGCACGAATACCTTCTGACCTCAGCCCGAACCATTTCCATTCACCTATACCCGTTCGATACGAATTGATCAAAAACAAAAGGAGAACTATCAGATGTCAGCCAATCGGATCGCAGCCGTTCAGGGATTCTTGCAGAACACAACGAATCTCAAAGTACTCCAGCAACTCACAACTCCGAATGTGACCTATGTGTCACTTAATTTCGACAACTCTGAGTTGAAGAAGATCATGCCTTGGACGGGCACTCACAAGGGGCCTGAAGAGATTCCCAAGGTCTTCGCGGGAATCCAGACGTACTGGAAGACGCTCGATTTCAAAGTTGTCGACGCGATCGAGCAGGGGGACCGAGTCGCCATGTTTGGTTCCTTTACTTTCAAGTCGAACGTGACTGGCCGTGAAATAACGTCCCCATTTGCGCTGCTCGTTCGCTTCGAGGGGGATAAGATCGCCTACCTTCAGTTTCTCGAGGACACCTACGGGACTGCAGGTTCGTTCAAAACGGGCGGTTCCTCACGATTCCACAGCGACCCGAAGGGAAAGGAAGTTGAGATCTAACGCCGAATAGAATCCTCGACCGCGAGTCAGCTCGCGGTTGAAGACGAGACTAGTGATAAGCAACACGATTCGGAGCGACAACTGAATTGATGAAGGCAACGTCGTAGGAACCGATAGGAGCCGCACAGTGTTGGCCATCAGCGGAACAAGCCCGCCCGATGAAGCCGGTTTTTGAGGAGAGCAAAATGCAACCACTTCGAGACAAATATTTTGATGCTTACCGCAGCCTCAAGCTGACGCGTGATGATGATGGTGTCTTGACCGCCCAGTTTCACAGCGGAGGCGGTCCAATGACATTCACGGCGCAGGACCATACCGAACTCGTAGACGCGTTCTATCGCATCGGGCAGGATCGCGCGAACAAAATTGTGATCCTCACAGGCGCGGGTGGGGAGTTCATTACGAGCATCGATTTCGCGTCCTTCGGCAATTTTGGCGATCCGGATGTTTTGAGCCGGGCTCATGACGAGGGTGTTCAGATTTTAGAGAACATCGCAAACATAAGGGCGCCTGTAATCGCGGCAATTGAAGGCCGTGCTCATGTGCACTCCGAATATGCTTTGCTTGCGAATGTGGTCGTGGCATCTGAAGGAGCCACTTTCCACGACCTGCCGCACTTCGCCGGCGGCATTGTGCCGGGCGACGGAATCTTCACGACCTGGAGCTATCGAGCGGGAGCTGGCCGAGCTGAGGCATTCTTGCTAAATCCACAGCCGATTACTGCGGCTGTCGCTCATCAATGGGGAGTCGTCGCCGAAGTAGTGCCGAACGGCAAAGCGTTAAGTCGTGCGCAAGAATTGGCCAAGCAGTATCTGAAGGCACCCGAGGTGACGCGCCGCAATACCCGCATCCACTTCATCTATCCGCTGAAAGAGCGAATTGTGCGTGAGGTTGGGTACGGGCTGTCACTCGAAGCAGTGTCCGTCGCAGCCCTCATGAAATCAATGCAATCCAAAATCTGACTTATTTGAGCACACAGGAGCACCCGTAGGGAGGAGACGCCTATGAAGTGTCCATGATTGTGAGGTATCTGCTGGGGGCTGATGTTTACAGTCTTCGGCCTGAACGGATTTCTCAGCTTCATCCATCAGCCGCCTCCACCGAATCCGCTGGCGATTCAGGTTAGCTCATCGCACTTCGCCGCGTTCTTCTTCGCTGTCCAATTAGCCGGTGGGCTGCTGTTGCTTTTGGGCTACTTCGCGCCGCTTGCACTTACGCTGTTGGCGGCCGAGCTTTACAACATCCTTGCCTTTCACCTGACACTCGCACCGGCGAGCATTCCTCCGGCACTAGTGGCGCCTGTGCTCTGGGTACTGGTTTGCCTCCAATATCGCTCAAGTTTCAAAGACGTTCTAACCGCGACGCCCGCGCCGGGAACAGCTTCTCGCTAGGTACCCACCAAGGATGATCCAATGAGAATCGAGGGTTTCACACTGCAAACGCTGCTAGACCTGCAGAGACGAACCATCTTGGCAAAGGCCGCTTTTACAATCTGCGCTGTGCTCGTTGCTGGCGTCGCAACTGCTCCTGTGAAAGCGCAGGTGCAGTTGCCGGGTGTCAATTTGGGAGATACCAATTTTGAAGATGGCTTTGCCGGTCCTGGATTCCTGCTGGAAGAGTTTCCGGACGTTTACGTTTCGGGCACTTTGAAGGACAGTAACGGCGCAAACGTCCCCGGATCAAACACAACCACCGCGATTCTCACGACATCGCACTTCGTGTATGTAAGCAATAAGCGCCTATTCGGAGCATGGGTAGGAGGAGAGGTTCTTTTTCCTATCGCTGATGTCCAGATCAAGCGTGCGCAAGGAGTTGATGCGACCGAGCGAGGCTTCGCAGATACGATCTTGGGGCCGATCGCTCTTCAATGGGCTCCAAAGAAGATTGGGAGAGGCGTGTTTGTGCACCGAGCGGAATTCGCCTTCACGATCCCAGTCGGTAAATACAGCGATCAACGTCCCGTCAATATAGGAAATCATTTTGTTCTGATCAACCCGTTATATGCCCTGACCTATGAGTGGAAGAGCAAGTTCGAGGTGAGTGCTCGACTGCACTATCTGTGGAATTCGGTCAATACAGATCCGTTTGTGGGCTTCGGCATTAAGAGCATGCAGCCAGGCCAGGCCTTCCATATGAACTACGCAGCTTCATACGGTGTACTGAAGGATTTTAGGGTCGGTTTCAACGGATATTGGTTGCAGCAATTGACGGATCATCAGATCAATGGCCAGGATGTTCCAAATTCCAAGGAGCGAACCGTGGGCCTCGGTCCGGGTGTCCGGTTCGGAGGGGACAGCCTCTTCTTCAGTTTGAACGGCTACATCGAAACCGACGTTCGCAATCGCCCAGCGGGCAGCAGGGTGACATTCCGCATCTCCAAAACTCTGTCGATTCCGGGACAGAAGCCATAGATGGAGGGAATTGCATGACACTTTGCTCGACTCTCGATTCCGAACAAGCTGCGGAGGAGACGGCCCAATGTATGCATACGACGCAAAGTGTTTAGACCAAGTGGCGCGCACCATGGAGGTCTTGCGAGGAAAGTGGACTGTGCAAATTCTTTGTGCCCTGCTTGACGGCCCGGTTCGTCTCAGTCAGCTAAGGCGGCTCATACCGACGGCGTCCAAGAAAGCCCTAACCGCAAACCTTAGATCTCTCGAAACACTACAGCTGATCTTGCGAAGGGATCTGAGCAATTCCGTTCTTCATGTCGAGTATGAAATTGCCGAATCCGCACGCGCGCCTCTGGCGGCGCTCGTCGCTCAACTTGCTGGGTTTCCGAAGCATCTACCTTCTCCAGCAAATGATTAACGATGCCGCACGTTTCCGTCACGAATGCCAATTGCCTGGATCGAAACGCTATGAGTCTGATTCGTCAGACTGAATTCGCCTCGTACGACGCTCTTCCAGTCGCACCCTGGACCGCCTCAGTTCATCCGCGATTGTCTTTTCATCAGGAAGCACCATCTGATATTCAGCAGCGAGAACTTTATTGGGGCAGATTGTCTAGCGCATAGTGAGCTTCCTCTGTACCCCGTTCCGCAGACAGTCAGACCGACGGGAGGGTTCTCTCCCTCTTTCATCCAGTGTTCGCGTGCGTAGTTCAGGTAGAGGTGTATCTTTCCAGCATCGGCGTGGCTGAACCTACCCACTTTGAGATCGATGACAACCAAGCAAAGGAGTCGACGATGGAAAAGAGGAAGTCTATTCGAAACCAGGTTTCGGCAATGCGAAGCCTTTTCGGCCTGCCCGGAAAGGCGAAGTCGTCTCCCAGATCCAGCAGGAGATCGGTGATGTGTTGGTCGAGCGCCGCTTCAAGGTCCATTTCGGAATGCTGCCAGCCCCCGCTCGCCGGCCGCACGCGGCCGGAGTCTAGTCCCTCCTCCTGCACCTTCCCCCCGTTCGCCCGAGTCACTGCTTCAAGAACATCACCGATCAGGGACGGGCGCCCTCAAGCAGTCTGTCGACGAATGCCCGAACCGTTGCCGACCTGTCGTCTGCCAGCGGTGGGATCGGTCGGAATTCTCTGGTCCTACCTACAGCAATAAGTAGTGTTTTGGCGCTCTTTTGCTTGCTAACATCACATTGTTCCAGGGCTTGACGCGACAAGTCACGGTGCACAGGTCTTGCTGGGAGGTGGCCGCTGTCCTCCGTGATGCAGCCAGCACGTACAAGGTGGACACCGATGCCATCACCCTCAAGGTAAAGCAGGAGTTCGCTGCCAAAGAGAAGTCCAAGAAGACCACCCAATCGATTGCTAAGGGCGGGAAGAAAGCGGCCTAGCAACGACACACAAAGGGGCGGCACTTCGCCGTCCCTGCATTTTGCTGTGCAAAACATCGCGCAGGGAGAACCCGCTTTGGTTTCTCCCTGCACCCTCATCCCGCCACCGGCCCCCGCTCGCCGGCTGCGCGGCAACTAAGATTCACCAAGAAATTGTTCCACGACTATGTGATCTCAGAAAATGATCGGTTATGAAGCAGGCTTCGCCTCTTGTGGCGCAGGTTGCCGCTAAACAAGTTGAATTGCGCCGCCAAGCAAACCTACAAAGAACGCCCCCACGCCCCACAAAATACCGCTCATGGAATATCCGAGCAGCGCATCGAGCGATAGCAAGCCTGGACCCATGAATGCGACACTTAGCGCGCCAGCGCCCAGGACTAGGGTGAATTCATACCACCCGTTCTGAGCAAAAAATCCTTTCTCAATGTGCACGGTCACGGCTGCCACCAGCATCACACCGAAGACGAGTGCTGCCCCAACCGGCGCAAGTAATCCAAGCGCCAGAAGAAGACCGCCCCCGGTCTCCGCCAAACCTGCCATCAGCGCGTGGCGCCGACCCGGTGCGAAGCCGAGCATCGTAAAGAATTGACCAGTCGCGTCAAGTCCCGGCCCACCAAACCAACCGAACAGTTTTTGCGTACCGTGTGTGGCGAGGATCAATCCCACGGCAACCGTAGAAGGAGTAGCCCGATGTCCATAGGTCACCTCGTTTCCTTTCTCAGCGGATATTGCCGAATCCGGTCTTCAGGTGTCCGTCAAAGCACTCATAGTGTTTGGAGTTCTCGCTCGGCCTGGAGCCAATCGTCCAACTCATGACCCGGTTCTCCGCCGCGTGCCAGGGAGATTTCGTATGCGCGGCCTCTGACGCTTTCGTCATGCTTCGCGCCCGCTATTGGCGTCTCTCCCGTCTGGACTGGGATCGCGTGAGCCTCTGTACTTTCACTTCCCTTTGGATTCGATGACATACTGATCTCCTTTTTTCCTTTCGACCGGATTGCCGCTGCCTAAAACGCGCCATGACTTCACCTGTCATGTCGCTTTTTACGAACTTTGAGCGTCACCGGTCTTGGTCACCAACACCATCCGGAATCGCGCCTTGCCTTGCATCATCCGAGCGTAAGCATCGGCAGCTTGTTCAAGAGGAGCGGTTTCAATCATCGGACGGATATTCTCCAGAACGCTGAACGCAAGTGTGTCCTCGCCGTCAATTGGCGTTCCCGTCAGGCTCCCGTAGACCGAACGCCCCCCGAAGACTAGTGGGAGTGCCTTCAGCTTGATGTCGTCCTGGGGCACTCCTACCACGATCAACTTGCCACGGGGCGCTAGACCGGACACAAGTGATCCAAAGGCGTCACCGCTGGTTCCTGTAGCGAGAATCGCTCTTGCCCCACCCATACTTCGCAGCACCGCAGCGACATCCTCGGCGCCAGTGTCTACGTAGACGTGGGCACCCAAATCTTTCGCCAGCTTTTCCTTCTCGCGTCCACGCCCGATCGCGACCGTATGGAATCCCATGTGCCGCGCAAACTGGATGCCAAGGTGTCCAAGACCGCCTACGCCTTGGACAGCCACCAGATCGCCACCGCGCAGGCCGGCGTTACGAAGAGCGTTATAAGTGGTGATTCCCGCGCATAGAAGTGGGGCGGCTTCCGCGGATGTAAGCTCATCCGGAACAGAAGAGATGGCACGCGCTTCAGCGATCATGACTTCCGCATATCCTCCATCAATGGTCACTCCCGACGTCACCGGGTTGTGACAATTCACGATGTCTCCGCGGCGGCACGGTTCGCATACCCCGTCTTCTCCGGCAATTAGGCCGACTCCAACCCTTTGACCGATTTTCCACCGGGACACGCCCGCACCTAACGCCTCAATGCGGCCAACTACTTCATGTCCCGGAACACGCGGCAGACTCAGGCCGGGGTAAGTGCCCATGACCGTGGCCGCATCGGTGTGGCAGATCCCACAAGCTTCGACCCGAATCCGGACCTGCCCCGCACCGGGCTCGGAAACTTGCCGTTCCACCACCCGAAGCTTGCCCGGCTCGTATACTTCCACCGCTTTGTACGTGTCTTTCATCTGTGCGTACCTCTCATTTGTTTTTCAGTCCAGTCGAGCGATTGACGTCTCAGTAGTCAGACCACTGACTAAGCGCTTGCACCTTCTCCATCGTGTAGGGGGGAAATAGGTGGTCAATGGCTACGCCAGGTGGAGAGAAAAGAATCGACTTCGCATGCGTGAGAGAATCGAACCCATGCTTGCCGTAATAGTTCCCGATGCCGGAGTTTCCGACTCCTCCGAAAGGCATCGACTCAATGAACACATGAATGTTGGTTTCATTTACCGCGCCGCCACCAAACGACAGAGACTGAAGCATTCGGTCGATTGCCTGTTGATCTCGACTGAATACATAACAGGCAAGTGGTTTGGGTAACGACTTGATCTTTGCTAGCAACTCCTCGAGATCGGAATAAGTCAAGATCGGCAAGATAGGGCCGAAGATTTCGTCTTCCATGATTTTGTCTGCCCAGAAGACGGGGTAGAGGAGGGTTGGATCGAGGTAGCAGGCGGCTTCATCAAACTTTCCCCCGGAAATCACCTTGCTCGGATCGATCAGGGACGCAAGCCTTTTTACGGCGGAGGAATTGATGATTCGGGAGTAGTCCGAATTGTGTTTGGGATCGTCGCCGTAAAGTTCGTTGAGGGCTTTCTTGCATTCCGAGACGAATGCCTCTGCCACCGACTCATGAACAGCGGCATACCCAGGTGAAGTGCACCACTGCCCACCCCATGCCATTGCGCCCCAGACGATTTTCTTGGCTGCATCGGGGAGGTCTGCTGTCTCGTCAACAATCGCTGGGTTCTGGCCGCCCAATTCGAGCAACACCGGCGTGAGGTGCTCGGCCGCCGCTTTCATCACGGCCTTTCCAGCGCCCACGCTTCCGGTGAGGAACATGAAGTCGAAGGGGAGGTGCAAGAGTTGTGTAACTTCCTCTCGGCTGCCGGTAACTGCTGCGAGAGCTTCTGGTTCGAAATACTTCGGAATCAATTCCAATAACAGTTCGTCGGTCGCGAGTATTGCCTCCGAGAGTTTCAATATGCACGGATTGCCGGCGGAAAGGGCAGTGGCGGCTGGCCGTAGCGACAAAAGAAGCGGTCCATTGAACGGGCAGATGATCAGCGTAACGCCATATGGCTCGCGGTACACGATTCCTTTGTGTCCAGACTCGGCAAGGAACTTAGGGATAACCACTTCGACTGGTTTCATCCATTCCTTGAGCTGAGACTTCGTGAATTCGATGGATGCGATCGTGGCAGAAACTTCGAAGAGGTTCTCGGAAAGCGCAGTCTTGAAATCTCTTTTCGATGCTTCGGAAAAACGTTCGCTGTTTTCCTTAAGCATGCGGGAAAGGCGATCGAGCTGATCGATTCTCCAGTCATAGGGTTTCGTCAGGTCGGTGGCGAAGTATGCCTTCTGTTTGTCGAACAGAGCTTGGGCAAAACCCTCTCCCGTCTGGCTCTTATTGGACTTCGCGAGGCTCTGTCCTGAGACTTCTACCTCTCCATATGTGCCCTTCATCTGTGTCCCTCACATTCGTATTTCGTTCCGGCTTAACGATAGGTGCATCAGACCTTCACTGCTTATCATCTTGGCGAATCTGTATAGCCAAAAGCGATTGCCGGCTTGGTCGGGGGCAGGCGAATAAGTGATGCCGGACCGTTCCGGCTGCTGCCGTGAATCCCCAGAGCCGATCTGGACGCTGAGAGGCCACCAAAATGTCACCTTCTCGCCGAGACATGCATCACGGCTGAGAGGCGCCAAATTGCAGTGCAAGCCGAATGCCATTCTTAAGTTCTTGAATCGGCGGTTGATTTCGGCTTATTTGTGATCGGGGTTTTCGAGGTTTTTGCGGAATTCGTGGAAATATTGTGTTTAGCAGACTTTGAAGCGGCGTTTTCCGATTTCCAATTTCTTGATCTTGTAATCAAGAGTCGACGGGGGAATCCGAAGCTTGGCCGCAGCTCCGTTGGTACCGTAAACTCGGCCTCCGCTTTCCGCGAGAGCCGCTTCAATGATCTGCCGCTCGCGTCCGAATTCGCCGTTCGCAGGCTCCGGAACGAATTGCTCCGGTCGCGTCTTCGCCGCATCTGTGAATAGCCAGGCTTCATCCACACAAAACACGTCGTCGGGACTTAAGATAACCGACCTCTCGACGACGTTCTGCAACTCGCGCACATTCCCCGGCCAATCATAAGCTCTAAATAATTCGACGGTACGCTTGTCGATCTTCGAGAATTTCTTGCCTAGCTTCCGGCTAAGGCGCTGGACGAAGTATTCAAGCAACGTCAGAATATCGTCTTTCCGTTCGCGCAGCGGGGGCATTTGGATTGGAAATACGTTCAGCCGATAATACAGATCCTCGCGGAAGGTTCCATTTGCTATTGCAGCTTTTAAATCGCGGTTGGTGGCTGCAACTACTCGGACATCCACGTGAATGGGTTGTGTCCCTCCGACCCGCTCGAATTTCCGTTCCTGCAACACCCGCAACAGGGCGATCTGCGTTTCAGGCGAGAGTTCGCCGATCTCATCGAGGAAGATGGTCCCTCCATCGGCGGATTCGAAGCGACCAATGCGTCGCTGAAGGGCTCCGGTGAAGGCACCCTTCTCGTGGCCGAAGAGTTCGGAAGCAATCAACGAAGATGGGATCGCGGCACAATTGACTGCGATGAATGCCCTCGTTGAGCGCTTTGACACCTTGTGAATGGCACTGGCGATCAGTTCCTTTCCTGTTCCGGTCTCACCGGAAATCAGCACAGTGGAATCCGTAGGGGCCACTCTGCCAACTTGCGAAATCACCCTGCGTAATGCTTCGGAGGACCCGACGATTGCTTCGTACATCGACGAGCGATCGATCTCTTCGCGCAACGCCAAGTTTTCATTGCGCATCCTCTGTTCACCTAGCTTGCGTTCTTCGATGTCGGTAGCGGTAGCGAACCACCGCGCAACTCGGCCCTCTTCATTCAGCAATGGGCTGTAGCGAAACAGAAACCAACGATACCGCCGATCTTTGCCAAGCACCCGCTCTTCAATCTCAAATGGAACGGCGCTCGAAAGGCCGCGGTGCCGTTCGATTTGCGCTTTCTCAAGATCGTCAAGATGAATAACCCTTTTCATTCGCTCGTCCGACCCCACGTCCTGCATCTCTTCAAGGGTGTGGCCGATATAGTCGAGCATCATCTGGTTCGCCTGAAGTAGAGCTCCTTCGGAATCCAGTACCAGGACATGTTGAGGAAGAGAATCTATAAGTTGCCGAAGCTCCCGCTCGTCTTGCTGAAGTTTTTCCTCCGCCCGCTTTCGGTCGTCAATGTCAGTGGCCAGGACATACCAACGGACAACGCGGCCCTCGGCATCGTACTGCGGACGAACTCGCGCCTGGAACCAGTGGTACACGCCGTCGGCTCGAAGGCCACGGTTCTCAAAATCCGCTGCCTGACCCGTTTCAAGCGCCCGCTTCCAGGCGTTCATGGTGCTAGGAAGGTCGTCCGGATGAAAAGTGTTGTTTGTCGCCCAGTTCTTCAATTCTCCGGCAGTCTTACCGAAGTATTCGAGGATTTGGCGGTTGAATAGTTCGACCTCGCCTCCGACGTTCATGACTGCAATTTGGCCGGGAATACTGTCGATGATGAGGCGTAAGCTCTGTTCACTCGTCCGCAGGGCCTCCTCGTCGCGCTTACGCTCGATCACGACCGCTGCGAGATGAGTTATCTGCTCGATTATTTTTTGATCCAGTTCATTAGGGCTGCGCGGCTCGCGCCAATAGATCGCGAAAGTGCCCAATACGAAGTCACCGGACGAGGACAGTATTACTGTCGACCAGCATGCCTTCAGGCCGTGCTTCAACGCGGCCGTCCGCCATCCATACTTGTCCCATCGCGTATCCGATGCCACGTCCGACACGACCACTTGTGTCCTCTGGCGCGCTGCCTCAGCGCAGGGCGCATCTCCGCGATCCACTGATGCACCGGGGAAGCGGTCGTTATAGCTGGATGGGAGGCTCGGCGCCAGGGCTTGCTGGATTCTGGAGCCACCGGGATCAATTAATAGGATGCTACAGCAACATCCGCTGGAGGCCTGTTCTACCACTCGGCATATAGCCTCGAGAATAGATTCCAGCGGATTGCCCTTCGCAGTCATTTCCAGAACGTGATTCTCTCCGGTGAGCAAGCATTCCGCGTGTTTTCGGTCATCGATATCAGCGTTCGTACCGAACCATTTGACAAGCTTTCCATCCTCGTCGAAAGATGGAGTCGCCCGAAAAAGAAACCAACGATACACACCATCGTGACGGCGTAGGCGAGCTTCAATTTCTCCCGGTTCGCCAGAAGCCAAAATGGATCTCCAGTAATCTACGAGTTCGCTCAAATCGTCCGAGTGAAGGGCAACCGTCCAGCCCCAATCACGTGCCCTCTCTGCGGAGAGGCCCGTATAGTCCAACCAGCGCTGGTTGAAAAACTCAGCCGAGCCGTCGAGATGGGCGGACCAAGCCAGCGTCGGAATTGCGTCGATGATAGCCCGATTTTGGTGCTTCGGCGTATTCAATGGACACTCCGTCAATATCCGATAGCCCGAGACAGACTGCAACGGGACTTCGGTTGGAATGGGTCGCCGGGAACCTCGCCTTCCTCCCCCGGTCGAGTGCTGTTCACACAGATTATTGCACCCTTGACTAAATTTGGCATGGTCAGCCAATGCCACAGAATCGCAAGTCAAGCGAGCCGCTCTCTGTGTTTACAACAATCCAGCCACAGGGAAGAAGGAGATAGCATGTGGTCGAAGCTATCGGAATATGGAGGCAGAGCGCCCCGAGGGCCAACTTTGGCGGGGTCTTCGCGGCGACCTACCCTGTGACGGCGATTTGCTCAACGTAGTTCTGAAGTTCGCGAAACCGGGCAAGCGTATTGTGGGCATACTCTCTGTATCGCGGATTTGCAAAAAGAGATGGGTCGATGAATTGAGAGACGTCGAATGCAACGAACGCCTTCCTCTGCTCAACAGCATCGGCCATGGCTTCCATGGTCGTCGCGATCTTATGCCGCATTTCGACTAGTCGCGGTTCATTCAGAAGATCGTGATCGCGCTTATTGTGCAGAAAGACGGTCTGGTTCCAAAAGAGCGCGACCGCAGTCACTGCGCCACGGAGGATAGACTCGCTCAACTGAATGTGCGGTTCGCGGTTCACACCGAACTCATACTCGGCCGTATCATTCATTGTTCGAATGGCGGCGACCGTTTTGCCCACGTGGTCGCGCAAAGCATCAGCCTCTCTAAATACACTAACGCGCCGTGTGATCTTCTCAGGAAGCCTAAACAGCTTGGCGCCGTCACGGAGAACCGCAGCGAGCGCATGCCTCATCGCACTCACAGTGGGCACGGGCCAAATCTGGTCGAAAACAAACCACATCACAATGAGCGCCACCAGAATGCCGATTAAGCGGTCGCGCGCCGGAGCCAACTCTGTGGGCGCAGAGAACCCCTCGAAAGTCACCAGGAAGAACGAAAAGGCTATCTGCAGACCGACGTATCCGAATTGCCGTCCCTGTGCACACCAGCCAGAAATAAAGGCGATGATTGCTACAAGTATGACTAGCGAGGTAAGTGAGTCCATGTGGGGAAATAGGAACGCGACGGCTCCGAGCCCAAAGACCAGTCCCCCAATGATCGCGCCGGCAAAGCGGTATACGAACCTCTGCTTGATTGCGCCGGTTGTGCTCAACCCGGTGATAAATACCGTGGTCACGCAGGTGGACATCTGGGTAGTCGATGGCGTGGTAAAGGATATAGCAAACGGTAGCGCAAAGACTGAGTTTGAGGCCAAAGGCAACTGACATCCGATCGGTTAATGCTCCGGGGATGAACAACGGCACCTTTTTCGCTGGAAGAGCGACTAGGTGCATGTCCTCAGTGCTGGCGTTGGCGCGGGACGGCATAGACCGGATCGCATGAAGCACCCCTTCTACCCGCTCGAGAAGTGTCGGACTGGGGCCTGTCCGAAATTCATGGTTTCCGGGTGCAGTCTCAGCCAAGCCATCAAGGGCGGCTTGCGCCTCCACCGCGATCCGCTGGTAGCGCAGAAGGCTGGCGGGATCATCGGCATAAGGCGCGGAGCCAGCAGCGGCACCAAAATCCATTAGTTGCGCGAGCATGGTGATGCGGACTCGCGCGCCGATCTCTAACGAACCAGTGCCGAGGTTTCGTTCAACAATCTTGTTGTAGAGTTCCTGCATGCCGTCCTGGCCGGTTGCAGCCAGACGGCTAACACGTGTGGCTCCTTCCGCACGCTTCTCCGGGGCTGCCTTCTCGGCAAATAGACTGAACATCGAAATGATTGCCTGAAATCTGATCGTGCGCTGTTCGTTCAGTAAGTCCGCGGGATGGCGCGCCCCAAGAACGTACTCCACCGCAATGGAGCACAGAATCGGAATGGAGAGGGCGCCAATGAACCAGAGCGATGTTGTAACAAGTTGGTTGGCCGGGGCCTGAGTCTCCCAGAGAGCGATTAGCGTAGCGAAGACAAAACCCCACGTGGATCCCAGAGTCGGTTGAGTCGTTCCAAGAACGAGTATGCCGGCGAGAAAGCCCACTACGGCGACGCCGAGGACTCGTGCCATGGGATCATTGTCAGTCAAGATGACGATTCCCAGTTCCGTTGCAACTGCAGCGACCAAGGGAACTATCGAAAAGAGGGAACGCAAGGAAACCGCTGGGCTGTCCCGACCGACAACGAAGACGAAGTATAAGGCGACGGATGCGAACGGTGCCTGCAAAACAAGCAACGCTACCAAGGTCAAGACTGTGGAAAGAACAATGCGAAGCGTGCCGCTCAAGCGGCCAGGTCTGGGTTCGAGGTCCTGCCAGATTCTGTCCACCCATGACGTGAGAGTAGACGCGCGGGATGGCACGGCGAACGGCGGGTGATTTGAAGCGAGCGGCGGTGGGGAGATTTTTTCCATCGCACCTATCTCACAACTGTGACTGCCGTTTCCCCCATCCGGAAGAGGGCGGGATCGGGATCCTGCACGCGAACACGCACTGGGAACCTTGTTGACAGGTGTACCCAGTTCAGGGTTCGCTCGATATTGGGGAGGCCGGCGGTCACTGCTCCATCTTCGGGGAAAACTCCGTAGCCAACGCTCTCGACCACACCGTTGAACCTTCGGTCCGGATGACCCATCACATAAACATCGACATGCATGCCACTGCGAATGTTCTTGAGCTTGGATTCGCGATAGTTGGCAATGACCCACCAGTTGCGCGTATCGATGAGAGCGAACAACGGGCTCCCGGGGTGAGCAAATTCCCCTTCGGAAATATTCATGTTGGTTACGAAAGCGTCGAACGGCGCGACCACGCGGCAGCGCTCGAGATCAAGACGTGCGCTGTCGACCTTCGCGGCTTTGCCCGGTCGCTCCGACAAGAGTGTCTCGATCCTGTCGACATCATTAATTGACTGGTCGAGTTTAGCCGCAGATTCAGATGCTGCGGCAGAAGCCTGATCCTGATGGAAGACTGCTTCGCTGTACTGTGCCTGCGCCTGCGCCAGGGCGGCCTGTGCAGCGTCGTAGTTTCCCTGCGCCACGCGCACAGCGGTATTGGCCTGATCGACCTGTTCGACAGTGACATATTTCTTCTTGAGCAGAGGCTCGATGCGGTTGAGGTCGTTGGTTGCGTACTTGAGTTGTGCATCAGCTGCAGCCGCCGCGGCTTGCGCACGTGAAACCGTGGCCTTGGCGAGATCGACATTGCTGCCTGCGGTCTTGATTCCGGTTCTGGAACTGTGAAGGCCGGCCATGGCAGCGTCCGTCGCGTTATGCTGGGCTGCGATCTTACGTCTTTCGTCGACGATCTTCTCTTCCAGCGCGGCCTGATCTGACAGCGCTTGTTGCAGCGCATATTCGTAGGGACGCGGGTCGATGACGAAGAGCAGGCCGCCTTTTTTCACGAAGGCATTGTCTTTTACGGGCAGTTCCACCAGGCGTCCGGTAACCTCGGGAGCAATCTCAATGAAGTTCGCTCGGACGCTCGCGTCATCGGTGCGCGGATTGCGATCGGTTTCAAAGATCACGAGCAGCAGAGCGAGAGCAGAGCCAACGACAACTCCGATACCGATCCTGCGGCCCCATTGCTTGCGGTCGAATCGTTCAGCCACTGGTTCCATTTGCCCCTCCTCAACGGAAGATGATCAGCCACAGCAGGCTCGTAAAAAGGATGACAGCGCATGGATAAAAAAGCGCGAGCGGACCAACTTCTGTCTCCAGGCGATAGCGAAGAAGAAAGTAGCGGACCACGAACACAAGAATCACGCCGACGGTCAGGCAGATCATCCACGCAGGAAAAAAGGAGCCGACAATGTCGATTGCAGGCGCGCGCCCGCAGCCGGTCAAAAGCGCGCAAGTGGCCGCAACGAAGCCCAGTCTTATCGGTGCCATCTTCATTTGTGACCATCCATGCCTTGGGGTATCGCTGCCTGGGGCTGGCTGCGGAGCAGGTTGCCCGTTACGAATTCGAGGTTGACCGCTTCGAGAAAGAGTTGAGAACGGGCAGACACACCGGAGAGACGTGCCTGCGCCAATTGCTTTTCGGCAGTGACTACGTCGACAAGGTTTTTGACGCCATACTGGTAAGCGTCCAGCGAAGCCGAATACGATGTGCTCGCGGAATCGAGCAAAGCTTCTGCAGCCTGTTCCTTTCTTACCGCGCTTCGGAAGGCGATATACGCTGTCCATACTTCACGAGTGGCTTGGTCCTTCAGCTCGGTCATCTCGTCCTGGGCTTCGCGCCGTTTGGATTGTGCTATGGCGAGTTCGTTCTTCCTTGCGCCGCCATCCCAGAGCCGCCATTCGATGCCCAGCGTAGCCGACCAAGTCGGCTGGCTGGCGGGGCCGAGTTCGCCATAATCGGTCGTAGGCCACAAGCTGGTTTGGGCGGCGGATCCCGTGAGCGCGATTTGTGGCCGGTACGCTGCCTTCGCCTCCCGCTCCGCATCGTTCGCCGCACGGATGGCCGCTGCCTGCGCTTGGAGGTCCGGCCTGTTCACCATCGCACGGTCGATAAGCGAATCGATCGAGAGCGTTAGTTGCCGAGGAAGGGGCGTGTCATCTTGAGCTGTGATCTGGATGTTCGGAGACGGATCCGCGCCAACTGCTTCAGTGAGAGTGACCCTGGCAATCTTTTCGTCGCCATCTGCTGACTCAAGGTCGAAGACGGCCTGCGCCGTTTCAGCGCGCGCATTCAGCACGTCGGGCAACGTGGCGCGCCCATTGCGCATACGATCCTCGGCCGCGTCCTGCGTAGTCTGCGCAGTGCTGAGTGTCTGCTTGGCCGCCTCAAGCCGCTCTGTTGCTGTGAGGAGACCGTAGTAAGCGCTGGCGACCCGGAAGGCGACCTGTTGATTTGCTGCGATGAAATTCGCGCCGGCCGCGAGCTTCTCCGCGGTTGCCGCGTCCACCCGCCCTTCGCGTTTGCCGAAATCGAAGATCAGATATTGCAACGTGACCTCCGGCTGAACGAAGGGTGCTTCAATCATGTTGTATCCACGCGGCGCCAAAGGCTTGGGAAAAGGTAGGATTGATCGCTGATCGCCAAAGGCGGCGATGCCTGCGATTACAGGGTAGTACGCGCTTTTCTCCACACCCAGAGCGTCGGCGCGTTGCTTGACGCGCTCCCAGAGAATCCGGGTGCGAGGATTATCCTGTTCGGCTATATCAATGAGTTCCGCCAGCGTGTACTTGCGGTTTGGATCGATGATTGCGGCACGATCTTGGGGGAGAGCGCGAGCGGCACAATCCGCTGCCCCAATAGGAGTAGTGGCGATTCCAGTACACTGCCCATGACAACAGAGTGCCGCACCAGCCCGCACGATGAGGACTGCAGCAATGAGACAAAAGTGGGATCGTCCTGCAATTCGCATCGTGCGGATCATGTACCTCGTTCGAAGTCCGATATTCAGACGTCAAGATAGCCAGTGGCACTTCCACGATAGGTGCAGAGCCTCCACGGAACGCCACGTAGAGTGTCAACGTCACACACTCAGCACTGGAAAGGGTGAGTCACGAATCATTGCGTACGTTAGGTCCCGCATGCGGCCATGTGCCCCGTGCCCAGGACTTCTTCCGATCATGAGCACGTCCGCGTCCGACTGTAGGGCCGCACCAAGCAGCGCATCCTTGATGGAACCAGGTGCAATGCGGACTGAGTATTCTGTACCGACAACGCGCTGAAGATCCGCTATGCGCCGACTCGCTTCCTGTCTCGCTGCAAGATGAAGTTGCTCTCTGATGTCCAGTTGGATCGACAGATCCGGATTTCCATCTTGCACGGCATGAATGATCGAAAGCTCAGCGCGTGCCTCGGTCGCCACCTGGCTCGCGTAACGGAGGACACGCTCCGAATTTGCGCTCAACCCAATGGCGCACAGCCACTCCCGGTGCTCCAGAGGTCTCGGAGCGATCGTCTGTGCATGCCTGCTTGTCAATACAGGACAATCCGCATCATTCAGCACCTTGGCTGTCGTTGAGCCGAGCAGCATCTGCCTGAAAATGCCAGCATGCGTGGGCATGATGATGAATCCGAACCCACCGTCTTTTGCAACTCGCGCGATCTCTGTCGCCGCATCCCCTGACGCCATGATTCTTGGACACTGCGCTAGAGGAAAATCCGCGACCAGAAATGAATCAAGCCGTTCCCGAGCAATGCCCAAATGCTCCTCCGAAACTTCGGAGATTGGCCTCACATAAAGTTCCAGGCCGTTGTAGCTTGTGGGATCGACAACATGAACCAGAGAAACCCTCGCTCCAAACAGAGTTGCCGCCCTCTTTACATAGGGAGCCATTGCAGTGCAGGAAGGTGAGAAGTCCACCGGATAGAGGATACTTTTGACGAACGCCATGCGTGTTTCCCTTCGCGATAGTCCGTTGCGCGCCTTCACAGCGTCGGACCGCAATCCGTTACGTTTGTGGTTCTGCAATTACACGATTCTGATACACACACAGGTGCGCATATGCCGTCTCAAGCATCGGTGTTGAAACATCTGCAAGGCGGGCGCGGGCAAGCAGATCGCCGATGATTTGATCAGCTTCCACATGGCTGCCCCGCAGCATGTCTCGATACATCGACGATGTCGCACTTGAATTCTTTGCGGTGACAAATTCTAGCGTGCTGGCCACGAACTGCTGACTGGGAGGGTGCCCCAAAGCTGTCACGGTAGCAACTACTTCCCCCAATACTTGCAGTGCAAAACGGACACCTCCACTCGCGGCCACAACCTCACCAACCGTTCCGCGCATCAGACAGTTCACCGCCCCAACAGTCGCGAGCATGACCCACTTCTCCCACATCTCGCATTCGATAGACGGCGAAAGTGTTGCATTGAAGCCTGCGCTTTGCATGAAATCGTCAAGTCGCTTGATACGAGCTGATAGGACGCCATTCATCTCGCCATAAGCAAGATCATGCAATCCGGTTAGCTGTATAATTCGACCCTCCTCATCAACGGCGCTTGCGATTCTGCACGCGCAACCCACGACGGCACTATCGCCGAACCGCGCGCGGAGCACGTCGATGTGCTTCATTCCGTTCAGAACGGGCACAATCATCGTTTCAGGCCCAACGCCGAGTGCAATATCGTCGATAGCCTGATCCAGGGAGAAGGCTTTGACCGAAAGGAGTAAAGCGTCGAAGGGTTCAGTGATGTCGCCAGCAATCGCAAGTTGCGGCTTCAGCGTGAGGTTGCCGTGAGGGCTTAGTATTTGCAGCCCCTCCGCCTTAAGCCGATCGGCGCGCCGAGGGCGCACAAGGAAGGTAATGTCCCGGCCAGCTGCAGCCAGTCTCCCGCCGAAATATCCGCCAGTCGCCCCGGCTCCCACTACAAGCAGGCGCATTCAGTCATTCCCTTCTTCGCGGGATTCATGCACGTGAATCCGTCGGGAGGTGCCTTCCCTCCAGTCCGTTCACTCTCCAGCAATTCGCGGAATTGATTCGATGCATCAGGCATATCCTAAAGAGCCTCCGTCAAAGTTGCCCGGTTTTGATCCGATTCAAGGCATATGCCTACGCTGCTCGCCCGGGAGAATCAAACAGTCCATTGTCGACGACTAAACAATGCCAGTTCGAGCGAAGGATGTAGTTGGTTCCTACCAGATCGAATTGCGCAACGACTGCCTCGCACGCAGTAACCTCGACTTCGTAGCGGCAATCGTGATGCCAGCCTCCTCAGCAATCTCTTTGATCGAGCCGTCCGACCGTTGACGGATCTCAAATACGCGCCGATACCTTGTTGGCAGTTTTGAAATTGCAGCCTGAAGACGCCGATGGCCCTCAAGTTGAATGTAATAGTCTTCCGGGTTGGGACGTCGGTCCGCAATTTCCCAATGGGGGAGCATATCGCCTTTCTCCGTCGGCGCGTTATTTAACCCTTCTGGACGAGTGCGTTTCCTGCGAAGAATCATGAGTGCGGAGTTGATAGCAATCCGCGTGAACCATGTGGCAAACGTGGACGCTCGATTGAACTCTCCGAAATGGACAAAGGCTTTGAGGACCGAGTCCTGAAATGCATCCTCGGCATCTTCCCGATTCTTCGTAATTTTGTAGAGCACGAAGAGAGTCCGCCTGGCGTGGCGAGAGCAGAGTTCAGCGAATGCCCATTCCTGCCCCGCCTGCGCAGCGGAAATAAGCGCCTCCTCTCGCACTGAGACTTCCTCCATTTGGAATTTTTCTCTCACGCGTGTTCTCCCATTTGTATGTGTCCGACATTTGAGGTGATTGCGGGCTTAATGCTACGAATCGATGTCCCGGACCTAGCACAGACTTCGTAAACCTATTGCGCCATGCGCTCCTGTTCCTTGGAAACCCACGCACGAAGAAATGCCGGGCAATTCTTCAACTCAATGCCTTTGAGCTCACAGACAGCAAGAAAAGTGGCTGCGTCGCGGTCAGCGAGTGTCACTTCTGATAGGTCGAGACCAACCTTAGCCTTCTCCACCTCGAGCAGTTCTTTGAGCGTGTCTACGCATTCGCAATGCACTTGCCCGGCTACGGATAACACGATTTCATTCTCTTGCCCGACGAGGCGCTCAATCCTAAAAGTCATCGGCATTGCCCCCGAACGGTAAGTTACGGTCAGGTATGCGCAACTGGTAGTGCATGTCGAACGCCGTTCGTAAGTGTTTGAAACCGCGCCCGTTGTAATGTGATTGGTGATTGGGGTTTTCGCGGAATTCGTGGGGATTTGAGGATTTTGTGTTTCCATCTACGAGATCGTCGGCTTTAAGGGTGCTTGAGACGCATCTTCGGATTTGCGGATCTTGAAATCAAGGGTTGATGGCGGAAACCTAAGCTAAGTTGCAGTTTGATGGGACCGGAAACTCGATCCCCTCTTTCCGTTCGGCCAGAGCACTCGACGAGGTATTCGAGTGTTTTCTGTTCGCATTGCGACCTTCCGCGAAAGGGCCCCGGCGGCATGTCTGTCTTACGCCTCGCAGCACTTGCCTGGGTCAGTGCCCCGCCGGAGCGCTTCCGCCGCCCTTGAACTTGCGCACAAGTACAACAACGGGAATCATTGCGAGTGTGAGCCACCCAATCACCCGGAAGCAATCCATGAAACCCAGGAAGAGGCTTTGCCGGAGCAATTGCTGATAGACGACGCCGAGTGAAGCAGGACCGGCATCAGCAGCCGAGAAGCCATATTGCATCAGATGACTGGCGATTCCCTGCGTGCTTTGCTGCAAACTCTGCGAACTGTTGACGAGATTGGCGCCAAGATTCAATTGATGGAAGTTCGCGCGCCGTTCAGCTGCCGTGGTGATGAAAGCGATGCCGAAGCTGCCGCCCCAATTGCGAAACAGGTTGGTAAGGCTCGACGCCTTGTTGTTCTGGTCCGGCCGCAACTGCGAATAGGCAATGATGTTGACCGGCACAAGAAAGAGACCGTATCCGACGCCTTGCAGGGCGCGCTCCCATGAGTAATGGCCTCCATTGGTCGCGAGGTTCATGTCGCTATAGACGAACATGGCCAAGGAGATGAATGAAAGGCTCGCGAAGACGAGCGTCTTGGCGGAAATCAAGTGCCTCTGCAGCAGTTGTGCCGAAACCGGGGCGAGCAATGTAATTACGAGCGCGCCTGGCCCGAGTACGAGACCTGCATCGATGGCACGATAGCCGTAGAGCGATTGCAGCATTTGCGGAATCAGCGTCGTGGTTCCAAACAGTCCAATTCCGAAGACAAAGAAAAGGAGGCTCGCGATTGCGAAGTTACGATTTCTGAGAAGGCCGAAATCGATGATCGGCTCCTTAACCCATCCCTCCCATAGGATGGTGCCGATCCAGCCAACCACGGCGATCACGATAGTGGTCGTTATGAAGGGGCTTCCAAACCAGTCGTCGATTTGACCGCGATCGAGGGACACCTCAAGTGCAGCTGAGGCCAACGTGATGAGTAGGATGCCGGTGGTGTCAACGGACATCCGTCCCGCGGCCTTCGCCTCCAAACGTTCTTGCGTAAATGCGGGTGGGTCGTGGATGAGCTTGCTTGAGAGATAGAGTGAAAGAAGTCCGACCGGCACGTTAATGAAAAATATCCACCGCCACGTGTAGTTGTCCGTAATCCAGCCACCAAGCACAGGCCCGATCGCAGGCGCGGTGACAATGACTACCGTGAACAGAGCAAATGCCGCCGCGCGCTTGGCTGGCGGAAAGGTGTCTACCAATATCGCTTGCGCCACTGGCGCGAGGCCACCGCCGCCCACGCCCTGCACTACACGCCAGAAGAGCATAAAGCCAAGCGACGGGGCAAGTCCGCAAAAAAGCGAAGACACCGTGAACAGGACAACGCAAAGGAGGTAGTAATTCTTGCGCCCCAGCAGCCGGCTAAGCCATGCCGTCATCGGCAACACAACGGCGTTGGCGACCAAATAGGTTGTAAGTATCCAAGTCACCTCATCGTAGCTGCGGCCAAGACCGCCCCCGATGTACGGCAGCGCTACATTGGCGATTGAGGTGTCGAGCAGTTCCATGAAGGCGGCGATCGTCACCGTGACGGCGATGAACCAGGGATTGATCGCGTGAGTGGATTTCTGCTGACCGGACGATGGGATCGATGATACTGTCTGGAGCGCCATGGTGCTTCCTCTGCGGGTTTGTTGAGTCAAAGTCTTCCCTGGACTGAGAGCGATTTACCGGGTGCGGCAAGCCATAATCGGCGGCAATGGCATCGTCTGCGCTTAACGCACTCGTACCTTCGTTTCCACTGACATGCCGGGGCGCAGTGCATGCTGCGGGTCCTGATTCGCATCGATGTGGATGCGAATGGGAAAGCGCTGAACGATCTTCACGTAGTTACCGCTCGCGTTTTCAGGCGGGAATAGGCTGAAGAGCGGCCCTGCCGCACCGGCCATATCTTCGACGGTGCCGTTGTAGTCGCGGCCAAAACTATCGACGTGGATGGTGACTGGCTCACCGGGCCGCATGTGCCGTAACTGGCTTTCCTTGAAATTAGCAGTAATCCATACGTCGTCGACCGGCACCACCGTCAGCAGTGTCTGTCCCGGCTGCACGCGATGACCGAGCTCGACCGTTTTGTGACCTACGACGCCACTGACCGGCGCATAGATCTTTGTGTAGCTCAGATTCAACTCTGCGGTGTGGACGTCGGCGCGCGCCTCGTCGAGTTCGCCTTGCGCGGAAACGGCTTCGGCACGCACATCAGAGGCCTGCTGCGGCGCAGTGCGGGCGCCTGAAACCTGAGCTTCGCGCTGTGCAACCAGACTCCGCATCTGTGCGATCTTCTGCTGTGCTGCATCGACAGTGGCGCGATCGGAATCTAGCGACTGAGCGGTCGCCGCCGCCTCTGTCTCTCGCGCGTCATAGAAGGAACGAGAGATCTCACGTTTCTCTACCAGCGAGGCGTAACGGACACGGTCACGCTCAGCGCGCGATGCCACAGCCTCGTCTTGCTGGACGCGATGCTCTGCAGCGGCCAAATCCGCCTGTGCAGCGGCGACTCCCGCGATCGCCTCCTGCTGTGCGGCTTCGGCCAGGTGTAGTTGGCTGTAAGCAGAGGCTTCGGTGATCGGAACTTGAAGCTTTGCAGCACGTGCCTGAGCCTCCTTTGTTTCGAGGTTCGCCTTCGCATGCTCCAATTCCGCTTCATAGTCTTGCGGATCCAATTCCAAGAGCAAGGTGCCTGCTGGTACGTAGCGGTCGTTTTCAACCAGTGGGTTGACATAGGTCACTGTGCCAGTAATCCGGGTGCTTAGTTGGGCAAAGTGGCCGTCCACCTGCGCGTCATCGGTGTCCTCAAAGTGACGCGCGTTCAGCCAATAGGCAAGCCCCCCCGCCAGGACAACAACGCCGAGGCCGGCTAGCAGGATTTTTTTAAGGAATCCCGAGTTCGTCGATACGCTTGGTTTACTCTCGGAAGACGTCGTTTTCTCGGACTCTTCCAAAATCACGGTTGCACTCATGTCAGCCTCCTTGGCTTAGTCTTTGTTCTGATACCGATTTGCTTACTGTTGGCCGAAGAACGACGGCAGGCGGCTCTCGGCTTGTCCGAGCGCGCGCGCAAGCGCGACCTTCGCGACATTGAAGGAAAACAGGCTCGCTATGTAGTTTTCGTTTGCTGCGACGAGCGCCTGCTGCGCCTGCAGCAATTCCAGATAGTTGGTGACGCCGTTGTTGTATCGATCCGTGGACTGGGTCAACGCACGTTCCGCCAACAACTTGTTTTTGGCTGCAACGTTGACCGCTGATTCAGAACCGTGCACGTCAAGCCGAGCTACCCGAACGTCATAGTCCACTCGCCCCTCGAGATCGCGGCAGGCGGCGCGACGTTGCACGAGTTCCGCCTCCGCCGCATGAATATCGGAGCGGATGCGGCCGCTGGTAAATATGGGAACTGAAACCGTGCCCCCCACCGCATACACCTGGTTGAAATTTGCAGGATTTGTCCCGCCTCCACCGTAGCTGCCGCTGAAAGAGATGTCAGGCAACCGCTCCGCCCGCGCCGCCCTCAGCGCGAGTTCGGCCGCGGCTACCTCGCGTTTGCTGCTGCCAACATCGAAACGAGTCTCCAGCGCGCGGCCGGCATCGCCTTCTTCTTCGATTAAAGGGGCGTACCCGTATACACCGTTCGGCTCCCAATCCTGCGCCAGTGGAATTCCCGTGATCCGGTCCAGCGTCAATTTGTCTTTCTCAAGATCGTTGGCCGCATCCACCACGCGTTGCTCCGCTGTGCTCAATTCGACGCCGGCGCGCAGGGTGTCAATCTCGGGAGATACTTCGGAGTTGAATTGGTTGGTGACCTGCGTGTTTAATTCCCGCGCTGACGCCAGTGCGGCCTGCGCTGTGGCCAAGCGCGCCTGGCTCGCCACCACCTGAAAGTAAGCTGCGCCAACGGCGAATACGACCACGTCGCGTGCGTCCTTTGAATTGAGCGCCGATGCCGCTTCAAGTTGCTTCTGCTCCTTGTAGTGGTCGAGCAGCGCGAAGTTGAGTACGGAAGATTGCGCGTCGATTTCGGTCTGTGCATAGCCGAAATTCCCGCTGGTCGGCGGCAACTGGAATCCAAACTGCGGAGGCAGCTTGATATTGAGCTGCTTAAAGCTCAGTTGCTGATAGGTCTGCTGCGCGCGAGCCGAAATTTGAGGGAGAAGCAGTGCGAAAGCATGTTCACGTTGCGCCCGGACACCAGCATCTGCTTGCTGGCTGTCGATGAGTCCCAGGTTGAAACTAAGCCCTCGATCGACGGCGTCCTGCAGGCTCAGCTTTATTTGGCCATCGATCACCTTGCCGTCTGTGGTGCTGCCCAGATACGGATTGAGCGTCTGCGTGGCACGAGCACTGGGGTTGGTGGTCCCTGTCGAAGGATCGATGGGGCGGGGTGTGGTTACCGACCCAAACGCCGGGGGCGCGCCGCCATTGTCGAAAGTCTGTGCGGCTGCCGAGAGCGACAGAAGAGATAAGGCCGTGATGAGCGCGATCTGAGCCCTTCTGCGCTTTTCCATGTGAGAGCCTCCTTGAGCCCGGTCCGAATGTGGCCGGGCGTCCGTCATGGCATTAAGATTATGATCATCATGATTATGATTCAAAAACATGACGACCATCATCTAAAATAGGAGCTTAGCGAAGGGAGCAATCCAATGCGGGTTAGTAAGGATACGATGGCTGAACACCGGGAGCAGATCATCGCGGCTGCGGCAAGCCGATTCAGAGAACATGGGTTCGATGGCATCAGCGTCGCAGACTTGATGAAGGAAGTGGGGCTGACGCACGGAGGATTCTACGGACACTTTTCCTCCAAGGAGGAACTGGTGGCGTTGGCTTCGTTGCGCGCTATGAACGAAACCGCCGCCAAATGGAAAAAAATAATCGATGAGGCATCAGGCGATCCTCTGGAAGCCCTCGCGAAGTTTTACCTTTCGCAGCGTCACCTTGACAACCCTCAGACGGGCTGCATCTTCGCGGCTCTAGGGGGCGATCTTGGGCGCCAGCCGTCCTCGGTAAGAGACGCGGTTACTCAAGGAGAGCAACAGTTGCTCGATCTGCTGGCTGGCGTCGTTCCTGGGAAGACGAAGGCCGCACGGAAAAAGAAGGCCATCGTTGCCTTCTCGAATCTGATCGGGGGCATGATCCTCGCGAGAAGCATTTCCAATGCGAAATTACGTGAGGAGATTCTTGATACCTTAGCAGCCGCGATCCCGGTTAGCGTTCAAGCCTCCACAACAGCATGAGCCTGCCGCAACCTTCACTCTGGGGAGATCAGCGCATGCTGCAAAGGGGAACACTAACTCGGCAATCACATGATCTGAATAATTCGGCCGTACGGCTATTGATTGTCGAGAGGGAACTGCAATTGGGTAACGGCGGCTTCAGACTCTGCTAAGACTGTCAGCCGTTTAGGAAACACGAAATCCTCAAACTTCCTCAAAGTTCCTCGAATTCCCCAAAACGCCAAAGCCCCGTTTGTGCTGCCTTTTCAGGCAGTTGCGAATGGCATTTGGTTTGCACTGGTAAATGCGTACCCGCGGAGGTGCTCTAGTTGATTAAACCCCTGACGGACGAACTGCCACGATTACTCATGCCCGAAACCCTTAATGACTCCCGGGTCGCCGTGCGGCAGGAAATCCAATCGTTGCAGCCTCAAGCACTGAGCGGCCTGAAGTCTCTCAGTACCCGAGTGAACGCGGTCAGCGCAGATATTGTCACACTCCGGCTACCGCGGTCTAGTGGAACTCCAAGCAGGAATTGATTTGTCCGATGGGAGGGCAAGCGTGCCTAATGACGAACCGGACTTGGTCAAATTCTCTGAAGCGGTCACGGGAACCGACAATCCTACCCAGGCCGCCAGATACGCTGATCTCTTTCTCCTGTGCATGGCTTCAGCAGGCACCATAATTGGCAGTTTGATCGGCTGTGGAGTGTACATGCACTTCTTCGTCAGTGTCCCAAATTCAAGCTTTCCTTGGTTAGCGGCGTTACTCGGATCAGTCGCTCTAGGGGGTGCTTCTGGTTGCGCCGTAGTCATGAGGTTCTTGCACGCTAGGCAGTTGATTAGGTGGGAATCGCGAGAAGAAAGGCAAACCAATTCGAGCACCTAGCACGAAGAGTGGGTCCAATGCCAGGAGAGGTGGCCGCGCATGCCCATCAGAATTCCGTATTGGGCTGATGTCTGCGCGGCAGAGGTCGTAAGAGCGATAACTGTGCAAGAGGTGCACTCTTTGTTTCTCATAGCGCTACAGAGGCCTACCGCGACAGACGACGGCCTAGTTCAAGAAAGGGCAGAAATGAATTGGAGACTGTACGGCAACAAATTCCTCAGGAGGTTTGAAATGAAGTTAGCTGTATTTTGCCTTTTATCTACGCTCATAGTGAGCGCTCAAAACGCGACTCAACATCTGCCCTCGACGGACGCTGAAAAGATCACGGACGCACTGAGGGCCGGACCAAACTTCATAACTGACAACGCAACGATCTTGGATTGGCCAGCCCAAAAGGGTGGCGAGTTTCGCGTTCTCCGTAAAGGCACTAGTGAATGGACTTGCCTACCGGGTCCACCGCCCGGCGCGATGCATGACGAGCCCGGATGCTTCGACAAAGTCTTCTTTCAGTGGGCTCTGGACGGCCTGGCTGGCCGGCCGCAGCACATCGATAGACTCGGCATTGCTTACATGTATACGGGTGCTTTTGTGCCGAACTGGCCCGGCGAGACGAAACCGGAATTTCACGTGGGCCCACACATCATGATTGTTACTCCGCATGCAGATGACCTTCAGGGCTTCAGTCGCGAAGGTTGGAACGGAACATACGTGACTCATTTGCCTGGCGACAATCACACGGATTTGCTGTTTCTGGTTATACCGGTTCAACCGGATCACCAGTAGGGCGTAGCGCGCTCTTCGTGCGGCTAGGCTGAATTGCACATGAGAGGCAAATACAGATGAGGGGCACAAACGGAGTGATCAAACTTGTCCTCAGTTCTGTCGTGATCTCCGCATTCTGCGTGGTGCTACTGGCCGCAGCGCGGGAAGACAACTTGCCCAAACCGCAGTATGACGCAAAGGGTAATCTGCTGCGTCCGGCGGACTACCGCGATTGGGAGTTTCTCTCAGCGGGTTACGGCATGAACTACAGCCCCGCTCCCGGTAGCCAAGAGAAGTTCACGAACGTCTTCGTGCAACGCTGGGCCTACGCTGAGTTTCTCAAGGGCGGCAAGTGGCCGGAGAAGTCGATGTTTGTCATCGACGAGCGCGACGCCGAGAGCAAAGGCTCGATTAACAAAGTGGGACACTTTCAAACGAATCTGGCGGGCGTGCTCATCGAAGTGAAAGACTTGACCCGAAATCCCGACAAATGGGCCTACTACGGCTTTGAACCGAATGCGATCACAGCCGAGGCAATGCCGAAGGGCAACGACTGCTGGTCCTGTCACGACAAGCACGCCGCGGTCGAGCACACTTTCGTGCAGTTCTATCCCACGTTGAAGCCTGTAGCGAAGGTTTTTGGCACATACAACGAGGCCCGAGAAAAAGTTGGAGACGTGAAGTGAATCGTCTGGAGCGGCTCAAGCTGGTAACGACGATCCCGACAACCTATCTCGCGAAATCCACCGAAAGAAGGGCGGGAGAAAGTTTTGCTCAAGATTTGTTCCGCAAAGGATAAGGCGTGCTTTGCTCGCGAAGTTAACGAGGACTTGTGGGTGGAAAGTTGATCTCGTCGATCAATTGGTCCGCTTGCACCCGCCGAAAGGCAATATGAAAGCCAAATTGAAACCCAAGGAGAGGTAGGTTCGAATGAACAGCACAGACAAAGCAGCGAAAGCCTCCGCACAGACGACGAGGATCAAGTACGAAGCGATCCTGCTCACCATACGGTCGCGCAAGTCCTTCTTTGAGGTTACTCAAGCGATCGAGAGTAGCATGCAGCGATTCCACACCCCCAAACTGATGGAATATGTAACGCACGGCAACCGTGCGGGCGTCGAAGCTTACGTCGACTCCACTTCCAAGCCAATGGCAATCTTCTGGGACTTCGAGCAGGGCTCAACGATGCGCCTCGCGGGGATTCCCATCGAATCGAAATTCTATCTCGTCGGGAATGCCGTCATTGCGCGCGGTTTGTTTCAATACACCGGAGCAGCCGGCTTGGGCGCTCCCGTGCGCATATGCGTGTCCCAGCGGGACGGCGAGGAAACCCGGATCGACATGGATCTACCGTCGGCATTCTTCACTAAATTCCCGGAGACACAGCCATCGACTGTGCCCGCTCTTCTCGACGAAACGCTGATAAAGCTCTTCGAGGATGCCGCGGCGTAGGACAGTACGATTGGATCGCGTCTGCGACCTGTGGCTGGAGATCCCCTGCGCTCCTGATAGTACGGGACGCTTTGGGAGTTCGGCCACACCGCGGGCGCGGTGATGTTCGATTAGGCTCTGTTGCTGAGACTCTTCCATAAAGATTTGGGCACGGGCCAACCGATCGTGTTCTGTCATGCGAATTGATCTATTTGGAGTTGCTCCACTGCATCAAGTCTTAGCGATCAAGAGTCCCTGACGAGAGTGTGTTTCGCGATCCAGGAGCGATAACGATGAAGCACCATGAGATAGAGGCGAACGGAATAACCCTTCATTTCGCGAAGGTGGGCGAAGGCCCTGCCGTTCTCTTTTGCCATGGGTTCCCAGCCGTCTGGTCGAGTTGGAAATCTCAGATGGAGTCGGTAGCAGGCGCGGGATTTAAGGCCATCGCGCTCGATATGCGTGGCTACGGAAAGAGTTCTGCTCCCGTGGAAGCCGAAGCCTATACACCATACGAGACGGTCGGTGACCTCGTGGCAGTTCTCGATGCGGCTGAAGTAGCGACTGCAACCGTCGTTGGCCACGACTTCGGTGCGCACGTTGCCTGGAATGCCGCGATGATGCGCCCTGATCGCTTCACTGCGGTGTGCTGCCTTAGCGTCCCATTCCGACATCCCGGTGGTCCCAGTTTCTTAGACAAGCTCCGTGCCGCCGGAAAAGACCAGTTTTACTGGTTCCACATGATGAGGGCTGAGTCGGATGAGGCTTGGGCAAATGCAGCAATTACGGTGCCAGGGATGATTTACTGGACGTCCGGCGAGGCACCGGAAGAGAGCCGATGGAATCCCTTCGATCCATCGCGCAGCCTGTTGCGGTCAGCCCCTACTGGTTCGCGAACCATCGATGCAAACGCAAGCTATATCGCAGATGCAGTTGCTACCTTCGCCCGCACCGGCTTCCATGGCGCGCTGAATTACTACCGCTCAATTGACCATTTCACACAACATTCAGGTGCGTTCGCGGGCGCCAAGATTCGGCAGCCATCGATGTTTTTGGCAGGCACTCTTGACGGACTGAATCTCGTGGCGCTGCCGAACGCTGAGTCGATGCGCAGTGACCTCATTGATCTTCGCAGCTTCACCATGTTGGAGGGCGTCGGCCACTGGCCACAGTTGGAGGCTCCCGATGCAACGAACGCGGCGCTGCTTGAATTTCTACAGGATCTAAATACGGAAAAAGCAATGACTGCGTCACTCACCTCCAGCCCATTCGCTTCCTTGAAGATTAATCACTCAGCCATTCGCGTGCCAGACTTTGATACTGCGGTTGCCTGGTATGCCGAGAAGCTCGACTTTCGATTGAAGCAATCCGTCTCGGTTGCCGGCCTCACTTTCGGCCTTCTTTACCACGCTGCGGACGATAGTTTCCATTTCGAGCTTTTGGCCGGCCCCGGCGTGGATAACCGCCGTTCCTATAAGGATCTGCTAGACAGCTTCAAGATGTCGGGATGGCATCACATGGGACTTCGCGTCGACAATGTCGACCACACAATCAACGAACTAAAGCGCCGCGGCGCGACGATCGTCAGCGAGCCGCATGATGTGGCCGCGATGGGGTTGCGGGTCGCCTTCTTTGCAGATCCATGGGGGAATCTCTTCGAGGTGATCCAGCAGATTAGCAATTAGCTCTGATCTCTATGAGCGGAACGGACTGCATCAGCTCTCCCCGGAACCGAGGGTGCCGGCTGCAGGAATCAAAGCCTGTTGGAGGCGCTGATTGATGAACACTTCGAGATTGTGCAGACGTAGCACGACTGCAACGCGCGTAGTCCTTCTCGGTATCTTGCTCCCGACCCTATTTATGTGCGGGCAGCAGCACCATGCTGGAGCCGACACGCAAAAAAGCTCGAAGACATCTCGGCGGACTGAGGAACACGGCGGAATCGCTCGTCAGGCGGACGCGTGGTTTAAAAATTACCGCTTTCGTGATGGCGAGATCCTTCCCCGTGTGCGCATTCATTACGCCACGCTTGGTATTCCACATCGCAATGCCAAAGGGCAAATCGATAACGCCATACTCGTGCTTCACTGGACGGGTGCCGACGGAAGCGCGCTTTTAAACAAGAACTACTTGGAGGCTCTTTTCGCACCTGGCCGGCCACTCGATGCGACTCGTTACTTCCTGATCCTCCCCGACAACGTGGGACATGGAAAATCCAGTAGGCCGAGCGATGGGTTGAAAGCAGCATTCCCCAAGTATGGCTATGCAGACATGGTGGACCTGCAACATCGCCTAGTGACCGAGAAGCTTGGCATTGAACATCTTCACGCGATTCTCGGAATGTCGATGGGCGGGATGAACGCATGGCAGTGGGCCGAGGCATATCCGGATGCCATGGACGGCATCATGCCTGTCGTGTCAATGCCCATTCCGATTTCCGGTCGGAACATGCTTTGGCGCCGCATCGTAATTCACGCGATCCGTTCGGACCCTCAGTGGAACGGCGGCAACTACACCTCACCGCCGCAAGGATGGCTGAATGCCTTTCCATTGATGAGGATGATGCTCGACGGCGTGCCGAATCTTCAGGTTCTTTTGCCTGATGGCCATGCCGCAGATCGTTTCATCGCTGATGCGCGCAGTCAGGCGCGATCTATGGACGCTAACGACATTCTCTATTCGCTTAGTTCTTCAGCGGACTACGACCCTCAGCCTGGACTCACAACAATAAAGACCAAGGTGTACGCGCTTAACTTTGCAGACGATGAGTTCAACCCGGCGGAACTTCACGTCATGGAGGAACTAATGCCAAAGGTTCGCGAAGGACGATTTATCGTTCAGCCGGCCTCGGCGGAGTCGTGTGGGCACTTGACGATGGCGCATCCCGAGCTCTGGTCAGAGCGTGTCACCGAGTTTATGCGATCGCTCGGAGATGAAGTTCTACAGAGTTCAATCGAAAAATAGACACGACGAGACGTTGGCCTTTGAAAGCCAAAAATGCCTTGCAGGAGCGGATGACATGAATGAACTGTTGCAGCACGTACTTAACGCCCACGGTGGACTGGAACTCTGGTCACAATTCAATTTCGTACAAGCGACGATCATAACGGGCGGCGAGATGTTCGCCATGAAAAGTAAGCCCCAAGACCCAACTCCGAGGAGGATGACGGTGGCAACCAGGAAGGAGTGGGCCTCCGTCACGCCCTTCGGTTCGCCGGGCCATAAAACCGACTTCACCGCTGGGAGGATCGCTATCGAATCGTTAGATGGGTCTGTCCTAGAAGAGCGCCTGGATCCGGCCGTCCATGCAGAAGCCGGCGCGGTCGATGCACCATGGGATGCACTGGACAGGGCGTATTTCAACGGGTACGCACTCTGGACATACCTAACCACACCATTTCTCTTTGCAATGCCGGGGTTCACAGCCGAAGAGATCGACCCGTGGATCGAAGCTGGAGAGCCGTGGAAGAGGCTTCGTGTGCAGTTTCCCGAGGAAATCGCCAGCCACAGCCGCGAGCAAGACTTCTACTTTGGTCCCGATTACCTTCTGCGGAGACACGACTATCGCGTCGAGTCTTCTGGCGGCTTCGCTGCTGCACAATATATCTACGAACCTCGAACGATTCAAGGCATCACGCTTCCCACCCAGCGAAGAGCATACATGCGGGACAAAGAGAACAGAGCGATTCGTGAGAAGTTGATGGTATCCATCGATATTAGCGAAGTTGCATTTCTCTGAGCAAAGGCACCTGAAGGGGAACTTTGATGACTGAAGGCGATGTCATGAAAGACGATCACTCGCAGCAGATCTTAGAGTCTCTCGACAACCCGATCTGGTTCGCATTGACGACCGAACACCGGCTTCTTGCCCGCTCGCACGGCCTTGCACGACGATACCTGCCGAATGTTTCGCCTCTGGCGGCTTTGCTTCATCCCTCGAGTGAGGCATTCGCCGATTTACGACGCCTGGTCAGCCCCGGCGAGCAGGTCGCGCTATTTACCGCCAGTCCCCTTGACGTACCCGGCGACTGGCAAGTTGACCGTTCTCGGTGGATCGACCAGATGATTTGTGAGGCTTCCCTGCCCCCGCCGTCTGTGGCGCCGCTTCGACTCTGGACGAAGGACGTCCCCGAAATGCTGGAACTCGCGGCTGCCACCGAGCCTGGCCCGTTCCTGCCGCAAACCATCCAGATGGGAAGCTATTTCGGAATACACGCGAGCGATGGGAGATTGGTCGCAATGGCCGGCAAGCGATTGCAATCCATCTCGTTTACGGAGATCAGCGCCGTGTGCACTCTTCCCGAATTTCGCGGCCGCGGGTATGCGCGGGCCCTCACGACCTTCCTTGCAGCTCGGATTCTGGCAGCGGGAAAGATTCCATTTCTTCACGTCAAGTCTGAAAATGGCGCAAAAGTGGTTTATCAAAAAATTGGGTTCCGTTTGCGCGCCGCGATCTACCTAACAGTGCTCTCCCTTCGCTGAAGGTGTGGTGAGCTAGGAAACTCGTTGTCGCGTTGAACCAGAGTGCCAGTCAGCAGAATGGGGCGAATTTTGTGAACTTAGATGAGAAAGAACTAAAATTCAGCTGCGAGCAAGATATGCCTTCCATCGATGGATTGGAGGATGGGATTCCGGTGTCAGCGATTTCTCGCCGCGTCTTCCTCGCAGGTGGGACCGCTGTTTGTGCCAGCCTCCTGCTGGTTCGAATGGCTCTGGCCAAGACCCTTGGTGGAATTGACAGTCCTCCTCTCAAGGAATACGACATCGTAACGAATGGCATCTCTTTACACGTGACCGAGGAAGGCGAAGGGCCAGCCGTTCTTTTCTGCCATGGGTTTCCGGACACTTCTTATACCTGGCGCCGACAGATGAAAGCTATCGCTTCAGCGGGGTATCGAGCAATTGCTCCCGATATGCGCGGCTATGGACGCAGCTCCGCTCCTCCGGATGCAACGTTGTACACGCCATTACATACGACCGGTGATCTAGTCGGTTTGCTTGATGCGCTGAACGTCTCTAGCGCTGCCCTTGTGGGCCATGACTGGGGTGCAGCTCACGCGTGGAACGCTGCGCTTATGCGTCCGGATCGATTTAAAGCGGTGCTGGGCATTAGCGTGCCGTACGTTGCGCGTGGGGATATCAGCGCCTTTGAGCGCATGCGACAGTCCGGCCACCAAAACGATTTCTACATGTTCGAACAGATGAAACCGGAGGCCGATCAAATTTGGGCCGACGCCTCCGTTACCATTCCAGGGATTCTGTATTGGGCATCGGGTGCTGCGCCAGTCGAAACACGGTGGAACCCCATGGACCCTGCACGAAGCCTCCACCGCCCGGCTCCTGGGCCATTGCCGTCCTGGGCTGAACCAGATTATGTGACTTATAACATCGCTGAATTCCAGCGCACCGGCTTTCATGGCGCACTGAACTACTACCGTGCCGCCGAACCGTACTTCTATCTGTCCGGAGCTTGGAAAGGCGCGAAGGTCACCCAGCCCTCCTTTTACATTGCGGGAAAAGCGGATGGCTTACAAGCAATATACCCACCCTTCGAAAAGCTCCGCTCCGGCCTTCCCGGTCTGGTCGGGAACCTCGAAATCGACGATGTAGGCCACTGGGTACAACACGAAGCCTCTGCCGAGGTCAGTGACCAACTCGTGAAGTTCTTGAGCACCGTAAGGCATCTTCTCGAAAATCGCGGAATGGGGGAATGAGCATCGATGACAACCCGAAGAGAGTTTCTTGGGACGACGATACCTGCTGCTGCCTTATTGACTGGTTCTGGGCACACTGCCGTTCTATCCGGACTCTCCACGTTGGATGAGTCCGGACCGAAAGATGCAGTACCGAACGCCCCAACTCCAGGAGGTCAAGATATGACTGACAAAGCAGAAGATCCAAGAATTACGAGGGCCCGGCTCTCCGGGCCTGAACAAGTGACCAAAAATGCGACCGTCGCCGAAATTTCTGCCGATGGCACCATGATCGTTTTGGTCAAGGGAACGAACGAGTGGGTTTGTACACCGGGAGACGAAAACAAAATCGGGCGCCCGCCCATGTGCATGAACCCCATGGGTATGCAATGGATGATGGACGCCATGCAGGGGAAACCAAGGCCGACGAACACGGCGCCGGGAATGATCTACATGCTCTGTGGCGCCACTCAGAGGAGCAACACCGATCCTTCGGACAAGACGAGCCCGGCTATTCCCATCGGACCGCATTGGATGATCACATGGCCTTTCGATGCTCTGGCAAATGGCCTTCCGACCACAGTTCGTGACAAAGGCGCTTGGGTGATGTTTGCAGGAACCCCGTATGCTTACCTGCACGTCTGCGGCGACCCTTGGGAAGGCAATGAATACCACCAGGGCGATAAGGCCGTTTGGGCCATGTCCTATGTTCGTCCGTAAATGCCAAGTTTTTCGTCAAACCGGTTCGGCAATCTGACGACCAATGAGATCGTGTGGCAAATGAGCGAAGGCGTACAAAGTGACTAACGAGTTGGATTGGATTGCCAAAAAACAATGCTCGGTTTCTTACCTAGTCACAGGAGCAATTAATGAAATCGATTGGCGCATAATTGGATCGCCGCAGGTCATCGGTTCGCGCACGCAACTTGCAAGGGTTCGGAGGGCTGGAGCAGATGAAGAAGACCCACAATCAGGAACGATGGTCTCCGCCCTTGCAGCAATTTGTGCAAGACGCGCGGTACACGATGAGACAGTGGCGGCGCGCACCTGGGTTCGCACTCTTTACCATTCTTGTGCTGGCGCTTGGCATCGGAACAGTAACTGCCATGTTCACAATTACGTATGGGGTCCTGCTGAAGCCGCTGCCATTCCAAAATTCGGAGCGCCTGTTTCAACCCGTTGAAAGGACCACAAAAGGCGATGATGATTTCAGTGTGTCGTTTGGAGAAATCAGCGATCTGCAGCAGTCAACGCGAGATACTGCGGAAATCGCGTTTTATGGCGGCGGGTTTAATATCCTGGATACCCCCACGGACGCGCTCATGGTTTCGCAGATTGAGGTAAGTCCCAACTTGTTTAAGCTGCTCGGCGTTGAGCCTCTTATGGGGCGCGGCTTTCCTTCGACTGAAGCCCCCCATTCCGTTCTGCTGAGTTATGCGATGTGGAGCCAGAGTTTTTCAGGTGACCAAAATATCCTCGGGAAGAACGTGCACATCGGAGGCGCACCGTACATTGTGGTTGGCGTGATGCCACCGCAATTTGAATATCCGATAAACGACAACCGTCCGCAGCTCTGGGTGCCCCTCGATCATGGCACACAGATTGCCAACGATCCATATTCGAGGAAGTATTTGCCAATCGTGCGTTTGCATGCCGGCATACCGATAAAAGCGGTAGAGGCCCAATTGGAAACAGAGCGCAAGCAGCTTCGAGGCCAGAGAGGCGAAACCGCGATCCAACTCGTTGGACTTCATGACCTGCTGGTTGCCGACGTACGGCCTGCTTTGACGGCGCTGATCATTGCCGTTGTTGTGGTCTGGTTGATTGCCTGCAGCAATGTGGCAAGCCTTTTGTTGGCGAGAGTGGTGGCGCGGCGCTCGGAGATTGCAATTCGATCTGCACTGGGGGCGGGGAAGCGCCGCATCCTGTCCCAATTTCTGATCGAGAGTCTCCTTCTGAGCTGTGCCGGAGCGTTGGGAGGACTTGGCATGGCGCTAATCATGTTGCACTCGTTCCTGAGCATGTTTGGAAAGATGCTTCCGCTTTCGCAAAATATTCATTTGAACTGGGCGGTATGGTCAAGCCTGGTGCTTGTTACGCTCCTGACGACGATCGTGTTTGGCATGTTCCCTGCGATTGTTGCCTCGCGAACGGGAATCAACGAAGCTTTGAAGAATGGCGGCCGCAACACCGTGGGGGACCGTGGCCAGAGCCGCGTGCGCTCACTCCTGCTGGTTGGAGAAGTCGCCCTTTCGATCACATTGCTGATTGGCGCAGGCCTAATGTTGCGAACGATGTATGCTCTGCGACATGTTCCACTAGGCTTCAGAACAGGCCATCTGGTGCTGACCAGTCTCACCGCTCCGGGCGATCTATATCAGGGCCAAAATGTTGATTCAGTGGCGTGGAGGCCGATATTGGAGGTAGCACGGCGGTTACCCGGTGTGCAGACGGCCGCACTATCGACAGTGATGCCCATCGAGCATACCGTGGAACTGCGAACGATTGTATACGCGACGGAATGGACAAAAGGCGATGTAAGTGCGATTGTGCGTGCTGCCACCCCGGAACTGACGCAGGTTCTTGGAATTCCAATGCGGAGTGGGCGGTTCTTCGCGGAGAGTGACAAGGCGGGGAGCCTGCCGGTGATGGTTGTTAACCGCGCATTCGTCAATCGCTATCTGGGTGGTGGGGATGTCCTGGGCAAACAGATACGCTTCGGGCGGGTTCCGGAGACAGCCACAATTGTCGGAGTGATCGAGGACCTTCATCAGGACAAAGTGGCCGAATCGAGCCAACCGGAGTTTTACCTGTGCCTATCACAACTTGGGATCGATCATCCGATGTATCGAGCCTTGCTTGGCCAGACCATGGAACTGGCGATCCGCACAGACAGAGCACCGGACCTCGTGATCCCTGAAGTGCGTCGCGGCATACGG
>JBEKPD010000045.1:0-49043 GCA_049521075.1 Occallatibacter sp.
CTAATCCGCTGATCGACGGATCGTTCAACATTTCGGCCGCGTGGACGCCGGATTTCTGGGGTCTCTACCGCAAACAGACTGATGCCGCGCGCGCCCAGCTCCTCGCGCAGGTTTGGGCGCAACGCGCGGTCGAGCTCACATTGGTGCAGCAGGTAGCCACGGCTTATCTGCAGATTCGCGCGCTCGACACACAACTTGAAATCACCAGACAAACACTCAAGGCGCGACAGGACTCGGTCGCCCTCACCAGGACACTGGAGAGTGGAGGCTCGGTGCCCTTGTCAGATGTTCGGCAAGCAGAGCAATTGCTCTACACGGCAACCTCGGAGATTCCCCAGCTCGAAGAGCAGATTCAACAGGAGGAAAATGCGATTACCCTGCTGCTCGGAGAAAACCCCGGACCGATCATTCACCGCGATTCCAATGCACTTGCGCCTCCACCTCAAGATCTTCCCACAGGGTTACCTTCGCAGCTCCTCGAGCGTCGGCCCGATATCCAGCAGGCTGAAGCGACCCTGATCGCTGCGAACGCACAAATAGGCGTGGCTCGCGCGCAGTTCTTCCCTAACTTATCTATCACTGCGTCGGGTGGTGTCGGCGGCGACAGTCTTTCGAGTATCTTCGACACCAGCGGGAAAACTATCTACGGCATCGGAACGCTGACACAACCGCTCTTCGAAGGCGGGAAACTTCGCGCACAGCTTCAGCTCTCGGAGCAGACCAAGGAGGAGATGGTACTCAACTATCAGAAGACCATTGCCGGCGCCTTCCGGGATGTGTCGAATGCCCTGATCGCGCTGAACAAGGAACGCGCCTACCGTGAGCAGCAGGAGAAACTTGTGGAGGCCGCGAAAGATGCAACGCGGCTTGCGCGCATTCGGTACCAGGGCGGGTCTACCGGATATCTTGAAGTCCTGACCACGGATTCAAACCTCTTTGCTGCCGAGTTGAACCTGGTTAACGCGCAACAGGGTGAAGCGCTTGCCCTCGTACAACTCTACAGCGCGCTCGGCGGCGGCTGGCAAACGTGATCCGTGTTTGAAGCTCTGGCCTCGGTGCAACGAGATATTCAAAATCATCAATTTACTCAACGAATAGGCCCGCGCGAAGGATGGACTCGCAGTTGAATCGCCGGCGAAGGTAGGCGCCGGCCTACCGGCGGACCGCGAATGTTACAAATCTGTTAAAATTAGCATTCAAGGAGTAAGGCAAGGGTCCGCAAGCTCCGCCTCATCGATCCCCCATGATTCTCTATCTCATGCGCCATGCGAATGCCGGAACCATTCGCGAAAATCCCCTTCTTGACGCCAAGCGAAGCTTGATCAAGGAGGGCAAGGAGCAGTGCATGCTGATGGCGCGGGTGCTCAACGCGTTCAAGGCGCCGATTGACGCCATCGTTTCGAGCCCGCTGAAACGGGCTATGCAGACGGCACAACTGGTGGGCACGGAGCTTGGCTACGAGGCCAAAGTCGAGGTTAATCCGGCACTGGGATTGAACGGGAATTACGCTGATTTCCAGAAGCTTTTGGCGAAATATGCCGACCGCGAAGGGATTCTTGTCGTGGGGCACAATCCCAACATCTTCCAGTTTCTCGGCCGGCTCATCACGGGTAACGGCGGGGCTGCGATCCGCATGAGGAAAGGGTCGATCGCACGCGTCGACATGAACCAGCATCCGCCGCGCCTGCAATTGCTGATGGATCCACGCACGGCCCGCGGCCTCTACGCAAGCGTGACGAAGAGTTCGCGGCCGAAGGCTTCGCGGAAGTAGCCCGTCAGGGAATGACGGAGCGACTCGGGCCACCGTTGCAATCATTCGCATTGGCCCCAATTGATATAGATAGGGTTGCCGATGAGCCACAACTTGCCGTCGGGCCCGGCAGCTTGCGCGCGAAACCAATGGCGGCCGCCATCGCTTGTCCATGACAAAGATTGCGTAACGTCCGCAGCGGACATTGCCGTGCCGGAGCTAGGTGTAATGTCGTTGCCGTCTTCGATCCAATGCAATGTTCCGCCCGCGGCAGCCAGAACATGGGCTTCGAATTCCACAGCCTCGCCCGGTGGGGCATCGAGCTGGTCACCTGCGTTCACCGAGCGGCTGCCTGCGTGGGCCGTGACTTCAAGAATCCGGTCGCGCGTTCCTGCCACATCGATGAAGACGTGGCCGGCGCGGATGCCGTCGAGAATCGCGGGCGTGGAAAGCTCTGTTGCATAAACAACGGTTGTTGGGCTTCCGATGGAACCAATTTGATCCAGCGGCTGCATGGGACGGTGATTGTCGCTGCCGCCGATTCCCGCCAGCCGGCAGCCACGATTGAGTTCTTTATTCCAAAAAGGAATATCGGAGAGGCCGTATTGCTCGCTGCCGCCGTTGACGGCTTCGACGCCAGTGAGCAGATGCATATCCACCGGCGTGGAAGGCGTCCATCCGCAGCCCATGCAGATTTCGCCACTCGGAGCCAGAGCGTGATTGATCGAGGTGATTGCACCAACGCGCGCGGCGCTGCGCAGGAGGGTGTTCATGTCGGGAACCGTACTGCCATCAAGCCTGAAGTCGATGAAATCGGTGCTGCCGAGGAAGTTGATGTGGCCTTCGAAGGTGGTGATTTCGCGGCCGGGGATGAGAAGTACCTTGTCGAAGTAGGGCTGCAGCTCGCGCATTGCGTCGTATTGCGAACTGGCATTGTGGTCGGTGATGGCAATGAAGTCGAGTCCGCGCCGGGCTGCGGCGTCCACGGTAAAGAAAACCGGACAGGGGACCATTTTCCCCGTCTGGCTGGGGCACTGGCCGTCGCTGTGCGCGGTGTGCATGTGCAAATCCCCGCGAAACCATGCGGGCCCAGTACGCAACGGCTCGCGCAAAATGGGCGGCTCCGCAGCTACTGCACCGGTGCGCGAGAGATAAACGTGAATCGAATAATGCGACTCGACGCCGGCGCGAATGTTGGGCACACCGATCAAAACGTTCCACGTGCCAGAAGGAATGGCACCTGGCAGGCAGGAGGGAGTAGCGTCCATCAGTCCGACGGTGAGCGTGGATTTGTTGCCGCCGCTCCAGCAGCGAAGCCCGGCGGAATCGAGCAGGCCGAGATCAAGCGCTGTGTGCTGCTCCTTGCCGGTATAGGTGAACGTAATGGTGACACGCTCCGTCCCCGCGGGCACAGAGAACGGAACTTGCACATAACTCCGATTCTCGGCGCCATGCACCGTGCCTTCGAGGACGAAATCCTTCGTCGTAGGCTGTGCCGTGGGTTCGGTCTGAGCAGCGCCCGTAACTGCCGAGACAAACGGGCAGCAAGTAAGGAAGCAGACAAGTGCCACGGCTTTGACTGCAGTCAAGAATCGTTTACTCGGAACCAATATATTCCTCCGCCGCACAGACTACCGCCGAAAGAGTCGGGGCATATGATGGAATTGTCTGCCGTATAGGCTATATTTGCCAAGGAACGCAATCGCGGCTTCCGCGCGTGTGTTCCGGGTAAAGTCGAGCAGTCTGAAGCCGACGAGCGGAAATGCGGCGCGAGCCGCGAGGCAGAGGTGAAACCGTGAAACGAGCTGGTATCGCAACTTTGATAGGAATGGCGATGGCGTTTTCAGCTATTGCCCAGGGAGAGGTGAAGATGTCGATATGGGGTCATACCGCAGATGGAACCGCCGTCCCGATTTACACGTTGACCGATGGGCAAATTGAAGTAAAAGTGACGGCGTACGGAGCGCATCTGGTGAGCATAAAAACCCCGGACCGCGCGGGCAAAATGGCGGATGTTGCATTGGGCTACGACAAACTCGATACGTATTTGATCAAGCCCAATCCGTATATCGGTGCGATTGTAGGGCGCTATGGCAATCGCATTGCGCTGGGCAAGTTCACGCTGGACGAACAAACGTATCAGATTCCCGTCAACAACGGCGCCAACGCACTGCACGGCGGCCCTGTTGGATTTGACCAGTATGTGTGGCAAGCGAAGGAAGTGCAAGACGGCGTCGAGTTCACGCATGTGAGTCCCGACGGCGACATGGGGTTTCCCGGAAAGCTTACTGCAACGGTGCGCTACACGCTCAAAGGAAATACACTGCGCATCAACTACTCGGCCAAAACGGACAAGGCAACTGTGGTGAACCTGACCAACCACTCGTACTTCAATCTACATGGCAACGACCAGGGCAATATCCTCGACCAGAAGATTGAAATCAATGCCGACCACTACACGCCGGTAGACGCAGGACTGATTCCCACAGGCGAGTTGGCGCCGGTGGCCGACACGCCAATGGATTTCCGCAAGCCGGAGGCGATTGGCGCGCGCATCAATGCCGATAACGAGCAGTTGAAGCGCGCCGGCGGGTACGACTTTAACTGGGTGTTGAACGGCAAGCCAGGGACGATGCATCTGGCGGCGATCGTCACCGATCCCGTAAGCGGACGCAAGCTTACCGTGGAAACAACCGAGCCGGGAGTGCAGTTCTACTCTGGCAACTTCCTCGATGGAAGCTTCACCGGCAGGCACGGCGTGAAATACGAAAAGCACGCTGGCTTCTGCCTCGAGACGCAGCACTTCCCGGATTCACCGAACCACCCGGATTTCCCGAGCACGGTTCTCAAGCCCGGCGAAACGATGTTCTCGACTACTACGTTTACGTTTGGCGTGGAGAAGTAGGCAAGCCGCTACCGTGTAGCGCCGACCTCCACGCCGGCGCTACATTATGCGTTTTTCCATTTTTTGAACCAACCAAGGCCGTCTGAAGTTGCGGCTGCCGGAATATATTCGCAGCCGATCCAGCCTTCGTAACCGAGCCCATCGATTACATCGAAGAGATAACTGTAATTCACTTCGCCCGAGTCGGGTTCGTGGCGCTCTGGCACTCCGGCGATTTGAAAATGGCCTACGCGGGTCTGCTTCGGGTTAGCGAGATATTTGCGGATCCTGATAGCCAGTTCACCCTCTTCCACCTGGCAATGGAAGAGGTCCATGAGGATTTTCAAGTTAGGCGCGCCGATCTCCGCGACAATTGCGTGCGCTTCCTCCTGGCGATTCAGGAAAAAACCTCGCATGTTGCGTAATGCGATGGGCTCGATGAGCAATTCGACGCCGGCGACGCGCGCCTGCTCCGCCGCCCAGGCAAGATTGGCCGTGTAGACGCCGAGCAAATGCGCGCGATCCACGCCAACTGGCGAAATTCCGGCCATGGCGTGGACGCGCGTACATTGCAATACCTGAGCGTACTCCAAAGCCAGCATAAAACCGTCGTGGAATTCTTTTTCACGGCCGGGCAGCGCCGTAATGCCGCGTTCGCCGGCCTTCCAGTCGCCAGGGGGCACGTTGAAGAGCACCTGGCGCAGGCCGTGTTCCTTGAGCAGTGCGGCAAGCGTCGCGGCCGAATGCTCGTAGGGAAACAAGTACTCGACAGCCGTGAAGCCATCGCGCGCGGCCGCGGCAAAGCGATCGAGGAACTTGTGTTCCTGATACATCATGGTCAAGTTGGCTGCAAAGCGAGGCATGGTCTCTGTAGTCAGATTGTTATGGAATTCCCCAACGGTATGTTCCTAGGGAATTACGGTAAGCCTAACTGACTTTGAATACACTTCCACGCCTGATCCAACATCGCGCCTGTGTACTCGAAGGTTGTACACTCCTGCAATTACATAACCAGGTTCTGGTTTGAATTGTAGAGTAAATGGTATGCGAACACCCGGCCCAATAGCCTCTTTGTTTGGCCCAAGCACAACGTCCGAGTCCGTACAGTTACCAGCGCCCCCCATTGCGTGAAGCCCAATATCCTCGCCCTTGCTATCCAATAATTCCACTGCAATTCCGTGTCCACATCCCTCGCCTGCGTAGACTATATTACCGGTTGAATTGAACGTGACAAGCTTTATCACCAGATCGTCGCCGACATGAATGGTTGGTGCCGGCAGGGAGATTTGCATTTGGAATGTTTCAGCGGTCTTCTGCTGGGTCACGCCTCTGGAGCAAATCGATGCGGCAATCACAACCAGAAGAACCGATTTTCGAATCCAACGCCATTTCAGAGTCATAAGTTTACTCGCCGATTTACTTCCTTTGCATTTGGTAAGAGCGGTGTTGAATCAGCAAAAATTATTTTCCGTGAGCGCTGAGTTGATCGAGCGTGCGTTTTAGATCGTCAAGTTTTTGTCCGGCTTCGGCCAGTTTACCATCCGAGGTCAAGCGCTGATAGTCGGCAAAGTCGCGGCTGGCTTGCCCGATCAACGCATTGACATTGGCGGCAGGTTGTGGCGCACCGGCGGGCGCAGCCGCTGATGGAGGTTGCGGAGATTCGGCGCCGGTCAGCGATGGAGTCTGCGATCCGAAGAGCGAAGCGAGCGCGGCCTCAAAGGTCGGCCCATAGGCGAGGCGATCTTGCAGAGCCAACACGACGAGCCTCATTTCCGGCATGGGGCTCTGGTTGGCCTGCAGGTAAATCGGCTCCGCATAGAGCAGCGCCTGCCCGCAGGGAATTACCAGCAGGCTGCCGCGGATCACCTTCGAGCCATTCTGATTCCAGAGCGTGAGTTGCCCGGAGAGCTGCGCATTCTGATCGATCCGCGCCTCGATTTGTTGCGGCCCGTCGACCAGTCGCGTCTTCGGGAAGTTGAACACCACAGCCTTTCCGTAATCCGCGCCGTCACTGCGCGCCGCGATCCAGCCGATCATGTTGTTGCGGCTGATGGGCGTGAAAGGCAGAATCTCAACGAATTCGAGGCCGCCCGATTCTCCGGGAAGCGTCATGAGCACGAAATTGGGATGCATGGGCTGCGCATTCTGGTCGCCGCTCTGGCTCGAACCATTTTCAGTAGCCACGCTCCACTGATCTCCACGGTTGTAGAAGACCTCCGGGTTGGTCATGTGATAAAGACCGTACACATCGGCCTGCAGACTCAGCAGCAGTTCGGGATAACGCACGTGGGCGCGCTGCCACGCGGGCATGGCGGAGGCATCCTTGAACAAGTCCGGATAGATGCCGCGCCAAGCGGCCAGGATGGGGTCGGACGAATCGAAGACGTAGAACGTGACGGTGCCATCGTAGGCGTCGACGACTGCTTTTACGCTGTTGCGGATGTAATTGACCGATTGTCCGTTGAGATTGGCCGACGCGGAGTATGGATAGGTGGATGAGGAGGTGTAGGCATCAATGATCCAGGAGAGGCGCCCATCGTCGCCAACCACAATGTAGGGATCGTGATCGAAGGTGAGGAACGGCGCCAGGGCGGTAACGCGCGCGAGTACGTTGCGCCGCATCAGCAGGCGGCTCTGGGCCGTAATGTCGTCGCTGAAAGGAACTTTGGTCAGATCGCCGCGATCGAAGGCCAGCAGCACGCGGCGCATAAAGCCGCCCATCACAATGCCGCCCGTGCCCTCGTATGTGGAATAACTGTCGTTCTGGCCCTGAGAGTAGTTGAATTCCTGCTGACTGGTCTTGACGTAGACATCAGTGTCGGTCATCTCGCCGAAGTAGATTTCGGGGCGCGTGACTTTGAGGCCAGGCACAGTGCTTTGCACGGGCATGTTCGAGAGATAAAGCGTAGGCAGACCCTCGCCGGAGAAGCCGTTTACGGGATTCATGGTGATGCCGTAGCCGTGCGTATAAATAAGCTTGTCGCTGATCCAGTTACGGCTAGTCTCAGGCAATTTGCTCACGTCCAGTTCGCGAACAGCTAGCATCACCTGGCGTAACGATCCATTGATCTGGTAGCGATCGATATCGATGCCGGGGAAGGCATAGTAGGTACGAATTTCCTGCAACTGGGTTAACGTGGCCTGCAGCGCGCCCACGTCCCAAAGGCGAATGTTTTCAAGCGTCGCCTGATTGTGTTCCGGATCGGCCGCGGCAACGGTGGTATCGGCGGGGAACTCCTGCTGAGCGAAAGCATCGAGGCCGTAGGCCTGGCGCGTCAGGGCGATGTTATCAACGATGTAAGGCCGCTCCTTGTTAAGCCGGTTGGGATTGACAATGAAGGTCGACATGTACCATCCGGCGACACCGGTCACGATCCAGCAGGCCGCCGCGGGAACGATGGCCGCGAGCAACCAGCGCACGCGCGGCCTGAACAGGCCACAGGCAAAGGCAATCACCGCGCCGATAGCGAGCGCCGCACTAATGAACAACATGCCGATAAGCGTGACGTGCGCGTCCGTGTAGGAAACTCCAGAAAAGATCGCGTGCTGGTCGAAGAGAAGATCGAAGCGGCCGACATACTCGCGAATGGCCAGCGTGAGAAGCAAAAAACTCGCGGCGATGGAAACGCCGCGCCAGATCGATGAAGTGGAGTTCTCGAAATGTCCGCTACGCAAACGCCCACCGCCCGCAGCGACCAGGAAGAGCACGGCGAGAACCGAAATCATCACAGCCAGCGTTAGCAACCATCCGGCGATCAGCTCCCAGGCCGGCAAGGTAAAGAGATAGAAACCCAGCGGTCGGCCGAAGATGGGATCGGCGGGACTGGTCGCGGTTGCGGGCGCGTACCAATAAAGCGCCAGCGTGGGCCATTGCGCCTGCATCGCGAATCCGGTGGCGATAGAGATGACCAGGGCGGCGATGAGAGCGACAGTGTGCAGGAACTTTGCCACCGGCAGCTCGATGGGGCGGCCGGCAAAGAAGATGGTGTGCGTGTCAGGCAGATCGCCCGAGTGGCTGTGGCGGAAAGCGAGGAAGGCGCCGAAGATAACGACAAATGTGAGCGCCGCAAAAGCGCCGAAGATTCCCCACTGCAGTCCGAAGGTCTTCCAGAAGACGGGAGCGTAGCCGAGCGCGCCGAACCAGAGGAGGTCAACCCAATAAGAAATGGCAGTGCGGCCGCCGATAAAAACAAGAACGACGAACGCGATCAGTACATAGGAGACAAAATTCGTGCGCCGCGGCTTTTGATGCGTCGGGAAATCGATAGTTTCGGGCATTTCTTGCTCCCCTCAGGCGATTTGTGCGCACTGAGATACGCAAGAATTGTACAGCGGTGGGGATAGGACCGGCGCAGCGTCAGATCAGCTCCGAGTGGCCATTGACGCCAAGCTCCTTGACGATCTTGCCCACGTCCTGCGAGTGACTGCGGTGCGCGATCAGCAGCGCGTCCTCCGTGTCGACGACCACCAGATTTTTTACGCCGACAAGCGCCACGAACTTCCGCGGGCTGAAGATGTAGTTGTCGTTAGCCTCGATCGTGATGTGGCCGCCAGTGTCGGCTACGTTGCCTTCGGCGTCGCCGCGCATGCGAGTTTCGAGCTGATACTCGTAGAGTGAGGCCCATGAGCCGAGATCGTTCCACGTAAACTCGGCCGAAATGCAATAAAGATTCGACAGATGCTCGCCCTTGGCGGATCGCGGTTCGAGAACCGCGTAGTCGACTGAGATGTTTTCGCACTTGGGATACGCTTTGCGGAAAACTTCGTTGAAGTGCGGCGTTCCCCACGCGGCGGCGATGGATTCGAGCAAGGGTGCGGTTTCAGGCACGTGCTCGCGCACGGCATTGGCCAGCGTGCGCGCCGACCAGAGGAACATGCCGGAGTTCCAGTAGTAGTTGCCGGCGGCAACAAACTCCTCGGCTCGGTTCTGGTTGGGCTTTTCGATAAAGCGGCGCACGTGGAGAGCAGAGTCGTCTTTGGTCAGATCGCCGGTTTCAATGTAACCGTATCCGGTTTCCGCGCGGGAGGGCTCGATACCCAGCACCACGATGTTTTCTCCTGCCGCGGCAACGGCAATGCCTTTGTGCAGAGACTTGAGAAAACGCGGCTCGTCACTAATCACGTGGTCTGAGGGAAAAACGCCCAGCACCGCATCCGGATTTTCACGCTCGATGAGGAAGGCGGCAAGGCCGCAGGCGGGAGCGGTGTTGCGCGCCACCGGCTCCTGCACAATTTGCGCAGGCGGAAGGCCCGGCAATTGTTCGGCGATCTCGTGGGCCAGATACTCGTTGGTGATGACCCAGGTTTTTTCGAGAGCTGTCAACGGCTTCAGGCGTTCCACGGTTTGCTGAATCATGGAGCGCTCGCCGTCGAGGGCGAGAACCTGCTTGGCGTGGGCGCGCCGGGAACGGGGCCAGAAACGGGTGCCGCTGCCCCCGGCCAGTATCACGGGACGGAAATCGATATCGTTCAACATTGAAGAAACATCCTACGCGACAAAGATAACGTTTGCACAGGGCAGAACACATTATTTTCACGACAACGAACCACCGGCGGTGGCAGTCCGGCGCGGATGCAGCTTCGACCAGACTGCATCGGACAAATGGCGGCCATGACGGCGGAAAACAGACGAGTTACTTCAGGCCGGTCAGGAATTCGCCCATGCGGCGCGTACCTTCGTCAATGTTCTGCTTGGTTACCGGATAGGAGATGCGAATGTGCTCGCCGGTCCCGAAGGCTTCGCCGGGTACCGTGACCACGTGAGCCTCGTGGAGCAGGCGCGTGGCCAACTCAGTCGCCGTCTTGATGCCGCCCTTGCCCAGATAAGCCGAGATATTGGGATAAACGTAGAACGCGCCCTCCGGTTTGGTGCAGGTAATGCCGGGAATCTTAGCCAGTGCGGCCAACATATAGTCGCGCAGGTCGATAAACTCAGCACGAAACTCGCACACGCACTCCTGCGAGCTCGTCAGCGCCGCGATCGCCGCCTTCTGCACAATGCTGGTGGCGTTCGAAGTGGACTGCGACTGCAGCTTGCTCAAATTTGCGGTCACGGACTTCGACGCCAGCGCAAAGCCGGCACGCCAGCCGGTCATTGCATAGGTCTTCGACAGCGAACCGAGAATGACCAGGTGTTCCTTGGCCCAGGTGAACGAGCCGCCGGAGACGGGCTTGCCGGCGTAGTTGAGGTACACGTAGCACTCATCCAAAAGCAGGAAAATCCCGCGCTCGTGGGCGAGATGGACGATGCGCTCCAGATCCGGAGCCGAAACCACCGATCCCGCCGGATTCGACGGCGAGTTGAGAATGATGGCCTTGGTGCGCGGCGTGATCGCTCGCTCGATGGCGTCCGCGGTGATGCGGAAGCTCTCCGCCTCGCTGGTTTCAAGAAAAACCACCTTGCCGCCGGCGTACTGGATGATGTCCTTGAAGCTAACCCAGTAGGGAACCGGCAGAATGACCTCGTCCCCATGGTCGACAAGGATCTGCAGGGTGTTGAACAGCGCCAGCTTGCCGCCGCCCGTGAAGATGGCTTCGTCGATCGAATAGTCCGAGCCAAAGTCGCAAGCATGGCGCTCGACGATGGCCTTGCGCACGTCGGGAATGCCCGGCACCACGGTGTAACGGGTGAAATTGGCCTCGACGGCGGCGATGGCGGCGTCCTTGATGTGCCGCGGGGTGTTGAAATGCGGCTCGCCGGCTCCAAAATCCACCAGGTTGGCGCCTTGGGCGCGCAGTTTGGCCGCCTCAGCGGCCACAGCCATGGTCGCGGATACTTCTATCCGGCCAATACGATCAGCAAAAACTTTTGCAGGAGCTGTCACGGTCATAACCATTCTATTTTGGCAGATTTTGGGATGAGCGCAAAATGGGCGGCAAACTCGATAGTGTCTCAGTTTGCAGTCGCTTTGAAAGAGTACGAGCTTGCTCGTGCCGCAAATGCTTCAAAAAGATAGTGGGCTTTAGCCCCGGAGGGACAGTTGGATCAAACTGAGACGCTACCGAAAATCAATTTGCCGGAGAACCCGTTGGCCGGCTTTGCAACTTCACCACTCGTTCCGCGCTTCAACCCGGCTCGGCTTCACGCGGCAGCGTCGCCGTCCCGCATCAGCTTGAGAGCGGAACCGATGCCGCTTTGGACCTGCTCATCCACTCGCCCAGGCAGCTTCCCAGCACAATCAATGAAATGATGTAAAGCAAGCTAAGGTTGCGCCACTCGCCCGGCCAGCAGGTAAGCAAGTAAAGCGGAATGTTGATCGTTGCCGCAATTAGCCCGTGGCGCTGGATGGCGCGCGGCAGATGCGGCCAGGCGCGCCAAGCAGCGTAAACGAGCAGCGCGACCGGGATGAGCATAAATGCCTTCAACCCGTACACCCCGTAGGTCGTCTCAGGGCTGAAAAGCGCGTTCCAGGGATGGAGGAAAAAATTCAACTGATCGCGCCAGTGCAGTTCCATGTCCCCTCCGGCGTTGTGCGCAAACCTCGCGCGAATCCAGTAATGGACCGCGCCGCCGGCAAAGCACAGGACGGCAATACCCGTCCACGAGCCAAGCCGCGAACCACGCCGCCGCAATAGGGGATAGAGCGTGAGTACGAACAACAAAAAGGACTCCTTGTTCCAGGTCCCGAGAATGGCAACGGGAACAATCCACCACCAGTCGAACCTGAGTGCGATCCAGAACGCCAACGCAGAAAACGCCAGTTCAGGGTAGTCGTAGAAGAAACCACCCTCACTTTCGAAGTACGGAATCATCAGAATAACGATTGCCGGAGCCAGCAGAGCCGCAGGCGTCGGCATCTCTAGCGTTCTGCACACCATGTACATGGCATAGACCGCAAGCAGCGCGAACAGAAAGGTTGCAACGTACAAAACGAGGTAGCGGAAGAAATAATCCGTACTCTCAACCGTGGGGGAGTCGGAGATGGCGCCTTGCTGCGCCTCCGTTCCAATGCCGTCGTGGTTAAAGAGCCATGTCTTCGCGTCGTGCGGCACAACCCGGTCGAGCCAATTGGCCGTATCCGGCAAAAGCTGGCGGTAGACGTAGGGCCGGTAAGCCGTTCCATCGACCATCATCTCGAAGTGAAACCGGTCGTCCTCGCCGGAAGCACCTGTCTCGGCAAAATGCCATTTGTTGTAATAGCCGTTGAACGAAGCCGCTGCAACCGCAAAATACAGCACGAAACAACATGCCCGGAAATAGAGCCGCGCAGCAAGGGCCTTCCGGATCATGATTCGGCCCACCCTTTCTGTCGGAAGAAGAAACCGATTTTATCTCGGGCGCTACAGGCCGGGCCAGAGTGTTGTTGAAGGACCATTACTCTGCGGCGTTTGAAGTCAGCTGCCGTTTTTGATGCGCGCGCGCAACCGCTTAAGCACGTTGGGAGGAAGCAGGCCGCTGACGTCGCCACCGAAACTGAAGACCTCTTTGACCATCCGTGAGCTGACGAAGGAGTAGCGGCCCGCTGGCTGCAGAAAGACAGTCTCGACCTCGGGAGCGAGGCGGCGGTTCATCAGGGCCATCTGGAACTCGTGCTCATAGTCGGAGATGGCGCGGATGCCGCGCAGCACTGCTGAAGCGCCCTGAAGGCGTGCGAATTCAACCATGAGGCCGTCGAAGGTAGCCACGGAGACGTTGCCGATCCCGGCTGTCACCTCTTTGAGCATCTCCACGCGCTCCTCGACCGTGAATAGCGGGTCCTTGACCGGATTCACGAGAACGGCGACGGTGAGATGGTCGAAGATCTTCGCCCCGCGCTGGATCAGGTCGACATGGCCGTTGGTGGGCGGATCGAAGGTGCCGGGATAGAGGGCCGTGACGGGCATGGGTTCTTTACAAATCTTAGCAGCGAGGGCGTTACGGCCTGCCGCTAACGCTCGGCACGATGCAAGACCATCGCAGCCTGTACCGCCGAACGGAACAATGGGCTGCGCGAAGGATCCGATCCATCGGGCGGAGGACCAACGGCCAGCACCGAAGCTTCACGCTGGGCTGGGGACCTCGGTGGCCGTGAACCGGCATTCGAGGTGCGCTCGAGTTCGATCGTGTCTTCATTAATGCGGCCGGAAAATGTGCTGTTCCCTGCCCTGAAACTCACGTTTGCTCCATCCACCTGACCGTCTGTGATCGGGGTGGGCGCGTCGTATCCACCGGCCCAGCTTCCGCCGATTCCTTCTGCGGTTCCTGTCAACGTGCTTCCGCTCTGAACAAAAATAAAGAGCAACGCTCCGCCGCCCTCCGCGGGCCGCCATAGACCGGTGATGCCCGCCCCCCTAGGCACTTCGCGTTCCCACGCGGCTACTCGTGGACGAAGAGGGACCTCACCCGCCCAAACGGTTGCCTGCGCCGACACAAGACGGGGCGACGTGGCCTCAACCATGATGTTGCCGGCCGATTTGGTGGACTGTACGATCGCCATGCACAGGCCACTGAACGCCTTGCGCAATGGCCCCTTGCCGGAGTCCTGATCGGTCGGGTCGCCGTTACCCACGCCGATGAGTTTTCCCGCGCCGGTGACCTTGAACGTGATCAGATTGCCGGCGATGGGCACTACGCGGCCCCGGCCATCGCGGACCTCCACAGTGAGCATGGCCACGTCTTCGCCATCGGCAGCGATCTGCGCCCGGTCCGCATAGATGGCGAGCGCAGCCGGCGGGTCTGTAGTTTCGCGCCGGTCCGCGAGCACCAGCTCGCCGTTTTTGGTGCCGCGCGCTTCCAAAACTCCGCGCGCATAGGGCACATTCCAGGCTAGGTGCGAGTCCTTCCTCATCTCCTTTTCGCCCAGGCTTCTGCCATTCAACAAGAGCTCGACCTTGTCGAGGTTCGAATGCACCCAGACGGCGATCTCCTTGCCCTCCATCCCCGGCCAGTTCCAGTGGGGAAAGAGATGCAGCACCGGATCTTCGGTCCACCACGATTGGTAGTAGTAGAAGGTGTCCTTGGAAAATCCGCAGGTGTCGACGACGCCGTACTGCGAGCTGATGTTCGGCCAGCCGTTCGGTGAGGGCTCGCCGCGATAGTCAAAGCCAGTCCAGACAAAGCCTCCGGCAAGCCATGGGCGCGCATTGCAGAAGCTCCACCAGCCCTCGGCCGAGGCACGGCCAGTCGTCGTGTATGGATCGTAGGAGCCGACGTAGCCCTTGTCGTAGTCGGTTACGTAGATGCCTCGCGTGCCCACGGCGCTCACCGTCTCCGTGCCAATGACGGGCTTGTCGGGGTGCGCTCTGTGATAATCCTCGGCTTGCGGGTCCATGTAGTTGTAGCCGATGACATCGCAGACTGCGAGGCCGCCCGTTCCGATAGCACCCGTAGGTGCGATGGAGACCGGACGCGTGCCGTCGTGCCGCGTGGCCACGGCCTTCATCTCTGTGAGAATGAGCGCGCCCTTCTCGGTGTTGGCCGTGCCTTCCTCGTTGCCCATCGACCACATGAAGACGCTGGGGCGGTTGCGATCGCGCCGCACGAGATTCTCAAACTGGCTAAGGCCGTCGGGGTTCGACGACATCATGCGCGTCTCGTCAAACACCAGCATGCCCAGGTCGTCGCAGGCATCGAGCAGCGCTGGTGTGGGCGGATTATGCGAGGTGCGCAGGGCATTCGAGCCCATCTGCTTGAGCTTGCGGATGCGGTAGTACTGCACCGAGTCGGGCAGCGCCGCGCCCAGACCCGCGTGGTCCTGATGATTGCAGGTGCCTTTCACCTTGAGCGGCTCGCCATTCAGAAAGAACCCCTTCTGCGCATCGAACTTAATCGTGCGAATGCCAAAAAGAGTCTCATAGCGATCTACCACATCGCCGCCGGCGCGCACTTCCGTCACCAGCGTATACAGGATCCGGTCTTCGAGCGACCAGAGCTGCGGCCGGGTTACCGTCACCTTCTGCTCGAAGGTTTGCTCAGCTCCCACAGGAATCGCCACCGTGGCCGTAACCATTTTGCCCGCCGGACGTGAAACGGGATCGAGAACCGAGGAAACCACACGCACGTTGGCAACGGCCTGGCCTTCGTTCTTCACTTCTGTACGGATCGAAAGCGTGGCCACGCCTGCCTTGATCTCCGAGCGGACGAAGGTCCCCCACTGCCTCACATGGACGGGGTTCGTCTTCACAAGCCACACATGGCGATAGATGCCCGCGCCCTCGTAAAACCAACCGTCGCTCTCGGTCGCGTCCACACGCACCAGGAGAACGTTGCGGCCGCCGGGATTGACGAAGTCAGTGACATCGAAACGGAAAGGATCGTAGCCGCCGCTGTGCTGGCCGATGTAGAAACCGTTCATGACCACCGTGGTCTCGCGGTAGGCGCCCTCAAATTCAAGAGAGATGCGTTTGCCCTTATCCACAGCGGGTATCTCGAAGACGCGCCGGTACCAGCCGATGCTGGTCGCAGGGTAATTGCGGCCCAGCGGATAGAAGCCCTTGCTCTCGAGCGCAGGATCGTTCGTGAAGGGTAGCTCGATGGCCCAATCGTGAGGCAGATCGACCGCCTTCCAGTCGTTATCGTCGAAGCCGAGAGAACTGGCGGCGAGAAACCCGCCCGTCTTTTGAAAATTGCCGGCGCGTCCGCTGCCGAATCCGAAATCCTTGGCCACATCGCACGCGTCGCCCAGATGGAATCGCCATCCGTAGTCGAGCGACAGGCGTTCGCGAGTCGTGATGGCCGCGGACGGTTTCTTCGCCGCATCCGATCCATCCGCCGGAAGCGGACCGGAGCTCTCTCCGGCCATATGCATCGCCGCTTCGACAGGGTTCATGCCGCTGGCCGCGGCTGCAACGGCCGGCATCAGTAGGCTACCTTTGAGCATTTCTCGGCGTGACAGAGCTTTCATTTCCCAACCCCCTGAACTGCTCCAGATAAAAAGATCATTTGACTGGAATAGATTACCCCTTTTGCGGCGCCTCACAACCTCCTGAAGCCCGGTCAGGCGGGTAGCCGGGTCTGCCTAAAGCCCAGTCTCCTGTAACTGAAGTTCGCGTCATAAATACTGCGGTCATCCTGAGCGAATTTTGGCGCGTTTCGCGCCAAAATGAGACGAAGGACCTGCATTTCGGAACTCCGATTTATGGTGCGAACTTCGGGGACACCGCGCTAGTGAGCCCACCCAATGCAAACTGGGTGCCCCAGAGCCAGCCCCGACCCTGTCGAGAATTCCCGGACGTTCGGACCCGGGATCGCACGCCCTTCCAGAATTTTCCGCTCCCCAATCGCCTATCATTTCCCCCTCCGAGCGCATGCTATCCCCATAAGCTTCCAAAGCGTCGGGGCTGCAAGCTTGGTAAGCATATACTTGCCGAATCAGACCAAGACCAAGATGATATTGATATGGCTTGGTCCAGACGCGAATACACCAAAGCGGAAATAGATCGCTTTGGAACCCTTCTCGTTCCCTGGTGGAACCAGACGAGTCCTGCGCCCGATAACTTAGGCAGAGGGTTTAGGGTTATACAAAATTGGCGATCCTCTCACGCAATGCCACTCTTGGTGTTCAGGGGCCATCTGGCAAAACGGGCGCAAAAAGTAACACCTAACGCAATCATCGCTCAGAGGCTGAAGAGATTCTCGTCAATTATGAACAAGCTAAGTCGCGAACACCACATGAAGCTATCGCAAATGCAAGATTTAGGCGGGTGTAGAGCGATCATGCCTGACATCACTTCGCTCAATGCGCTGTTTGGACTGTATCGCAACGCACACGATGATTTTGTTAACCCGGACGGGGGAATGAAATGCTATGACTATGTTCGGTTTCCAAAAACCGATGGCTATCGCAGTATTCATTTGGTTGGCAGATACAAAGCCAGAGCCCCGGTGAATGAGCATTGGAATGGGCACCGCATAGAAATCCAACTCCGTACTCAGCTTCAACATGCGTTTTCTACTGCCGTCGAAACGGTCACCGCTTTTACAAGATCGCCGCTCAAATTTGGAGGCGGCCCCGAAAAATGGAGAAGATTTTTCGCATTGGTCGGATCGATATTCGCTATTGAGGAAGGAACCCCAACTGTTCCAGGCACGTCCGAAAACCTTGCTCATCTGGTACTCGAGCTACGTAGACTTCTTCAGGAACTACATGTGCGCAGACGCCTACGTGGTTGGACTAGGGCCCTATCGCTTCTTCCGAAGAAAGCTATGGCAGACGCAAGATGGGTTCTCTTGGTTTTAGATTTTACGGCAGATACGATCCAAGCGACCGGATTTACCGATCCCAGAAAAGCCGTTGCTGCGGTTGCCGAAATCGAGTATTCGCCCGAAGCTTCACATCTCGACGCCGTTCTTGTCGGTGTTAGTTCAATTCAGTCGTTGCGCACGGCGTATCCAAACTACTACGCTGACACAGCGGCGTTTATCTTGTCCCTCAATCGCGCCTTACGCAAACACAGGAAAAAGCAAAAACGAGACGAGAAGAGGAAGCATGAGAAGAGAGAATCCGGAGTTTGAGTCCCTCAACTGAGCAATGGACACAATCCTCCGCACCGATCGCAAGAAAGTAAGAGCCGCAGGATCGGTCATCCTGAGCGAGTTTTGGTGCGCTTTTCGCACCAAAACGGAGTCGAAGGACCTGCATTTTTACTGCCTAATTCTTCAACGAACTTCAGACTCACCACACTAGCCATTGGCCCGGATTCGATAAGAAGATTACCCCTTGCGCCCGCGCACGGCTTCCTTGGCTTGGACTTCCCCGCCTGCTGGAACCTCGGGCACTTCGGCCTTGGCGACGCCGATACCGAGCTGCTTGCGCAACTCGGCGTCGAGCTTGGCGAAGGTGTCCTTGTTTTCTTTCAGGAAAGTCCGCGTGTTTTCGCGCCCTTGTCCGATGCGCTCGCCACCGTAGCTGTACCATGCGCCGGACTTCTCCACGATATTGTGGGTCACGGCCAAGTCGAGCACGTCGCCTTCCTTGCTAATGCCCTCGCCGTAGAGAATGTCGAACTCCGCCTCGCGGAAGGGCGCAGCCACCTTGTTCTTCACGATCTTTACCTTTGTGTGCGAACCGACCACAACGTCGCCTTCTTTTACGGCGGCGATGCGGCGGATATCGATGCGAACCGAGGAATAAAACTTGAGCGCGCGGCCGCCGGTGGTGGTCTCAGGGTTGCCGAACATCACGCCAATCTTTTCGCGGATCTGGTTGATGAAGATGAGAGCCGTGCGTGACTTCGAAACCGTTCCGGTAAGCTTGCGCAGCGCCTGCGACATCAAGCGCGCCTGCAGGCCCATGTGTGAGTCACCCATCTCACCGTCGAGCTCGGCCTTGGGAACCAGCGCGGCGACGGAGTCGACCACCAGCACGTCAATCGCTCCTGACCGGACCAGCGCTTCGGTGATTTCAAGAGCCTGCTCGCCCGAGTCCGGCTGCGAGACCAGCAAGTTGTCGACATCGACGCCCAGCTTCTTGGCGTAACTGGGATCGAGCGCGTGTTCCGCGTCGACAAATGCCGCAAGACCGCCCGCCTTTTGCGCTTCGGCAATGATCTGCAGAGTAATGGTGGTTTTGCCCGACGACTCGGGACCAAAGATCTCTGACACCCGGCCCCGTGGAACGCCACCCACACCCAACGCCGCGTCGAAACTGATGGAGCCGGTGGAGATGACAGCAATCGGCAACAGCGCCTCGCGGGAGCCGAGCCGGACGATCGACCCCTTCCCGAACTGTTTTTCGATCTGTGCTAAGGCAAGTTCTACAGCTTTGGTGCGGTCGTCCTTGGCGCGGTCGTCAACGATGGCCATTGGGAGGGCTCCTCAAAAATGCTCGCCCTGCGCATCTCGTGCTTTCCTGGCAGGAAACGGCGAGGGGGGCTTGAATTGGATTTCGAAGGGATTGTAGCAGGATGAGACACAGAAGGACAGGAAAAACGGCGAAGAAAGAGGGAATATTTTAAATTCCTCATGAGAGGGGCAAGCTTTGCATCAAAACATCCATTCTGCATCAAATTGTATGTTTTGCATCAAATATTTATAATGCATCAAATTATAAAATGATGTAGGATGGGCTTATGAGGACCACGATCACACTCGACGATGACGTCCACGAGTTCGCGACGTATTACGCCAATGCCAGAGGAATCACCCTCAGTGCCGCAATGAACGAACTCGTCCGCAAAGCCGAGACGGCGCCACCGCCCCCCGTATCCGCGATAGAGTACTCGGAGATTGGTCTCCCGATGTTGCCTCGGACCGGGAGAACGATTACTTGCGAGATGGTGAAGAAACTCGAGGAGGAAGAGTTTGATCCGGCGAAATTTGCTTGATTTGAATGTTCTAATCGCGCTGACCGATCAGGAGCACATTCATCGCCGGAGGGCAGAACGCTGGTTTCTCTCGCAAGGCAAGGACAATTGGGGCGTTTGCCCGTTGACCGAAGCAGGTTTCATTCGCATTACTACAAATCCGGCGATGCAGGCGGCGACAATCACTGTGGAGAAGGCCATAGCCATCCTCCAATCGCTCAAAGCGCACCGCGGCTATCGCTATTGGCCAATCGCCGACACTGAAAGCTGGGTAGCTGTCACCGCCCGATTCGCATCGCGCATCTCGGGCCATCAGCAGATCACTGATGCGTACCTTCTGGGCTTGGCGATCAAAGAAAACGGCGTGCTGGTCACATTCGACCGCGGCCTCAGATATATGGCCGGCCACGAGTTCGCCGACAATCTTCTCGTGCTGCAATAGCGGTAAGCAGGTCGATCACACCGTATACGCGCCCACCCGCGTTTCGCGGCTAGTGAGCGCATCGCACTGGCGGTCCAGGACCTCGTATTCGCTATCGTGGTCCTTGCGGAAAGCGCGAAACGCCTCCTCACTGGTCCAGCGGTCGATGGTGAGGTAACTGCCTGGAATGTAAGCGTCGCGGAGCAGTTCAGTGCCCTTGTATTCAGCCGATGTGCGAAAAAGCTGCGCCCATGCGCCTTCGGGCCCGTAAGCAGCCTCAAAATCGGCCACTTTATCCTCGGCAATCTCAAACTGCCAAACCACGACAAACATGCGAACCTCAATCCTGTGTTTATGGTAGCGCAACGGCGATGCACCGCGCCGGCCGCACATTTTCCGACAGCCGAACCGGGCCCGGAGTAATACCAAATGGTGAAATAACGTCTCTAAATAAGGCGCATACTTAGTAAGGTTGTACCCGTGTGGAGTAACTTCCCCTGAGGTCTCCTGCTTACCGTCCGGCCGTTCTGAGTTCTTTGGCAAGCTTTTGCCGGCCCGCTAACGCACGCGCAGACGCATCGCACGTCGTTCCCTATGGACACCGGCTGGGGGAAGTTTCCGCCCCCGCGCTTCGGCGTACGCAACGTAATCTTGAAAACCTCGAAACATAGTTCATTGTGAGGAATCTATGAAAGCTCGCTATCCTGGCATTCGCGTTACCGCCAACGGAAATCAACTGGTTTCGTACCATACCGAAACCCGCATTGCCGACGCCGGTGTTTTTTACCCCATCACACCCTCCACTGAAGGCGGCGAGCTTTTCCAGCAGGCGTATGCCGAGGGCAAACTAAACGTGTTCGGCGGCAACACGATTGCGATCGAGACGGAAGGCGAGCACGCGGCTCAGGGCGGCGCAATTGCGCACTCGGTGTGCGGCAAGCGTGTGGTCAACTTCACTTCGGGCCAAGGCGTGGTCTATGGCGTGGAGCAGTACTACCACGCGCCGGGCAAGGGTTCGACCATGGTGCTCGAAGTGGGCGCGCGCGCCCTCACCAAGCACGCGCTGAATGTGCACTGCGGCCACGACGATATTTATGGAGCTCTCGACACCGGCTGGATCATGCTCTTCGGTAAAGACGCGCAGCAGGCCGCCGACCAGGCCCTCATCCTGCGCCGCGTCACTGAGCTTTCGCTCACGCCCGGCATGAACATCATGGACGGGTTCCTGACCACGCACCTCGAGCGCACGTTCTACAAGCATGAATCGGAGCTGATCCGCGAGTACCTGGGCGCGCCCGACGACATCATCGATTGCCCCACCGAAGCACAGCGTGTTCTCTTCGGGGCTACGCGCCGCCGCGTGCCCAAAATGATGGATCTCACCAATCCCGTCCTGCTGGGCCCAGTGCAGAACCAGGAACACTACATGCAGGGAATAATCGCGCGGAGGAACAACTTCGCCGAGCCGATTCTAGAATTCCTTGAAGCCGCTTACGAGAAGTTCGCCGAGCTCACTGGCCGGCGCTACGGGCTCATCAGTGAATATAAGACCGCGGACGCCGATACCGTTTTCGTTTCGCTCGGATCGGCAGCCGAGAACATTGAAGCTGCGGTCGATTATCTGCGCCAGACGCGCGACTCGAGCGTCGGGTCGATTCACGTCAACGTGATTCGCCCCTTCCCCGAGGCTGCACTCGTCAACGCACTCAAGGGCAAGAAAAACGTCATTATTCTGGAGCGCACCGACGAAGCGCTGGCCGGCGACAATCCTCTGGGCCGCGACATCCGTACCGCGTTCTCAAAGGCGGTGCAAGGAACGGATGGTCTGCCCAAGGTCGAGCTTGCGGAAGTGCCGCGCTTCTTCGGAGGCACTTACGGTCTTGGTTCGCGCGACTTCCGTCCCGAGCACATCATCGGCGCATTTGAATACGCGACCGCGGGTCGCGCGCGCAAGGACGGCAAGACAGCGGCCGAGGGCGCGAACTTCATGGTTCTCGGCATCGATCACCCCTATGGCGTCGTCGCCGACGAGATGCCTTCGCTGCTCCCCGAGGGCGCAGTCGCCGTGCGCTTCCACTCCATCGGCGGCTGGGGCGCAATTACCACGGGCAAAAATCTGGGTGCGATTCTCGGCGACCTGAACGATCTGCTCTACGAGCGCGATCACGAAGTGGACGCGCTGGGCAATCCCAAGGAAGTGATTCACGTCAGCGCTAATCCGAAATATGGATCTGAAAAGAAGGGTGCGCCGACCAGCTACTTCATGGTCGCGGCCAAGGATCGCATTCGCGTCAACTGCGATCTGCGCCATGTGACGGTCGTGCTTTGCTGCGATCCGAAAGCATTCACGCACACCAATCCGCTCGACGGTATGCAGGAAGGCGGTTCCCTGGTGTGGGAGTCGGATGTGGACGGCGAGCACGCATGGCAGAACCTGCCTATCTGGGCGCGCAAGCAAATTATCGAAAAGAAGATTCGCGTCTTCACGCTGCCTGGCTTCGAGATCGCGCGCAAGGCCACGGACCGCGCCGATCTGCAACTGCGCATGCAGGGCAATGCCTTTCTGGGCGCATTTTTCGCCGTCAGCCCCATGTTGCAGGAGTTTGGCATCACGCAGGAGCAATTCCGCGACGTCGTCTACAAGCAGTACGTGAAAAAGTTCGGCAAGCTCGGCGACGCCGTGGTGCAGTCGAACATGGAAGTGATGTTGCAGGGCGTCGAGCGCGTGAAGGAGATCACGATCGGTGCGATTGCTGCTGCCGATCACTCAAGCCTTCGTGGCCAGGCGCTGTTGCCGATCTTTGAAGAGGTTGCGGTTCCGGAATTCGCTGAAGCGGCATGCACCACTGGCGCAGGCTGCCGTTCGCACGCCGCGCCCGAGGGCCAGGGTCCGCGCACCCCGATCTCCAAGATTGAAACGTTCGATGCAGAGTTCCGCTCGCACTTCGGTTACAACCAGCCGGCCACGCCGCTCTCGGCGATGGGCGTGATTGCAGCAGCCACCGGCGACACTGCTTCCAAGTATGTCGCGCGCCGCGAGACGCCGCTCTACATCCCCGAGAACTGCACGCAGTGCATGGAGTGCATCTCGGTGTGCCCGGATACGGCGCTGCCCAATTGCTCGCAGGATCTGGGCACCGTTTTAAGCACGGCCGTCACGCGTTACGTGGCCGACCCGTCAGAACGCCGCAAGATGCTCGACAAGCTTCCGGAGATCGAGAGGCTCACGCGGCAGCGCATGTTGGCCGAGATCAAGGCAGGAACGCCGCTGCCACAGATCGTTCGCGAAGTGACTGAGAGCGTGAATGGGTTCTCGTCCGAAGCCAAGGCGCAGTTCTACGGCATTATCGACAAAGTCCCGATGGCTTATCAGAAGGTGAACGCCATCTTCTCGTCGCCGGAGCGCAAGGCTTCCGGTTCGGGCGGCATCTTTTCAATTTTTGTGAGCGACCTGTGCAAGGGATGCGCGGCCTGCGTCACTGCTTGCGGCGATCACCAGGCGCTGAAGATGGTGCAGGAGACCGAAGACGTAAACGCCGAGCACGAAACCGGCACCGCCTTCCTGGATCTGCTGCCCGATACGTCGCAGAAGTATCTCGGTCTCTACAACGGCGCGAATCCGGCCGATTCGAAGACTGCGACACTGCGCAACATGCTCATGGTGCGCACCAACTACGACGCGCTGGTGGCCGGCGACGGCGCTTGCGCGGGCTGCGGCGAGAAGAGCGTACTGCGCTCCATTGCCGCGGTTACCGAGGCGTACATGCGCCCGCTCTACCACGCTAAGAGCGAGCGTTTTGTTTCGAAGGCCGGCGAACTGGAGAAATCCGGCGCTGCCAAACTCGCCGCGCTGAAAGCGGCGAACGAAGAGGACTACACACGCTTGCGTCAGGCCATCTCTCACCTGGTGATGGGACTCGGCGGCGAAACCACCAGCGACACGAAGACGCGCATTGCAGCATACGAAAAGGAGCACGGCGCAATCACCGACGCGCAACTGGTTGAAGCCGTTGCGGCAGTTTTGTTGACCGAAGCATTCAATCACAAAAACCTGCAGCCCATCGACGGACGCCTGGCAAATGGCATGAGCGTGATGGCGATGGCCGCGCACACTGGCTGCAACACAGTCTACGGCTCGACTGCACCCAACAATCCGCATCCTTATCCGTGGATGAACTCGCTGTTCCAGGACGGCGTCACCGTGGGCTGGCTGATGGGCGAGAGCTTCATCGTGGATCACGCGAAGCGCTCGGTCATTCCCGAACGCCTGGCCGACATCGTCCTCAAGGGCAAGAGCATTTGCGAGGAAGAGTACTACCACTTCACGCACTTCACTGACGCGCTGATGACCGACGACGAGATCAAGGAGTTGCCCAAGGTCTGGGTTGTGGGCGGCGACGGCGGGATCGGCGACATCGGCTATCAGAACACGTCGAAGGTGATGCTACAGAACCGGCCCAACGTGAAGGTGCTGATGCTCGATACGCAGGTCTACTCGAACACCGGCGGCCAGAACTCCGACTCGACACCGATGCTCGGCGGCAACGACATGAACGTCTTTGGCGCGGCCACGCAGGGCAAGAACACTGAGAAGAAGACTGTGGCTGAAACCTTTCTCGCCGGACATGGATCGCCGTTCGTGGCGCAGGTTTCGATGGCCAACGCGCCCAAGCTCTACCGCGCGATTCTCGACGGCCTCGAGTATCGCGGAACGATGTTCCTGCAGGCCTTCACCACTTGCCAGCCTGAGCATGGCGTTGCCGACGACATGGCGCTCTTCCAGGCGCAGCGCGTGCGCGATTCGCGCGGCGCACCAGAGTTCGTCTTCAATCCGCGGATGGGCGAGACCTACCAAGAAGCGCTCGACATCAAGGGCAATCCGTCGATTGATTTGGATTGGTACGAGACCAAGTCGAAGGCGACCGGCGACACGTATCGCTACACCGTTGCGCATTGGTGCACTACGGAAGCGCGCTTCCGGAACCACGTGAAGAAGATCAAGCCCGAACAGGCGGAGAAGATGATTCCGCTCGATAACATGCTGGTGCGCATCACGCAGCAGGATGTTGTCTATCGCTACTACCTGTTGCCCGAGCACCGCAGCTTCATCCCGGACTTCGGCGTGTACATCCAGATGGATCAAGACGGAAAGTCTGTCTATTACGCGCTCAGTCGGCAGCTCGTGATGTTCTGCACGGAGCGGCGCAAAGCTTGGCGCATGCTGCAGTCCAAAGCGGGCATCGTGAACCGCGAGTATCAGGCGCAGAAGGCGATTCTGGCCGATCTTGCAGCTGGCAAAATCGCGAAGGACGAGTTCTTCGCGCATGCGCACGAGATGATGGCGGAGAAGTTGGGAAAAGCGGTGCTGGCAAAGGCGTAAAAGCGCTTCTCAAACCCGAAAATTGGCCCACAATTTCCGTTGGAAATTGTGGGCTTTGTTTTTCTGTTCGGAACGGTTGATAAGGATTGGTTTATTCGACGCTCACAGTTTCACAGTTTCTGTGTCGATGCGCGGATTTGGATGTAAGTGGCTGATTCCTTGCTGGTTATTGGCTTCACAGTTTCACAGCTCGTTTTTTCGAGATTTTATAGGAGGGTGGTGTGTCAGGTTTCAGGTGTTAGGGGGTGGGTGGTGAGGCATGGGGGAGGGGGTGGGGGGTGGGTGTGGGTATGGAGGGGGGAGGGGGTGGGGGGACGGACCGGTCACATGGCTGACAGAGCAGACCAGGGACCCACACTCACACTTACACTCGCCTGATCTCTGGTTTTATTGTGCGCCGGAAGAGGGAAATTATCGGCAAATCGGCTGGCGGGATTTGCGAAGTGTTTTCGGGGGCTTGCGGGGAAGGTGGCGGGGTGGGGATTGCAGGGGTAGGGGGTGTTTCGGATACGGATCGGGCGAGAGGTTGGTGGCGGCCATCTAGGCCCGGCACCCAACGCTGGAGACAAGGCCGATCGGGCACGCCTTGCGGATCACGTTGCGCACTTCAAGGGAAATGAGGTGCGGGATGGGCGCGGGCATGTGAGTAAGAAGTAGAGGTGCGGATGCTAGTTAGCGGCATGCTATCCCGGGTCTCAAAATCGAGACCCGGGGCACCCCTTTTCGTGGGGAGTTTTGCTTTCCTGAGATCCCGGGCACACGCCAATAGTTCTTACGCCCGCTAAAGCGGGCTGAGACCCGGGGCCGTTCCGCTAACCCCAGCCTTGCGACTGGGGCTAGCGTATTTCGCCCGCTTTGCGGGCTTGCGGCGGGCGTGACGGGTTCGTGCTTTCCCGGGTCTCAAAAGCGAGACCCGGGGCACCCCATTTTGTGGTGAGTTTGCTTTTCTGAGACCGGGGGCCATACACCATTTTCCCGCCCGATCGAAATCAGAGGGTGCTACGATCCTCCGCAAATGCCAAACGTCAACTTCCGCAACAATCGAGGAACACCGTGGCCGCTGCGAGTTGGCCTCTTCCTATGCTTGGCGACCGGCTTGACCCTGCTTTACATACCGTGGGCGAAGCTTGCGACGACGTGAGATTCCTGCTTTTCCATCCTTCGCGCAAGGAATGGGGAATCGGAGTTTGGTCGGTTGAGGATTGTGCTATCCCGGGTCTCAAAGGCGAGACCCGGGGCACCCTTTTTCTTGGTGAGTTTGCTTTCCTGAGAGCCGCCGGGCCACCCTCTCGCTCTCCGATCACTCCTATTAGCCTCGTAGGCCAAGAGTGTCGGTGCATTCCGCTCGTGGCTCGGTCAGTTCTTCCCTGCGGAAACGGAAGCGGATAAGCTTGTACAGACAGTAGAGAAGGACGAGGATTGGGGGCACAAAATAGATCGAATTCTCGACGCATATTAGCAAGATTCGACTTGGCTCATGACTGCGAAAGTACTGGCTCTCAACAAGACGGACCGAGTGCCCGGCAGCCGCATTCAATTGGTCGATCGTATCGAGATTCTTGACGCTGCCTGTCCGCGTATCGAAAACAAAGTATCCGTGATCCTGGTCTCTTTTCGAAAAGGCGTCATCAGTGTTCAAGTGGCCGTAGGCACCATAGACGATTTGCCCATCCAATTCCAGCCTCCTGATGCCTCCGCGCAAGGGTGGTTGGTGCATCATTGACGGCGTGGAATCAATAAAGGCGAATTCGGGCATCTTGCCGAGTCCTGTAAGGACATACCCGTGCGGCAACGGTTCTTTAAAGTCTCCAAAAAACACGTCAGGTCTTTTGGGGGTAAACAGCTCAAAGCAGATTCCGCATCCGATCAAGTAATACAAGGTGAGCAGCGGCACACCCGCGGTGAGCAATATGAGCCTCTTGGGGCGGCGGCGTCCCCAAAACAATAACCACGAAATAATCGCGATAATGCAACCTGTCAGGACCGCGAGGCAATTGAGAATGATAAAGACGATGACGTGACTGTTGACCTCCATGTTGGTGTCTCCTTCTCGGGTGCGCGATGCGGATCAGGGCCGTCTCCTGCAAATATTATCGGCTCGCGGCGATCATTTGGGCGGCGTGTTGGAGGCTGGTGTCGGTTACTTTGGCGCCGGATAACATGCGGGCTACTTCGTGGGTGCGGTCGCGGTCGTCTAGGACGCGGATGCGGGTGGTGGTGCGGCCGTCTTGCTCGCGCTTTTCTACTGCTAAATGTTGATCGGCGAAGGCGGCGATTTGCGGGAGGTGGGTTACGCATAAAACTTGTTGGGCGCGGGCCAGGGTTTTTAATTTGTGGCCGACGGCTTCGGCGGCGCGGCCTCCGATGCCGATGTCGATTTCGTCGAAGACGAGGGTGCGGGGGGCGGTTTTCTTTTTGGATTTGGATGTGGATTCTTCAACTGCGACTTTAAGGGCGAGAAGGATGCGGGAGAGCTCGCCGCCGGAAGCGATTTCGGTGAGCGGCTTGAGGGGCTCGCCGGGATTGGGGGAGATGAGGTAGGCGACGGTGTCCCAACCTGCCGCGGTCCAGGAAGAAGTTACCTCAAGGGCTAAAGCCCCTTCTTTTTTTGAGGTCTTATCGGCACGACTAAAGTCGTGCCCTGACACTTCGTGCTTTCCTGAAGCATTGGAGGCAGAGGCTAAAGCCCCTTCATTTTCTCTGTCGTTATTGGCACGACTGAAGTCGTGCCCTTTCGCATTTTGCGGTCCTGACGCGTTGGTCGTTTTCTCCGGGCCTGAAGGCCCGCTCGATTTTGCGGCTTTATTGTCAGGGCTGAAGCCCTGACCTCCCTCCGGTGAAACCTTCTCGGCGGGGGTGACGGTGACGGAGAAGCGGGAGTTCATGGCTAGGGAGTTGATGTGGGTTTCTGCTAGCTTGCCGAGTTTGGCTGCGGCGGACTGACGCTGAGTGCTTAGGGCGGCGGCGGCTTGCTTGTATTCCCCTTCGGCTTTGGCGAGATCGGCGCGGAGAGTTTTAAGAATTTCGTCGCGGTCTTCTACTTCAGCTAGTTGGCGGGCGACGTCCTCACCAAATGCGATAACTTCGGCGACGGTTTTTCCGTATTTCCTTTTGAGGCGATCGAGGAGGGCGAGGCGGTCTTCGATTTCAGCCAGGCGCTCGGGTGAGGCGTTGATGGATTCGGCGTAGTCGCGAAGCGAGGCGGCGACGTCGGAGATGGTGGCGCGGGCGGAGGTAAGCTGCTGGGCGGATTCGGTGAAGCGGGCGTCGTAGCGGGCGAGTTCCTCGACGTTGCGAATGGCGGATTTGAGGGCGGACTCGGCGGAGTTGCTGCCTTCGTAGAGTTCGTCGAAGGCGCCGAGGGCGGCGGCGTAGAGTTTTTCTGCGTTGGCTAGGACGCGCTTTTCGGTTTCGAGAGCTTCGTCTTCGCCGGCGCTGAGATGGGCCTGCTCGATCTCGTTGCGCTGGTAGGTCCAGAGATCGACCATGCGGAGGCGGTCCTGCTCGCCGTGAAGGAGATCGTTCAATTTGTCGTGAGCGGCGCGCCAGCGGGAGTGGGCCTCGGCGGCGGCATCGGTGGAGATGCCGGCGAAGCGGTCGAGAAGGATGCGCTGCTGTGTGGGGTCGAAGCTCGAAAGGGTTTCGGTTTGCGCGTGGACGAGGGCGAGCTCGGGCGCGAGTTGCTTGAGGACCTGCACGGTGGCGGGCTGGTTGTTGACGAAGACGCGGCCTTTGCCTGTCGAAAGAATTTCGCGGCGGAGAATGATGTCGGTGGCTTCGGCGTCGATGCCGTTGGCTTCGAGGACGGATTCTGCGCCGGGCGTGGACTCGAAGACGCAGGAGACGACGGCCTTGTCTGCACCGTGGCGGACGACGTCGGCCGAGGATTTGCCGCCCATGAGGAGGGCGAGCGCGTCGACGAGGATCGATTTGCCTGCGCCGGTTTCGCCGGTGAGGAGATTGAGGCCGGGGCCGAAGGAGGCGATGGCGTGATCGATGACGGCGTAGTTTTCGGCGCGGAGTTCGACGAGCATATTCTCCTTTTTTCCTGGTCTTGGACGAGGGTTTGTGGATTAAGTAGCAGCGCGAAATACAGGTCCCCGTTCGACTTCGATTGTCCGCCCAGCCGACAATCTCCGCTCAGGGCAAGCTTTCGACTCCCTCCGTCCGCATTCGCGGACTCCCGTCGCTCAGGATGACAGAGCTTATGAATGAACGCAGCAGGAATCCGAGCGCAGCATAGCATGAATGGCTGGGCGAACGGGGATTGTTCTTGCGGTGAGGTTCTGGTTCGTGCAATCCCACCCATTTCGCAAAGAACGCGAAATGGATGAGGCACCCCGATTCGTACGCATTGGAGGCACCCGGAGGTAACTTGGGCGTGGGGAATGGCGTCTGATACCGTGGAAGTTGAGGTGAAAGGCGATTCTTACTGCAGCGATTGCGTTTATTTTGCAGGCGGATAATGGCGGTGGCGCGGGTGTGCCGCCGTTGACCCTGGGATTCGGCGCGCTGGCCGAGATGATGAGCGATATCGGGCCGATCGCGATTGGCGTGCTGGGGCTGTTGCTGGTGGCGAGCCTCTACTCGTGGACGGTGATCCTGGGCAAATGGGCGACGTTCAGCAGGGCAACAAAGCAGAGCAAGAAGTTTATCCGCGCGTTCCGCAAGGCGACGCGGTTGCAGGAGATTGCTGCGCTGACCAGCGAGTTCAGCGCAAGCCCGCTGGCGCAGGTGTTTGAGGACGTGTACGACACGTACAAGCGCGTTACGGGCGGAACGGGCCCGCCGCGCAGCCTGGCACCGCTGGAGCGCACGGCGCAGACCGCGGCGAGTGCTGCAGTGACGACGCTGGAGCAGCGCATGCCGTGGCTGGCGACGATCGGGAGCGTGAGCCCGTTTGTGGGGCTGTTCGGGACAGTGATGGGCGTGGTGGAGGCGTTCCACGGGATTGGCGTGGCGGGCGGCGGGTCACTGAAGGCCGTGGCGCCGGGCATTGCCGAGGCCTTGATTACGACCGCGGCGGGACTATTTGTGGCCGTGCCGGCGGTGGTGGCTTACAACCAGCTGTCGGCGCGGATCAGGGTATTTGCCGCTACGATCGACGATTTTTCGCGGGAGCTGCTGAATTCGCTCGAGGAGATTCCGGTGCGGACGCCGCCGGCGCCGCCGCCGCGGGTGTGAGGCGGAGAGCCGGTAGGAGCACCGAGCTGGTTTCCCACCCTAGGCGCAAAAACAAAGACGCGCCGAGGGTGGGGCACCCGGCTAGCGTGGTTAGCGGAGTTAGTTTCCCAGATTTTTGGTGAGTTGAGATTGGTGGTATCCCGGGTCTCAAAATCGAGACCCGGGGCACCCCCAGTGGTTGGCGGGGTCAGAGAACGATTCCAGATTTTTTGAGAAGTTTAAAACGTAGCGCTCATGTACCCACAGTGTTGGAGAGTTAGAGCTTGGCATTCACTACGATGAACGGACAGACGCGCTCTACGCTGGCGGAGATCAACATTACTCCGCTGGTGGACGTGGTGCTGGTGCTGCTGGTGATCTTTATGATCACGGAGCCGGTGCTGCAGTCGGGGATTGAAGTGAATGTGCCGAAGACGCGGACGGTCGAACAGATTACCGAGCAGCGCATGGTGGTGACTATCGACCGCGAACAGAATGTGTATCTGAACGATCAGCCGGTGAACATTCACAATCTTGCCAAGAAGCTGCACCAGGCGGGCGTGGACCCGGCGCACCAGTCGATTTATTTGCGCAGCGACGAGCGGGTGCCGTTCGGGGCCTTCGCCAACGTGATGGATGCGGTGAAGCAGTCGGGGATTACGAATGTGTCGATTGTGACGCAGCCGTTGGAAACGAAGAGCGCGACGGAGAAGTAGCGGGGTTAGCGGAGCTAGAAAGCGACCCCGAGTTTTGCTGGATTAAGGATTGTGGTATCCCGGGTCTCAAAATCGAGACCCGGGGCGCCCCGTTTCGTGCTGGATCGAATGCGCGAAAAGCAAATGCGGGTCCCCGTTCGACTACGATCGCTATGCGATCTTCGCTCAGGGCAGGCTTTCGACTCGTTCGCCTGTGGCGAACTCGCTCAGGATGACAGCCTAGAGTTGACGGTTTGAGATAACAAATTCGTTTTGAGGGTTTGAGACTAGCGGGATGAACAGCATTGCGGATAGCGGCGATCACCTGGAGCGGGAACTGGCCGCGGAGCCGTTTGCGGGACCGGCGGTGGGAGCGGTGGGCCTGCACCTTGCGGTGGCCGCGCTGCTGATTGGTTACGGCTGGATGCTGGGATTGTTTCATCACAATCTGTGGGGTAGCCAAGGCGGAGGCGGAGCTATGCAGGTGAACCTGACCAGCTCACTTCCCTTGCCTGCCGATGAGTTGAACCAGAACGTGCTGGCCACGGAGACACCGAGCCAGGCGCCGGCTACGCCCAGTCCTAAAGAACAGCACAAGGTGGACGAGACGGCGATTCCCATCGCGGGCAAGCAGGTAAAGCCGAAACAGCAGAACATGGCGAAGACGCAGTTGCACCAGCCACCGACACCTACGAATACGGCGCAATACGGGGAGCAGGCGGGCTCGAATATGCCGCACCAGATGCAGCCGGGCACCGTGATCGGGCAGACGACGGTGGGCGATAATAGCTTTGCGAGCTTGTATGGGTGGTATGTGAACCACATCAACCTGACGATGCAGCAGAATTGGAACAAAGGACAGGTCGATCCGCAGACGCCGAAGGGCGCGCGTGTGTATCTGGTCTTTACCGTTCACCGCGATGGCAGCGTGAGCAATCTGCGGCTGGATCAATCGAGCGGCAGTCCTACTCTCGACAGATCGTGCGAGTACGGCGTGCAACGCGCAAACAATTTCGGCAGTTTGCCCACGGCTTATAATCAGAACGAATTGAATGTGGGGTATTACTGTGAGTACTGAACTCGAGCAGGGTTAGCGGAGCTTGGTACGATCCCACCCTAGCGACAAAAACTACGACGTCGCGAGGGTAGGGCACCCGGCCGAAGTCGCAGAGATGGCAGAAAAATAGCGAGTTAGCGGGCGATACGTCGTATTACGATAACCTATAGGCGCGAATGAGGCATCTAACCGAGCAGCAGCATTTGGCGTCATGCAAAAGGCCCCGCTTGAGGGCGTGCGCAACACCATCCGATAGCAACGGTCTGATCGAGAATCAACACGGGACCACAAAGGAAGGACTGCACATCGCATGAAGGCAATTTTTTTGAGGGTTTTGCCTCTTTTTTTGTTTTCCCTGGCGTATCTTCAAACGCCGCAGTTAAGGGCTCAGGACTGGGTTCACACCGGAACCAACCTGGGCAATCAGCGCATCCGGCTGGCGGCGGCGGATTTCAAGCCGGTAGGCAGCGATCCCCAAACCCCGGTGCTGAAGAATGTCTTCGACACTACCCTATTTAACGATTTGAGCAACGCGGGCCTCTTCGACATGGTTTCGAAGAGTCTGGCGCCGCAGGCCATGCCGGGCTCGCCGCAGGAGATGACGCCGGCACAATGGTCGGCGGCGCCGGCGAGTGCGTCAATGGTGGCGTTGGGTGCGCTTTCCGCGGATAACGGGCGGCTGGCGGTGTATGGCTGGCTGATGGATGTGACCACGGCGGGCAGCCCGCCGGTGTTGGCGCGGCAGTACAACGAAGCGGCCAGCGCAGACATGGCGCGGACCTTGGCGCATCGTTTTGCCGACGACATCATCTCGCGACTGGGCGGCGGCGTAAACGGCATTGCCGAAACCAAGATCTATTTTGTAAGCAATCGGACGGGCTCGAAGGAGATTTGGGTGATGGATTACGACGGCGCCAATCAGCATGCCGTTACGCACCTGGGCACGGTTTCCATGTCGCCGCGCATCTCGCCGGACGGGTCGCGCATTGCTTTCTCATCGCTGGAAAACTCGGGTTGGGCGATTCGCATGTTCTCGCTCGACCTGGGCCGCACGGTGAGTTTTCCGGCAGGCACGGCGGGCGGAAGCAACCTGTCGCCGGCATGGTCGGCCGATGGATCGAAGATCGCATTTTCGTCGGCACGCTCGGGGCATCCGGAGATCTGGGTTGCGGATGCCGGCGGCGGGGGGCTTCACCAGGTAACGGCGTTCGGAGCGGATGTGTCGCCGGTGTGGAATCCGCGCACCGGGGCGCAACTGGCCATTGTGAGCGGACGCACGGGCGAACCGCAGATTTATGTGATCGATCAGGACGGAGCGAACGTGCAGCGCATGACCGACAGCGGCTACGCGATCTCGCCTTCGTGGTCGACGAGCGGCATGCTGGCCTTCAGCTGGAACCGCAAGTATGGACCCGGCGATCCCGGCGGGCAGGATATCTACGTGATGGACATTGCCAGCAAGCGCTGGCTGCAGGCCACGCACGAGGCTGGCAACAACGACTTTCCGTCCTGGTCGCCGGATGGGCGGCACATCGTGTTCCAGCGCCAGATCGATCACCGCACGCAGATCTGGTCGATGCTTGGGGATGGGACGGAGCAACATCAGCTCACGTTTAGCGGAGATAATTCGATGCCGAACTGGAGTTGGAAGTGAAGAAGCAGCAATTGGCGAGTTAGGCCCGTTGAATGTCGTGCGATCCCGGGTCTCAAGATCGAGACCCGGGGCACCCTTTTTTTGTGTTGCGTTAAGAGAGGAGAATTTGGGTTCGTGCAATCCCACCCATTTCGCAAAGAACGCGAAATGGATGGGGCACGGGAGATTTGAGGGGAGCTGGCGGGCTAGACCGGTTGAGGTTTGTGCGATCCCGGGTCTCAAGATCGAGACCCGGGGCACCCCTTGTTGTGGTGAGTTTGCGAGTGCGGGTCTGGAGGCCGGCGCGACGGATTTGGCAGGCGCTTCGAATGCAATGGGTATTCGGGCGTGACCGACTATGATTCTATTGGCGTTGCAATCGGACGGCGGCAACCGCGATGACACCAAGGCGGCTTGCCCGAAAGACTGACTCGAATTTTTTTAGAAAAGGAGAACTCCCTTGAAACTGCGAAATATTTGGTTGACGTCTGCCGTCCTGTTGGTTGCTTTGACTGCTATGTCTGGCTGCGGCAAAAAGAGCAAGTCAGTACCGTCAGCGGAAACGGCCCCGTCAGCAACGTCCGGGGCTTCGCCGACTGCGCAACTGACGGCGACACCGACCGTGATTTCTTCCGGCGACCAGGTGCAGTTGAGCTGGCGCACGACGGACGCTACGTCGATTTCGATTGACGGGATAGGCGACGTTCCCTCAGTGGGCGTGAAGACGGTGAGACCGACGACATCGACCACCTATCACCTGGTGGCGCGCGGCGACGGTGGCTCGGCGGACGCTTCGGCACGCGTGACCGTGAATGCGGGACTGATAGTGAGCGTTCCCAGCTCCTCGATGAGCCAGGATGAGGAGTTCAAGGCCAGCGTGCAGGACATCTTCTTCGACTACGACAATTACGATATCCGCACGGATGCCGAGTCGACGCTGGCGAAGGATGCGGATTATCTGGCGAAGCATCCGGACGTCAAGGTCGTGGTCGGCGGCTATTGCGATGAGCGCGGTTCCGACGAGTACAACCTGGTGCTGGGCCAGAACCGTGCGCAGGCGGCCAAGACCGCGCTGGTGACAGCGGGGGTAGCGGCCGATCGCATCCGCGTGATCAGCTACGGCAAAGAGAAACCGTTCTGCACGGAGTCGAACGAGGAGTGCTGGCAGTTGAACCGCAGGGATGGGTTTGCGATTGACAGGTAGGAACAGCGGAGTGAGCGGAGCTAGAGAATACGCCTACCTCGACGCACAGGTCATCCCTGACGATGGAGTTTTCAGCGCGGCAGCTCGGTCTTCCCGGCCCGGCTGCCGTATGTTGTAGTTAGGAAGGTTTACTTATGCACATTTCTCTTCCCACTCGTAAAGGTCTGCTGGCCGCAGCTGTCTTGAGTCTTGTCTTTCTTCCCTCAGCGCCGCGTGCGCACGCGGTCTCAAAGGAGATTGTGGAGCTGCAGACGCAGGTGCAGCAGCTGATGGACAGTGTGCAGCGGCTGCAGTCGACGCTGGACGCAAAGATGGGCGTGCTGCAGCACCTGGCGGAGCAGACGGCCGATACCGCCAACCAGATGACCACCACAGTCAACGCGCTGCAGCAGAAGTTGAATACGCAGAACGACGCGAACGGCGGCAAGCTGGATACGGTTTCGGGGCAGGTGCAGTCGCTGAACGATTCAGTGGACGAACTGAAGGCGCGCATTGCCAAGCTCGACAAGTCGGTTGCGGATATGCAGGCGCAGCTACAGAACATGCAAGCACCGCCGGCGCAAATTCAGGCGGGCGCAACGCAACCGGGCACGACGCAGCCGGGCACAACGCAACCGGGTGCGAGCACAGTGCCAGGCGCGGCGCCGGGTGCGCCAGGAGGACCGGTAACAATGCCGGCAGCGCAGCAGGCGCCGCCGCTGCAGGAGACTGTGCAGGCCGGTATGCGCGATTACGACGCCGGGCAGTATAGCGTAGCCCAGAGCGAGTTCCAGGACGTGATTCACTACTATCCGCTGGACGACCTGGCGGGGACGGCGCAGTTTTATCTGGGCGAGATTGCTTACCAGCAGAAGGACTACGCCACGGCGATCAGCGACTACAACAATGTGCTGGAGGGGTTCAGCGGGAACACCAAGGCCCCGGCGGCGCAACTGCACAAGGGATATGCCCTGCTGGCGGAGAGCAAGCGCGAGGAGGGGATTCATGAGCTGCGGTCGCTGATCCAGCGGCATCCGCAGACGCCTGAGGCGCGGGCGGCGCGGAGCAAGTTGAACGGGATGGGCGTGAAGATTACTACGGCGACGGCGCATTGAGTGGGGCAGCTTCTAGATGCATTTTCGGGAATTGTAGACCGGAATTCTGCAGGTATCCCATCCATTCCGCAGAAAAGTGCGGAATGGATAAGACACGGAGCTTCTTGTTGGATTGAGATTCGTGGTATCCCGGGTCTCAAAATCGAGACCCGGGGCACCCAGGAATTTGTTAAGACGAAAAAATGAATTGAAAAGCCGCGCTATGAGCGAGGCTTTTTTGTTGGGCTGGTGCGATCCCATCCTTGCGGCAAAAGACGCCTCAAGGATGGGGCACGGAGCTTCTTGTTGGATTGAGATTCGTGGTATCCCGGGTCTCAAAATCGAGACCCGGGGCACCCAGGAATTTGTTAAGGCGAAAAATGAATTAAAAAGCCGCGCTATGAGCGAGGCTTTTTTGTTGGGCTGGTGCGATCCCATCCTTGCGGCAAAAGACGCCCCAAGGATGGGGCACGGAGCTTCTTGTTGGATTGAGGTTCGTGGTATCCCGGGTCTCAAAATCGAGACCCGGGGCACCCATGAATTTGTTAAGACGAAAAATGAATTGAAAAGCCGCGCGGAATCAGCTTTGGGCGGGGGCGGCGTTGGCGGGAGCGGTGTCGGAGGGGGTGGCGCTACTGGCAGCAGCGGCGGCGGCAGCCTTGGCTACGCTCTTGTGGTGGCGCACGTCGGCACCCTGCACCCAGAAGATGACGTCCTCGGCGATGTTGGTGGCGTGATCGGCGACGCGCTCGAGGCTGCGGCAGATCATGAGGGCGTTCAGGGCCTGAGGCGCGAGATGGCCCTGCTCCTCCATCACCTTGGTGAGGGCTTTGTAGGCGGAGCGGTTCATCTGGTCGACGGCGTCGTCCATGGTGAGGATGCCGCGGGCCAGCTCGGCATCGCCCTCGATAAACGACTGCAGGCTCTTGCGCACCATGTCGGCGGCCAAGGCGGCCATGCGTGGAATATCGACGGGCAGATCGACAGCGCCCAGACGCTCCATGTGACGGACGCGGTCGGAGATGCTTTTGGCGGCGTCGCCCACGCGCTCGAGATCGGCATTGATCTTGATGACGCTCAAGATGAAGCGCAGATCGATGGCCATGGGCTGCTCCATGGCGAGCAGATCGAGCGCAGACTGGTCGATGTCGCGCTCCATGCGGTTGATGGCGATCTCGCTGCGGCTGACGAGGTCGCAGATGGACAGGTCGCGCGTGCGGTAGGCCTCAATGGCGCGCTGAATGGCCTGTTCGGCGAGGCCGGCCATGACCAGGAGGTTCTCCTTGAGATCTTCGAGGCTTTGTTGAAAACGAATACGTGTCATCCGAACCTACCCGTGATGTAGTCTTCCGTACGTTTGTCAGAAGGATTGGTGAAGATTTTGTGGGTCGCGTCGAACTCGACCATGCGGCCGTTGAGGAAGAATCCCGTATTTTCCGCCACGCGCGCCGCCTGCTGCATATTATGGGTCACAATCACGATAGTGTACTGCACTTTGAGCTGAAAGATGAGGTCCTCGATCTTTGAGGTGGAGACGGGATCGAGTGCCGAACAAGGCTCGTCCATGAGCAGGACTTCAGGGTCGACGGCGAGGGCGCGGGCGATGCAGAGGCGCTGCTGCTGTCCGCCGGAGAGGCTGGCGCCGGACTTCTTCTTGAGATCGTCCTTGACCTCGTCCCATAGAGCCGAGTTCTTGAGCGACTTCTCCACGACCTCATCGAGATGCTTGTGGTTGGAGTAGCCGTTGAGCTTGAGGCCGGCAGCGACGTTGTCGTAGATGGACATGGTGGGAAAGGGATTGGGACGCTGGAAGACCATGCCCACGCGGCGGCGGATTTCAACGGGCTTGGCGTCGGAGTAGATGTCGAGGTCGCCGATGCGGACGGTGCCTGTGGCGCGGGCGATGGGATTGGTTTCGTGCATGCGGTTGAGACAGCGCACGAAGGTACTCTTGCCGCAGCCGGACGGGCCAATCAGCGCCGTGGCATGGTTACCCGGCATCTTGAGATTGATGTCCTGCAGGCTGTGGTTGGTACCGTACCACGCATTCAGGTTGACTACTTCGATGCTGACGCCCACTTGCGGATTTCTCCTTATGGTTCCAGTTCAATAGGCCGCGCGAAAAGATTTCAAGGGCTATTGGGCCCTTAAAAGAAATGTCTTTGTGCCGTCCCTACGGGACTCCGGATTCAATTCTTGCAATCCGCTTTCCCCACGCTAAAGCGCGGGGCTAACAAACACTGCGCCGACGGCGCGGATGCCAGGACATTACTCATGCACTTCCCAATAAAGCCGATCCCTTGTACAGGGCTCCTTGCCGACTCAGCGTTTTCGTAACTCATGAAACTCGAAGTTTCCAACGGCGATTGTATTCTTCATCGCCACACACACAAACGGACTCAAAAAAAAACGGCGAACCTGGTGAGGGTTGCCGGTTAACTGTTGCCTTTGAGGACGCCGCGGCTGGTAACGTAACGCACCAGCGAAACGGCGAGCACGATGAGGACGATGAGCACCAGAGCCCCCGCCCAGGCCATGCGCTGTTGATCTTCGTAGGGAGAGTTGGCGTAGATGAAAATCTGCAACGGGAGCGCGGCGATGGGCTCTTTGAGGTTGGTGCTCCAGAACTGATTGCCGAGGGCCGTGAAGAGCAGTGGCGCGGTTTCGCCGGCGATGCGCGCGAAGGCCAGCATGCAGCCGGTGATGATGCCAGGCGATGCGGTTTTGACGGTGATGGAAAGCACGGAGCGCCAGTTGGGCACACCCAAGCCGAGAGCGGCTTCGCGCACCGCGTGCGGCACCATGAGCAGCATCTCCTCGGTGCTGCGACAGACGGTGGGAATCATCATGATACCCAGCGCCACGCCGCCGGAGAACGCGGAGAAGTGGCCGAGGAAAGGCAGGAAGCTGATGTGAGGAGCGACGATGAGTGCGTAGGCGGTTATGCCCATCACGATGGAGGGCACGCCGTTGAGGACGTCGGCGGTGAAGCGGACAGCATCGGCCAGCTTGGTGCCGCGGCCGAATTCGGCGAGAAAAATACCGCTGCCAATGCCGATGGGAATGCCGATGAGGCTGGCCAGTCCCAACAGGACGCCGGAGCCGACGATGGCATTGGCCATGCCGCCGCCGGTTTCGCCCTCGGGCGCAGGAATCTTGGTAAAGAAGTTCAAGTCGAGCGAACTGGCACCTTTATAGATGAGTTCAGCGAAGATCACCGCGAGCGGCGCGATGACCAGTATGGTGGCGAGGATGGCGAGGACGGTGACGGCGCGGTCGGTGACGGTCCGGATTTTGGAGCGAAGCTGCAGTGCGGCAGTGCTCATTCACGTGTCCTTAGTGCGCCTGCGACGGCGTGCCCCGCGTGACGGCCCAGACCAGCACCTGGGCGATGGCGTTGACGATGATTGTGACCAAGAACAGCGCCAAGCCGATTTCGACCAGGGCGCTGCGGTGCAAGTCGCTGGTGGCCTCGGCGAATTCGTTGGCGATGACAGAGGCCATGGTAGCGCCATTCGCGAGCAGCGATTTGTGGATCTCGGGAGTGTTGCCGATGACCATGAGCACGGCCATGGTTTCGCCGAGCGCGCGGCCCAAACCAAGGATAATGCCGCCCACGATGCCGATGCGCGCGTTGCGCAAAACGCCGGTGCGGATCATCTCCCAGCGCGTGGCGCCCAAGGCCAGTACAGCTTCGCGTTGGGAGTGGGGCACGGCGGTCATCACCTCGCGGGTGAGCGAGGAGATGATGGGCAGAATCATGATGGCGAGAATGACGCCTGCGGCAAAATAACCATCGCCGGTGGGATTGTCGCCTGAGAAGAGGCCGGTCCAGCCGAGCACATTCACCAGGACGGGGTTGACGTACTGGCGGAGCAGCGGGACAAGGATGTACATGGCCCATAGGCCGTAAATGATGCTGGGAATTGCGGCCAGCAGTTCGGTGAGAAAGGACAGTGGACCGCGCAGGAAGCGAGGACACATTTCGGTAAGGAAGATAGCCACGCCGAGGGCCAGGGGAACCGCAAACAGCAAAGCCAGGAACGAGGAAACCAGGGTTCCGTAAATAAAAGGGATGGCGCTAAAGTTGCCATTGACGGGATCCCAGTATTGCGGCTGGCCAGTTACCGGATCTTTTACGGCCGTATAAAAGAACTTGAGGCCCGAATGCGCCCAATTGAGGTTGGATTTATCAACTAATTGATAGGCGATGAGGGCGACGATCAGGAAGATACTGAGCGCGCACAACGTCATCAGCACCTTGAAAAGGCGGTCGGCGATGGCGGAGTTGCCGCGAGAAAGCAGATAACGGCGGATTTCAGACTGCGTCGCCTTAACGGCCACGGCGGCCTTTTCGATGGGTGGGCCGGGCTCTGTCGGGGGCAGTGGCTGGGAGATACGAATCTCGGTCACAGTGGCGTCCACAAAGGTCAGGCTACCGGGTCAACATGAACGAGAGGTTACAAGTAAGCAAAATCAGATGCATACGAGTGAAAATTGTGAAAATGCGAAGGGGCGGCGCGGTGCGGACTCCTCAGTTTGCCGTGGAGTGGGCGCGGAGCCGGTCCGGAGGGCCGGAGGGGGGCGAGAGAGACGGCCTGGACTGTTACACATCGCGAGTAGAAAATCGATATATCTGGCAGGAATGGCGTTTCCTTATGCCCGCGGAACGTGGTACAACTGCGAAATGAGCAAGGGAAAGGATGCGGCATCAAGTGGACACGTGAATCTGCGTATGCTGGCCGAACATCTGGAGCTCTCGCAGACCACTGTGTCGCTTGTCCTGAATAATTCGCCTTCGGCCAAGTCGATCCCCCAGGAGACGCGTCTGCGGGTGGAGGAGGCTGCCAAACGGCTGAACTATCGGCCCAACTACTTTGCCCGGTCGCTGCGCAGCAGCCAGTCGATGAGCGTTGGCGTGCTGGCGCCGGACCTGAGCGAGGGCTATTTCACGCGGGTGATGAGCGGCGTGGTCCAAGAGTTGAACCACGCTCACTACTTTTTTTTCACGGCCTGCCACTACTGGAACAAGGAACTGCTGGAGCGCTACCCACAGATGCTGATGGAGCGCGCGGTGGACGGCTTTCTGCTGCTGAATACGGCCGTAGAAGAGCTGACCGTGCCGGTGCCGGTGGTGGCGATCTCGGCGCACTGCGCGATTCAGAAGGTGACCAATATCGTTCTGGACCATGCCATCGCCGCCAGGGTGGCGCTCGAACATCTCTACGATCTGGGACACCGGCGGATTGCCTTCATGCGCGGTCCCGCGATGATTCCGGACTCGGAGTACCGCTGGGCGGGAATTCAGAAGGCCGCCTCGGAACTCGACCTCGAGATCGATTCTGCGTTGACGGTCCATTTGGATGCAAGCGGCTGGCCGAAGAAGACTGATCCGCATCCGATGGACCCGCAGATCGCCTACGGACCAACGCGCGCTCTACTGGAAAAGACCCGCGACTTCACGGCCCTGTTCTGCTTCAACGACACAGCAGCGATGGGCGCCATTCGCGCCATCAAGGATGCGGGCCTTGACGTGCCGGGCGACATCTCGGTAGTGGGATTCGACGACATCACCTCGGCGGCATTTTCGACACCCTCGCTCACTACGGTGCATCAGCCGCTGTTCGAGATGGGCCAGAGAGGCGCCCAGGTTTTGCTGGAGCGGATCGCCAACCAGGAGAAGCAGTTTCCAGCCGAGATCGAGATGAGACCGGAGCTGGTGGTGCGGGAGTCGACAGGGAAGGCGAAGAGCAGGGACTAAGGGACTAAGTCGCTGGCTACCGGCTACAGACTACGAGCTGACAACCGACCACTGTTCGCTGCTCTCAGGAGCAGGCGGCTTCGAGCCAGCGGCTGATGTAAACCTGGGCGTGGGCTTCGCCGCAGTAGTGGCGCGCACCGGGCGCGTCGGCGGCTTCTTTGGTCCACTTGAAGACGGTGAGCTGCGAGCTGCTGCAGTTGATGACGAGCCAGTGCGTGGGGTTCTGGCTCTCCTCACCGCCGATTTCACATCGATAGATTCTGTCGATCATGGAGCGACCTCGCGTTGGGATTCAGGCGTCAGGTTTCAGGGGTGGGGGCTGTGTATCAGATATCAATTCTAATTTGCCGAAGTAGGCGCGGACTCTCGAACATTTGAAGGCGCGACAACCGACCCGTGAGCCCGAAACCTGCCCCCCTACATTTATTCGAGCATCTGCAAGTCGAGGGGCTCGACGAGCATGCAATCCATGGCGCTGACGGGCGCGAGGGCGCGCTTGAGGGCGGAGGTTTTGCAGGGCTCGACTGTGACTACGAAGGGCAGCGCGTCGGCGGGGTAGCCGGGTTTCTGCACGATGGCGCGAATGTTGATTTGCTCGTTGGCTAGCGCGGTGGTGATGGCGGCCACGATGCCGGGACGGTCACGAACGAGAAAGCGGATGTAGTGCGGGACCTCGAACTCTGCGCCGACGTGCGCGGGGGCCGACGGGATCTCGACGCGGCGCGAACCGTGGGCGAGAGTGAGCAAGTCGCTGACTACGGCGACCGCGGTGGGATGGCCGCCGGCGCCATGGCCGGAAAAGACCACGTCGCCGCCATAGTGGCCGCTGGCGATTACCATGTTCTCCGTGCCCTGCGACCAGGCGAGTGGCGAGCGCAAGGAGACGAGCATGGGACCGACTGCTGCGGCGAGATGGCCTTCGGTTTGCTCAGTGCACGTGACTTGTTCCGCACGTGCTACTTGGCGAATGGTGCAACTGAGGTCGCGCGCATAGCTGAAATCGACGGCTGTGATTGCGGTGATGGGTTGGGGCACGATCTCCTCGGGATCGACCTGAACGCGCAGAGCGAGACGCATGAGGATGGCGAGCTTGGAGCGGGCGTCGAATCCGCCGACATCTTCAGTGGGATCGGCTTCAGCGTAGCCTTTGGCCTGCGCTTCAGCGAGCACAGGCGCGTATTCTGCTCCGGCCTCCATTTTGCTGAGAATGAAGTTGCAGGTGCCGTTGAGAATGCCTTCAATGCGCTCGATGCGATCGCCGGCCAGGCCTTGCTCGAGGCCGGGGATGACGGGGATGCCGCCGGCGACGGCAGCGCCGTACTTAAGATGACCGCCATGGGCCGCGGCCAAACGCTCCAGGTCAATTCCATGAAAAGCAATGAGCTTTTTGTTGGCGGTGACGACGCTTTTGCCGGCTTCGAGAGCGCGGCGCACCCAGGTTCCAGCAGGATCGAGGCCTCCGGCGAGCTCGACGACGACGTCGACATCGGAAGAGAGAACCGCATCGGCGTCTTCGCTCCAGGTCACGGTTGAGGGCACCCACGCGACGCGCTTGCGCGCTACGCCGCGATTGAAGACGTGCGTGAGTTCCAGACCCTGTGGCTTGGACTCGACGAGAATGCGCGCTACGGAACTGCCCACGGTGCCGAAACCGAAGATGGCGATGCGCAATGCGGAGCGGGAGTTGCGCGCGGCGGATGCGTCGAACGGCGATGCGGAGGTGTGCACTTCGGGCACTGGACTTTCCTTTGGATTGATTTGGCGCGGCGAAAGCCAGCGTTGCTTTGATGATAACTGAGTGAAGCAGTGACTAGCGGTCAGTGGTCAGTAGTAATCAGTAAGCGGGGGTTCAAGGTGAGTGCACATTCTGCTAGCATCGACTCAGATGCGGCGCGGCTTCTCCATCTTTCTGATCGCGTTCTTCGGGTTCGGGCCGCTGTCGGTGTTTATCGACAGCGAGAACGCGAATTTGCCGCAGTGTTGCCGGCGGCACGGGGCGCACCACTGCGCGATGTACATGTTCATGGCCGCGCCGATGCGCGACTCGGCATCGGCGATATCGGCCCCGATGACCTGCCCGCAGTTTCCTGGAATGGCGGCGTTCCTTACCGCGCCGGCTGCGGCGTTGACGGTTAGGGCTGCCGGCATGCCGATCGTGCGGGAGCAGGCGCGGGTTGCGCTTGCGGACTACGCTGCGCCGGAGGCGACACCCGCACGCGTGCACGCTGGGCGCGGACCTCCGCAAACGAATCTCAGCTAAACATTCCGCACACGGCATCCTTTCCGGGCCAAGCACTCTCCCAGGGCTAGCTTCTCCCCTCTCCTTATGGGAGCTGAGCCGGCGTGGCCTGATACGGCATTCCACTCGTTCGCAGGGCCCCAGAATTCACGAGCGAGCAAGCCGTGCATTAACGCAAAGCGGGCTCATACGACGAGCTCGCACGGAGGTCTTTCCATGATGCAACGCCAGATTCTTGTGGCGGCAGCGCTGCTGACCGCTTCCCTTCCCGCGTTCGCGACGATCTTCGGTTCAGTTCGCGGCGTGGTCCACGATCCTCAACATCGTCCAATCCAAGGCGCGCACCTTACGCTGAAAGCACAAATCTCGGATTGGACGCAATCGCAGGATTCCGACGAAAATGGTGAATTTGTATTCACTTCCGTGCCTATCGGGAATTACACGGTGACGGTCTCATCGAAGGGCTTTCAGCAGGTGAGCCAGGGCGTAATCGTTCAGTCCGACACCAGTCCGGTGCTCCATTTCCAATTGGGCATTGAAGGCGTCGAAGAAAATGTCGTTGTGGGGGAAACTCCGGGTCAAGCGACAACCGACAGTGTTACGCCGACAACGATGTTGAGCCGCACTGACATTCTGGAAACTCCCGGAGCGGAGCGCACCAATGGCATGGAGATGATTACCGATTATGTCCCAGCCTCCTATGTGACCCACGACATGCTGCACATGATGGGTGGCCACCAGGTCAACTGGCTGATCGACGGCGTGCCGATTCCCAACACCAACATCGCCACCAACCTTGGGCCGCAGATTCTCCCCAGAGACATCGATTATCTCGAGGTGTATAGCGGCAGCTACGACGCCGACTATGGAGACCGCACGTACGGAGTCTTCAACGTCGTGCCGCGCACCGGCTTCGAGCGCGACAGGCAGTGCGACCTCGTCGTCACAGCCGGCAACTTCTATCAGACCGACGACCAGGTCAGTTGCGGAGCGCACACCAATCGATTTGCCTGGTATGGAAGCCTGAATGGAAACCGCAGCGCTTACGGCCTCCAGACACCCATTCCTCAAGTGGTTAACGACGCCGTCAACGGCTACGGCGGGTTCGCTTCGTTCATCTTCAACCCCGACGCGAAAAACCAATACCGGTTAGTGACTTCGTTGCGGAGGGATTACTACCAGATTCCGATTGACCCCGATCCAAACTCCGTTGGAAACCAGGTCTATCCATCGAGCGGCCTGCATGACTCCGAAAGCGAACCCGACGGATATGTCACGTTCTCCTGGATTCGCACCTTCAGCCGGAATGCGCTCCTGACGGTTTCGCCGTTCTATCACTACAACGGCGCCAACTATAACGGCGGCCCTAACGATTACCCCGTGATCTCCACGGTGAATCAGATCGCCAGCTACGCCGGTGCCCAGATTGCGCTCAACCAAAACTTCTGGAAGAACGACCTTCAAGCCGGCCTTTACAGCTTTAGCCAGCACCAGTACAACTACTTCAATAACTATTTCACCGACGGCACGCCAAACGTTTCTCCATCGTCGGTCGGTGTAAATGGCGGCGTGGTTTCTGAATTCATCAACGACAAATTCAAAGTGGCTCCATGGTTCACTTTGATTGCCGGACTGCGTGAAACACAGTTCAACGCCACCATATCAGAACACGCAAGCGACCCTCGCTTCGGCGCTTCCTTGCGAGTTCCACGCGTGAACTGGGTGTTTAGCGGCTTCTATGGCTACTACTACCAAGCTCCGCCGATATCGACCGCCACCGGTCCGCTCCTCGACTTGGCAAACGGTCAGAACTTGACCTTTGCTCCACTTTATGGCGAGCGGGACATCCAATGGCAGTATGGCGTCACGATCCCTTACCGTAACTGGACCCTAAGCGCCAATAACTATGAAACCAGGGCCGAGAACTGGCTGGACCACAATAACATCGGAGAATCAAATATCTTCTGGCCGATTACCTGGGCATACGCGCAGATCCAAGGTTGGGCACTCACCTTGCGCTCTCCCGATGTCTTCCGCCATGGCCAGTTTCATCTGGCCTATGCGAATCAAATCGCGCAGGCAACTTCGCCGATTACTGGAGGATTGATCTGCCCCCCCAACAACTCGAGCTGCCCCCTCGATATTCCCCCGGGACTCGCTCCCGTCGACCATGACCAGAGAAATACGTTGAACGTCGGCTTCAACGGCGCTCTGCCCTGGAAGGCGTATGCTTCCACCAATGTTTATTACGGATCGGGTTTCACGAACGGGCTGCCCGGTGTGCAATACCCCGGCTCCTATCTGCCCAGCCACACTACGTTTGATCTCTCTGTTGGAAAGACCTTCGCCGAGAAGTTTACCGTTTCGGCGAACTCGGTGAATGTGGCAAATCGCCGTGTGCAGTTGGATAACAGTTTGACGTTCGGCGGATTCCACTGGAACGACCCACGGCAGATTTACGGGGAGTTTCGCTATCGGTTCAACTATTAAGGCAGCGGAGTTGCGGAGTTAGTTTCCCGGATTGGAAAATCCGGACCCGGTGCGCTCAACCGCATCGCCCTCCGGGATCAAAAAAAGCTGCCTGGAATTTGCCGATTAATTCGCCGAAACGGGTAGCATAAAAAACCATGGGAAACGTATTTGAAAAACTCAACCTGGGGAACCGGCAGGAGATTGTGGTGCTCGATGCGCCGGAGAGCTTTCAGCCTGAACTGGCCAAGCTGCCGGTGATCACGATCCACCATCACCTGGATTCTGTGGCAGATGCGGAGTTCTGGCTGACGTTTGTGATGCGCAAGAGCGAGGTGGAACGGCTTGCACCGCTGATCGCGCGCCGCGCTAAAGGTGATGCCGTGGTGTGGTTCGCCTACCCCAAGGGCACATCGAAGAAGTACACCTGCGACTTCAACCGCGACACGGGATGGGCTTCGCTGAAGAAGCTGGGGTTTGATACCGTGCGATCCGTGGCTATTGATGAGGACTGGACGGCGCTGCGGTTTCGGCGGAAAGAGTTTATTAAGCGGGGCTAGCGGAGTTAGAGAAAGACCCCACCCTAGCGACAAAAACAAAAACGTTGCGAGGATGGGGCACCCGGCAAGTTAGGGAGTCAGCCAGTCAGCGACTGACTGGCGCGACATCCAAACCACATTAACAGATTTTTTACGGATCGAGACTATCGAGACGGAGAGGAGACTTATGCAAAACATCGTGAAGAAACTGCAACCAGCACAAACTGAGGTTCACCAAGCTGCACATAACCAGGATCTGGTTGAGGTTCCCAAGCGGGCGCAGCTCGACCGCGAGAATGACGGGGAAGGGCTCGATCAGCCGAATCTGGCGCAGACGGACGAGGCGGAAAAGTAACGGTTTTGCAGGCGGGTTTCCTGCCGAGGGTATGCCTTGTGTAAGCAGAAGAGCAACCGCAGATCCTTCGACTGAGCGAGCCGCGCACGCGGCTCGCTCCGCTCAGAATGACATTCGATTCTTGTTGCTCAGGATGACAGAGCAGTTTTGATGCGGACATCCTGGGATGGAGTGCCGGCTATCAGCGCTGGACGTTGAATACCCCGGGGAGAACCTCGCCGGCTTTGCCTTCGACGATGTGGGTGAAGGCCGTGGCGTTGAGCGGGGGCTCGGGGCCGATGTAGACGGTGCGCGCGCCAGCTTGGTGGGCCCAGTGGACGAAGTTGGCCGCTGGATACACCGAGCCGGAGGTGCCGATGACGAGCATGAGCGTGGACTCGGAGATTTCGCGCTCGATGCGCGGCATTTCGAGAGGGATTTCTCCGAAGAAGACAATGTGCGGCCGCAGGCGGCCGCCGCAGGGGCAGCGGCCGACCTCTTCGAGGTTCGCGTAAACGACGCGATCTTCGACCGGAGGGCGGCCGCACTCGCGCTCGCAGCGCGCTTTGGCGAGCTCGCCATGCATGTGGATCAGATTTTTGCTGCCGGCGCGCTCGTGCAGGTCGTCCACATTTTGCGTGCAGAGAAAAAACCGGCCGGGCAGCTGCGCTTCAAGCTCGGCGAGGGCGATGTGTGCGGGATTGGGAGCGGCCTTTTCGCAGTCGGCGCGGCGCTTGGAATAAAAATCCCAGACCAGCGCGGGATTGCGCAGGAGAGCCTCGGGCGTGCAGATTTCTTGAACGTTGTATCCGGCCCACAAACCGTCGGACGCTCGGAAGGTGGGCAGGCCGCTCTCGGCGCTGATGCCTGCGCCGGTGAGACCGAAGACGCGGTCCGACGCGGTGATGGGAATTGCGGACATCGCAAGCTCCTAGCTGTTAGCTTCTAGCTAATTGGCGGTGCAGCATCAGTTTAAAAGCATCACCATCAGGAGCTATTGATTCCTGCAAAAGAAATGTTCTTGCGCCGTCCCTACGGGACTCCAGAGTCAATCTGTGGAATCTGCCTTCCCCACGCTAAAGCGCGGGGCTAACAAACTGAGTGTACCGGGGAGATGGTTTACGAAACAGACCGGGGACATGGTTTACACATTTGCGGAGAACAGTTGGCTTTCCCAGCTTTGGCTTGACGCTTGAAGATGCGTTTATGCCTTGGAAAG